>NZ_JAKVPU010000003.1:0-32479 GCF_022487605.1 Bacillus sp. ES1-5 | reverse complement strand
CATTCCTTTTGCGCTTTGCTTTCCTTAACTCTTCAACTTGCAACAGTTTGCTCTTTCTCTTACCTATCTCTCCTTACTTACATTCCTTTTGCGCTTTATTTCCCTTATTTTTCTCATCTTGCAACACGTTTGCGGTATCCTTGCCCTATTTCTTTCAACTTGCAACAGTATAATTTATTTCTCAACCAAGTAATTTTTAAAAAATCATGTCATTTTAAAGTTTTTAAGCTATTTTTCTCATATTTTGAATAAGTTACATACATAAAATGCAACATGTTTGCGGTATCCTTTCCCTAACTTTCCTACCATTTTTACTCTAATCCTTTATATAACAAGGGTTTAGGTACTTTTTCACTTACTTTTATACATATCACACAACTTGCAACACGTTTGCGGTATGCATACCCTTATTTTTCTCACAAGATGCAACACTGTTTGCGGTATCCTTTCCCTACTTTTAATCTATAAATGCCAACAAGTCCTTTTATATCAAGGTTAATCATTGTAATTCATTTTTAATGATTGCGTTCATCAACTTGCAACACGTTTGCGGTATCCTTTCCCTAACTTCCCTACAGATTTTAATCTAATTCTTTATATACCAAGGGTTTAGGTACCTTTCCACTTACTTTTATACATATCACACAACTTGCAACACGTTTGCGGTATCCTTAACACAAAAAAAAATTATGAAATTCTCTAATCCCTTGACACACTTGGCTTTAGAGGCTGTTGCAAGTTGCTATTTTTCTTCTTAAAGGAGCACCTTTCGCCAAATTTCGATTTGCTATAATCAAAATTGGTATATTTTATAGTATTCTGGCATACATTTCGAATTTTGCAGAACGGAGGTGAAAAAGATGGGGAAATCATTTGTGATACGTAATCAACGTAGCTTAAATGGGGAAAAGACAAACGCAGTTTTAGTCACATTAAAATCTTGGCAAAAGCTTGTGGAAACATTTGAGGAAAAATACTACAGCTATAAAGATACATATTTAGAAGATATTCTGCAGCACATGACATACGAAGAACGCATTGCTGATGTAGAAGGCTTTGTCGAACAAGCTAAACCATCTTTTTCACGTCGTGCAATGTCTGCAATTGCAGAAAAAACCGGAAGAAAACATAAATTATACGGTATTACGAATGCAGATCTAGAAGTATTCTTGTACCTACATAAAAAATGCTATACAAATGGTGTCATTCCAAATGTAACAATACATATGATGTGGGAAGATTACAAGCAATATAAAGAAGAATTTGCTTATATCCAACACTCTCAATTCTATATCGCATTAAAGAAATTAAACTTACATAACATTATCTCCATTGAAAATGGCGTAGATGGCCGATATACAATTAAACTGACTCATTTTATGAATGAGGAAACAGAAAAAGCAAATCCGTACGTATATATTAGTCCGGTTGTATTTACAAAGGATTTCTTTAAGCTATCTGTAGCGGCTAAGAAGCTATTCTTAGATATCGCAATGCAACAACATACAGAAACAACTTTAAAACGTTCTTTGGACAAGCAAGATGAAAGAGGCAACAAAACTCACTTTGGTGGGATGTATCGTTTCTTACATAAAAAATATCCGCACCAAATTCATGCGGTTATCGAAGAATTAACAACTGCAATACCATGTACGGGTAATCCCCTATTCAAAATTTGTAAAATGCAAAAAGGTGTAAAGCATACAAAACGATATACAACATTATACCTTTCAATCCATTCAGACTTCTTATGTACGAAAGAAGCTGGTGAAGAACAACACAGGGATCCCTTTACACCAAAAGCTACTTATGCTCGTAAAGCGAAGTTCATCGAGTCAGTCCTACAAGAAATGAACATCGGTGAACTGTCTGCAGATATAAATAAATTCATTCATGTTTTAAAGCATACTTGTCATCGTCAAATTCGTAGTGTCATTCGTGGTCTTCGTGACATGGTTGATCGAAAAGAAGGATATCCAACGAAAATTGTATATACATTGAAAAAACTATTGCATCAAACATCTCAATATCAAATTCTTGATACAGCGGCGAAAGAAGGCATCTACCCTCTTATTGCGCAACATATACCAAAAGAGAGAAATAGTGACCGTGAGCAAGCTGTCTTTAATTTTGGTCTACATTATTCTATGTACTCTCTCCATAACATTAAGAAGATGTTTAAAAATGTGCATGCACTACTGAAGCAGAAGTTTGCGGTACCAGTGACGGAAGAGTCTTATCACCGTAATTATCTAAAATACCAGGAAGAAACGTTATTTAGAAAATATGCATATGATCAGGGTGTTAATCTCCATGCATATATCGCTTTAGAAATTGAAATGCGTGAAAAATTAAAAGTACGTGACCATAAAGAACGCATAATTCCAAGTGATGTACGTGAATGGTTTATCGAAGCAATTGATAAACTCCCACAAGAGCAGCTGCGTGTGATTGAGCTACCAAAGCAGTTTAATTTACTAGAGTTTATGCGTACCTTCGAACGTTTAGTACGTTCTGGTGTAACAATAACAGATCCGGATCAGGTGCTAACCGCAATGGAAATAAAATAAAAAGCTACAAGCCCTCTATTTTTGAAAAAATCAAAAGTGGAGGGTTATTCGTGTTTGTTTCATTAATACCCCTTTTCCACTTCTCTATTTATACATACCAAATCAAAAAGACTTCATGTAAAATGGAGTCTTTTTTTATGCATTTCTATACAAGTTCTCTTCTTTCTGTCCATAACTCTCCACATAATACTAATGCGTATTCTTCTTCCGTAATAAAACCTATCCTATTATACCTACAAAAAATCAGAAGGATATTTATAAAAACAGTGGATATGAGGACAATTATGTTTAAATGTGAATAATATTTTCTCAATATCCTTGATAATACTAGTGTCGTTTATTTCATCTAATAAAAATCATCAATAATAATGTGAGTTATGTGTAAATACTGAGTTATGTTAACAAATAGCTACATTTTCTGAACAAAATGTGGATAATTGAACGTTAGATACTGCCTTATTTACCAAACCAAAGAAAATAAAGCCTATTTCCATAGTTGGATAAATATAAAGTGATTTGTATTAATTTCTTTCCGATTTCATGTAGAAACATATGATTTTCTTTCTGCTTTTTTGTAGAATTGAAAGTCTGATAATCATTGAATCTACGGATACATTTTTTACTATTTATGATTTTTTAGGTTCTAACATCAAATTCTCCCTTGTGGGAGTAGATCTTTCCCCTATTTTTGATGACCTATAATAGTTTTATCTTTATTTCTTTTTAATATATAAGATATATATTTATAATAGATTTTATTATTACTAGTATGATTGTTAATAAGATGTCAGACCTAATTGAAAATATTTGTTAATTTAGTTATAATAATGGTAATTAAAGATAGCATTACCCTCATACAAAAGGACAAACCTACGTATCCCTAACAGGGCCAGGTTTGTCCTTTTTTTATTTTAGTAAAAAATTTTTATTGGGAGGTTTAAATATGGCTGTACTAAAAGATACAACTGATATAGAAATGCATACGCATAATGAGATTAGATTTTTCAAAGGGATATTTTGGGGACTAGTCTTTGTAGTTCTTTTTTGGAGTATTATAATAACTTTATTCATTTGGCTCTATAAATAATAATCAACATATCAAAAAAGCAAAGGGCGGTAGCAGGGCTTCAGCCTACTTTCTGTTATATAATATACCCAAAGAAATCAGATGATTATAATGAAGATGACAATAGCTTGGAGAAAACCTTAGAAGCTTTTTTCCCTATTCGAATGAAGACAAAGGAGTTCATTGAAAGACAGGCTAAATTTTGACCTCTAATCATGGATAGAAACGCTTGTATAATCAATTTAATAGTAAACTATGGTTTAACCTTGCAAGAGCTTGTATCGCTTAATATGAGCCATATACAGTTTATTAGAAATACCTTAGTGGTATTTAGAAAAAGTAGATTAACTAGGTCTATCTCCTTAACCATGAAAGATATACAACAGCTTTATATATATTATACGATTTGAAGTGAAGCGAACAGAGTTAAACAGACGTATTTCTGTACAGCAGATGAGAAACACTTTTATTCACAGTTTTATTAAACAAGAAGGGACTGAAGAAGAGTTGGTAAGTAGGATGAGATTCAAAACTAAGATATTTTTAAAGAGGCAGTATTAATATTTACAATGATCTGTAAATCAACGATCCTATCCTAAATGTATTAAATACACTAAAATGGGGTCTTGCCATATGTCTATCAAGCTAAGATTTTAAAGTCCTTCTAAACGAAAATTTACTTTCTCTATAGGTAGTTACTTTGAGAAGGCAGCTCATTTTTTCGTTTTTTTTTGGATTTTTCTTAAGTTGGTGGTGATTGGGTGTCCTCCTATAAAAAAGACACCCCAAGGTGCCTTCCTCCGACTTGAACCACCTTAATTTTAATAATATAGTTCTAAGTTTAAAAGCTATAGGGATTTTTCTTGTGGGCCTTGTAAGTAGTTTTTACGAAATTATGATTGTTTTTTATTTTGTATTTCAATAAGTTTATCTTTAATCATTTGTATATAATGTTCTTTTTCTGTTAATTCAAATATAAATAATGCTTTTTTCATGTTACTAACAACAGCTTCTTCATTAGGTTGTTTAAGTTTTAATAAATTCGAAGCTTTTAAATAGTATAATTCACCTAATAGGTAGAGCGTATTTAGATTAATAGCCATTTGGATGCCCTTATCGCTGTATCTTATTGATTCTTCATATTGCTCCATTAGATTTAAACATTTTGTTAAATTAAAAAAGACTTTTAATTTAATTTCTTTATCTCTAGGAAAATCTAACTTATTAAAATTAGTTAAACATCTATTTAATATATTAATCGATTTTTCGTATTCTTTGTTTTCCGCATACAATATAGCAATTGACTGCATAATATCTATTTCTCTTTCTGATAAACAATCAACATTAGTTATAGTTAGTTTTAATGCAGTATTTAAAAGAGTTAAAGCCAATTTTGTTGCGTTATTCACACGATATATAGCAATTGCCTCATACCATAGTAGAAATTGTTTATCTTCTCTTGATTGGAAATTATTTTCGTTTTTCTCTTTTTTTACTATTTCATAAAGTTCTTTAAATTGTTTTTGCTTTGTACAATCTATCATTACATGTTTTACATTTTGTACGTATTTTAATTTTTTGTTTTGAGTTAGTGCAAATATATTATTTGGATCAACACCAAGTCTTTCAGATAATTGATATAACAATATGCTAGATGGATAAATTATACCTTTTTCTATCTTGCTAATTTGACTTTGTGAACATATTCCATGACATAATTCGGATTGTGATATATTTTTTTTCATTCTAAGTTCTTTAATGGTAATACCCAAATCGTTAAATTCCATTTTCCCCACCTACTATTTAGCGATTTATTAGTATAATAAGATTCTCTAACCTTAATGTAATGTAAAATTAATATAGTTGCAATTATTGTTTGTTGTAAAGGTCTTACCGTGTTATAAGATGGTGAGGTTTTTATTATGTAATTCCTCTATTTTTAATCGATTACAATTTCATTTATATTTAGCTTGTTTAGAGCCCTTTTATAAAAAGACATTGAACCATTTGGTTCAATGTCTTTGCGCCACTTACATGTTTGTGTACTCAAAGTACAATTTTTCAGGTTTTCCATACATGTTAATTTCATTTTGATATACAACAGCTAATTGCTGAGACATCTGAATGTTTTCCATATAAGATAATGAAGCAGCTGCTTCTATTTTTTCTTTAATTTCATTAGGGATAACTGTGTAAGATAAATTCCCCATCTTACTTCCTAACTTAGTATTGGTAGCAGCTTCATAATAAATTTCGGTAATTAAAACCTCATTATCATCTGGATCATACATATATCCTCGGTTAACTGTAATCATATTATAGTGCTCCTCTTATATTTCGTTTTCTAATTCCTTGTGCTTTTAGCATTGCAACGAGTACCTTATTTCTATATAAATTCCCTATTTCACAATTTGCATATTCCATTCTTTCTCTACTCTACCATAAATTAGCACTAAATATCTTTTTTTCGTTTTGAATTCAAAAAGTCTTAACAATACTAAAAAGTTAGGCTATGAATTCATTCTTTATTGTACTATTCCTACAAGAGTATAAGGACTGCCAGTAATTTTTATCTCATTACAGGTATCCTGTAGTAATCTTAATGTTTCATATCCATTATGAATAACTTTAGTTTGTTCGGTTGAACTTAATTTTTGATAGTTTAGCTATTCCACACAATCGCAATCATGTACGTTTCCTTTAAATAAAACTTACTGCTTCATAAGAAATACGAGCACATATTACTCTCACATTCTTTTTCTTATGCCGTACTTTGTAAAGTTTCATATGATCCCTCCTCTAATTTAAACAAAAAAGCACAATATATGTGCTTTTTTCACTTAGCATATTATTAGCCCAAAAGGTCTATTTACAAGTGATTCCTAACTTAAAGACAACATAAAAAGAGCTTCTTTAAGTCGATTGAAAATGTGCATAGCAAAATAAGCTATATACATTAATCGGCTCAAAGAAGCCCTTTCATAATTGAAACAAGAACACAACTTGCTTCTACAACTCAACCACAACTCATAAAGCGTGGGAATAAACGGAATCAATTAAACAATAAACATACGTTTATATTAAACTATTTTTATATTGTATTCAATTGTTTTAATTGAACGAATATAAGAAGAGGTTTTATATGCAGTTGTTATATGTATTGAATAATAATGTCCCTGCTTCCCCTGCTACAAATCCCCTCTTATTTTCGGTTCTTGGTATTACAGATTTTCCGAACGGGAAAGCCCACTATGGTGCGATATTACCCCTTTTAGGGGTGGGGTGGGATGAGAGTGAGGTCAAATGCGATGTACAGATAAAATACCGAAGGTACGTTCTGTACATCAAGCATTTGAAATGGTATGATTTTCATAACAGACAAGTAAAAGTCTCTAAAACAATCTTGTTCTCTGAAAACAGAATACATATGAGGTTGGAGTAACAAATTCTTCTACTCCGTAAAATGTATTGAGTCGTCAAGCACAAGACGCTAAAACACATTTGAGAACTCACAATCTGACTCGTTTGGTAATAGAACGAGTGCCGTATCTGCTATATGCACTGGATACGGAGTGGTGATGGCACACCGCAATCTTGCACATCAGCGATACTAGAAATAGACTTCGCCTTTGGTAGCAAGAATCCCACTGACGTTAGTCAGCATGTGGCTTTAGCCGTGGGGGTGTCAATTCATGTACTGCATTTCAAAATATAGTTTTTCTGGTTTTTGATTTTGGTCTAAATAAAAAAGTAGTTCTCTAATAGTTCCTTTTTCAACTTCAATATTTTCCATATAGGACTTACTTTCATTTTCTTTAACCTTTCGAAAAATAGCAGTAGGTAGCTTTACTGCACAAAATACCCCCATCTTACTTCCTAGCTTTTTATCTGAAGCCGCATCGTAGAAAATTTCATTTACAATTACTTCATTATCATCCGGATCGTACATGTACCCTCTTTGTATGCGTAGCAATGTATTACTCCTTTCTTGTATATTTTATTTTAATAATAACAACATCTATATATATTATTGTTGTTGTTAAAACAGGCATCAAGTAGTATTATTTCGTAAAATCCGTACTTTGTATAGAGGTAGACACGGGATAATTAGTTCTCTTAAGTTGTTTTTAAGTATTTTGTGCTTTTTATACAATAAACAAGCCACCCTTTAAAAGAAAGCAATAGCTTGTAAGGGTGGCTTAGTTTATTGTGAATAGCTTTGTATTTAATTGCTTAATCTTTCCTTCTGCAAGAGGCTGATAAAAAGCATGTTGTAATCCTTCTACATGTAATGTTTCTCCTATACATAGCAATACTTTACCAGGAATTAAATCAAGTAGTAGTTCATTATTAATTTGCTTTGCTTGTTTTTCAGTAGAAACATAAATAACTAGGATTGTAGGGTTATTCCTTAAATCTTTTATGATAACATCCTTACCTGACTCCACGAAATCTCTCCATCTAGCGATAATTTGTCTTAAACGATCCTTTTTATCTGTTAATAAGGTAGAGTATACAACAAAATTAAATTCTTGATTTACTCCGCCCTGCGCAGCAAAACTTAAAGGAGGGGTAAAAACCCCTTTACTAATAGATGGATGCATAATATGCCCTATAAAGGAAGGAGCATAACGCAGGTGGCAAAGTAGGTCTATATCATGCCAATAGCGTAGATGAACAAATTTACCGTGATTATCAAGACGCTCTGGAGCAAAGAAGAACATATTACCTTTCCAGTATTTTAAGAGCTTATAACCATTATCGGATAATGTATATGTTTCTTCAAAGATTTCCATATCAAAACTCTCAACCTGCCATTTTTCAATTAGACGATAGTAAAGTAATCCTTGAAGTGCATCATTTATTTTCTTACGTGAATATTTGTTCTTGAATAAATATAGTAAATGATTGAATCGAACAGATGTATGAACACCAAGGAAAGTAAGTATGGCATACTGTACTTCTGTCAAACGCTGCTTAAACTTAACCAATTCTTCATAAGAATGGAATACATAGGATTTATCCAGTTCATGTATTCGATATATTTGAAGTCCCTGTACATCCTCATTTGATAAATGAGGAATAGATGGTACATAAGTAGACAATTGTTTCTCTATTGTACGCATAATCATCCATTAAAATTGATAAATTGACGAATTAGATTTTTTACTCTGTCCTTGGGGGTAATTTAGGATACGTACAGTTCCTTTTCTATTTTTGGCATCGATATTAAGCAGCTCGCATGTAACAATCGTTTGGTTTATTGCATCTTCCGCAGTTGGGTTGGCAAGATTACGGCTCTTTAGTCCTTTAAATTGAATACCTGGTGCAACTTCTACGAAAATACCAGCAATTGCATCTACCCCTACTATTTTACCTACAAATCGGTCATGGCGTTTCTTTAGCTCTAATAGCTTATCCATTGGATCTGTTTCTAGTTTCTTTTTATTTCCTCTAAATTCATAACGGCCATTCTTTTCTACTACTTTATCAATGATAAGTTCTACAACATCGCCAATCACAATATTCTCTGGACGTACAAATGAGTGTGACCATTGGGAATACCTCACTCCTACGGTTACACCATGAACCTCAACTAAAACAGTTTGTGCAGATGGAATATGTCCGGAGACAGTTCCCGTGTATACTTTATTCCCCTCTTGTGCTGTTACTTCTTCATATAACCTCTTTTGAAGTGCTAGTTCTCCCGCGGTAATAGATACGACGGCGAAGTTACCTTCTTCAGTTCTTTGGAAGTGCCCAATAATAACAGGTTTGGTCCTTCCTATTAGCCACTGAGGGTTTTTAGGAATATTGATTCCAGCCTCTGTAATGGGACAGTATGCAGTCGTATGAGTACCAATTTCAATTGTAAGTACTTGTATACGCTCTGATGTACCATTTTTAGTTGGAAACAGTTTTTCAGATACGACCGTAATTAACCCTTTTCCTACAGTACGCTCCCGTTTCATACGAGCTAATTCTTCTAATTCATGCTCTCGTACCCGTTCAAATTGATTAAAGGTTACTTCTACATGCATTTCCTCTATAGAGTTGTTCTGTGGTTCAAAGGCCATCCCTAGTTCTTCTGTAATTTGTGTGTTTACTTTACCTTCTGCCATTATATTTTCCTCCTAGAACGTAAAAAAGGACACACCTGTACCGTTGGAATGGTACGTAAGGTGTGTCCTTCACGTAAGTTATGCTTTATTTATATAGTTGTTAATTAAAATATAATGGTATTATGTAAATTTTGCAAGTATAAAATTAGTATGAGTTTAATAGAAAAATTGTAAGTAGAAATATTATTAAATCTATAATACAAGTTACAAGTAGATTAAGAAGAGAAATAAAAAAACAGTAACAATTCCTGTAATTCCAAAATTTAACTCTTAATCTTTATATATAAAATTCTAGTAAAATATTCCATTTTTAATATAAATATGTTATTTTTTGGTTGAATAATAATAAAGGAGGGTGATTTAATTGTTAAAGAAAAGCATAATACCAAGTCTTTCAGCTTCATTATTAGCAATACCTATTTTAGTAGGGTTTACTCCGTCTGCTTCAGCTGAAACAAAACCTCAAAACACATATGAAATTGAAATTTTAGATGAAAATGCTGTATTAAACCAACCTAACTTCGGTGTCCAAGATCCAAAACTTTTATGTGCTACTTGTAATCAATATAAAAGTAGTATCGTGTCTCAATCCCTAGTTTCTAGAACTTATAAGGGAACTGTTACATTAAATACTGCTACAACATTTTCAGGAGAGATATCATTTGCGTATAAGGGAGTTACAGTTAAACTTGGAGGTTCTAAAGTGACTTCATCAAGTCGTAAATTCAAAGAGTATAATGTAGTAAAAGATTATCGTATAAGGGTTAAAACATATAATCCAATTGGACAGCTTATTTCTGACGAAACAATAAATAGAAGAATTACAACTCTGGATAGAGTACCAGTTTAAAAGGATACTTTTTAAAAGAGAGCCCTTTGCAAAAAAGGGCTCTTTCAAGTAATACTGGTTAAATTCCAGAGACAGTGGATAAAAAAGGGGGCTAATAATGAATTTGTTTTTTTATATATAAAGCTAGTTACAACACTCAATACAAATGGAAAAATACGATATTCCATTGGAATGCTATGTAATGATGCAAAAATAATGGATACTATGCAGACACTAAGCCAAAATGGAATGTAACAATCTAATGTATCTAATATGATTCTTTTAAAAAACATTTCTTCCCAAAAGGGTGTCATAATAGCCACGCCTAAAATAAATACTGCTATGTAGGACATGGATGTAATCTGTATTGTTTCGGAATTTATTGTTTGATCTTTTATAGAGATCAAACTTCCAATCTGTGATAATACAAATACTATGATATATCCCACAAATACATATAAGTAATTTTTAAAGTCGGTAAAAAACGACCAATGAATTTTTTTAAACATATATTGTCTTACTTTTTTAGGTAGAAAAAACACTATCAAAAAAATCAAGGTTATTATAAAAGAATCATTCATTTGAGTATATATTGTAATATTAAATAAGTATTCAAAGAATTTTAAAAGGAAAACTACGCCTATAAACATTAAGGTACAGTACAATAAATTCATAGATTTTTTGATAGCTATCAACCTCAATTCTATTAATTTCTATTTGTGTATATTTTTTACATAACAATTAGTTTTATTTTATCATATTTTAGGTAAGATTGGTGTTTTAAAAATTATATAAGTTTATCGAGATGTAAGATTTAAATATTAATAGATTAACTATCGATATTATCAAAGATATCATCCAGACTTTTGCTCATAACATTGGATATATTGGTCTTTGGTTGCTCATTTTTGTTAAGCTGTGATTGCGTATTGTTATACTTATTTTTTTGTTGGGATTTCAAGCGATTTTGTTGTTCTTTATAGCTCATGGATTTATATTCACGCTGTTCCTCATCATTTCCAATGGTCTCTATCATGTTTTTTTCTAAGTTTTGATGAACAGTAAGGCTAATGGATTCGTAAACTTTTGCAACTTCCTCTTCAAGCTTATTCTCTTCAATGTGATCAACCGTTTTTGTAACTGGAATCGTATTGATCTCTACATTTTCTTTTTTTTCTTTTAAAATTGGGGTAGATTCTATATTTGTTTTTGCATAACCTGTTATTGAAATTGAAAGTCCATTTTCTGGGGATTCTTCTGGAAATGGTGCAGTCTCATCAGAAATTTCGGAATGCATTATGGAATCTTTGTCCCACTCTTGTTCTAGTGTAGTAATAGATAATTCTTTGTTCATTTCCTCTACTTCCATGTTTATTTCAGGGCATTCTTCTAATAGAATATCTTTAAAGAAACTTGTCTCTCCTTGCGTGACCTCGTTGTCTTCGCCTGAAATGGTTACTTCTTGTGACATAGTATTCTCTATACTTATTTCAGGTGATTGGGTAGTATTAATATCTGATTCTCTTGGTAATATTGGTATACTATTATCATTTGAAATTAGAACTGTACGAGGGCCATTCCCTGCATAAGAACTTACAACTTGATTTTGTTCTAACTTCTCAATAAATTGAGCAGCTTTCATATAGCTAATTTTAAATTTTCTTTGCAGAAAGGCTGGAGAGACTTGTTGTGATTCAATAACGAATCCTTTA
Source organism: Bacillus sp. ES1-5 (assembly GCF_022487605.1). Classification (NCBI taxonomy): domain Bacteria; kingdom Bacillati; phylum Bacillota; class Bacilli; order Caryophanales; family Bacillaceae; genus Bacillus; species Bacillus sp. ES1-5. Next base: position 20,180 of record NZ_JAKVPU010000003.1, on the reverse strand, counting down.
ATTTCTTTATACAATTTATTTTCTGCCTCTTCTTTATCAACCTCGGTCTGTTGGCTGACAACTGCAGAATCGTTAGAAGAGGTTGTACTTTCGGATTTATGTCCTCTATAATTCTCCAATGATACAATGTATTGTTGCTCACCTTGTAATTTTATTGGTATATCTTTCTCCATTTCCTCATCTTGCATAGGGAATAAAGGTACAAATTCTTTCATCTTCTCTGCATCTACATGCTTTATAGGATTTGCTTTGACGATAGATTCATTAATAAGACGGAGACGTTCATTTTCCCAATATCGTCCTATTTCCATATCTACCTGAATAACCGCTTGAACAAATTCTTCTTTTGGTACAAAGTTACTCGTAATTTGTTGTACGGGTTGGACATGATTGTCTTGTACAATACGGGCAGCACAGATGAATGCACCTTGTGCCATGATATCTCCTGGTGACATAATAACTTCTTTTGTTTTCTGATAGGTTGATCCTAATCGACTAACAGGATTCTCTTGCATAGGAGAAATCCCTTGTTCCGATTCCGCCTCTTTAAATTCCTCTTTCTCACCAAACATGACAGAGAAGATTTTTGCATCATATGGCGTTACATCTCCAAATATCATTTTGTTACGGAATGAGCTCAGTAAGGTAAACATGTATTGCTCTGTGAAGTCGAGAGCTAATTGAGATAGTGTTTGGCTAGCGATTGTTAGAATTACTTTATATTTACGAGATTGTGCAGGGAATTCTTTAAATGGCCGCACAACATAATCCGGAAACTCATCGACAATAATGTGATGGTAAGGTGAGATGTTTGGCTCTCTACGGAATACTGCATTCTGCATACTTAACAATATAAATTTTCCTAATACGTTTGAAAGGTCTGCTAACTCTCCTTTCGCTGTATTAACAAGTAAAATGCCCCCCTGCTCTAAATGAACATCGAAATCAAAATCGGATGTTCCAAATAAAACGCGTCGTATTAAAACGTTTGAAGCCAAATCTTTTAAGATATTACGTAAACCTTTAACATATTCTTCTTCTCTGTCATAATGCATTGGTTGTCCGCGATATTTCCCTAATTTATAAACTGCTGGTTCTCCTTGGAAGCCTGTTTTTTCACGAATGGTATTATCAAACCATTCATCAATACCTTTTATAATTTTATATTCATTTTTTTGGTCACGTGAAGCAGCCCTGCTTTGAACAAAATCATATAACTTCTCTACTTGGACCTTTAAAAGCTTATGCATACGATGGACACGTTCTACATCATCATACATCTCAATTAAGTCGTCGAAGGTAACATCTTTTTGTGGGTTGTGTAGTTTTAGTAAATAGATATGTTGTTTAAGGTGGTTACGCTGGGCCTGTTCAAAGAACGCATTGTTAAATTCAGACAAACCTTGAATAACCATTGCGAAAACCTCTGCTACTTTATCAACTGGTCCTCGCAGAATGTTTATATTTTTGGTATCAGGATTAGTTGGATCGATATAGTAAACAGAACTTGCAGGGATCTTATGTGCTTGTACCAACTTAAATACTTTTTGACATAAATCATTACTAGGTTCAATAACAGTCACACCATTTAAAAATGTTCCTTTTACTTCTTCTGTATCATAATCATTCTTTTTATACGCTGTTTCAAATTTATTTATGAAACGTACCATCCAGTGTAAATCTTGATTTATCATAGGAATAATTAAACTTGATGTTTTACCAGAACCAATTGGACCAATAATAATTCCATTTAGCGTTCTATCTTTCCCCTTAATACGAACCATCTCTTTATGCCCAATATGAGGCCCAATTTCTACATCAGGATATATTTGTTCTTCTTGGCTATTAAACCATTTTTGTAACTTGTAATTTTTATATTCGTATTTTTGTACCCACTTTAATATCTCCCCTCGGTAACGAACAATATGGCCACTATACCAAAGTGTGAACAAAATCATAAATACTGTAGGTAAAAATACAAAAATCAAAGTGAATGTGTGAAAATTTCCTGTTAAGACCTGGCCTATTGCCTCATATTCACCAAAATTAATATGTTTTGATTTATCCGTGAGATAAGGAATAACCTTTGCATGGATCGGAGCAGTTGCAAACCATAAAAATTGGATATCAACTGCAATGTGAGAGATAATTAAAATTAACAAATTTCCATTTTTGACATGTAAAGCAGGAATGCGACTGTAAAACCTAAAGCTAAATTCTCCTAATAGTAAAGAGAAGAACATTAAAATAAGCGGTATATATGTAATTTCTATAGGATAAGACGGTGGTTCAAATGCATAGTAGAGTAACTTTATGTAGTTTACTAGACCGAATCCAAATGAAAAAATAAATCCACTAATTAAGGTGATTGTAGTACATAACGGTAACCGTTGTTTAAGTGTCCCCATAGAAATTCACCTACATCTTACAGATATATTTGAATTTTATGATGGAATGTGAAGCGATTATTGAATTCTGGTTTAAATTGTTCTTTTGATTTTTCTAAAAAGAATTTCGCTGCATCTTCGGTTTGTTTTAAATATAAATCAATACTACTTCTTTCACATAGTTGGTCATACTCTTCTTGAGAAAGTACTGCAATATTCACCTCTATTTTTTTATTTGTTGCCGTTTCAATTATGACATCGTACCAAAAGTAATTTGGCTTTCCTGGAACTTGGATATCTTGTAGAGAAACATTAAACGTTGCACCCTCTTCTGTAATATGTTTAAGTACAAGTTCTGGGTTCTTAAATGCTTCTCTTGCAGAGAGCACTCCCCCATTCGTTGTTGTTGCAAATTGTAAATTCATTATCATTTTCCACCTTTCTCCATATAAAAAAAGACAAGCGACACCCACTGTAAAAACAGCGTGTGTCGCTTGCCTTAATTTCATATGTTCTGATTTGATTGTAGTTTTCATTATATGTTCAAACGTTATTCTAACACTTTAAATAATAAGAATCAATAAAATTATATAGTTTTATATAGAGAATAATAGATTAATATAATTCTACAAGTTTACGTCTTTTCGGATGAATGTTATTTGCAGTACGTACCAGGATCTGTTCATCCGCTTCTATAGTGACACTTTCATTTTGTAAGGATAGCAGTAGAACGTTGTGATAAGCGTTCATTAAAAGAATATCTCTAGGTTTTTCACGCTTCGGATAAATAACAACAAGTGGAACGCCTTCGTCCCCTTCTTTTCTTGAAAATATGACATCGTCTAGTCTAGCAATCATCCGGTAATCATTTTCATTTCCGAAAATAAAGAAGAAATCTTGGATAACATCTTTATCTCTCCTATACGTTCGTCGAAGGCCTCCATCTATTGGTTCTTTGAACGCTTGAACCCTTTCAACAAATGCGTAACGCCAATCGGCATCTCCTACTGAACGTTGAGATAAAGATAAAAGAATATCTTGTTCAAAGTTTTGATTATCATCTTTTCCAAGGATGATATCTGAAATTACATCTCCAGCATTTTTAAGCGAGCAGACGTGTACATGTAGATTGGGTAGATTTATTAATATTTCATGAAATTTCCGTATAGAAAATAATAGATTTTTCATCCGCACGTATGGTGGTTCAGCATCTTCAGCAAGGAACATAGATTTGTCGTACATAACAAAAACAACGGTTATATTCTCATTCGTTTTTTGTGAAAATTCTATGTACTTACCTACTTTTTCAACTAAGGTAGCATTTGTTTCTTTACACATATCCATCTCGATATAGATATTTTTACCTAGATATGAAATATGTTCATCAGGAATTAAAGGCAACTGGTCATCCTCAATTGTCATATTTTGTTTCTGGTAAAAAGAACGAATATCCACTTTATATAATACTTCATTGGTTTGAGCTTTCTTTGTAGTCGCTAGAAGAGTACGGATAATGACTTCGCGTGAACATACTGTGTGAAAAGAAGTTGCTCGTGAGTACCTTCTTTTGGAACTTTTTTTAGGAATTCTTCCTATCTCCATTAAAAATTCAATTGTTTTTTCTTTTAAGGCAAATAAGGCGCGTTTCGTAATGCTGTCATCCCTTTTATCTATTTTTTTAGTTAGCATAGCTCCGTATTGTGAGTATCGATCAAGCTTTGTAAATATGCTAGCTTCAGAACATTCTCTTCCCTCAAATGCACTATATAACATTGTGATTTGTCGTGTTGTAAGAGCTCTTTTGTAATATAAAACTGTTAACATAAAAACGTCTGCTTCTTTTAAGTGAAAATGTTTTTTGGTACCTGGACGTTTATATTTATACACTTCTCCGGACAAAGTATACACCTCTTATGCTGAATTAGATTTAAATTAAATAATTATCATTTTTAATATAATATTACATTGATATATGAATTGTAAAACAACAAAATATGAATAAGAGGTTTTGCTTTTCAGAGATAGCAAATTTTGTACACCAGAGTTGGGATGGTAACTACAATTATAAATCTCTTATAAAGTATGGGTTTATATGGATCTATTAAATATTTTATATTGTTAGGACGATATACTACAAGACAGCTAACAATAGTTATAATGAAATTTTGTTAATAAAATAATGTTATAACGTCCTAACATTTATTAGATAGGAATAATAACATTTTGATTGATTACAATTATTCAAGAATTATAATGGGACTTTTGATAGCAAAAAGTTGCTTTCCCTATATTTTTTAGAAAGTAAACTTTTTGTTGAAGTGCCCTCTCTTACGTTTGTTACAGATTCAGTGTGAAAATTTAACTTATTCTTTTACGTGTTCTATCTTATAAAATTATAAATTCATAAATTCATTTAGACAAAAAAATAATGAGTATGTCTACATGTACTTAACAAAAAGGTTCCATTCACATGAAATTAATTAGTTGTTAATTTTATGTGAAGTTCTAATTGCTATCATCATTCCTACTAAATTAATAAGACTTTTAGTGTAATGTAAGTATCACTTTGATGTTAATAAGATAAGAACTTACTGTTAATAATTCCATATACATAAATGTTCCTTTTTCATAGCAGTGATGCAATTTTTTAACATAATACTATTAGAATATCTTAGTTTAAAAGATTATTTACAGGGATCTTAAGAACTATTGCATCAATCAGCTTAACCTTGGACTTTCTTTTTAACATGTTAATTATAATTTGAGATGATCTCTGGTGTTCATATGAAATTAACAGCCTCTCCAAATGGCTTTCTAAGAATGACTGAAATTGACAAGGAATTGTATTTAAATGAGGCTCAGAGCATATTTTTTTCTGTTAACATATCCATTCATGTGAACTAACAAGTACTAGGTAAAGAACAGCGCATTAACATAACATTAACAATTATCGTCCTTATAAGAAATAGATCCCTTCAAACCAATTAAGTAATAAAAAAACTTAGTGTGAATTGTTATAAGATCTTCATGAAATCTCTTTAGTAAAATATATACACACGTATGATGGTAGGTGCTTGGATATTGCATATTTTAGATGCGATTTATATAAGCTGTATAAGTAAGAGTTATATAAGAAACTTATTTATACAGCTTATATAAAATAATATCAAATAATTGTTGTGAATTAAATTTGATTTATTGTTGTTATAACAGCGTTTATGTATACGACTTATATATAAAACCTATATATAAGTCGTATACATATTTTTGTGAGTGTCATGTTAATAAAAAAGAGTGATTTTTCATGTGTTTTTATCAGTTTTTTCTACAGTGTTTTATTACAATTAATTAAAATGTAAATCACATGAAATTTAAGATTGATATAACATGTATACGCGTTATATATACGCTGTATATATAAATCCTTATAAAACATGGATTCTTTATGAATTTATTAATATAAGTCTTATATATAAGACCTATATATAAGTTTTATTTATAATGACTTGATATACGACGTGTAATGATGTACTATGTTTCTAGGAATAATTAACCAATGTTTTAAGGGGGGGACAACTTGAACGAGGTTTTAAGTGAAAAATATCAAACAATCAAGTTTGCAGATGAAGTAGTAAACATGTTTGCTGATATACTTGAACAAGATGAGATACTCTACAGTGTATTTCTATACATAGGAAACGTAGTAAATAAACAATTTCAAGAGACAAAGTACATGAGAGGCATATCGATTAATGAAATAGTGGAAAATGTAGTTATTGATAGGAGAGTAAAGAAGAAAAAAGGTAAATCCTATTCATTAGAAGTTGAACGTACAAATATATCTAGACGTTCAGCAGAAATAAGTGTGAGTACGCTATCATCAATGTCTTTAATCTATGAAAAGACTATGCATCCATATAAATTTTTAATCTCAACTTATAGAGGGCAACAAGTACTTATTGAGTTAGGGAAAAGAAAAAAGGTAAATAAGGAGAGATAAAGTAATGGCAAAAAACTTCTTGAAAAATGAAGTAGCAGTTAAAATGACAATGGTTGGATTTGGTCAAGCTGGTACTAGAATGGTAGATAAATTTGCGGAATATACACATACAGATGGCACAGCAGTATATAATTGCTTAGCACTAAATAGTAATGATGGAGATCTAGCTGAATTAAAAAATGTACCAAAAAGTAATCAAGTTTCACTTAAATTAGGTGGTTTAGGTAAGAACCCTGAGCGTGCGTTAAAAGTTCTTGATTCAAATGAGGAAGCAAAAGATAAATTAAAAGAATTTATTACTGAACGTGTAAGACCTTCTGATGAACTTGTTTTATTCTTTGCAGGTTTAGGTGGAGGAACAGGAACTTCTACAATTATTAAAGCTATTGAAGAATTTTCGGCTTTTCATAATAAACCAGTAATCAGACAAGAATTACAAAAAGTTGCTCAGCAATATCCAATGTCTGAAATCAAAGCAAATCAAGCAAAGTTTGCGCGAATTGCCTTTGAAAATGCTATTGAGCGCAAAGATTTTATTAAAATGGGGATTGTTGTAACACTTCCTGTCCGAGCAGATGGGCCGGATGTATTACGACAAGTAAATAAATTTTCACAGGAGATTTGGAAATTAGCAAATGATAAATCCAAAGGTGTAGCCTTTGTAGTATTTGCTGATAACCAGCACTTCTACGATGAATTTAAGGAATTAAATGAAAATGAGAAAAAAGGTATCGCCAATTCACGAGATTATGCAAATCAACGCATTAGTGAAATCATTCATGAGTTAAATACCGCTGCCAATGGATCTGGTACATCTGTAATACTTGATTCTCAAGACTTTAAGCGTATTTTACTTGAGAAAACGGGCTGTTTAGTAATTAATAAGGTTTCACGTAATATGAACCAGATAGAAAATAGCCATGCAATTATCGAGATGTTCCAAGAATCATTAAGAGGTAGCTCTTTCCATCCCCCAATTGATTTGATGAAGAAGAATAACGACGGTTCTGTAGAAGCGTCAAAAGTACATCATTTTGGTATGCTTGCTATCTTAGATGAGCAAAAAAACATTAATGATTCCTTTATGGATGATGCTAAGGTAGAAGTTTCAAATAATCTACCTATAAACGGTACAGTTTTTAATGGATATTTGGTAAGTAAAAATGATTTCTTAGGAAGTGTATATACGTTCTATAAAACTGATGCATTACCATCGAGATTATCTAAAGGATTAGTTGAAGAATTTAATGAGTTTAAAGAAAGACAAAGACAAATTCAGTTTACAAAGTCTCAAATTAGTACTATCGAGAGTATTGATGAGGATGAGGATTTAGGTTTTGCATTTGGAGATTTTATCGATATGGGTAGTGACGAAGAAAATAATAATGCTGGAGCAAATGAAGATGAAGATTTAGCAGATTTTCTAGATCCAGATAAGATGTTTGGTACTACAAAATAATAAAAAAGTCTGGACTAAGTTCCAGACTTTTTTATTATTCCACAGAATTCATAAGAGATTTTATATAATCAATTATATTATCCTGTATATACTGTTCAATGAAGAGTTGTTTTTTACCCAAATCTTCCTCTTTTTTAAACCATCCTACCTTTCTAGTACGTTCCTCTGCAGCTTTACTATTCCACAGGCCTTCTGCCTGCTTTCTTAACTCCTGACGTGCCCTATGCTCAATAATGAAATTATCAAGTCTATCTTGGCGCTGTCGTAATTTTATGGTTTCTGCATCTTCGGGTTGTGGTAACTGTTTAAGTATACTGTCTACCCTCTCTTCGTAACGAGACTCAATATGTTTTATTTTTTCTTCTAACTGTTTAGCTACCATTTTTTCAATGATTTCTGCAGTGGCCTGAAGGTTTAATTCAGTAGACACTTCATTTGATTGATTTTCTAATGATACAGGTCTTAAATCGAATTGGTGTGGTAATAGGTCAATAATCGCATCTAAAGACCATTTCTCATCCCTTTTCTGCTTAATAAATAGAGCAATTTCAAGATCTAATGTATTATAAAGTTTTTCATTTGTATTTTGGGTTCTTAACGTTTCGTGGAGCCCTTTTTCCTCTAAAATATTGAACCAATTATAAACGGTATTGTGATGACGTCCAACTAGTTTAGAGAATTCAGTTATTCGCCATGCCTTTTCAAAAATATTATCATCTAATATGTCATCATCGTTAATTTGATGGTCTTGTGATTCGCTTTTTTGTTCAATCATTGTAACAACCTCCTTAAAAATCAGCTCATGAGCACTCAATTTGATATTAACATGTGAACTGAAATTAACATGTTAGGTAGTATTTCGCTAATATGTATGCAAATCCCTATGTATTCAGTAGCTCACATGAAATATAAAATTAACATGTAATCGAATGTTTGTTAACAGAACATTAACTATTGATATAGAATACGCTTAATTTGTTGATGCTATTGTCACCCCTAAGTATATAAATGGCAATGTTCTATCAATGGATAACCCTATCTTTTATGTTAGCAGGATTAATGATAGTTGCCATGAGATTAACAAAACACGTTACTTAATACTAATGATAAGGAAATATAGGTATTTTGTAAACAAGTTATGAGGAGATAATCAATGATAGTGCAGAAAATAAGCTGACGTAAGCTAGGGAATTTAAATTATAATGTATAATGGCTAGAAAAAAAGGTAATAATATAACCAAATTAGTAGTATTTTATGAGGACAAATATAGCTAGGAATATAGGATTAGAATTATTGTGAATCCACTTTAAGGTTTAATGTCCACTCTATGTCACGATCAATAGGATATTTACGAGTATTTTAATAGTGTATGGAATATTTGAGATAGATTTATGTCACTGCGTTAACACTTGTGACTTTCAAACAATCTCAATATGTCATTTGTTTAATTTTCAACAGGATAGCTTTTGTTAAAGGTGGAAATTAATCAATTTGGATGGAGTTTCAACCCCTACTGACATTAACACGAGATGTGAGATTGACATAGAAAGGGTTTTTGGTAAATAAATATCAATGTCTTGTTAACTGAACTAGCATTAGTTATCGCTGTATTGGTGGTGTTCTTATTAAAGCGTCTTATGTATATGGGATCAAATATATGAAAGACTCATTCAAATTAACTGAATAAGTCTTTTAATCCCTCTGTAATATTGCTTAATTTAGTGGAGGAACTAACATGTGGTTAATTATTGACTAATTCCGTTACAAACATCTACACTCCTATTATTAACATAAGATCGATATTTAAACGCATTGCTATTGTTTATTGTCAATTTCATGTTAACTAAAATGAGGAAATGTTAATAGAGTAGTTTTATATAGGTAATTGATAAATTGAACTTTATACATGATTAGAAATGTCATATCTTGTTAGTAAGTAATTAATTTATTATAAGTTCATGTTACAGAATTAATAACTATTAATAATATCCCTATTATAAACTGTTTTTATAGGGTTATTAATGGGTATTTATACTTATTGTATTGAATTTATTGACATGAAATTAACATTTCACTCTAAGATTGATGATTACATGTCAATGTCGGTTGATATGTAAATGTTAGTGCGCATTGTGAAGGTGTTATTTCTTGTTCATATGACATCGATAACAAAGATAATGTAGTTTTGAGAGTTCAATTGTATAAAATGATTATAGTTTTGTGTACAAAAACTCCAGGTCTCTTGAAGTGATTATTTAAATATAGTAGTACGCTAAAAGGTTTGATTGACATGTAAAAGTTAGTTTAAACGACAGCGGCGAGGATCTGAATGTATAATCCCTTAAATCTACTCTGCTATCATTAACATGAGATCGATATTTAAATATCTTACTATATTCTATTGTCAATTTCATGTTAACTAAAAGAATGAAATGTTAATACGATAGTTTCATATAGATTATTGATAGATTGAACTTGGCACATAATTAGAAGTTGTATATCTTGTGGAAATTAATTTATTTATTATAATTTTAAGTTACAGAATTAATAGCTATAAACAATGTTTCTATTAACAAATTGTTTTCCTATAGAGTTGTTAATGAGTATTTATGCTTTATGCGTCAAATTTGTTGATATAAAATTAACATTTACTGAAGGGCCTGTGATTACATGTCAATGTCGGTTGATATGTAAATGTGAATGCGTATTTCGAAAGGGGCTTTCCTTGTTCATATGACATCAATAACAGGGATAATGTAGTTTTGAAAGTTCAATTGTATATAAAGATTATGGTATTTTGTACAAAAGTTCCAGGTTTCTTGAAGTGAGCATTTAAATATAGTAGTACGCTAAAAGATTTGAATGACATGTAAAAGTTAGTTTAAATGAAAGTGACAAGGATCTGAATGTATAATTGTTTAATTTAGTGTGTATAATTAACATATAAATAATTATTGGTTGAATCTGTTGCAAATACCTGCACCACTATCATTAACATAAGATTGAATTTAAGTATTTTACTATATTCTGTTGTCAATTTCATGTTAACCAAAAAGATAAAATGTTAATGTGATAGTTTATTAATAGATTGAAATTTGTATTTGATTAGAAGTTTTATATTTTGTTAATAAGTAATTAATTTACTAAATGTTTATATTATAGAATCAATAGCTATTAATAATATTACTGTCAAAACATTTTTTTAGATTGTTGGTGAGTATTTGTATATATTACATAAAAACTGTTGATATAAAATTAACATTTCTCTCTGATTTTTTATTGACATATCAATGTCAGTTGATATGTCAATGTGAGTTTTGATAAAAAGTGGGTTTTTCTTGTTCATATGACATCAATAACAGAGATAATGTAGTTTTGAAAGTTCAATTGTATATAAAGATTATAGTTATTTGTACGAAAGCTCCAGATCTATTGGTGTAATTTCTTAAATATAGTAGTGTGTTAAAAGAATTTATTGAAATTTAATAGTTTTTCTAAATGAAATTGACAAAAATCTAAATGTATATTGTTATTAATAGATGGTTATTTATAATTTTTTCTATTAAGAAGTGTACCTTATAAGAGGTTAATGGTATCTAATATAAATACTTATTCTATTAAAATGTTGATATGAAATTAACAATTCTCCTTGGATTTTTCTTTATATATTACTGTCGATCTATATGTGAATTGGAGTGTGTATTATAAAACGGGCTATTATTGTTTACATAATATTAATATGGGGGCGATTGTATGTTAAGTAGTTTTATAAATTTAATCGTAAATAATCTTCTGTACATTGTATTATTCTAAAAATTGTTTGATTAATATAGAAGTTTGTGTAATTAACTGTATTTTTGAGTTTAGATACATGGAAGTATAGAGAAAGAGGGATAGATATATGTGCACAAGGATGTAATAAAGCTATTGACTTTTAAAAATTATAGCTTTATTCTTATGTGTGAATGACAATTACTCAAGATTAATATACAAATTAATAGATTTAATTTCTAGCTAAACGGACACACCGAAGGCACATAACCTGCCATTGGTGTGTCTTTTTTTGTATATATTACATTTGAGAGGGAGAATCCAGGCTATGAATGAAATTGTAAACCTGAGTAAAAAGAGATTTACAAAGTATTGTGAGGATAATACAACATTTGAGGAAAGTATTAATCGAATGATTAATCATTACTTTTTGCAGTTAGGTAATAGAACAAATATCTTACAAGAAAGAGAATTTAATAACGAAGTTGAAGAACAAAAATTTAAAAATAATGTAAAACGTTTTGAAACTTTATTCCCAGCAGCAGCTAAGAATGCGCTTTTAAAAGGGTATCAACTTTGCCTAGAGTTTATACATCATCCCGAAACACAAATTCCAGACAATTTATATACTGATCCGAACTTTATGAAAGATCTTCCTTTTGCCTTAGCGAATGCATCTGAATTTGAATTATACGAAATTATTCGAACAGATGAAACACAGGAGTTTTGTGTGTTTGCCGTACGAACATATGAGGGGATTCATCCATTACTAGAACAAGTATTCTGTGAAATCGCATTCGCTGGTGCTGAATGTGCTTTTGAACATGAGCGATTGGAAAAAGGTTTTGAATTAGAGAAAGGTGAGATTACTTCGTTAACCAAAGCTCCTGTAGATCGTCTTTTTGCTATTACGCCTTCAATTAATGGAGTTGTTGTGCATGCAGAAGAGCATTGTGAGATCTGGAATCTAAATTGGAATAGTAAAGTAACAATTGACGACCCTTTTATTGAGGTTGCTGAGGTTACATTTATTTATCAAACAAAGGATATGATTCAAAAAAATATTGAAGATGGTGTTTTATACTACAGCATTCTTTATCTTGATACACCTTTACATGAGATACAAGATCGATTAGAAATACGAGTAAAACTAAATTCTGATTTTGGGGCTCCACGTCCAATGGAACAAGTTGAAATCGAGTATATTCTGAATGAGATTATTGGGAAGGTTCATCTTCAGGCACAGATTCCAATTGAAAACATGATTTTAATCCAACGTTAGAGTTTGTAGGAGGTTAACTATGTTGAAAAAAATCGTTTTAGCTATTAGTGATACTGTATATACGGCATATTTACGTGAGGATTTTATTGGTGCGGGATTTGAAGTGGCTGATAGTGATGTGATGCACATCAAGTACCTAGATGAAATTCTAGATATGGAACAGCCCAATATTCTATGTATTAATGACAAACGATTAAATATTGATACGGGACATGAAGAGAAACGTGAATTGATTATCTTACAAAAACTAAGAGATATTCGCTTTAATCGGGATATTCGTATTGTGGTATTTACAGAGCGTGAAAATGATGATGAGTTTTTGGCGAAATTGATTTATCTAGGTATCTATGACATTTTTAACTCTCGTAAAATTGATATTGATAATAAAGTCATCCCTCAGCTGCTGCAGGAATCGGATATTAAAAATGTAGCAGAAATTGTAGGAGCAAGTCAGGCGCCGCAACAAACGAAATTGCCTGAAGTTCCTGTTGATGAGGAAGAAGGAGAAGTATCAAGGGAATTAGAGGAAGATAGCAACAATGAATCTGCCTCTAATTCCAAACGATTTAAAAACAAACAAAAACGTAAGTCTATTCAGGAAAAAACGCCAAAAGCACCAATTATTAAAAAACAGTATAAATTGGCTTTTGAGCCGGTATATGGGAAAAAAATTGGTATTGCCATTCCAAGGAAAACAATTGTTGTGGCCAGTATGAGTAGAAGAAGTGGAGCTACCTTTGTTTCACATCTTTTAGCTGCGTATTTAAATGAACTACATATAGATGTGAACTATATAGAGAATCTATATGATGAGGGCTATACGTATCCGTTACTAAAGGGCTATACAGAAGCACCAGAAAACTATCGTAGTGAATTTATGTTGCAGCGATATAAAGAGATGTTACAGAAGGAGTCTGATATATTATCAATTCAAAAGTGGAAGCAAGGGAGAATAAACTATATCGTAAAGAATCCTATTGTAGACCAAGAGTTAAAAAATGAAACTGAGCAGGACTTCGACCATTTTATTAAGGTTTTATTGGGTAACCAAGAAGCACCTATTTCTATTATTGATGCAGGGAGCGATTGGGATAAAGATTTATACCATAAAATATGTGAAATGGCAGATTACATATTCTTTGTAGCAGAACCAGAGCTACATCAATTGCTAAAGATAGCACATCCTCTTACACAAAAAGAGAGAAAGATTGTTTCTTACTTAGCTTTAGAGAAAACGAGAATCATTGGGAATAAATTTTCTCCAGCACTTTTAAAGCAGGAAGTAGTAGAAGAATGTTTTGGAAATAAGTTATTAACTGCTCTACCACCATATGATGTTGAGGATGTATTTGAATCTCAACTGAATAGCAGTACGTTACTATCTAGTCGGAATTATTATAAAGAGCTAGAAGGAAAAATGAAGGAAATAGCAGAGCTACTGCTACCAAATGAATTATTGAAACAGAAGAAAAGCTCTATATTAAGTGGATTCCGATTTCGAAAGTCTGAAAGTTAAGGGGGATGAAAAGGGATGCAAAAATTTATTATAGGTGCTGCATCATTATTATTATGTGTTGGCTGTTTATTCTTAATGACGGATATGATTATTGGAGATACAACACACGCAGATAATAAGTCTGCATTAGAACGTGCTGGAAGTACAGCAATGGATAAAGCCGTAAAAGTAGGTGTTTTACGAACACAAGAAGAAATTGCTATTGAACCAGCAATCGCAAAGAAAGAATTTGAAAAGTCTTATAAACAAAATGCAACATTTAAGGATCCGGCATCAAAACGAGAGTTTTCTGTACATGCTGTACAAGAGCAACCTGCAATGATTGCGGTTGAAGGAGAAGCCGAGACTGCTAGTTATACTAAACAATTTAATGAAAAGAAAGGCAGCATTAAAAGTAACGCAAAACACATATTTATTTATGAAGCAGATTCTGACAACAAGAAAGCTGGAGGAAACGTGAAATAAATAAGAGAAAGTAGGTGTGTAAGAAATGCAAAATATAGTAACAACAGCGCTTTTTCTAACGCTTTCTTTATTATTGATAACTCTTATACCTGAGGGTGTACTGTATGGAATGCAGTTAATAAAGGCACATGATTTTGCTTCTAGTACAGTAGAGTTAGCAGAAAAAACAGGTGGTTTTCAGTACATATATGAAGGAAAAAACGTAAATCTAATACCTGATATAGAGAAGAAAATGAAAGAGCAGAATATGGATGGATGGAAATATGAATATACAAAAGGGCGCGTAGATCATAATCAGCCATTGAATTTTAAGATAAAAGCTGAGCATCACTTCTTTATTTTTAAAATGATAGGGATAGAAAGTGTGAAAGCATCAATATGGGCTAACAAAGATGGAATGGGACAAATCTATTTCCGTTGAAAATATCAATATGTATAAAAAGAGGTAAAAAACTATAATGAAAAGTGTAGTTTTTTTGCTAGAAAAATATATTTAAAGATAAATATATAAAAATACTTTACAAGCCTACTCTGTATGGTTATATTTTCCATATAGAACAACAGTTATAAAAAAACAATAATTAATTAATTAATTTGTATGTTAAATTATATGGATTTTATATTTAAATTCTGTACAATAAAGGAATCTATGAAAAAACTAATATATTTGGAGGAACAAACAATGGCAAACAAATTTTTAAAAACCGCAACGGCACTAACAATTATGGGAACATCTTTATTAGGAGCAGGAGCATTTACAGCGAAAGCCGCTGATAACACAGATTCATTAAAGTTCAATGATGTTCCAGCAAATCATTGGTCTACAAAAGCTATCTATGATCTAGCAAACCGTAAAGTAGTAGCAGGATACGGAAATAATGTTTTTGGTTTTGGTGACAATGTAACTCGTGGACAAGTCGCTCGTATGATATATGCATATGTAAAACCAGCAGATGCAGATGCTAGCTTCAAAAATTCATTTACAGATATTAAAGGACATATGTTTGAAAAAGAAATCTTAACACTTGCTAAAGAGGGTCTTGTTGCTGGCTATGGTGAAGGGAAATATGGTCCAGATGATATTTTAACTCGTGAGCAGATGGCACAAGTGCTTACAAATGCTTTTAAATTTAAAGCTACTAAAACAACGTCATTCACTGACGTGGATAAAAACTCTTGGGCATATAATGCAATTAATGCATTAGAGGAAAACGGTGTTACAGCTGGTACAGGAAGTAATAAATATTCACCACAAATGCATGTAACTCGTGAACAGTATAGCCAGTTCTTATTCAACTCTATTAATGCAGTTGAAAAAGAAACAAAACCAGAAGTGAAGCCAAATCCAAAACCTGAAACGAAACCAGAAGAAAAGCCAGACCCAAAACCTGAAACAAAACCAGAAGAAAAACCAGAAGTGAAGCCAGAACAGCCTAAAGTACCTGAGGGATTAGACGTTGAGATTGCACAACCTGACTTTGATTATAACCCTGAAGCTTTGAAAAATGAAAGTGTGCAAAAACAATTATCAACAGAAGCACAAAATATAGTAAAAGATATTAATAAAAAGTACAATACAAATCTTAAATATAAAGATTTAAGAGGAGGAGTACGTATTTTGGATAAAGATATGTATCTTCCAGCTGGTTCAATAGGTGCACAATTCGCAATTGAAGGTTCTGTAAATAGTAATTATAAAATCTATTTTTTAGATAATAATCCAGCAACTGTAGAATTAGCTAAACGATGGGTTACCTTCTTAAGTGGATTGAATTTAGAGCAAGAAATTGATGAAACTATTGCACAAGACTCTATTAACAATTATCAAAAAGGTAATTATAAAGTCCGTATTGGTCAAACTGCAGCTTTTGATACAATGTATATTCAAATTGAAACAAAATAATGATATACTAAGTATTATAAAATATGAATATGATATTTAATTAAGCATACGTAAAGGACACACCTTACGTACCATCCCAATGGTACGTAAGGTGTGTCCTTTTTTATGTTTCGGGAGGAGAAAAAAATGAAATTTAAAAGAGGTTTACTATTTATGTGTACTTCAACTATGCTTGCTGTACCTAGTATGGCAGGTGCTAAAAACAACGATGTCCCATTCTATAACGGTCAAAATGATTCGTTTTTGACTTCACTTAACTTACAGTTGCCAGGAAAATATTATAGACCTGGAAGTGGATATGCAGCTAAAGAATCTTTATATAAGGCCGATGTGCACTTTCCTGCAGTATATAACGGTTCTTTTAATTGGGAGAACCCAAGGGAAAATTTAGTACAAGCTGAAGATACTTCAGAGCCATACATTCGAATTGCAAATGAAGGTTATTTAAATGGTAAAGTACCAGCGGGTGACCGTATGGTGACTGAAATAGAAAGGGTAAATAATTCTGTTATTTCTAGTAAATATTGGGGAAACCTAGAATTTGTTTTAGAATATATGGATAAACATATGATACAAACTTATGATAGTTTTAGAGAACTTGGACAGTTTTATTGGATTCGTGACATTGCATATCTTTCTGGTGGATACGCTGGTGCTAGTGGTGTAGATAATATAAATAGATATAGCTTGTGGTATGTACGTACAAGTAAACCTCAAGTAAAAGACTTTCAAGCTATGAGTGGGAAAAGAGATATACCCGTAAAATTTACATTTAGCGGTTTTGAATATGTAAGTAAAAATAAAGGATACAATGACCGAGATCCTAATGGAACAACAGTAAACCCTTATCAAAAAGCTGCTGGAGAACGGAACCGAGTTAAATGGATGTTAGATATTACAAAAGATAGCGAAACCGTGTATCATCAAGAAAATTATCTGCGTTCAACTCCGCAAAAAGATAATCAAAAACCAAATGAAGGTGATTCAGGGCAATTTAAGTCAGAAGAACTAAAGTGGCAGCCACAAATGTGTGGCCGATATACTGCGAAAATTAAAGTCCTTGATGCTGTTCAAAGGGAATCAAATGAGAAAACTGTTGATTTCACCATAGATGGTAACTGTGGTACTGAAGTGACACCTAACCCAGATCCAGGTAATGAAGATGACTCTAAATATAAAATTGACTTTTCTAGTGACAGAATCGAAGGAGAAACAGCAAGAGAAGGAAAGAATATAAAAACAAGAATAAATGTATCACGTGATAATTTTAAACCAAAACGTGACCAATATAGAGCAAAGGTAAATAACAATATTAATAAGTCCCAACAAGCAGTAAATAGTTCTGAATCCGATAGAGATAGTGCGCAGTCTAGTCTTAGTTATTGCCGTCGTAATCCAATTCATGAGGTAGATGCTGAAGGGAAGGATCACTACTATGATAGGGACTGCTCTTGGGAAGAAAATAGACTAGATAGTGCTGCAAGTAGGTTAGATAAGGCAAGACAAAAACTAGAAAAAGAAAAGGATAAAATTAAAAAGTTAGATAAATTAGAAGAAAAATATGCAAATCTAGAAACAGTAGTTGTATTAAAACATAATGGACAACAAGTAGCATCTCAAAAGGTAAGATTAACAGAGGGAGAAAAGAAAACCTTGAACCTTGGCTGGCAACATAAGGGGAAAGGAACAATTCAGGCAGAAATTAACCCTGCTGGTAATCGTCTAGATATAGAAGAAACCACATACAAAAATAATCCTATTAAAACAGCTATCTATGCACCATCTCATGAAAAAGGGATGTGCGGAGTAACGAGTGTAAAAGGTGTGGTAGAAACAGTAAGTGAACGTGTGTCAAAAGAGGATACAGTGGGAGAAATGTTCTATGAAACATTAAGTGGAAGTATTGATAATTTAGCACCATCTAAGCTACATGCTGGGTATGGTTTTTCTTATGAAGTTAACGGAAAATATAAAAATGATTGGAATGCCAATTATCCAGGTGTATTTACAAAAGCAACGGCACAGTATCCATTTGCAGATGAAGGACTAAAAACAACATATGATTTAGAGAGTGTTTCTAATAATGGCTTAACATCAAAATTCTTACCTGAAAATATGTATTTGTCTGAAATAACGGGACATGTCTTTGATAGTAAAAGACCAACTAAGTCTTTATATTGGGATGGACAAGAGAAAATTATTGATGGTGGACAAAAATGGTATGCACCATTAAAGACGAAAGATGGAAAGTATTCTTTCAATGTTGAGACAAATCCTTCCGGTGTTAATGAAATGAGCTTGTGCCTGACTAATGACGTAGAAATTAAAGGTGTCGCGTATGATGACTTTAAGAAGAGAAGGGTGCTTGCAGACCTCCCATTCCCTGTACAAACGCCTGGATGGAACTGGGTTGGAAAAGAACACATAATTACAGACTTATCAAACTGGTACTACATGAAGAATAAAAATTAGTTAAATAGTATTATATAATTAGTTGAATCGATAAAAGTATATAATCCTTCTTAAACTAGTAGCTGAATGGATAAACCCAAGGCACACATCCCTTAATGGGGTGTGCCTTTTTTACGTAGAAAGGGGAATTTTCGAATGGATAAAAAGAAAAAACAGCGTATGAAACGAACGATTTTTATTGGAGTTATCGCAATGATTATCTCGCTATATATTGGAAGTGAATTTCAGGATCGGAATGGGAAAAGCTATGCTCCTGCAAAGTATTTTGAAACAGGAACGAAATTGATTTCGTATTAAAAATACTTTGTGTTATTTCCCTAACTATAGTGGATGAATACACATGACATGTACGATAGTTGGTGTTATAATATGTGTAGAAGTATCATAAAGATAGTTTTCGCATAAACTAAAGAAGACGAGATGCTCCAACATCTCGCCTTATGTAACTGTTACCGCAAGTGAACTGAACCCGAAAAGTTAGACACATATTTAAGCAGCTAATAAGGATTGAATTCTGTATTTTACAGGAGGCAATCCTTTTAATTTTGCCTTAATCCTTTTATTATTGTAATAATAAATATCATTCTCTAGTTCTTCCCTAAAGTGTTCCATACTTTCAAAATCTTTAAGATAAAGTAATTCAGATTTTAATAAGCCAAAGAAATTTTCAATGACTGCATTATCTAAGCAATTTCCCTTACGGGACATACTTTGAGTTATATTATTTTCTCTTAAAATATATTGATATCTATCCATTTGATAGTGCCAACCTTGATCTGAATGAAGGATAGGAGTATCTTCTTTATCCAAGCATTTTAAAGCCTTATCGGTTCTGTTGCAAAGTTTTTTAACAGATAAAAATTTAGGGTGAGTACAATTAAATCTTATGCAATTGTAAGTAATTTTTGCAATTCATTGTACGTT
>NZ_JAKVPU010000029.1:0-2193 GCF_022487605.1 Bacillus sp. ES1-5 | reverse complement strand
CTAAAATCATTGTATATACTTAGTCTTTAATTTGTTTCATTAATGCTTTAGCTGCTACAAATAACATGAAACTGTTGAGGGCTAAACCTGCTAAATTTAAGTAAAAGAAATTTGGTTTTGTAAAATTGTATATACCCGTTAATACAAAACTGAAAAAGATAAATGAAGCTATTATAAGAGATACTATTTTTTGCTTATTTGTGTATGAATTCATTATTATCATCCTTTAAATAATATATATAGATAAAATTATATCATGAACTGATGTTTATAATTAACTATAAAATAGATATCTATGGGAAATTAAATTTTTTCTTTTACAGGATAATAAGACAGCAGATTAACACGTACAATTTGCCGTACGTGTAATCCTAAATTCTATAAAGAAAGACACCCTAAGGTGCCTTCCTGCGACTTGAACCATCTTAATTTTAATAATATGTATTGGATTCCCATCCAAATATTATTTTACCATATTAAGTAATTTAGTATGTTGAGAAATATGATACACTTCTTTATTTTAGGGTAAAAAGTCCTAGGGGGACTAGGACTTTTTGACAGAATGATTATGATTCAAAAAAAGGACTTATACAGCGTAACATTTAAATGTTTCATAAATGTATCGTAAAAGTGAACAAAATATAGATTTTATTCACTTTTACGATACATTTATGAAACATTCGTATGTTACATTATATAAGTCCTTTTTTGAATCATTTTCATTCTGTCAAAAAGCCCTAGTCCCCTCTAGGGCTTTTTACGTTTAAATAAAGAAATGTACCGTATTTCTCAATGCACAATATTATTTAACATGGTAAAATAATATTTGGATGGGAGTCCAATACATATTATTAAAATTAAAGTGGTTCAAGTCGGAGAAAGGCACCTTTGGGTGTCTTTTCTTTATTTCTCAATATAAGAACTTTAAGGATATGCTATTATTTAAATACAAATTCCCTTTTGTGCACTGAGGTAGTAATACCCAATAAAAAGGCCCTCTATTTCCGTAGGTGGGCCTTATCTTTATTACACAATATCAAAGTATACTCTCTTTTTCTCATAAACTTTATGTAATTATACATATTTGTAAAAATTACACTAAATAAATATTACATGTAGTAAAATATAAACCGTGGACACGTTCTATAAAGCAGATTCTTTTGAAAGACGCAACATATTGATCTCAAATCTCTTGAATTTTGTGAACTAACAATCTGGTGTATATAGACGATTCTGTTTTATAGGATGTGTTTACACGTATAACAAGTGGATAATACGGATAGGTTTATACTAAATGAACGTGGTTCAAGTCGGAGGAAGGTACCTTAGGGTGTCTTTTCTTTATGGGGTAGCACCAACAAAACGCGAATTTCGTACGCTAAGCAAATTTTCATGGAATAAAAGCCGTTTTCTCTAAGTTTAGAGAGAATCGGTTTTTTCTTTGTAAATCAAAACAATAAAATCATATGAAACCTATAAATATATATTATTACGTAAAGTATGATTCTTAGTATTATATAATCAATTAATCTTCATCATACAAATTATCTACAGATTCTTGTAATGAGTCTAATAGATAGTCGCTGAAGCTTTCATAAGTAATGGCATACAGTTCCTTTGAAAAACGACTCCAAAAGACAACAGGGCACTCTCCATCTTTCATTTGATTGGTATCTAAACATGTCACAGTACCATCGATATCATTTAAAACAATGTATTGTTCTGGAAGGTTATATGTTTCTCTATATAACTGGGTGTGGTAAACAACGGAAGAATCTGCAGCTGTTGTCTCACAACCATGAATATCCATACCATCCAGTCCGCCGCTACCATATTGTTTTAAAAACCAATGATAACTGTTAGGGAACGTAGTGTTTAGCATTTGTACTGCTTCTCGAATTGTATCTTCATGTATCCCTCCCATAAAATCGGCATCTTTTCTATATGTAGAAATAATTGAAATAATCTTGTCATTCATTCTTTTATTTCCCTCCTAAATGTTCTTGCGCTCGCATTTTCCAATAGTTATTTCTAAAATTATTATACTGTTTATATAGTTCTTTGTCGTTTCTAAAACTTTCCCCTGATTCTACTAAACCATGCAATTGTTTAGTAAATTCATCATGTTTATTAGCTGGTATTTCGACCATTGCTCCGGGTTCTTTTTGCGTTAAATGATGTAATTCAATTTTG
>NZ_JAKVPU010000028.1:0-2234 GCF_022487605.1 Bacillus sp. ES1-5 | reverse complement strand
GAGAGTAGGACGTCGCCAAGCAAAAACCTAAGTCGATTCGACTTAGGTTTTTTTGTGTTTATTTTTATTTACTAAATGTCATAATCCATAAATTTAATAATCTTAAAGATGGAAAAGAATGAAATAGAGATTGTTTCAAATGAATTTTGGATGATAATCGGGTAAAGGTGTATAAAGTAATACGTTTGAATATTAGTTGAAGGTAAGAATTACCTTTTATATTGATTGAGTTATAGGATGACTAAAAATATTTTACTTTTTATATGAAAACGGTATGCGGAAAATAGCTATTCAGTTGTTTTTTACATACCGTTTTTTCATTTTTAACGTATTATCCGAAAGAGGTTTCATTCCTCAAGCGTGTGAAAGACGATAGTCTAGCGGTAGGTGGGAGATGAATTTCGGTTTGGCGTAGCCAAACATTTGGTTTTCCTATTTATTTCGCCCCTGATATAATCAGTCTTATAAGAGGTAAAGTTTGGTATAACAATGAAGAAAGTAGATAATAATCTTGTAGTGTTCAGGTTGTGTGATCACCGTCATAGCTTATGGGAAATGAAGCAGAAAATGAGGTGAATGGATATGGCAAAGCACACCTTATACGTAAAACGTTCGGATGTGTACGCTTTGTGTATAATAAAATGCTGGCTGAAAGAAAAGAAGTATATAAAAAACACAAAGCGAACAAGGAAGAACTGAAGAAACAAAAATTCCCTACTCCTGCGAAATACAAAGTGGAGTATGAAGGGTTGAAAGAAGTTGATTCATTGGCGTTGGCCAACGCTCAATATCAAAAAGGAAGCCATGCGGTTATTAGCATTGGTATAAATCGTAAGAAATAACATTTGGAACAAGGGAATTAGCTCGGCTGTCCTAGGACAAATTCGTTAGCTATCAAAAGTAGCGATGAACCGAGAAGCCCCCCACTTAGGGGGAAACTCGTAACAGTTACTAAGTGGGGGGTAGTTCACAGGATTTCACATAAGAAAAAATCTATAATTAAGATAGTTAACATATATTTTTTGATGGGTGTGGGGGATTATGAAAGAAATATGCATGTTATTAGTGGCTGTTATATTATGGGGGACAGCCATTGCGCCAACAAAGTGGGCATTAGAATCTATTCAGCCATTTACTTTGTTATTTATTCGCCTTTTCTTAGCTGGTGGAATTTGTTTACTATTCTCATTTAAACAATTAAAAAGATCAGTTGTACATAAACAAGTCCCGTGGAAAAGAATGAGTTTACTATCTTTTACTGGTATAGCTGGGTACTTTATGTTCACATCCTACGGTATTTCTTTAACGAGTGGATTGCATGTTAGTATTATTGATGCTGCTTTACCTTTAGTTACAATTCTTTTTTCAGCGTTCTTTTTGAAAGAAAAAATTCAGCTTAATTATTGGATCGGTATTGTATTGGGGGCTATCGGAGTACTTCTTATTACAATTCCATTTAGTAATGTCGATCAAGAAGTATCTTTAATAGGAGATATCCTTATTTTATTAAGCACGTTCTTATTTGCTTTCTATACAGTATTGCTGAAACGACCAAAACAAGAACAGTATCTATCAAACAAGGTTTTTACAACATTAACTTTAATTATTGGAGCTGTTATTCTATTACCATTTGCAATGGCAGAAACTTTTTATTACGGTTTTCCAAAGATTGAAACGTGGAAGGCTGGACTAAGTGTAATATATCTTGTTATTGGGGCAACAATTTTAGCGTATTGGTTTTGGAATAGAGCATTAGAGACAGTCTCGGCATCAGTAAGTGGATTATATTTAAATGCGTTACCGTTAATAAGTATTGTTGCTTCAATTGTTCTATTAAATGAATCTTTGACGTGGAGAATAGTAATAGGTGGTAGCTTAGTTTTATTTGGAGTGATATGGGCGGATAAACGTAAATTAATTGATTTATTTATCTCAGGCGAGCGAAATGTTAAAGAGAATGAAGAATGTTAAAGTTTATAAGAGCATGTATATAGTGTTTAATGAAAAGGACGCCTTGTATGTAATAGGATGTCCTTTTCATTATTTTCATTGAATGAGAGGAATTAAATAACTGAAACTAATATAGAAAATACCTTTGGAATTATTTTTATTATTAATTGAATAAAAGGTATTGACGATTAAAGTATAGAGGTGTAATATAGAACAAGTCGCCGATGCAATAACGCAGAACGCGGCAAACAAAATGAAAAACTTAGTTGACATTAACTAACGAA
>NZ_JAKVPU010000027.1:0-2463 GCF_022487605.1 Bacillus sp. ES1-5 | reverse complement strand
TTCACGTTGTTTGTTTCGTTCAGTTTTCAAAGAACTACTTAGTCGCTCATTTGCGACTTCCTTATGTTAACATCTTCATCTTTCAATGTCAACTAAGTTTTTCATTTCGTTTGCCGCGTTCTGCGTTATTGCATCGGCGACTTGTTCTATATTACACCTCTAACCTACAATCGTCAATATGTTTTTATAAAAAACTTCATTTTTTATAAATCCTATTTACGTTATTAATTTATCTATTTATATACCTCTTCTATAAGAATAGATAAGCAACCCATAAAATACTCTATGGGTTGCTATTCCTTCATAAAAACTATTGTTCTTTTGAAGGGACCGAACAACTTTCATCCGTACAAGACATATCGCTTCCACCCTCTGAAGAAAGCTCTTGTAACTTAGGTGCAGGATTCTCTTCTTCCCACACTTGTTGAAGTGCACCAACAAAAGTTTCTAGTGGTTGCGCACCTGAAATAGCATACTTTTGATTAATAATAAAATAAGGTACTCCTGAAATTTGATATTGCTGAGCAATCGCTTCATCAATTCTAACATCATTTGCATATGCACCTTTATCATTAATAACACGTAAAGCTTCTTTTTTATCTAAACCTGAGGCTTCAGCAATAGTAGCAAGTGTATCCACATCACTTAAATTTCTCGATTCAGTGAAATATGCAAAAAGTAGATTTTCCGTAATTTCTTTTTCTTTCCCTTGATCCTTTGCAAATTTGGCAAGACGATGCGCATCAAAAGTGTTCGTCGGCTTCATCTCTTCAAAATTAAAACTTAAACCCATACTAGCTGCATGATTGCCTAATTGTATATTATTACGCTCAGCTTCTTCAATACTAATCCCATACTTTGATGCAAGTACTTCATTAATACTTGTTCCAGAATAGATTGGAGCATTTTGGTCTAATTCAAAACTTTTAAACTCGACTTCAACATCCTTCTTATGCGGAAATTGCTCTAAAGCCATTTCTAATCTACGTTTCCCAATATAGCAAAATGGGCATACAAAATCTGACCATACTTCAATTTTCATAGAAACACCTCATTAATATGTAGTTTTCAATTATTGTAGCACTGGCAATAAGGAATTCAAAAATTTATGCTTCAAACCTTATATACTACAAACTAAAATGAGTTTTTAAATAGAAAAAACGATAATCAAAAGTATAAAAACATTTCCTTCTGATTATCGTATATACAAATCTAAAACAATCTAATTACGCTGGAATGTATCTCCCCACGAACTTCCATACGGTATTCCAATATTTATTCGAATCTACCTTCTCGGCTTCTCCATGTCCAGCACCTGGAACAATTAATTTCTCTTTTTCTACTTTTGCAGCATTATATACTTCATCTAACATTTCATAAGGAACGAATGTATCAGCATCCCCATGAATAAATAGCATCGGTGTTTTACTTTTCGCTACTTGTTTTATAGCTGAAGCTTCTTCTAAATCATATCCAGCTCTTAATTTTGTAACTGTATTTGCCGCATTCATAACAGGAAACTTTGGCAAATGGAATAAATCTTTTAGTTGATACGTAAATTCATCAATAACAGTTGAGTATCCACAATCTTCAATAATAACTTTAACGTTAGAAGGTAACTCTTCACCTGAAGTCATCATTACAGTTGCTCCTCCCATTGAAACACCAAAGAGTGCTATTTCAGCATTAGGGTCTTTCTTTACAATTTGTTGAATCCAAATCAAAATATCTTTACGATCGTGCCAGCCCATCCCTATATAATCGCCTTCACTATTTCCATGCCCACGAAGATCTGGCGCTATGACGTTATATCCTTCTTCATAAAAATTCCGGATATATTTCGTCATTTTCGATGCCTTACTATCATATCCATGAACTACAATTGCCCATTTATGACTAGATTGTTCATTCATATATTCATAACCTGTTAATTTCAACTTATCAAAAGAATTTATGTGTAGTGTATTAGGTTTATGATTTGAGACAAAGCTCGCATCCTTTTCTTCATTTGTAGCAAACACACCTCCCGATGCATTCACTGTTTCCACTAAGTGAGGATTATCCTCTAAAAATTCTTTCTCTTGTTTCGCATTCAACGCATAATTATAAAAATAATTCCCGACTGTCATATAAGTAATTGCTAGAAGGACTAAAACTACTATAGTAATTACACCTATCTTTTTCATATTATCTCCTTTTTCAAAATTAAATCTTCTTATATTCAAGTACTCAAAAAACAACTGCACTATTTTAACACACCGACAGATTGTTTCTACAAAAAATAAAATAGAAAATCTTAAACTACACATCAAAAATGATGAAAGAAAATGAATATGAGAGGATCAAAAGAATAAGGATTACTTACTTGAGGCTGATAAGAAGTTTAAAACACAAAAAAGACGAGTCATTCTGACTCGTCTTAAAGTTGCTTGGCGACGTCCTACTCTCACAGGGACAAGGTCC
>NZ_JAKVPU010000026.1:0-2986 GCF_022487605.1 Bacillus sp. ES1-5 | reverse complement strand
CATATTATATGGTTAAGTCCTCGATCTATTAGTATTCGTCAGCTCCACATGTCACCATGCTTCCACCTCGAACCTATCAACCTGATCATCTTTCAGGGATCTTACTAGCTTACGCTATGGGAAATCTCATCTTGAGGGGGGCTTCATGCTTAGATGCTTTCAGCACTTATCCCTTCCGCACATAGCTACCCAGCTATGCCCTTGGCAGAACAACTGGTACACCAGCGGTGCGTCCATCCCGGTCCTCTCGTACTAAGGACAGCTCCTCTCAAATTTCCTACGCCCACGACGGATAGGGACCGAACTGTCTCACGACGTTCTGAACCCAGCTCGCGTACCGCTTTAATGGGCGAACAGCCCAACCCTTGGGACCGACTACAGCCCCAGGATGCGATGAGCCGACATCGAGGTGCCAAACCTCCCCGTCGATGTGGACTCTTGGGGGAGATAAGCCTGTTATCCCCGGGGTAGCTTTTATCCGTTGAGCGATGGCCCTTCCATGCGGAACCACCGGATCACTAAGCCCGACTTTCGTCCCTGCTCGACTTGTAGGTCTCGCAGTCAAGCTCCCTTATGCCTTTGCACTCTACGAATGATTTCCAACCATTCTGAGGGAACCTTTGGGCGCCTCCGTTACACTTTAGGAGGCGACCGCCCCAGTCAAACTGCCCACCTGACACTGTCTCCCGGGTCGATAAGACCCGTAGGTTAGAATTTCAATACATTCAGGGCGGTATCCCACCAGCGCCTCCACCGAAGCTAGCGCTCCGGTTTCAATGGCTCCCGCCTATCCTGTACAAAATGTACCAAAATTCAATATCAGGCTACAGTAAAGCTCCACGGGGTCTTTCCGTCCTGTCGCGGGTAACCTGCATCTTCACAGGTACTATAATTTCACCGAGTCTCTGGTTGAGACAGTGCCCAAATCGTTACACCTTTCGTGCGGGTCGGAACTTACCCGACAAGGAATTTCGCTACCTTAGGACCGTTATAGTTACGGCCGCCGTTTACTGGGGCTTCAGTTCAGAGCTTCGCTTACGCTAACCCCTCTCCTTAACCTTCCAGCACCGGGCAGGTGTCAGCCCCTATACTTCGCCTTACGGCTTCGCAGAGACCTGTGTTTTTGCTAAACAGTCGCTTGGGCCTATTCACTGCGGCTTTCCGTTAAGAAAGCACCCCTTCTCCCGAAGTTACGGGGTCATTTTGCCGAGTTCCTTAACCAGAGTTCTCTCGCACACCTTAGGATTCTCTCCTCGCCTACCTGTGTCGGTTTGCGGTACAGGCACCTTTTATCTCGCTAGAAGCTTTTCTTGGCAGCGGGGAATCAAAGACTTCGCTCCATAAGGAGCTTCCCCATCACAGCTCAGCCTTCACGATAAGCGGATTTGCCTACTTATCAGCCTAACTGCTTGGACGTGCACAACCAATCGCACGCTTCTTCTATCCTTCTGCGTCCCTCCATTGCTCAAACGATAAAGAGGTGGTACAGGAATATCAACCTGTTGTCCATCGCCTACGCCTGTCGGCCTCGGCTTAGGTCCTGACTAACCCTGAGCGGACGAGCCTTCCTCAGGAAACCTTAGGCATTCGGTGGACGGGATTCTCACCCGTCTTTCGCTACTCATACCGGCATTCTCACTTCTAAGCGCTCCACCAGTCCTTCCGGTCTGACTTCACTGCACTTAGAACGCTCCCCTACCACTGATACCATTGGTATCAATTCGCAGCTTCGGTGGTGTATTTAGCCCCGGTACATTTTCGGCGCAGAGTCACTCGACTAGTGAGCTATTACGCACTCTTTAAATGGTGGCTGCTTCTAAGCCAACATCCTAGTTGTCTAAGCAACTCCACATCCTTTTCCACTTAATACACACTTTGGGACCTTAGCTGGCGATCTGGGCTGTTTCCCTCTTGACTACGGATCTTATCACTCGCAGTCTGACTCCTAAGGATAAGTCATTGGCATTCGGAGTTTGACTGAATTCGGTAATCCGATGAGGACCCCTAGTTCAATCAGTGCTCTACCTCCAAGACTCTTACACTTAAGGCTAGCCCTAAAGCTATTTCGGGGAGAACCAGCTATCTCCAGGTTCGATTGGAATTTCTCCGCTACCCACACCTCATCCCCGCACTTTTCAACGTGCGTGGGTTCGGGCCTCCATTCAGTGTTACCTGAACTTCACCCTGGACATGGGTAGATCACCTGGTTTCGGGTCTACGACCACGTACTAAACGCCCTATTCAGACTCGCTTTCGCTGCGGCTCCGCCTCTTCAGCTTAACCTCGCACGGGATCGTAACTCGCCGGTTCATTCTACAAAAGGCACGCCATCACCCATTAACGGGCTCTGACTATTTGTAGGCACACGGTTTCAGGATCTCTTTCACTCCCCTTCCGGGGTGCTTTTCACCTTTCCCTCACGGTACTGGTTCACTATCGATCACTAGGGAGTATTTAGCCTTGGGAGATGGTCCTCCCAGATTCCGACGGAATTTCACGTGTTCCGCCGTACTCAGGATACATTCAAGAGAGAACGAAGTTTCGACTACGGGGTTGTTACCCTCTACGACGGACCTTTCCAGGTCGCTTCGTCTACCTCGTTCCTTTGTAACTCCGTATAGAATGTCCTACAACCCCAAGAGGCAAGCCTCTTGGTTTGGGCTATGTTCCGTTTCGCTCGCCGCTACTCAGGAAATCGCATTTGCTTTCTCTTCCTCCAGGTACTTAGATGTTTCAGTTCCCTGGGTCTGTCTTCCTTACCCTATGTATTCAGGTAAGGATACCATACCATTACGTATGGTGGGTTTCCCCATTCGGAAATCTTCGGATCAAAGCTTACTTACAGCTCCCCGAAGCATATCGGCGTTAGTCCCGTCCTTCATCGACTCCTAGTGTCAAGGCATCCACCGTGCGCCCTTTCTAACTTAACCAAACTAAAATTAAAAAAATATGAGCTACACTGTTATCTAGTTTTCAAAGAACATAC
>NZ_JAKVPU010000025.1:0-3005 GCF_022487605.1 Bacillus sp. ES1-5 | reverse complement strand
AACCTAGTTACAATCTAGAAAAAAGAGGCGAGGAGAATTACACATGCGATATTTTAAAGGAAAACAGTTCAAGAAAGACATTATTTTGGTAGCCGTCGGCTACTACTGTCGTTTTTCTTTAAGCTATCGCGATGTCTCTGAAATTCTGAAAGAACGTGGAGTTTCGATTCACCCAACAACCATCATGCGTTGGGTTCATGAATATGGAAATCTCATTTGTCAGATTTGGAAAAAGAAAAACAAATCTGTACAGCTATCTTGGCACCTGGATGAAACCTATATCAAAGTGAAAGGCGAATGGTGTTATCTCTATCGAGCAATCGATAATGATGGACACACATTGGATATTCAACTTCGCAAAAAACGAGATCATCAAGCGGCATATGCCTTTATGAAAAGACTAGTAAAAACATTTGGAGAACCAACGGTTCTCACAACAGACAAGGCTCCCGCGTTACTTTGCGCGTTCAATAAATTAAGAGAACAAGGCTTTTATAAGCATGCCACCCATTGTACAATCAAGCACTTGAATAATCTCATCGAACAGGATCATAGACATATCAAGCGACGTTTTTCCAAATCCGCAGGATTTCAAAGTCTTCGCCATGCTTCACGTACATTGAAAGGAATCGAAACCATTCATGCTATCTATAAACAAAACCGCAGTTTGCGACCAAACCGCGGTTTTTCAACGTACAATGAATTGCAAAAATTACTTACAATTGCATAAGATTTAATTGTACTCACCCTAAATTTTTTATCTGTTAAGAAACTTTGCAACAGAACCCTCATTTTTAAGGACATAAAATATTTTAAATTTTTTTCGTTCATATGAACGAAAGTTCATTTTATTTTCCTTCTTAAGTTGATGGGCATGTATGGCAACCCCTACAAGCCCACCAATAAAACGATAACCCACCTATTTCCTTAGGTAGGTTATCGCTTTATTGCACACTATCAAAGTATACTCTCTTTTTTTTCATAAACTTTATGTAATTATACATATTCGGAACAAATTACACGAAACAAATAATTAATATGGTAAAATAAGTAATGAAAGAGGTGTTTAAAGATGGAGCGAGATGAGATTTATTTACGAGCTAAAAAAAGGGTGGGGAATTTAAAAGCGTTTTACATTCATTTAACGGTCTATATACTAGTCAATCTTATGCTTTTTTTAATAAATGTAACCTCTGACTCAAGTGAATTATGGTTTTTATATCCACTTGGAGGTTGGGGAATAGGTATTGTTATACACGGTTTGACAACTTTTCCATTAGGGATATTCGGAAAAGAGTGGGAAGAACGAAAGATTAAAAAATATATGGAGAAAGATAAGTAAAACTATTTCTGGAATTTATGAATATAAGGGCTTATATCAGAAATTACATTTAAGGGGACCATCAAAAGGGGCTTCTTTTATTTAAACCAATAGCAATTATCGTAGGCGCTGCCGTGATCTTGGTGGCGTCTTGTTTGTTGTTAAGGGATAATAAGGGGTGATAAAAATGCAATTTTATTATGTGTTGTTCCCCCATGAAAACAAAAATATTATCTGTATAGGCTACACTGAACTAGACAAAAAAATTAAGGTCAAGTAGACTACAACTAATATATTTGAGGAGAATCTACTATGACGAAAAATAAAAGAGAAAGAAGAACCTTTACAGCGGAATTTAAGCACCAAATGGTTCAACTGTATCAAAATGGGAAACCAAGGAAAGACATCATTAAAGAATACGGATTAACACCATCATCATTGGATCGGTGGATCAATCAAAATCATACGTCTGGCTCGTTTAAAGAGAAAGATAATAAGACCGCTGAACAATTAGAGTTGGAAGCGTTAAGAAAACAAAACAAACAACTTCTTATGGAAAATGATATTTTAAAGCAAGCGGCGCTGATACTAGGACGAAAGTAAAAGTAGTGAAGAATAACCTACATAAATACTCGATATCAGCAATGTGCAATGTCCTACAATTATCAAGGGCAACGTATTATTATGAAGCCAAACAGGCACAAGATACAGTAGATGAATTGTCACCACTTGTGAAAGAAATCTTCCGAGAGAGCCGTCAGAACTACGGAACACGAAAGATAAAAGTGGAACTACAAAAGTTAGGATATGTGATTTCACGTCGCCGTATTGGACGGATCATGAAGAACCAAGGTTTAGTATCTAACTATACAATTGCACAATTTAAGCCGAAGAGAGTTAACTGGGTTCTGTTGCAAAGTTTCTTAAACCTAGTTACAATCTAGAAAAATGAGGCGAGGAGAATTACACATGCGATATTTTAAAGGAAAACAGTTCAAGAAAGACATTATTTTGGTAGCCGTCGGCTACTACTGTCGTTTTTCTTTAAGCTATCGCGATGTCTCTGAAATTCTGAAAGAACGTGGAGTTTCGATTCACCCAACAACCATCATGCGTTGGGTTCATGAATATGGAAATCTCATTTGTCAGATTTGGAAAAAGAAAAACAAATCTGTACAGCTATCTTGGCACCTGGATGAAACCTATATCAAAGTGAAAGGCGAATGGTGTTATCTCTATCGAGCAATCGATAATGATGGACACACATTGGATATTCAACTTCGCAAAAAACGAGATCATCAAGCGGCATATGCCTTTATGAAAAGACTAGTAAAAACATTTGGAGAACCAACGGTTCTCACAACAGACAAGGCTCCCGCGTTACTTTGCGCGTTCAATAAATTAAGAGAACAAGGCTTTTATAAGCATGCCACCCATTGTACAATCAAGCACTTGAATAATCTCATCGAACAGGATCATAGACATATCAAGCGACGTTTTTCCAAATCCGCAGGATTTCAAAGTCTTCGCCATGCTTCACGTACATTGAAAGGAATCGAAACCATTCATGCTATCTATAAACAAAACCGCAGTTTGCGACCAAACCGCGGTTTTTCAACGTACAATGAATTGCAAAAATTACTTACAATTGCATAAGATTTAATTGTACTCACCCTAAATTTTT
>NZ_JAKVPU010000024.1:0-3064 GCF_022487605.1 Bacillus sp. ES1-5 | reverse complement strand
TTTAATGGAAGTTGGACAGTTGCTATACAGGCAGCAAATTTACAATATGTTTCTGCTGAGCCATCGGGAAATGTGATAGCTAACCGTAATGCAGTTAATGAATGGGAGAAATTTGAATTAATTCCGACTGGGGAATTATATACGTTTGCTTTAAAAGCGAAAAGTAATGGAAAGTACGTTTCGTTTGAGCCAAATGGTAGAGTAGTAGCAGATCGTACATCAATTGGGACATGGGAAAAATTTATCTTATATAATGGTGGAGACAATAGGATATATGTATTACAAGCGCTAAGTAATGGTAGATTTATATCAGCAAATGGCGGTAGAGAATTAACTGCTAATAGTTATGTAGCTGGAAGCTGGGAAAGATTTGTTATTGTGTACTTCTAAATTTGGAAGTGTTATGTATCTAGATGATAATGACATGTGTAGTTCATATGCATGCCAAATACAATAAAGAGTTAAGTACTTAATATAAGTGTATATTTAGGTACAAAAAGGACTGCAAGTAACTGTCAGTCCTTTTTGTATGTTAATTAAGTATCTGCTGTGGATGTAATAAGAAGAAAAAGAACCCTATAGGGTTCTTTTTCAAGGCATATTAACCGTAAGGAGAATCATGAAATGCTACTTCAAATCTTTATTAGGGGAAAGATTTTGAAAAGCTTAACATACATCTATTTTTACATAAATGTAAGATATAGTAAATTGATAATCTTTATACTTACTATTACTAATATTCAATTAAGATGGTTAACACTATGTTTATGGTGTTAACTGATGTTTAGTGTAGTATACATTTAGAAATCTAGTATTAGATTACAAGTGTTAAAAAGCTAATAGGTTTATCATTTCAAATTCTAACTAACATTTAAACGATTATAATTGAAATGGGGTGTGTATTAACTCTTATAAGCTAATGAAAGTAAATAAATAAAGACCCTGTAAAAAAATACAGGGTCGGATACAGGGTTAAGGGAACGCATAGTTTCTTAAAAACATAATAGCATATATA
Organism: Bacillus sp. ES1-5; assembly: GCF_022487605.1. NCBI lineage: Bacteria > Bacillati > Bacillota > Bacilli > Caryophanales > Bacillaceae > Bacillus > Bacillus sp. ES1-5. Next base: position 2,049 of record NZ_JAKVPU010000024.1, on the reverse strand, counting down.
TTTTGTGTAGCTATATGAAGATTTTGACAAAATTAAGAACAAGACAGAAAATCTTTGAGAAATCAAATATAGTGGTGGAAATATGATTAGGAAGTGAACTATTTACATGTTAATATAGATGAAACCTTTTGAGAACCGTGATCAAAAGGGCATTGAATTAGAGGCTTAAGTTAGTGAGATAATTAATCTTCCTGAAAAAGAAAAATGTTTTTTAGATTAAAAGAAGAAAAGACACCTTTTGGGTGTCTTTTCTTTTTGTATACAGCTCACATATTGTTGAATTAGATACGAAACCATAATTCGACTATGAAATAAACAACATAAGAAATTTTAACATAATCTGGACTGAAAAAAATATGTAATAGTGCATCTTTAGTTTTCAATTGTTGTATTGGATATAGAACAACAATTTGAACTACCCCCACTTTCACTTCGTTTAGAAGTGAGGGATTCCTAAGTAAAGGGTTCTATCGAACTCTAATTGATTAGGCTAACCCCGCAGTCCCTGCGGTTAGAAGTCTTATTGCTTCATTCTTTATATTGATACTTGCGTTAATATCCCTATCATGGTGTGTACGACAAGAAGGACAGTCCCATTTACGTAGGTTTAGATTTTTAACGTCTTTGTTTTGATATCCACAACAAGAACATAATTGGCTGGAAGCAAATGTTTTCGATACGACAATGACTTGTTTGCCATACCATTTTGCTTTATATTCCAACATGGTTCGAAACTGTGACCAAGATACTTCACTAATTGCTTTTGCTAACTTACGATTTTTTAACATATTTGATACTTGCAAATCTTCTATACCGATAACATCGTGGTTTTTGATGATTTCAGTTGAGATTTTGTTTAAGTAATCTTTTCTAGCATTTGATATGTATTCATGAATTCTAGCTATTTTTACTCGTTGTTTATTCCAACGAGATGATCCTTTCATTCTTCTAGAAAGAACACGCTGTGCTTTCGCCAACTTATCTTCTAATAATCGGAAAAACCTCGGATTTTCATAGGGTTTTCCATCTGACAAAATAGCGAAATCTTTTAGTCCTATATCTATCCCAATGTAAGAATGAGTTTTCGGAAGTTCTTGTACTTTTGTTTCAACTAATAGTGACACAAAATATCTATCAGAAGGGTTTCGTCTAACTGTAGCATTTACAATACGTCCCGTTATTTCACGACTTTTGGCAAATCGAACAAGACCTAGTTTTGGCAATTTTATTTTGTTTCCTACAACGGCAATGTTTTCATTTGTTTGTTTTGTGGTATAAAATTGTACGTTATTCTTCTTGGATTTGAAACGCGGGGCACTATTTTGTTTTTTGAAAAATCGTGTATACGCATCCGCAAGGTTGCGAACAGTCGACTGAATCGCAATACTATCCACTTCTTTGAGCCAAACAAACTCTTTCTTCATGGCAGGAAGTTTGGCAGAGCATGTACCATATGTTAAACCTTTTCCAGTTTCTTGATATGTGTGATCCCATAGGGATAGGAAATGATTGAATACAAAGCGAGAACAACCTATCGTTTTATTAATTAGAATTGCTTGTGTTTGATTTGGATAAATACGAAACTTAAAGGCTTTATTAATTATCATTTCATTCACCTCCATTTCGGCATATAACTATTATACACCAAACGTACATTCGATATATAATGAAGTAACATTTTCTGTATGTCGAACAATTAAGATGGCTTCCTGCCATCCCTTGTTTGAAGCCAATTCTCTCCTACCTACTGACCCTTCACGCTCCTTGAAGAAGGAGTCTTCTTGGCTAAAATGTTAAAAAACATAGAAATATTAAAGTCTCATTTATAATATTTTACTTTGAAAATCGGATGAACTTAATGTTTTATTTATTATTTTAACAACTTCTTCTGTAAAATCATTAATAAAAAAGTGCCCTCCCTGATATCCATAAAAGTGGCATTGTTTACTAGTATAATCAGCCCACTCTATCAATCTTTGATTATCTACTAGCTTATCATCGTAACCGTATAGAATAGAAATATTAAATGTAAAAGGACTTATTTTTCCT
>NZ_JAKVPU010000023.1:0-4062 GCF_022487605.1 Bacillus sp. ES1-5 | reverse complement strand
GTTAGTTTGTCTAGCATCTAAAAATAAAAATTGACGTTTCACGTTGTTTGTTTCGTTCAGTTTTCAAAGAACTACTTGGTCGCTCATTTGCGACTTCCTTATGTTAACATCTTCGTTTGTTAATGTCAACTAAGTTTTTTATTTCGTTTGCCGCATTCTGCGTTATTGCATCGGCGACTTGTCCTATATTACACCTCTATACCCTAATCGTCAATACCTTTTTATAAAGTTATTCAAGTTAATATTTTTACACTCTCTAATCTAGAGAATAACCTATAAATATTACATTATCCGAAAAGCCTCTTGGACTTCGCTTTAATTTCTTCTCCCTAAATATATTCATGTTTACTTACACCATAGACTTAATTGGTACGGAAGTTTTTCCCCCGCGAAACTAACAACCTTATTTTAATAAATACTAATATATAATTAAAAAGTTATTCCGCTCCCTAACACCTCTTTGTTTATCAGGCACTCTATTAGAAACGATTGAAGATATACGTATTCTTATAAACAGACAACGATACAGAAATTCTTATATACTACTCTAGTTATAGAGTTCCCCTTATATGAAGTAATGGTTACTTACCTGTTTACTCGTAAATATATAGAAACACACTAATACATTTACTAACTATCCCTGTGTCACCGAAATAGCAGACTTATATCTCTTTCATCTTTAACAGCATCCATTTCCATATGGCCTAGTCGTAATAAATTTTATATCCTTTTAAAAAACATTTAAGATATACAAATAAACTATACTCAAGGTCCGAGCCAATTAATAGAATTTCTTTTTTAAACACATATACCGGATTAAAAATACGCACCTCAATTGATCGAGTGCACCTAACATACCCAAAAGGAACATTTGTTCTGTTTGTATTTTATTACTTTTTATCACATTTAAGGGCGTTTATCATATACCTTATATTTACGTTTTACCGTTAGAAGAGCGAATCGAGTTACTAACAAAGTATGTAATTTTATTGTTTCTATATATATCCTCCGTTTTGAAATACATATAGAATTACAAATTCATTTATTTCTAGCTATAAACCTAAGAATACATACAATAAGAAACCAATGCATATAAAACACCCACAAAAACAAATTCTACAACAAGGTACACTACAGCTGTACAATTATAAACCATAATCTTTCCAACACCTATAGGAGTCCTGTCCGCATTTAACGCAAATATAAACTAAAAAAATTTCAATATAAAAAGAGCCAGAATTTCTACTCTAAGGAAAATCCGACTCTTATTTGGGGCCACAACCAAAATTATTTAACTTACTCACTACAACTGAACTCCCTCATAATAACCATAGCCAAAATAATTTTTACATTTAATATTCCCTACTCTGTTGTACTGCAGATGAATGCATCATATCTATCACTGCACGATATAAATTTTCCGGATATTCAGCTATCCGATGGCATAAATACAAGTACCACTCTTTCCCATAAGTCAAATATACCCTAGCATTATGTCCTTTGTTTTTCAAATCACTTAACATATCTGGACGAATTCCATATAGCATTTCTATCTCTACATTAGATTGACTAAAATATTGACGTTTCTCCATTTCTTTAATAAGAATTTCATCATGTGTAGCTATAGATACAGGGTGGTTGTTTTCAACTAGTTGTTCTACAATCTGAAGATACTGTTGGTTTAAGTCATTTGACCTTGGCATAGCAATATCCGAAACTTCTTGATAGGCACCTTTTACAACTCGTATTTTCCCTGGATAATGTAGGAGTTCTTGAATATCATTGTTTGAGCGATATAAATGCGCCTGAATCGTTATCCCTACATTCGGATATTGCTCAGTTGTTTTTTTATAGATGGAAAGAATGTCTGCTGCTTTAGATGATTCTTCCATACTTATCATAAGAGTAGTTCCATGTACTTTTGCCTTCTCTGCCAACTCCATTAAATGAATATAAGATATTTCTGGATCTATAGATAATCCAATATGCGATAAATCGAGTGATACTGTTTGTTTCATAGATAGAGCACCTATATCCCCAATAAGATTCCAAAACTCATTTTTTGCTTTATAACACTCCTCTATATCTAGAGTATTTTCCCCTATGTATTCTAGTGAAGTATGATAACCTTTTGTAATTAGTTCTTTTGCTATCACAATCCCCTCATGTCTCGTTTCTCCGGTGACAAAGCGTTTCGCAGCTTGCAATAACAATGCATAGAGTTCAGTGGATTGTTGTACATAGGATTTTATATGTTCATTTCGTGCAATCGATTTAAATGCCTGAGCTACTTGGAATTCTGGTTTCGTCATCACATTTTCATCCCCTTTAGAACTATTTGATCCAACTATAGCATGCTAAAATGGTTCATATGAGTACCATTTTAACCAAACTTTTATGGTACCAATTTTGATGAAGGGAGCATTTATATGCTTTGGATACCTATTGATCGATCGTTAGATATAAGTTTAATCCGACAGGTTTATCACCAAATACGTGAACGAATATTAAACGGAGAGCTACAATCTGGAGAAAAACTACCATCTACACGGGAATTATCTTCTGAGTTAAGCGTGTCTAGGAATGTAATTTTAGAAGCTTATGATCAATTATTTTCCGAAGGTTTTTTGGTCGCTCGACAGGGCGCCGGGACATTCATTGCAGAAGGGACTTATTTAGAACAACGTAAAAAATCAACTCTAATTGATTCTTTATCTTGGTGCGAAGAAATAAACAAAGACAGTAACATCATTAATTTTCGTTCAGGGATACCAGCATTAGACTTATTTCCACGTAAGGGATGGGCAAAGTTATCTCATACTATATGGAATGAAACACCTCCTTCTACGTTTGGATACGATATTCCCGAAGGGCGTCCCGAATTAAGAAAGGTTTTATCACGCTATTTACTAAAAACAAGAGGCGTTTTTTGTCATCCAGAACAATTGATAATTACCTCCGGTGCAACGCAAGCTTTAACACTTGTTTCTAAGTTACTTTTATCAACAGGCGACGAAGTACTAATAGAAGATCCCATCACCAATGACATTCAAACCATTTTTAAAAATTCAGGAGCCTCCCTTTACCCTATACCAGTTGATGATAATGGGATGGATACATCTTTGCTGCCTGCAAATAAAAACCCAAAATTCATCTTCACTACTCCTTCTCATCAGTTTCCTTTAGGAGGGGCGTTACCGATTCAACGACGGGTTCAATTGATTAACTACTCAAGAAAAACAAATTGTTATCTCATTGAAGATGATTATGACAGTGAGTTTCGATATGAAGGCTCACCTGTAAGTTCATTACAGGGATTGGATCCCGAGCGTGTTATATATATAGGTTCATTTAGTAAAATTTTATCACCGGCCCTTAGGATGGGATACTTAGTTCTTCCCTCACACCTTATTGAAAAATGTCGCAGGGTAAAATGGTTTTCAGATTTACATACATCTTCTTTAAATCAGCTTGTCCTTGCAAAATTTATTGCCGAAGATTATTTGGAACGACATATTATGAAGATGAAAAAAATCTATAAAACTCGAAGAGACTTCCTTATCCAGCAATTAAAATTAGCATTCTCAAATAAGATCAATATTTTCGGTTATTCTACAGGATTACACCTGATTGTTGAATTCAATCAAGTTCAATTCACAAAAGAATTACTTGAGGAAATCCAACAACTCGGAGTGAAAGTATATCCTGTGGAAGAGCACGCCATTAAAAAAGGAAAACATCATAATCGAATTATTATAGGGTATGGACATTTAACAACTGAAGAAATAAAAGAAGGTGTGAGCAGGCTACAGAGGGCAATACCTTGTATATATTCTTGTTAACGAATAGACGGTCTAACAAACTTGTCCATATTTTTCTGAAGGTATGCTATTTAGATGTGAAATCATAATAAAATAAAGCTGTTTTTTGCTAGATAAACGTACTCATAGAGCCAACATTAATTACAAGATTATTTCCATTAAACACAAAAAAGACGAGTCATTCTGACTCGTCTTAAAGTTGCTTGGCGACGTCCTACTCTCACAGGGACAAGGTCCCAAC
>NZ_JAKVPU010000022.1:0-8519 GCF_022487605.1 Bacillus sp. ES1-5 | reverse complement strand
TAGTTTGTCTAGCATCTAAAAATAAAAATTGACGTTTCACGTTGTTTGTTTCGTTCAGTTTTCAAAGAACTACTTAGTCGCTCATTTGCGACTTCCTTATGTTAACATCTTCGTTAGTTAATGTCAACTAAGTTTTTCATTTTGTTTGCCGCGTTCTGCGTTATTGCATCGGCGACTTGTTCTATACTACACCTCTATATCCTAATCGTCAATACCTTTTATCCTTTTTATTTTATAAATTCTCAAGGGTATTGAACCTTCTTCATTTATACTCCGTTCCTAGAGATTAATAAACTGGCGCAATCACTTTCATAATCGACAGTTTATACTTTCTTACTTACCACTTACACCTTTCTAAAGAATGAATAGCAAGCCAAACAAATATATATTAAAAGTAGCACTTTTTATTTCGAGTACATTCCAGCTGCATTCATAATTATCTCTTACCACTTCTCTCTAAGAATTATAAATACACCCTTGCATTTACTAAAAATCTAATTAACTTAGGAGGCGTTATGAAATGCATGTTAATAAGAAGATCCTTTATGTATCCCATGATGCCCATTTCCACGGAGCACAGCTGCTTTCTTTACATACTATTAAAGCTCTTAAAGAAAACTTCCATTACTCCGTCGCAATTATTTCTATTGGAACGGGCATTTTAATCCACGATTTTCAAAAGTATGGTCCTGTTTATTGCCTAGAGGAAGACTACCCGACGGAAAAAAAGGTCGAATTATTAATAAAGAAGTTACTATCACAAGACTATACCATCGCCATATGTAGTACCGTCATAAGTGGTGATATAGTTGCATTACTAGCTAAACACAATATAAAAGTTATTTCATTAATACATGAATTGCCGCATTTAATACAACAGTACTCTGCCGAGGGAAAAGCGAGAAACATTGCCGAGTTTGCTTACAAAATTGTCTTCCCTTCACAGTACGTGTATGAAAAATTCCGTACAATCACCCAATTAGATCATCAAAAATGTCACATCCTCCCTCAAGGTTTGTTTAACCACAATCCTTATAAGAACAATATTACAAAAGCTAGAAATGAATTACGAAAAAAACACAACCTGCCTCTAGATAGCAAAATCATTTTGGGAGTAGGTTTTGCTGATTATCGGAAAGGGATAGATTTATTCTCACTTATTGCTTACTCAGTAAGAAAGGTTCATACGAATATTCATTTTATCTGGGTCGGGAGAACGGATGTTCATTTCTTTAACACGCTATCCCCACGATATACAGCACATTTCACATTAGTTGAGCCTACTCCAGATATCGGTTTATATAACGCCGGGGCTGATTTATATTTATTAACTTCAAGAGAAGATCCTTTTCCAAACGTTGTTTTAGAGGCATTAGATACAAAAGTCCCTGTTATAGGGTTTAAAAACGCTGGAGGTTTTGAAGATGTTGTTACGGAACAAACTGGCGCCTTAGTAGACTTTTTAAATTTACCGAAGATGTTGGAAAGAATATATGAATTTATTGGAGATGAGGATTTACGATTACAAAAAGGTAGCTTTGGCCAAGAACTTATTGAAAAAGATTTCAACTTTCTTCATTACATTTATCAATTATTAAACCTGCTTGAACATAATTATAAAAAAATAAGCGTAATCGTACCGAATTATAATTATGAAAAATACTTACCTGACCGAGTTAAATCAATATTAAACCAAACCTATCCCCTTTACGAACTAATTTTCCTAGACGATGCCTCTACTGACAATAGCGTATCTATATTTGAACAGCTGCTCTCAAACGAAAATAAGCCCCACCTAAAAGTTCAGCAGATTATTAATGATACAAACTCTGGTTCTGTATTTAAACAATGGATAAAAGGCGTCTCTGCAGCAACCGGTGATTATATCTGGATTGCAGAGGCCGATGACTTATGTGATCAGACATTTTTAGAAGAAGTTATACAAGGGTTTCATATAAATGGTGATGTTACCTTAAGCTACACACAATCAAAACAAATAGATGAACAAGGAAATATCTTGGCCAATCATTATTTAGATTACACAAACGATATTGATAAAGAAAAATGGAAAAGTCCTTATTTCCGAAAAGGGGTAGATGAAATACAAGATACATTACTTATCAAAAACACCATACCTAATGTCTCAAGTGTAGTTTTTAAAAACATAGATATAAAAACAACAGAAAAACAATTAGAAAAGTTTAAAGTAGCTGGTGATTGGTTTTTCTATGTTTCTATTCTTAAAGAAGGGAACATTTATTTCAATCCAAAACCGCTAAACTATCATAGACGACATACAAATAGCGTAACGAGAACAGAAGATTCATATTCCCATTACAGTGAAGTTGTACAAATGCAGAATTTCATTAAAGAAACCTTTACTATCGACGACATTTCAAAAAAGAAAATGTACACATATAGAAAGTACCTTAAAGCATATTTGAAGATTGAATGATATATTTTCTTCGCCATCAGTATCTCTTGTAAGACATTACTAGCATTTAAGGGGGGTTACTCATTGAAAGAATTTATAGAGGCAAATAAAGATTTGATATCTCACATTGCACACAACTACAATGTAAGTGCAAGTATCCATCCAGAGGATCATATCTTTCAATTCCTTGTCACTAATCCAGTCTTCCCATCTAAAAAAGAAGCGATAGATTATTATTTTCAAGATGGGAAAAAATCCGCAGAAACACTCTTAGATTTAATTACTTCCTTTTATCCTCCTATAGACACTCCAATAAAATTATTAGAATTCGCATCCGGATACGGCTGCGTAACACGTCATTTATTAAACCTACAAACGAACTTAAGTATAACTACCTGCGATATACATGAAGAGGCTATTACTTTTATTGAACGTACACTAAATACTTCTTCTATCTTATCTCACCCTGAACCTGAACAAGTAAATTTGACCTCGCCTACGTATGATATCGTTTTTTGTCTATCCTTTTTTTCTCATATGCCTGATACAACTTGGTCTCGTTGGCTTCAAACATTGTATAATGCTGTTTCTCCTGAAGGCTTACTCATTTTCACAACTCATGGTTATCAAAGTAAAAAGTACTTCAGCTTTCCAGATTTAAATAAACAGGGTTATTGGTTTCTCCCCTCTAGTGAACAATTTGATTTAGATGTTCATCAATACGGGCAAACGATCGTTAGTCCCTCTTACGTATGTGACAAAATTAAATTATTACCCTATAACCCTGTCATCAAAAAATACACTGAAGGTTTTTGGTGGGAACATCAAGACCTTTGGGTAATAAAAAAAGAAATACAATAATAAACCACGCTCTACTTATACAGAAGTAGGGCATGGTTTATTATTTTTTACTATATAAGAACTCTTCAATCCATAGCTTATTTAATCTAATTCCACTTTTGAAATCTATTTTCGGTCCCCAATTACATTCCCGTCTTACCCTATCTATATTTAAAATGATTTTTTGAACATTTTCTTGTTTTTGTTTATAGCAGATAAAATCCACTTTTCTTTCCGTTATTTTCTCCAATTCTACTATAATTCGCTTTAAAGAGAGGCCTTTACCGCTGCCTATATTATACACATAAGATTTCAAACGATTTAATTGCGATAGTTGTATAGTAATTTCAACTAAATCATCGATATAAATATAATCTCGAATAATCTCTTGTGGATTCCCATATATATTAATCTTTTCATTACTAAGATGCTGATACAAAAAACAGTTTATTGCCCCAACTTTCTTTAAAGGATTTTGATATTTCCCATATGGATTAGAATATCTACATACAACATAGTCAATTCCGTATTTTTTCTTATAAAAGTACAAGTAATTTTCAAGCGACACTTTTGTTATTCCGTAAGGAGAAAGTGGTTTTAATGGATGTTTCTCATCAATAGGTAAATATTCAGGTTCACCATACACGGTGCCCCCAGAAGATGCTAATACAATTCTTTTAATAGGAAGGTTTTTAACGCTTTCCATGAAATTAAGAAAAAAAAAGCTACTGTTCATATCTCCGAAAACATCTTCAATTGAAGTTGCTACATTAGACGTTGCAGCTAAATAAATAATAATATCCACATCCACTAAAGCTTTATATATATCTTCAACATTTGCTAAATCACCTTTAATAAATTCAACATCACTTATAATATTTTGAGGAAAATTATTTATATGTCTGGAAAATACTTTTACATTTTGACCTTGTTTCAATAAACCTAATGCGAGGTTAATACCAATGAAACTATTTCCACCTACTATTAAATAATTATTCTTCCTCATAATATCCTCTCTAGTAATAAGATTTTTGCTTATCACACCTAGACATGCAACTAAATGAACTTGGTCACTTCTATTATTCTTCCTCTTATCATTGTATGCTTCCTATAATTTTTCATTATCTTTATTTTATATTTTCCTTTTAGAATCGGTATCTTATTTAAGCTGACCGCAAAAACACTCATACTATTTACTCATTCCCATGAATATATTGGATTAGTAAAAACTTCCCTTCTCCATAAATAAAACTTTCAAAAAGGAGCACTACATTTATGAAGAGTGTAAATCAAGAGCTTTTAAATCATGTAATCCTACATAAAGATCGAATCCCACATTTCCATAAAGACTTTCCACTTATACTATTTTGGAGCCATAGAAGCGGATGTACCGCATTAGCTAATTGGTTCTTTTTTCAAATTGGATTATTTACTGAAGCAAAGAAATACAATGACTTTATTCATTACTATGAATTCTGGGTGTATAAAAACAATATAAATTACATACCAGAGTTACAAAATGGTCTTCTAGCCTCAAATAAAGATGTTTGTAAACTTGTACGGAATCCCTACAAAAGGGCCGTCAGCTCATTTTTATTACTTGCTGACAATCCATATGCTAGTCCTCAATGGGAAAATATCCGCGACTATTTGTATAATGACAAATATAGTAACCGTGGAGTATCATTTAAACAATTTTTATATTACATTCGAGCATTGGGCTCAAATTCCCTAGCAATGGACATACATTTTAGTCAGCAATACGTTCCAGGTGAAGAAAATTTCATCCAATACTATATTCCTTTAGAGGATTTTAATACACAAATCACCGAGATAGAACACACGTACGATTTGATTAAATCCAATTTAGCGCTTCTTACAAATTCAGATCATCATCGCGCTTATAAAATGCTTTATACAGGGAACTATGCAGAACTCAGCATTACAGATGCCGCCTTCCCTCGCTTTCCAACATATGAAAGTTTTTATGATGAAGAAACAATGGCATTAGTTACAGAAATATATGCACAGGACTTTGAAATGTATCCGTACACAAAAGGGATATTCTAAGTCGATACATTCTTCAAAGAATAAAAGCGAATGTATCGCATAGCATAAAGTGAAACTTTAATTAGCGTGGGGTTCTCTCCCGCTAATTATTCTATTCTACCAATCTCACTTTTATGGGTTCGCTGATTGTTGACGTGTATGTCATACTATCCATAAAATGAGGGCAGTTCATCTCCCACCTCACTTCTTTACTTCAGCCGGATCTTGAGGTGGAAATCTTAATTCCCTGAAAATGGTGGGATAAATACATTGGATTTTACACAGGAGTGATATCATGTGGAAGGTAAACTGAAACACAATAATGGATATTGCGTTATTTGTGAGAAGGAAACTACATTTATAGAGCAAAATGATTGGCTTAGAGATCACTACTTATGTTCTACATGCCACTCTATACCAAGGCAGCGAGCTTTAATCCATGTTTTAAATACATTTTTTCCTAAATGGGGTTCCTATCATATCCACGAATCCTCTCCTGGGGGAATTACAACTCAACTACTAATAAAAAACTGCAAAAACTACACATACTCTCAATACTTTAAAAACTGCCCTCTCGGCCAATACTTTCAAGGGATTAGATGCGAGAATTTAGAAGACATGAATTTCCAAAATGAATCTTTTGATTTGTTCATTACTCAAGATGTCTTTGAACATGTAATGGAGCCAAACAAAGCCTTTAAAGAAATTGAGCGTGTATTAAAGCCTGGCGGTGCTCATGTGTTTACTGTCCCTTGGTATCATACACGCACAAAGACTTTACAAAGAGCAAGAATCAATAAAGAAGGAATCGAATATATTGAGGAGCCAATTTATCATGGTAATCCTATTGATGAGAACGGGTCTTTAGTAACATTTGATTGGGGTCAAGATATGATTGAATATATTTATACACATGCAAATATGTATACCATTGTTTATTTACAAAAGGATAGATCACTGGGGTTAGATGCTGAATTCCTACATGTTTTTATTAGTAAAAAACACGAAAATAATTTTTAGGTACTATATAATTTGGAGGTTAACAAATGAATAACTTTAAGTTAGGAAATGATTTTGATAACCTTGTTAGCCCGCTTTCTGATGTTGAACTTCTAAATCTATTTATACAAAGTTGTTCACAAACAAAGATAAATGGCATCCCAGTACCTATGTTCCCCCCTGAAGAAATTCAACAACAGTTTGTAGGTGCTTCCTATGAACATGCTCTTTATGAAGCATATTTGTTTTATAGCCATGTAAAAACATACGCCCAAAATTTAGGTGTTCCCTTGAATAAAGAACGTAAAATTCTAGACTTTGGTTGCGGATGGGGAAGAATTATACGTTTCTTTTTCAAAGATGTTCTCGATGAAAATTTACTTGGTATTGATGTAGATCCCCTCATGATTACTCTTTGTAATGAAACGTTAGGAAGAGGGATATATAAAACAGCAAATCCACAACCCCCTGTAGAATTTATTAGTGACAATTCATTAGATATCATATTCGCTTATTCTGTATTCTCACATTTATCCGAAGAAACAGCAGAAAATTGGATAAAGGAATTTTCAAGAATTCTTCGTCCAGGTGGAATCTTCATCGCCACAACACAAGCACGCTATTTTCTCGATTTCTGTCAACAATTCAAGGAACACCCTGAATTAATTCAAACCGGGTGGCATAAAACTTTATCTCAAGCGTTTCCAGATATAAATCGTGCCATTTCGGATTATGAAAGCGGCAATTTTGTCCACAGTCCAACAGGGGCAGGAGACGTTAGAAATAGTAGCTTTTATGGAGAAACTGTTATACCTAGAACTTATATTAAAAATCACTATGATAAGTATTTAAAGCTACGGGACTTTTTTGATGATGTAAACCGATTACCCCAAGCCCTATTTGTTCTCCAAAAAGATTAACTCTTTTCATTCACAGTAAGTAAATAACATATCTCACACTTTGAACTGGATCCAAAAAATCCAAAATAACTTCCCACCACTTGAACTACGAAGAACATGAAGGGGGATACATCTTGAAAATCATCGCTTTTTACTTACCGCAATTTCATCAAATAAAGGAAAATGACCGATGGTGGGGTAAAGGTTTTACTGAATGGACAAATACTAAAAGTGCACGACCTTTATTTTCAGGACATTACCAACCTAGAGAACCTTATCAAGATTTTTATTATGACTTAACCACCCCATCCGTAAGAAAGTGGCAAGCAGAAATCGCCAAAGCACACGGCATATATGGTTTTTGTTATTACCATTACTGGTTTAAAGGAAAAAGACTATTGGAGACACCCTTTAATGAGGTACTTAAAATGAAAGAACCAGATTTTCCATTTTGCCTTTCTTGGGCAAATGAACCGTGGACAAAAACTTGGGATGGTCTTGATAGTCACATATTAATGCCTCAAAATTATGGAGAGTTATCGGATTGGAAAGAACACTTTGAGTATTTATTACAAGCTTTCCAAGATGAGAGATATATCCGTATAGATGATAAACCACTATTTATTATTTATCGCCCCGGTCATATTCCCGATTGTGAACAAATGCTTCATTATTGGAATACACTTGCACAAGAAAATGGTTTGAAAGGTATATACTTTGCAGAAACATTAAACAGCTTTCCACTTCCTAATATAAATGGATTTGATGCTAGCATTCAATTCGAGCCTTTTTATACAATTGCTCATGATAGCTCTTCAGACATAAATAAGACAATATATGAGTCTGGTAAACAAATAAACGCTTGGGATTATGATAAAGTGTGGATGTATATACTAAAGCGATCTCCTCCAGAGAAAAAAACATTTCCTGGCGCCTTTGTTGACTGGGACAATACAGCACGCCGCAAAGACTTAAATAGCAGCATCTTCCTAGGTTCTACCCCTAGGAAGTTCACGATATATTTAAGCAAACAAATCCAGCGTACCTATTCTCTTTACAACAGCGAGTTTTTATTTATTAATGCGTGGAATGAATGGGCCGAAGGTACTTACTTAGAACCAGATAAAAGGCATGGATTCGCCTATTTAGAAGGAGTTAAACAGGCCATTAACAGAGGTATGAAAGCATACAAAAAAGACGAGTCATTCTGACTCGTCTTAAAGTTGCTTGGCGACGTCCTACTCTCACAGGGACAAGGTCCCAACTACCATCGGCGCTAGAGAGCTTAACTTCCGTGT
>NZ_JAKVPU010000021.1:0-9148 GCF_022487605.1 Bacillus sp. ES1-5 | reverse complement strand
GTTTGAGGGGTATTTAGTGGTTTAATTAAAAAGGAATTTAATTAAACAGCACCATCTAAAAAAATATATGCCTTAGTATATATACTAAGGCAATGTATAGTTTAAAATATCCTGAAACTATGCTATCAGTAAGTATATATACTTACTGAGGACAAAAATAAACTAATAACCATTTTTAGTTTAAGGGGAGTTTTAGGTCTATAGAGAGGTTTTTTTAGTCTCAAGTGTTTTTGTATGTCTAGAATTCTACGAACAGTTTAAGAGTATTTGTAAGCGGTTTGAGGGGTATTTAGTGGTTTAATTAAAAAGGAATTTAATTAAACAGCACCATCTAAAAAAATATATGCCTTAGTATATATACTAAGGCAATGTATAGTTTAAAATATCCTGAAACTATGCTATCAGTAAGTATATATACTTACTGAGGACAAAAATAAACTAATAACTATTTTTAGTTTAAGGGGAGTTTTAGATCTATAGAGAGGTTTTTAGTCTTAAGTGTTTTTGTATGTCTAGAATTCTACGAACAGTTTAAGGGTGTTCGTAAATAGTTTGAGGATTATTTATTGGTTTAATTTTTAAAAAAAATTTAACATTATTAGAGTTGATGAGTAGTTATTAAAGGAGTTCTATACTTTTGTGTCTCTTTTTTGTAAAATGAAACTATTAAAGTAATAAGTATATATACTTATTACTAATAATTTTTTGAAAAAATGGAGGTATTCACATGCCTAGATTAAGTAGGTTTCAGATTATGGAACAAATGAAACCTCAAATTGTGGAATATTTTAAAGAGAAAAATCAAAGGATTTTTTCAGTTCAGGATATGTATGAGATATTAAATTCTTACAAAGAAGAATGGAGATTACCAGCTGTTACTAAGGGTAATGATTTTATAAAATTTTTAACTGAAAATAATATTTTAGAACAAATTGAAATTCAAACACCTCAAAGAAAAATAACAAAATTTAAATTTAATGGTGCTTCAGTATATGAATTAGCTGTATCAATAAACGCGAATTCATATTTGAGTCATTACACAGCTCTTTTTTTGCATGGTTTAACTAATAATATTCCCAAAAATATTTATACAAATACAGAACAATCTCCTAAATACTTTACTTATAAAGATGACATTGAGTTAGAACAGGAAAATATAGATTGGGCTTTTGCTAGACCAATGAGAACTACAAAACAAATAGCTAAATTTGAAATAGATAACAAAAAATATCAAGTATTTTTGTTGAATGGAAAACATCAAAATAGATTAGGAGTATCAAAAGTTAATATTAATGGTCTTGAGCTTCCAATAACAAGTTTAGAAAGAACTTTAATCGATATTGTTGTTAGACCAAATTACTCTGGGGGGATAGAAGAAGTAATTCATGCTTATAAAATTGCTAAAGGTAGTTTTTCTGTTAATCGCTTACTAGTATTGTTAGGTAAAATGAATTATGTTTATCCTTATCATCAATTGATCGGTTTCTATTTAGAAAAAGCTGGATATGATGAAAGTGTACTTAAACTTATAGAATTAAGTGATATTGAATATAATCTTTATTTAACCTATGAAATTAAAGAAAAAAATTTTTCAGAGCGTTGGAGAGTTTATTATCCTAGATACCTTGATTATTAAAAAAAAAGGACAAATTTGTCCTTTTTTAATTTGTTGTTAAAAGTTTTTGTTCTTGTAATGCTTCATAGATCTCTTTAGCAAGACGTTCTACATAATCGAAATAAAAGTCATATGTACCTTTTTTAGTGTCTGCGTTTACTGTATCTAAAACAGATTGGAAGTTTTCTCTATGAAATTCTCTTTCTCCTTGAATGTTTGCCAAGAAGTCTAGTGGAACTTTTTTTAATGTGAAGATTTCTGATAAAATCTGAAGATTATCAGGTGCTGTTAAATCAATTGGATCTGGCCATTTAGTCATAATGGAGTGAATGTCAAAAAAATCTCTTGGTCGAGGTCTTCTGTTAGTAAGTACTAACTCTCTATACCCTTCCATTTGTTGACAAACAGCTCTCAGTTTTTCATAGATTACCATTAACGGCGTGTATGCGTATATTACATATCCATTCAGACGAAATGGTGCTTTTGCTTTGCAGAATTCATATTTACTGATATCAATTTGGAATTTTTTTTCTTGGTTACTTCCTACAACAATAGCATTCACACGAAGTTTTTGTGGATCGTCTTGATATTGTTCGAATTTTTCTTTTTCAATTACTTTGAAATATAGTGTGTAACCGCCCCAGAATTTTTTCATATCATCCTTTATTCTTGCTGGAGAGGGTTTTAAATCCAAATCAAACACATGATAATCTGCTTCTTGAAAGGTAACTTCAAATGCATGTTGTAGCTTAGCTTTAATTTCTGCTAATGTTCCTTCTGCAAAATCATCTTCCATAGATACATCAATATCTACAGAAGCTCGTTCATTTATTTTATGAGCGATATTTAAAGCATTACCACCTTTTAGAACAAAGGTATTCATTAATTCATCATCATAAAATAAAGAAATAATTGCGAGCTCTTTAATTTTTTCTACTACTTCTATCTTGTTTACTGGTTTAATGATTTTCTCCCCCAAGCTTTAATATTTTTATAGTTACTAGTTTTAGTATACGAGGAAAATCTTTCTAAAACAAAGGGGCGCACCATACTTTTAATCAATTGAATAACTATTTGAGTGTATGTCAACGGTAAGCGGACCGTAGGGAGCATTAAGGAGTTGACATACTCACTACACCAAAGACCCTCTTGGTTGGTTAAAACGGTTACCGTTTTGACCTGCCTACCGGCGAGGGAGCCCCTCAAGGAGTTGAGGGGTTGGGGAGTTCGATTGAGGGGGCTGGGGAAGATTTCCCCAGTGGGTTTGGGCAAGGCCCAAGGTGTGTGTTTGCCATGTTAAACATGGCTTGGCGTAGCCAACTAGCGTCGCAGACCCCTATGTATTTTGATACGAAGTGTCAAAATACGTATAGGGTTACGTTAATTGACATCATTTCGTCGCTTTGCTAGACTGATGGTATCAACTAATCTAGGGAAAGTGGTGGCACTTTATGTTGGGTTCTATCTCATTTAATCAATCCCACCAAAGTTCATTGAGTCATAATAACAGAGAAAATATTCATGGAAATCCTGGGATTGATCCAGCCAGGTTAGATGAGAATATTTACTTTGTTCAAAAGGATATCCGAAGTGTATACAAGGATGTCTTTCAAGAAGCAGTGGACAAGTATAACGAGAAACAAAAACGGAATGACCGTAAAATTGATGATTATTATGACAAAATACATAAAGATGATAAGACACATGAGCAACGAGAATTAGTCGTGGCAATTGGGGAAGGTAAAGACGACTCGAAATATAGGGAAGCCAAAAAGGAAGCGTTAAAACAGTATGCAGAGGCGTTTCAAGTGAGAAATCCAAACCTAGCGGTTTATAACATGGTTTTACATGATGATGAAGCGAATCCGCATTTACATATTAACTATGTACCAAATTTCGAAAGTAGTCGAGGATTAACGAGGCGTGTCGGAATGGATAAAGCTTTGCAGCAACAAGGTGTAGAGGGAACGGGAAGAAAGTTAATTGCACATTGGAGAGAATTAGAAACGGCCTATATTGAGAAATTATCGAAAGAACACATTCCAAATTTTGAACGTGCCAATGTAGGTTCACATAAATACATGAAAGTCCGTCAATACAAGGAATATGCAGAAACAAAATCAATTGTTGAGAATCAAGTACAAGAAAAAGAGATGCAGTTACAAATGATTGACCATAATTTAAAAAATGTTGAAGAGAAAACAAACGAATTACAAGTAGTGAAAAAGAGTTTGGAAAGCGATGTCGTTGATAAGTACAAAGAATTAGAGGTAGTGAAACAACAAGTAGAGAGTGAAAGTGAAAAGCTACAGCTAATTGGCCAGTGTCATATAGAGTTAGAAAAAAGAGTAAAACAAATGCAAAAAGAATTAGATAGTGCTATGAATCAAGTACCAAATGAACCTGTTAAAATTCCATTTTTACGTAAAGAAGTAGTAGTAGAAGTACAGGATAAAATGTTTGGAAAAGCTGAAATCACGAAGAAACAGACAAGAAATTATGTGTTATCACCAGAACAATATCAAGAATTAACAAAACAAGTGAATGCAGCGGTTACTATCAAAAAGGATTATGAGCGTTTGAAAAAAACAGATTTTGTGAAAGAGAATGAGAGTTTAAAAGTGAATGCAGAGGCATGGATGCAAGAAAATCGAACGTTGAAACAAGAAAAAAACCAGTTGCAAAAAGAAGTTGGTGTATTAAATATAGAAATTAGCTCATTAAAAGCTCATATAAAGGTTTTGCAGACGAATATAAGAGTTTTGTATGTACAAACGAAAAAAGTTTTTAAGGAGCAATTTAAGGCGTTTAGAGAGAGTGTTAAAAAAGAATTGGATAACAAGGGAGTAGATAATCAATTTGAACGTGAGCATAAAAAAGAAATGAATAGACATCGTGGATTGGACATGGAGCGGTAAAATAGTAAGGAAACTTTGTTTTTATCTTTAAGGTTATTGAAAACGTGATAGAATGAAAAAAAAGAGCCATGCTGGAACATGACTCTTTTTACAGGGTATTCTACGAAAATACCTAGACTACATTTATCTGATTATAGATTATCATAATTTGTTTTATAATCAAATAGCAAAAAATAGGTGTTTTTGTTGATTCCCTCAATTTTAGAGGAGGAATTAACAATGAATGAAGAATTGGGACAAGCTTTAAATCAAGCTGATAGAAATGCTAGAAAAAGAGATTTTGAGAAAGATGGAAAACAAAGAGATCAAGCTGAAGAACTAAAAAAATCTCTTTTACAACAGTTAAAAGAATTAACTGGAGAAGACCATTATGTTGGAACTAATAAAGATCCATTTGCTGGAGAGCCATTTAATCAAGTAATGCATAGAAATTTAGATTTGTTGAATAGTATTGGTTATTTAACTCAAGCAGAAGAAAGTTTTTTATTTAGAATTCAAGCTTATTTGGAATTTAGAAGTAATGTTATTATTTGTAGAGATGATAAATTTAAAAGGAAACGAAAGAGCGTTGAGGAAGATTTTGAGTTACCCAAAGCAGCAACTGTTTCTGAAATTGCTGAAATGATAGGGAAATCAAGAGAAAAAACTTCTTTGGTTATGAATTCATTAAAGAAAAAAGAAATTTTACTTAATCCAGAAGGTGCTGGACAAATTATTGAAAATGGTCGCACTGTAAGTCCTAGAACATGGGTGGTAAATCCTTACATAATGATTTGTGCACCTCGAAAAAATGAAGTGAAACTTGATAAATTAACGATGAGATTGTTTCAATATTCTTTGAAAAATCTTAAAGATCAAAATGGTAAAAAAGTAAAATTACCAGCTAGATTTTTTTAGACTGTATCAATTTGATATAGTCTTTTTTATATGTATTTCAAAGTGTATTATCCATTTTTTTTATTATTTGTATATTTTTAGGTGTGACGAAAACGTCACAAAAAGGATTAAAAGTGTGACGTTTTCGTCACACCCTGAAAAGTGTATTAAACCCAGTCATATCAAGGGATTTACACGTTTTTTGTAGATGATCTCTATTATCACTATTATTAAAGGCTAAAAGTTCCGCAAGGAACAGGTAGTATTTTTGAGCAAGATCAGCTCAAAAATCTCCACCTTCATCATAAAAAAAGCCGGTTCGTAAATCCTCACCTAAAGGCGAATGCCTTTTCTTTTTTATGATGTCCTTGCGGAACTTTTTTCGGCTCGTGTGCTTTTCTCGCCAAGCCGACAGACAAAAAGCAAAGCAATGGTTCTCGACTTGGACTAGCAAGTATACGAGCCGAACCGCTTAGATCATTCGTCCCAAGATAATTCTTATTCTAAAAATAGATACGTAATACGTGGGGGTTCGTCCCCACACGACGAGCCAGCACTTTAGCCAAAAAGCAAATTTCACACCAAAAAACCAGAACAAAATCACATTAAATAAAAAATAACTCGAAAATATCTTATTTTATCAGTTGTTGAATGTTTGAAAAAATCTAACCAATGATATTGTTGAGATCCTTTGGTAACTTCTTGTTGTGATAACTATCATAGTGACTTTTTCTCCAGCAACCACTATTAGTGGCTAGTTACCATAAGGACTTATTTTTGAAATTTGCTATTTTTTAGAAAATATGTTAATCTAAGAATGACCTATTTTTGTTCGGTTTGAGATTAAGAATAAATTTTGTTTTTCGTCTAAGGTATTTGAGCAAGGGTAGTAACACATGTGTGGGTATCCATACTAGGAGGCAACAATTATGGAACAAGGTAAAGTAAAATGGTTTAATGCAGACAAAGGTTTTGGATTCATCGAGCGTGAAGGTGGAGAAGACGTATTCGTACATTTCTCAGCTATCCAAATCGACGGTTTCAAATCTTTAGACGAAGGACAACGTGTAACGTTTGGAGTAGAACAAGGACAACGTGGCGCACAAGCTACTAATGTTCAAATAGCTTAATATTAGCTGATGAAAGACTCTCTTGTAGGGTCTTTTTTTGATTTTGTTACAATATTCCAAATACAACTTTTTTAAGGGGATTTGGGGTGCTTAATTTTTAATGAAAAAGAAGACGTTAGAAATTATAATTTTAGCATTATGGGGTACCGCTGTTTTGTGCAAGCAACAATCCCTGAAAAATGCAGAAAAAATTCCAGAGGCGCGCAGCTATTTTTTAAAATGTTAATTTTGGTATTTCCAGAAGATAAAGCATTTCGCAAGTGATAACTTTCACCTGTGAATGCAATGATATGAGCATGATGGACCAAACGGTCCACCAATGCAGAAGTAAGCCGGTTATCACCAAATAGGGATCACCATACATGCCCATCAACTTAACATTTTGAAGTATCCCCCAAACAAAAAAATTGCACTGTTAAAGGTAAATATAGAGCTAGAATGTAGGTTATTAAGAATTAATAATTATTAAAGTAGAAGATTTTAAGAATGTTTTAACCTGGCTGAATGAAGGTTCGTTTATTTCCCCCTTAAGTTGATGGGCATGGGGTACCGCCAACAAAACCCGAATTTTGTACGCTAAGCAAAAAAAATAAGCTGTCCAAATGGACAGCTTATTTACATAATTTTCGTTATTGGAAGTAAAGTAAACCTCTTTTATTCAAAGAAAGGTATTACATGCTATTCTGAATGCAATAAACAAATAAAATACCAAAACAACAAAAGTAATAATATTAGATGTTGTTCTGAAAGTTTTGTTTTCATACGTTTTATTTAACAAGAAGAAGAACAAAACGACCCAGACCCCGTTGGAAAAGAATGATGTTAGTGCGTTGAAAATAACTCGAAACGCAAATATAGAGTCTTCCATTAGCTTTCCACCCCGCCGTTTTTCCTTATTATACCATTTACAAAAAGTGATGTGTGGTGTTTTTTGGATTGTATATCCTATTCATGTAAGGTTAACATAACATCTTATTATCGGTAGTAAATATTTTCAAAGAACCCTTGTTTTTATAGGGTTCTTTTTTCTTTTTGATTAAAATGGATATGCATGATTTTATACATGGTTGATATAGCGGGGATCCGGAGGATCTTTGCTATTCTTTTTTGCATAAAATCTTGTATAAATAAAAAAGATTTTGATGTTATTATCGAGAAGTAATATATATTGGTGTTAAAATCGGAATGTGTTTCGAAATTAAATCGTTTTTAAAATCGGTTTTCATATCGGTTGTAAGTATATTCCGATTTTGATCGAAATGTTGATTTAATAGTGTTTTTCTAAGTGAAAAACGTATTCCGTTTTTGGGGGAGGAATGAAAATTGGAACTAAAATCGGAAATGTATACACCGAAAATTGTTGCAGATCTTTTAGGGATTACACCCGATTTGTTAAAGGTGTGGTCAAACGAATTTAACGTACAAACGGAGCGAAGTCAGGGAGGGCATCGCAGATACTTGAAGGAAAATATAGAAGAATTAAAAGCGATAAAAGAAAAAATACAGGCGCAAAAATGGTCTTACGATCAAGTTCGGGCATGGCGAAACGGAGAACTAGATTCGTTTGTTTCAAAAGAAGAAAAATCAGAATTAGAAAAGAAATTGAATGAAGTATTAGAAAATCAGCAGTTACAAAATCAATTTAATCAAGCACTTGTTCAAAAATTGAAAGAAATTACGAATGAATTGGTTACGACAAAAGAGCATTTAGCGAATACGGAGAAAAAGTTAACTGAAGTAGAAGGTAAAAACAGTGAATTAGAAGTTTTTATAGAGAAGAAAATAGAGAAGCGAGATCAGTTATTGCTTGAAAACATTAGAGATATGCAAAGACAAAATCAGAAACAAAAGCGAAAAGGTTTTTTTGGTCTATTTAAAAATTAAATGTGTTTGATATTTTTTGTAGGACTTTTAATGTCAAAAAATAGGTTTAGATTTATTAAGAGTAACTTAATAAAGTGCTTATTGCTTTAGTTATACATACTAAAGCAATATGTAATTTTAAATCTTGAAACTTTATTTTTAGTTTCAAGTGTTTTTGTATGTCTAGAATTCTACAAACAGTTTAAGGGTATTTGTAAGCAGTTTGAGGGGTATTTAGTGGTTTAATTAAAAAGGAATTTAATTAAACAGCACCATCTAAAAAAATATATGCCTTAGTATATATACTAAGGCAATGTATAGTTTAAAATATCCTGAAACTATGCTATCAGTAAGTATATATACTTACTGAGGACAAAAATAAACTAATAACCATTTTTAGTTTAAGGGGAGTTTTAGGTCTATAGAGAGGTTTTTTTAGTCTCAAGTGTTTTTGTATGTCTAGAATTCTATAAACAGTTTAAGGGTATTTGTAAGCAGTTTGAGGGGTATTTAGTGGTTTAATTAAAAAGGAATTTAATTAAACAGCACCATCTAAAAAAATATATGCCTTAGTATATATACTAAGGCAATGTATAGTTTAAAATATCCTGAAACTATGCTATCAGTAAGTATATATACTTACTGAGGACAAAAATAAACTAATAACCATTTTTAGTTTAAGGGGAGTTTTAGGTCTATAGAGAGGTTTTTTTAGTCTCAAGTGTTTTTGTATGTCTAGAATTCTA
>NZ_JAKVPU010000020.1:0-11034 GCF_022487605.1 Bacillus sp. ES1-5 | reverse complement strand
CTTTCTTGAACTGTTTTCCTTTAAAATATCGCATGTGTAATTCTCCTCGCCTCTTTTTTCTAGATTGTAACTAGGTTAAGAAACTTTGCAACAGAACCTAGAAACTCAATTTTACAAGGAACTTCTAGATAAGTATGAACAAAAATTAGAGAGAAAGCTAAAAATAGAAGAATTGCAAAGGCAACAGGAAGAGTTGCGTATTCAAAAAGAAAGAATACGTAAAAATGAAGAAGAGCGTATTCGAGTTCAATTAGAAAAAGAAAAGTTGTATAAAAAACAAGAACTTTTAAACAAGGAGCATTATGAGCTACCGCACTTTACAAAAGAAGAAATAGAAGCTTTTCAAGATAAGTTTTGGGATGAATATAGATGTATCGATAAAGAAGAACGTACTGCTTACGAAAGAAAGTATTTCCCTTCAGGGCTACCGCAATGGTTTATGAAAAAAAAACTTAAACGTGAGGAGAAAGAAATTGAAGCGGAATTAAAACAGGAAAAAAGCAAGATTATAAAGGATAATGAAAACTCTAAAGAAAATAATGATGGATTTATTCAACTTACTTTATTATAAGAATGATCGTAGGCTAGGACCTTTATTGTGCAAAGCAGCATTTTCATGGACAAAGTGACGTGTAGTACAGTGCCATTACCAATATAAGAGAGGCACATTTATAGAAGTAGGATATATTATAAAAAGGGGATTTGAAATGAAATATAGTACTCTATCATTTGATTTTGAAAATAATATAGTTAAGGATGAAACAAAGTGGGGGAAGTATGGGATAAGTGCTTGATGGAACCGGATAGTTTTGCTGACTATGTATATACAGCTATTGAAAATGCGTCCCATCGTTATGAATTCACACATGATTTTGAACCGGAAGTATACATGTACAATATAGGAAGTTTATATAATGTTAATATTAGGTTAGGTAATGAAAAATATATATTTACGCTAAATTGTTCCGGTGAAAGTCAGCTCGTGTATGTAAAATAACATTTTTCTGTGAGGTATTCTATTTTTTTATTTTGATATAGCTAAAACGAGGTTATATATTAGAAAAAGAATAAAAATTCCTATATTAGGTAATATTTTATATGGATTTTATTTCCTAATGTGATAAAATATTAATCGCCAGTTTTTTTGATATTTTATAAATTAGATAAATCATTTATTCATGGACAGACATGGTACAGAACCATATTGAAGGTGGGGGGAAGTGAGATGGATTTAGATACCAAGAGATTTATCTATATTTTAGAACAAAAAATGACTACTTGTATGGAAAAGGTATTAAAAGTAATTTATTGTAGTGAGCAAAAACAGTTCGATCGAATTATTCAAGATGCTTTGAGTGATATTAAGATAATGATTAGTTTGACCCAAGTTTATATGTTAATAGACAAAGAATCTTCAAAAGACTTAAGACAACTTCAGAGTAAACTAATTCAAGGACGTATATATATTGAGAAGGAACTTATTACATTAAAAGTGGAGATTCGAAGAATGGTTAACACAACTTAAATTCATTTATTTCAATAATAAGTAATTGCGTTTTAAGTGTGATTTTAAGATAGAGAGAGTTTAATTATCTCATTCAAATTGGTATATAAATCATTAAAGAATCAAATGTAAATGCTTTTCTTACAGTATTTCTTGAGACACTTAATAACTTAGTAATGGATTGAATAGAATGTCTTTCTTGCTTCACCGCTCGAATTGCTGTCCACTTTTCAATCGTAATCATTCCCCTAAACAAACCCCTCTCATTTTGTCATGAGAGCATTGTATTTTTATTTTAGGGGTGGGTCAATTTTTATTGTAAATCTACAAAAAACCAGCCAGTCTATAATGAATCCATACTGATAATTTTGTAGAATTGTGGGAGATGATTAATCTGAAAAAGAAACAAGCAATACTATTGTTATATTTACAGGAGGGATACTCTAGACGAAAAATCGCGAAATTAGGTGGTGTAAATCGTGAAACTGTTAGTAAATACATCAATGAATATGAACAGAGTAAAGCTAACTAATTACCAGATTCAAACATGGATACTGGTGAGTTAATTCAAGCAATTGTTGAAAAGCCCAGTTATAAGAAAGGGCCTAGGAAGAAAAGAAAACTAACAGAAGAAATGATAAATAAGATCAAGCTGCATTTAGAAGAAAATCATCAAAAAAACAACGTGGCTTAAGAAAGCAATTAAAAAAATCAAGTGATATTCATGAAGCACTAGAACCTGAAGGATATTATGTGAGTACGGTCGGATTGAATGAAGCGACAATTAAAAAATATATTCAAGATCAGGAAAACACGATATAGCATTAGATAAATTAAGTGTAAAAGAATACACAGACCCTTTTAAAGGGTAGCATGTCATACAAATAGCCCTTCAGGGGTGGCGCAATAGAGGCTTGAATGTGGGTGAAAGCTAGCGCCTTTAGGCGCTGGCCGGTAGTATAGGCTTAACCACCCTTTAGAAGGGTGGTTATGATTCTTGGTAGTCATTCCTATCGTCCTCGTAGCATGGATGACTAATGAGGAATTTTGAGGGTTTATTTTTGTCCATTCTTAAATTATTCAGGAGAAATGGCAGTAAATAAAATCATCTCTTTTGAAGTTATCAAATTTTCACTTAAAAGCAGGGATTACATACTTTCCAAATAAGTCTAATATAAATGCTAGTTTACAAATGTACACTTTTGATTGAATAAATACGTCCAAAAATGATTGGGAAAGTCTAGGGAAACTATTGCTACTAAGCCATTTTAGCCCAAAATATACGTACAAGGGTGTCTGGTGTATACTGTTTTTTTACTTTTTCATGCATGTAGTTGAATTGGATTTGTGTAACAAAACCGTTTCAACTACATGTATGTCAACAACTGCAGCGTTAGCGAAAGGCGTTAGTACACATCTAGAAACAAAGAATTTCTGTCGATATTTAAGGCATTTCTGTACATCTTTATACAAGCGAAACTGTACATTTAAGAATAATCATTTACAGTCTAAGGATGAAAAAACTTTATGATGTTCTAATCCACTAAAATTCATTACTGTTATAAGGTTTGTAACAACTATTTCACGGTAAGACTGAATTTGTTTAATAACTACTCCTGATTACTGGATTAAAATTCTGTTTAAGGACTTCATATGAGATATTTTTCCCATGTGAGGTATTCATATGAATGTAGTGGAAAGAGAAATTTTTGTATTCTATAAATAAATTTCTATGATTGCATCGCCTTATCCTTCACAGATGTATACGTTTGATCCAACATTAGATTATAAGTTAGCCTAAGCAGTATGAAAACTGCATCTACTATTTTGCAATAGACATATCGTTTAATGTGGAAAAATCAATTTTATCCCCATAAACAATTGTCCTGCAAAATGAGAAGTGTTAAATAAAAGGGTGAAAAGGTAAAAAAGAACCTTAATGTTTTCGAAGGTTACATCATGAATTTTTGTGAAAATTCATGATGTTAATTATAATTACCATAAATGTATATATTGAAATATAAGGAAATAAATGATAGAATTACTTTAAGGTTGTATTTTACTTAATTTCAAATTTCAACCTATTTTGGAGATAATATGAATATATGCTTATTTTTATCTTTATGAGGAGGTGAATGTAATGCTAAAGGTTAAAATTTTAGAATCAGAAAAAGAAAAAAATGAACTTTATTCAATTAGGTATAAAACGTTTGTTGAGAAGGAAAAAACTATACCTGCTGAAAATTATGAAAATGGTTTATTAAAAGATGCGTATGATGAATATGCTTACCATTTAGGGTGTTATGAAGGGGATATATTAGTTGGTTTTTTTTCTTTAGTCGTGAAAAGGGGTAATGAGCTATTAGAAGTTGAGAAAACTCATAATTTAATGCCGAAAAAAGGTGAAAAATATGCAGAGGTTTTAAGGCTGGTAGTATTAGATACTCCCTATACAAAAACTGTATCTCTGAAGGGGAAAGTTTTAGAACTTTTATTTAACAAGGCGAAGGATGTTATTATTACTGAGAAAATCACACATCTTCTTTTACAAAGCAGAAGTACGGCAAAAAAGATGTATGAGAGAATAGGATTTTCACAGGTAGGTGATTATAAACTATATAGAGGTAAATCCTACCAATGTCCTATGAAATTAGATGTCATGAAAGTGAATCAAAGGGTAGTGGATATCCAAATATAGACGATGAAAGGATTGTTTTTAATGGACAAAATACAAAAAGAAAAATTGATTCAAATGATTGCAGAAGTTCTTGAGGTTGAAATTGAAGATATAAAGGATGACACAGATTTAGTAGAAGAGCTAGATGCAGATTCGATGATGGCTTTAGAGATTCTAGCTGGTATTGAAAAAGAGTTTCAAATTAAGATACCTGAAGAGGAACTACAGAAATTTACATCATTAAATAACATTATTTCTGTAATTGAAGAGAATAGTAAGGAAGGGGTATTATGAATTTTTTGACGCATGAGTATGTGTTAGATATATTGCCACAACGATATCCATTTCTTATGGTAGATAAGGTATTTGAGTTCGATGGCTCTAAAATGATATGTATTAAAAATGTTAGTGGGAATGAACCGTGCTTCCAAGGGCATTTTCCTAATAAGAAAATTTTTCCGGGCGTGTACGTAACTGAAGCGATGGCACAATCAGCTATTCTATTGTTTGCACAGCTAGAAGGTCCATCAGTAGAAACCAGAAACAATATTCCTCTTCTTTATCATACAAATATAAAATTTAAGAAAATCATTGTACCTGGAGATCAGCTGATGATAAGTGTAAGTGTAGTAAAGAAAATAAGCAAAGCCGCTATAGTGGAGGCTACAGTAAAAGTAAATGATATAAAATGTGCATATGGGGAATTAACGTTTACACTTTTGGGAGATGAATAATTTGAAAAGAGTAGTTGTCACAGGGACCGGAGCAATCACTTCAATAGGGATGAATTCTAAAGAATTTTGGGAATCTTGTATAAAAGGATTGTCAGGAATCTCCTTAATTAAAAAAGAGGGGCTACAGTTGCTAGCCCCTAAATATGGAGGGCAAATTCATAATTTTAACCCTTCTAAATTTACTAAGGTAAATGATTATAAATCAATAGGAAGAGGTTCAAATCTATTAATAGCCAGTATGTATGATGCTATAAATAACGCCAATTTAAATCGTCATACTTATGAGAAAGCAGATTTATTTGTTGGAACAACTATGGGAGAAATTGCTATTGAGATGACAGATTACAATCGTTACATAGGAAATTCTAGCCCACAGCACCTTCTAGATCAATCTTTTTTACATGGGTTATTAGCAAATGCTTGTAGAGAATTCTCATTGCAAGGAGAGACCATGTTAATTGCTAACGCTTGTTCTGCTGGGAACTATGCAATTATTCAAGGATATGAAAAAATAAGGAGTGGGGAACAAACTATTTGCTTTACAGCAGGAGAGGATCCTTTTTCGACTATAGCATATTATGGTTTTAATAGATTGAAAGCTATTGCTTCGAGTAAATGCAAACCATTTTCTAAAAATAGAGATGGTATGCTCGTTGCTGAAGGGGCAGGATGTTTAGTTCTAGAAGAATTGAACCATGCTCAAGAAAGGGGTGCTAATATCTTAGCAGAGATAGTTGGCTATGGAGTTTCTTGTGATGCAAATCATATTACCGCACCACACCCCGAATCCGCTGGAATCATACAATCTATGGAGAATGCGGTGCAAAAAGCAAATATTGAGCTAGAAGATATAGATTACATTAGTGCGCATGGTACAGGAACTCAAGCAAATGATAAAGCTGAATCTTTTGCAGTAAATACATTATTTAAGAGGAAAGTACCTATGAGTTCAATAAAGTCAATGATAGGTCATTCTATGGGGGCTGCAAGTCTACTAGAAGCAATTGTATGTTGTAACGCTGTGAACGAAAATACTGCTCCTCCAACAATAAATTTTGAAATAGAGGATGAAAATTGCGATATTGATTGTATACCGAATACGGCACGGAATTTTCATATTGAGTATGCCATGAATAATTCATCTGCATTTGGTGGGGCAAACTCTACCGTGATTTTTAAAAAATTTAGTGAAAACTGATGAGATGAAAGGATGAATATCAACATGAATATTATTGGTGTAGGTAAGGTTCTTCCTTTGAAAGTCAATGCTGATAGTATAAAGAGCGGCATGAAAATAAATGGTGTCAGCGAGCCTGAAGATTTTGATATAAAAAAATATATTAAATATAAAGGACTTCGTTCTCTAACAAAAGCCACAAATTTAGCCATTGCTTCAATTAGTGATGCAATAAATGATGCTGGTTTGAAATACAATCAGCATCGTCCAGAAAGAATTGGGGTCTTTGTAGGAAGTACATTAAATCCTACTGATGGAGCTCTTCATTTTATGTCAGATGTATATGAAACGACAGCAGATTTTGTTAGTCCGTTAAAATTTTCTAGCACGGTATTGAATAATATTTCAGGATGGGCCTCCATTGTCTATGGAATAACAGGAGTAAATTCTACAGTGATTTCTGGGAATCTATCTGGAATTGATGCATTAAAGATGGCTACGGAATATATAAATAATAATGTAATTGATGTTGCAATTGTTACAGCTGTTGAAGGAAATGAAGAAAATTCAATTTATCATTTAGGGAATAACATACATAATGTAAAAACTATTACGGGAGCTGTTACGGTAATTATTGAAAAGAATGAAGATAGTTATGCTTCGATTGAAAAGATTTATAGTTTTCAACATTATGAAGAGAATAGAGAGAAAATAATTTTAAAATTAGAAGAGGAGATGAAAAATAAGCAATTTAATAATCTAATTTATGGATCATCTAACAATAATGATGAACTAATTTCTGCTTACTTAAGAAATAGCATGGTGTCTCACAATATTAATATAATAAATACTGCAGAAAGTATAGGAACTTCGAATGCATTAAGTGGTTTTTTGAAATTAATTACTGCACTAGAGTTAAAAGAAAAAACATTAATTGTTGAAACGAATGAAATTGGTACCGACAGTATTTTAAAAATAAATTCAAAATCTAAAGAGGTTTCATTATGAAAAAAACAGTAATTATAACAGGTGGTACCGGAGACCTAGGACAATCAATAATTGAAAAGTTTTACGAAAATGATTATAACGTTTATTTTACTTACTTAAGTAATGAAGAAAAAGCTAACATGATTAAAAAGAAATATCCTGGAATTACTGCGGTCCGAGTTGATATTAGAGATTATCATCAAGTAAAAGAGTTTATAAATGAGATTTATTTAACCAATGAACGAATTGATTGTTTAGTAAATAATGCTGGAATTAATAAGGATAAAACAATAACATTCATGAATCAAAAATCTTGGAAGGAAGTCATTGATACTAATTTAAATGGCACGTTTAATTGTTGTAAATTTGTGTCTAAATACATGATCAATCAAGGTTATGGTAGCATTGTTAACGTTTCTTCTGTTTCTGGTATTAAAGCTATTGAAGGGCAGGTGAATTACAGTGCATCTAAAGCAGGAATCAATGGGTTAACAAAAACTTTGGCAAAAGAGTTGGGACGATATAAAGTGCGGGTTAATGCTATATGCCCAGGTTTTATTCACTCAGACATGACACGTGATTTAGAGGGAAGTACCCTGTTAAAAATGATTCCGTTACAGCAATTTGGTAGTCCAAGTGATGTGAGTGAATTAACCTATTTTCTTGCAGAAAGCAGTTCAGGATACATAACCGGAGAAATTATCACAGTTGATGGTGGTTTATCAATTTAGTTTAATAATTATCATATTGAGGTGGAACTAATGTCAAAAGAACAAACCATTATTAAAGTAAGTAATTTACAAAAAAAATATGGTGAATTTGAAGCTGTAAAAGGAATATCATTTTCTGTAAAAAAAGGTGAATTATTTGCTTTTCTGGGGACAAATGGAGCTGGAAAATCAACAACAATAGATATTTTATGCACTTTGCTCCAAAAAACTTCAGGTGATGTCTTGATTGATAACTATCAACTTGGTAAAGGAAACAATCATATCCGAAAAAAAATTGGTGTTGTATTTCAAGAAAGTTTACTAGATGAACGCCTGACTGTTTATGAAAATATTATTAATCGTGGTGAATATTATAATTTGAGTAAAATACAAATCCAAGAAAACTACGATTTCATTTCAGAGTATTTAAATTTAAGTGATATTAAAGAAAAAAGGTATGGTGCTTTATCTGGTGGACAAAGACGGCGAGCTGATATAGCAAGAGCTATTATTCATAAACCTAATATTTTGTTTTTAGATGAACCAACAACGGGTTTGGATCCGCAAACAAGGTTATTTGTTTGGGATGCAATTAAGAGGTTACAAGAAGAAACGAATATGACGATTTTTTTAACGACACATTATATGGAAGAAGCCGCCGTTGCTGATAATGTCGTAGTCATTAAAGAAGGGCGTTTAGTTGCGGAAGGTACACCTAGTCAATTAAAGGATAGGTATACTTTTGATAGTTTGCATTTAATATTTAATGATACATTTGATTATAAAACATGGTTAAAAGAAAAAAATATACCCTATACGTTGAGAAATTCAATTTATACTATTCGCGTATCGAGCACCTTAAATGCCTATGATATTTTAAAGGAATTAGAGGGGCAAGTAGAATCTTTTGAGGTTATTAAAGGTAGTATGGATGACGTCTTTATCAATATTATTGAGGGAAAAGGGAGCGTCATACAGTGAAATCTTTATTCTATTTGATTAGCAGAAATAATAAAATATATCGTCGTGATCGAACGTTATTACTTCTCTCACTATTGTCAGTGTTTATTGTGATTTTATTGTATGCAGTATTTTTGCAACAAACCCAAATTGACGCAATTAAAAAAGTTGTCGACCTAACAACAGCTTCTAAAGCAATGGTGAATGAGTGGATGGTCGCAGGACTATTATCTATTACGGCTGTAACGACAACGTTAGGTGCGTTTGGTATTATGGTCAAAGATAAAGAAAGTAAAAAAGCATTTGATTTTTTAACAGCTCCACTATCGAGAGCTACAATACAGTTAAGTTATGTTGTTAATTCATTTGTAATCGGATTGTTTTTTTCGTTACTTGCCCTCGTTGGCTGTGAAATATTTCTTGTCCTAACAGGCAGTGAAGTACTGAGTGGTATGGAAATGTTGAAAGTTATAGGTATTATCATTCTGTCAGTTGCCTTGTCTAGTTCAATTAACCTATTTTTAGTCCTTTTTATTAATACTCAAAATGCTTTCTCGACATTAAGTACAGTTGTTGGAACAGCTATTGGTTTTTTATGTGGTGTATATGTTCCTATTGGTGGCGTGCCTAACTTTGTTCAAAATATTATTATGTATTTTCCCATCAGCCATACGGCAGTTCTCTTACGGGAAATATTCATGAAAGATTCAATTCAGACTGTATTTAAACAGGCGACACCAGAACAAATACTAGAATATAAAACACATTATGGCATAGTATATGAATTGAATGACAAGCTTGTTAGTACAGCATACAGTTTGTGGATGATTATTATTACGATGATTGTATTTACTGTGGTATCTATTATGATCTTCAAAAGACAAAATAAATAACTATGCAAATATTTTTATTAGATATGGGTTTAATACATGAAAAACATTATAGTTTGTTAGATACTTGTATAGTAGAAAATAGGAACAGGTATTTTTCAAGTTTGAGTAAGCATAGAAAACAAACTATTTTTGCAGGAGATTTATTACTTCGTTACACTTTGCTGAGGATAGGAATTGATATTTCGAATATTAAAATATATTATGGTGAATACGGGAAACCTTATTTGAAAAGCGCTCCAGTGTATTTTAATCTATCTCATAGTAAGAATATTGTTGTATTAGGGATAGCTAAACAAGAATTAGGAATCGACGTTTTATATGAAAGAAAAATAAATGAAGGTTTTGTCCCATTTTTTTTTAGCGAAGAAGAACAGAGTTATTTACATGAATTAGAGAAAAGTGAAAAAAAAGAGTATTACTGGAATGCATTATGTTATAAAGAGGCATTTACAAAAAGAAATGGTGGACGAATTATAGACATGAGAAATAAACTCGTTTGTCCTAAGAATTTACAGTATGGACAAATAATCAGAATAAAAACAGATGGTAAAGAATTTGAAAGTTTATTTTTCAAGGAATTAAATTACCATATGTGTGTTATTGCTGATAAAATACCTAAAGAAACGAATTTTGAGATTTTAGATATGGATGCTATATGGAAGGAATTAAGTGCCTTCAATTTTATCTGAACCTTTTTTCGGGATAAATTCTGATCTATATAATAGAGATGTAATATCACCGTTTTTTCTTTGTATTCCTCCTGTTGTTATTTTCAATAAAATATTGAGGATGTATTATCTTTAAGTATATTGTTATCATATGCTATTTCAAAATTAGCATAACCTTAATTTATCTATCGAGATTTTTTGCACCTTCTTAATAAAACATGCATTTCTTTGCAAACCCTACGCATCTCACATGTGATGTGAAACCTAAGAGATAAGGGATGTATGTCCGAAAATTTCTCCGCTGGTCAACTAATACAAACAAATAAAAAATGGTCTCATCTGAAGCAAAAAAACGTGAAATTATTTCAAATTGGCTGAGAGAAGCATATATATCTAAGGCGAAATCTTATAATTGAAGGCTAAAACCAGCAGAACATGAGGATGTTTTAGAACAAGTACTAGCAAAAATTCACGAGCGTGAAATATGGATTCCTGAATATGAAGTAGAGAAGTACTATAAAGGGAAAATAAATAAATGGTATAACAAGATACAACCAAATGAATTGGATGAGTAAAAAAACAATTGGAGTATTCCCCAATTGTTTTTTTACAAACTGATGCTCCATACGGTTCTGTTGCAAAGTTTCTTAACAGATAAAAATTTAGGGTGAGTACAATTAAATCTTATGCAATTGTAAGTAATTTTTGCAATTCATTGTACGTT
>NZ_JAKVPU010000002.1:510085-511215 GCF_022487605.1 Bacillus sp. ES1-5 | reverse complement strand
GCTACTGGTGCCACTGGTCCTCGAGGTAACACAGGCGCTACCGGTGCCACTGGTCCTCAAGGTAACACGGGCGCTACTGGGCCTCAGGGTAACACGGGTGCTACTGGACCTCAAGGCGTTCAAGGTAACACAGGTGCTACTGGTGCTACTGGTGCTACCGGTGCCACTGGTATAGGAGTTACCGGTCCTACCGGACCTTCTGGTGGGCCTCCTGGACCTACTGGACCTCAAGGACCTCAAGGTAACACGGGTGCTACTGGGCCTCAAGGTGCTCAAGGTAACACAGGTGCTACTGGACCTCAGGGCGTTCAAGGTAACACGGGCGCTACCGGTGCCACTGGTCCTCGAGGTAACACGGGCGCTACCGGTGCCACTGGTCCTCGAGGTAACACAGGCGCTACCGGTGCCACTGGTCCTCAAGGTAACACGGGCGCTACCGGTGCCACTGGTCCTCAAGGTAACACGGGCGCTACTGGTGCCACTGGTCCTCGAGGTAACACGGGCGCTACCGGTGCCACTGGTCCTCGAGGTAACACAGGCGCTACCGGTGCCACTGGT
Organism: Bacillus sp. ES1-5; assembly: GCF_022487605.1. Taxonomy (NCBI): domain Bacteria; kingdom Bacillati; phylum Bacillota; class Bacilli; order Caryophanales; family Bacillaceae; genus Bacillus; species Bacillus sp. ES1-5. The sequence goes on along the minus strand of NZ_JAKVPU010000002.1, from coordinate 510,657 downwards.
CCTCAAGGTAACACGGGTGCTACTGGCGCTACCGGACCTCAAGGTGCTCAAGGTAACACGGGTGCTACCGGTGCTACTGGGCCTCAGGGTGTTCAAGGTAACACGGGTGCTACTGGCGCTACTGGACCTCAGGGTATTCAAGGTAACACAGGTGCTACTGGACCTCAGGGTATTCAAGGTAACACGGGTGCTACCGGTACTACTGGGCCTCAGGGTGTTCAAGGTAACACGGGTGCTACTGGTCCTCAGGGTATTCAAGGTAACACAGGTACTACTGGTGCCACTGGTCCTCAAGGTAACACAGGTGCTACCGGACCTCAGGGCGTTCAAGGTAACACGGGTGCTACTGGCGCTACTGGACCTCAGGGTATTCAAGGTAACACAGGTGCTACCGGACCTCAGGGCGTTCAAGGTAACACAGGTGCTACTGGACCTCAGGGTGTTCAAGGTAACACGGGCGCTACTGGTGCCACTGGTCCTCAAGGTAACACAGGTGCTACCGGACCTCAGGGTGTTCAAGGTAACACGGGCGCTACTGGCGCTACCGGACCTCAAGGTGCTCAAGGTAACAC
>NZ_JAKVPU010000002.1:0-510075 GCF_022487605.1 Bacillus sp. ES1-5 | reverse complement strand
GCTACCGGACCTCAGGGTGTTCAAGGTAACACGGGCGCTACTGGCGCTACCGGACCTCAAGGTGCTCAAGGTAACACAGGTGCTACTGGTGCCACTGGTCCTCAAGGTAACACGGGTGCTACTGGCGCTACCGGACCTCAGGGTGTTCAAGGTAACACGGGTGCTACTGGCGCTACCGGACCTCAGGGTGTTCAAGGTAACACGGGCGCTACTGGCGCTACCGGACCTCAAGGTGCTCAAGGTAACACAGGTGCTACTGGTCCTCAGGGTGTTCAAGGTAACACGGGTGCTACTGGCGCTACCGGACCTCAAGGTGCTCAAGGTAACACGGGTGCTACTGGTCCTCAGGGTGCTCAAGGTAACACGGGTGCTACTGGTCCTCAAGGCGTTCAAGGTAACACGGGTGCTACTGGTGCCACTGGACCTCAAGGTGTTCAAGGTAACACGGGCGCTACTGGCGCTACTGGACCTCAAGGCGTTCAAGGTAACACAGGTGCTACTGGTACCACTGGACCTCAAGGTAACACGGGCGCTACTGGTGCCACTGGACCTCAGGGTGTTCAAGGTAATACAGGTGCTACTGGACCTCAAGGTGTTCAAGGTAATACAGGTGCTACTGGTGCTACCGGACCTCAGGGTGTTCAAGGTAACACGGGTGCTACTGGACCTCAAGGTGTTCAAGGTAATACAGGTGCTACTGGTGCTACCGGACCTCAGGGTGTTCAAGGTAACACGGGTGCTACTGGACCTCAAGGTGTTCAAGGTAACACGGGCGCTACTGGTGCTACTGGCATAGGAGTTACCGGACCTACCGGACCTTCTGGTGGGCCTCCTGGACCTACTGGACCTCAGGGACCTCAAGGTAACACGGGTGCTACCGGGCCTCAAGGTGTTCAAGGTAACACGGGCGCTACTGGACCTCAAGGCGTTCAAGGTAACACGGGCGCTACTGGTGCCACTGGACCTCAAGGTGCTCAAGGTAACACGGGCGCTACTGGTGCCACTGGACCTCAAGGTGCTCAAGGTAACACGGGCGCTACTGGACCTCAAGGCGTTCAAGGTAACACGGGTGCTACTGGTGCCACTGGACCTCAGGGCGTTCAAGGACCAACAGGTGCTACCGGCGCCACTGGTATAGGAGCTACTGGACCTACCGGGCCTACTGGACCTAGCTTCCCTGTAGCAACAATTGTTGTAACAAACAACATTCAACAAACAGTACTACAATTTAATAACTTTATTTTCAGTACTGCAATTAACGTAAACAATATTATCTTTAATGGCACAGATACAGTTACAGTTATCAACGGTGGTATTTATGTAATTAGCGTATCTATTTCTACAACTGCGCCAGGATGCGCTCCTCTTGGAGTAGGCATTTCGATTAATGGAGCAGTCGCAACTGATAACTTCTCTTCAAATTTAATAGGCGACTCACTTGCATTTACTACAATCGAAACGTTAAGAGCTGGCGCAAACATTTCTGTCCAATCTACTCTTAACGAGATTACGATCCCTGCAACAGGAAACACTAACATCCGACTTACTGTATTTAGAATTGCTTAAATTTCACTATTTATTGTTTATGACAAATAAAAAAAAGAGCGAGAAACTCGCTCTTTTTTTGTTATGTACAATAATTCATTACTACTCTAATTCAATTGAAACATTTTTTTGTGGTACAAATGTAGAAATTGCATGTTTATAAATAAGCTGTTGCTTACCTTCTGTTTCCAGTAGGACTGTAAAATTATCAAATCCTTTAATTAATCCACGAAGCTGGAAACCATTTAATAAGTACAGCGTAACAAACGTATTTTCTTTACGGAGTTGATTTAAAAACTGATCTTGAATATTGATTGATTGCTTCATGTCGAATCCTCCTCTTTTTCTCTACTTACTATTATTCGACTTTAGTTGTAACTTTCCTTCTATGTATCGTAAAATTTCTGACGTTTTTTCACCGCCTGTAACATCAAACCACGTGACATCCATCTTATTACGGAACCACGTTAATTGACGCTTTGCATAACGACGTGAATTCGTCTTTAATTGTGATACCGCTTCTTCTAAAGAGACACGATCCTCAAAATAATCATATATCTCTTTATACCCAATCGCTTGAATAGATTGACAATCTCGTATCTCTCTATTATACAATCCTTCTACTTCTTCTAATAACCCTTGGTCCATCATTATATCAACTCGTAAGTTAATGCGATCGTATAGCATTTCTCGATCCATTGTCAAGCCAATCAAGGAAACATCGTATAATAACTCGTTTTCTTGTTTTTCAAGTTGATCACTCATTTTTTCACCCGTCGTGTGAAAAATTTCTAACGCTCTAATGACACGACGTACATTATTTGCATGAATACGCTCAGCACTTTCTGGGTCTACTTCTTGTAATTTCTTATGTACATATTCCACACCACGTTCTAATGCTAACTTTTCCATTTGTTCTCGGTATATAGTATCGCCAGCATCATCCGTAAACTGATAATCGAATAAAACAGATTGTATATACAGACCAGTTCCACCAACGATAATTGGCAATTTACCACGCTCTGTAATCTCTCGAATATGCTTACGAACACGTTCTTGAAATTCGGCAACAGAAAATGATTCTTCCGGATTTTTTATATCGACCATATAATGCGGAATTCCATCCATCTCTTCTTTTGTCACCTTTGCAGTTCCAATATCCATCGTACGATAAATCTGCATGGAATCTCCACTTATAATTTCACCATTCAACGCTTTGGCAAGATCAATACTTAACTTCGTCTTTCCAACAGCAGTTGGTCCAATGATGACAGCAACTTTTTCACGTTGCACTTCTCCCATATCATTCAACTCTCTTTATGTAATGTACTCCATCTATTGATTATATCCAATCTTACCAATTTTAACGGCATGATTGCAAGTTCTTTCATTGCGGTACATGAAATTATAAATAAAAAAGAACATAGTTTGTCCAATTCCGCATATACATGATTAAAAATACCTTCGAGAGGATGAGTTGACTATGAAACAATCCACCATCAATTTTTCATCTTTAACAAAAGACCTTATTTTAGCTACTGCTACAAAAGAACAAAATTGTTCACAAGAAGAATTATATTTCGCCTTAAATTGTTTGCTACGTTCTTTTCATTCTACTCTCCAAGAAACAACATTACATCCAGAAAATAAAAATACAGAATATATTCAAAATCAATTTTGCAGTGCCTATAAAATTATTACAGGTAAAACTATTTATCCTTTTCAATAATCCAAAAAAGGCGGTTGCTTACACACTTTCAAGCAACCGCCTTTCATATTAATACATATATACTACTCTATAACTTTCACTTTTACAGATTTGCGCCCCCAGTTATCAGCACTACCATCTGAACCAACTAAAACATCAATACGATTTCCTTTAATCGCACCACCAGTATCTCCAGCAATCGCTTCTCCATATCCTTCTACCCATACTTTTGATCCAAGTGGAATTACTTTAGGATCAACAGCAATGACTTTCATATTTGGATTTGCTGTTAAATCATGCCCCATTGCAGTTAATACACGGCCACCATACGTACCATTCTCACTTGGATGTGCTGTATACGCTGTCGCTTCTACTGTGATTTCACGTCCACCAGCAGGAGCACTTGTTTCAGTAGATTTCGCAACTGGTTTCGCAGTTGGCTTCTCTTTTGCCACAGGTTTACTTGATTCTACATTCTTAACCGACTCTTTGCTCTTAACTACTTTATTATTTTTAACCGGCGTATTTACTTTTTCCGGCGCTTCTTCTTGCGTTACAACTTCTTTCTTTTCAATCACAGGTGCCGTCCCTGTTAAAAATGGCACGTGAACATATCCTGTTTTTCCATTATAGTCAAATTGTAACCATTCATTTTGAACTTGATTTGTCGTTTCAATTACATCATTTTTATTCAGTTTACCAAGAATTTCAGAGTCCGTATTCGCTCCAGCACGAACATTTAACACGCCCGCCGTTACATAATATGTACTTTTTGTAAATTCAGCACTTACAAACGCTTCTTTACCATTTAATTTAATTTTTGCCCATCCGTTTTCTGTATTTATAACATCTAATTTATTTCCACTTAACATTTTACCTACAAGCTTTGACTCTACAGTTGGGTTTTCTCTAACATTTAATACATCTGTTGTTACAATCGTTTCTGCTTTCGCAGAACCTGCAAAAATCCCAAGACCAAAAACTGCCGCCGTTGCTATACCTAATAATTTTTTCATGAATAGCCTCCATTTGCTTTGTTTTCGTATTTTCATTATAGCAACAGATTTTTAGGATTTTTAGAAATCACACAATTACAAACCATTCGTAATACACGATTAATGAGTTGTAACATAAATTTCCATATTAATGAATTCCATTTTTAATAGAATCCTCAATAGTTTTCATACATTTTCCACATATCAGCCCAGAATTTTTTTCCAAAAAAAATTACAGTATTACTTTTTTGTTACAAAAAAACCATATTCCATTACATCTTTTACCAAAATTCATCATTCTCCAATTATTAATCTCCTTTTTTGTAATAAAAAAGAGCAGCTAATAAAAGCTACTCCATTTTCATGTGTTATTTAACTTTCTTTTTCCAAATCCCCATCATAAGAGCTGAAATAACTGTCCCTATGAATATCGAGAAAATATATAGCACCGGTTTATTTACTAATGCGATAACAAACAATCCACCATGCGGTGCTGGTAATGTAATTTGGAATAACATAGATAATGCACCCGCAATACTTGAACCAACAACACAACTTACTATTACTCGAATCGGATCTGCAGCTGCAAATGGAATCGCACCTTCTGTAATAAACGATGCTCCCATAATATAATTTGTTAAACCAGATTTACGTTCTGCTTCAGTAAATTTTGATTTAAAGAAAGTAGTTGCGAATGCAATCGCTAACGGTGGTACCATGCCACCGGCCATAACAGCAGAGTGCACGCCAAAGTTCTGCGCTTCTATTGCAGCAATACCAAATGTAAATGCAGCTTTGTTAATTGGACCACCCATATCAATTGCCATCATACCACCTAATATAAGACCTAGTAATATAGCATTCGTACCGTTCAAACCATTTAACCAGCCTGTTAACATTTCATTCAATGCTACCACAGGCGGAATTACTACTTTTTGCATAACAACTCCTGTAATCAACAATCCAAAGACCGGATATAACAATACAGGTTTAATTCCTTCTAACTGTGCTGGTAATCCTGAAAACAATCTTTTCAATCCTAAAACAACATACCCAGCTAAGAAACCAGCAATTAATCCCCCTAAAAATCCCGCATTCGCATGCGCTGCTAAAAACCCACCGACAACACCAGGCATAAATCCTGGACGATCAGCAATAGAACTCGCAATAAATCCAGCTAAAATTGGTACGAGGAATAAAAACGCACCTGTTTTGCCTCCACCAATAGACATTAACAATTCAGCCAATGGTCCTTCTGCTTTTATACCACCAATCCAAAATGCTAGTGCAATTAAAATTCCTCCACCAACAACGAATGGAAGCATATTACTTACACCACTCATTAAGTGCTTATAAATTCCTAATCCTTTTTCTTTCTCTGTACTTTCTGCCTTCCCATCTTCCTTTATGCCTTTAAAAATTGGCGCATCTTGTTTTACAGCTCGATTAAGAAGCGCTTCCGTTTTTCTAATCCCATCAGCGACTGGCACTTGAATGACATGTTTCCCAGCAAAACGGTTCATTTCTACTTGTTTATCTGCCGCAACAATTATAGCCGTTGCGCGTTCAATGTCCTCTTTCGTTAAACCGTTTTTTACACCTGTTGATCCGTTCGTCTCAACTTTAATTGCTATACCTAGCTCTGCTGCTTTTGCTTTCAAGCTATCCGCTGCCATATAGGTGTGAGCGATTCCAGTTGGGCAAGCCGTAACTGCTAGTACGTACGGTTCATTTCCTTCTGGTTTTGCAACTTCAATGTCTTCTTCTTCTTTTTCATTCTCTTTTTCATCAAATAAACGAAGAAGTTCCTCTTCATCCTTTGCTTCTAACAATTGCTTACGAAATCCTTCATCCATTAATAATGTAGATAGGCGCGATAACGTTTCTAAATGAGTATTATTCGCCCCTTCGCTCGCAGCAATCATAAAGAATACATGCGCTGGCTGTCCGTCAAGCGATTCATAGTTGATACCGCTTACACTTCTACCAAAACAAATCGCTGGTTGCTTAACAGCTTTTGTTTTCGCATGAGGTATTGCAATCCCTTCTCCTATTCCTGTCGTACTTTGTGATTCCCGCTTTAAAATAGCTTCTTTAAATTCAGATTTACTATTTAAACGATTTGCTCCGTCTAATTTCTCAACTAATTCATCTATGACAGCTTCTTTATTTGAAGCTGTCAAATTCATAATAACTGTATCCCTTTTTAATAGTTCTGTAATTTTCATATGTTGCTTCCCCCTATCGCTTAGTTACAATTACTTGCGACAATAATTCTTCTACTTTTTCTTTTTCACATAAATCAGCTGAAAATGCTGTTGCACTCCCTGTTGCAACACCATATTGAAATGCCTTTTCAATATCTTTTGTCTGTTCATATTTACCTATAAATCCTGCAACGAGAGAATCTCCGGCCCCAACCGAATTAATTACAACACCTTTTGGAACAGTTGCTTCATATATACCTTCCGCCGTAAATAATAAAGCACCATCTCCGGCCATTGATACGATAACGTGCTCTACACCTTGTTCAATTAATTGCCTTCCATACGGTAGAACATCTTCCACTGTTGAAATCTCTACTCCGAATAACTCACCAAGCTCATGATGATTAGGCTTTATTAAAAATGGCTTATTTTTAATTACATGCTGTAGTGCACTTCCACTTGCATCTACTACTACGCGAATACCTTTTTCTGCTCCGAGCGCTGCGATTGATTCATAAAAGGTACTTGAAATAGACGCAGGTATACTTCCAGCTAGTACAACGCAATCTCCCTGCTTCATACTTTCAATTTGTTTCATTAATTGTTCAAATTGCTCATTTGTCACACCAGGACCTTGTCCATTTAATTCTGTCTCTTCCTGCCCTTTTATTTTCACATTAATTCGAGAATCTCCGTCTACTTGGACGAAGTTTGTTGTTACACCTTCCGCCTGTAATACATCTTTAATAAATCGACCGGTAAATCCACCAGTAAATCCAAGCGCTACATTTTCAACACCTAAACGATGAAGAACACGAGAAACGTTAATGCCTTTCCCTCCAGGAAATTTCATATCTTTCTCTGCTCGATTTACTGCGCCTAAATCGAAGGAATTAACTTGTACTACATAATCAATAGATGGGTTTAAAGTAACTGTATAGATCATTGTTTATCAGCCTCAATTACATTGGTTTGTCTTTTATATTTTTCTAAATCAATTTCTAAATGGTTTGTAATAATATTCGCCTCTTCAACATTGGCAATTTTCGCAAACGCAACTTCTGAAAACTTACTTTCATCAATTAAGAAATATCCTTCGTTTGCTAATGTTAATGCCATTTGTTTTAAAAGCGCCTCTTCTGGATCCGGTGTTGTAAAACCAAGTTGTTCATGCACACCATTCGCTCCTAAGAAACATCTATCAAAACGGTACTTCTGCATGCTTTCCTGTGCCATAGCACCAATTAAAGCTTTCGTCCTACTTTTCATCATCCCGCCTAGTAAATATGCACGAATATTATTTTCAACTAAAGCTTCAATATGCATAAGTCCATTCGTAACTACAGTAACATCTTTATTTATTAAAAATGGAATCATTTCAAATGTTGTACTTCCTGCATCTAAATAAATGCAATCACCTTGTTCAACAATGCTAGCCGCATAGTTAGCAATTTGTTGTTTTATTTGAATGTTTTTGGATGATTTTTCAACCATCGTTGGCTCTTGTCCTTTTCCTGTTAAAACAGCAGCACCACCATGAACTCTTTTTAATAACCTTTGCTTTTCCAATTGCGCTAAATCACGACGAATTGTTGATTCAGAGCTTTCTGTTCTTTCCACTAATTGCTGTAATTTAACAACCTTCTGCTCTTTTACAAGTTGCAATATCATTTGATGACGTTCAGGAGTTAACATTTTATTCACCTCTTCTTTGATTACAGTATAATGAAAATGACCACAAAAATCAACCATAAACATTCACAAATAACCAAAACCAATCACAAACAGTTATAGACAACAAAAAAAGAAACCCATTTAATATAACAATCAAATGGGTTTCTTTTCTCGATTCACTTATAAAGAAGCTTTATATATACTTAAAACATCGTCTTTATTTAATTTTTTAAAGTTACCAAATTCACCGTAAGCCATCGCTTTATCTGCCATTAAATCAATTTCATTTTCCCCAATAGCGTAATCACCTAATGTTACCGGCGCTTCAATTGAAGTCCAAAATTGACGTAACGCCTCAATTCCTTCTAACGCAATTTCTCGATCAGTCTTTCCATCTGTTTCTACATCGAATACACGAATAGCGAACTGTTTAAAACGACTTACATTTTCATCTACAACATGCTTCATCCAGTTCGGGAATAAAATCGCAAGGCCACCCCCGTGTGGTATATCATGAATCGCAGAAACTGCGTGCTCAATATTGTGAGTTGCCCAGTCTCCTTTTACTCCCATCGCTAAAATGCCGTTTAACGCCATAGTACCGCAATATAAAATGGTTTCCCTATGCTCATAATTTTCTAAATCACTTAAAAGCTTAGGAGCTGTTACAATTACTGTTTTTAAAACAGATTCACAATAACGATCTTGTAGTTCTGTATTTGTTCCATGATGGAAATATTGCTCTAATACGTGCGACATAATATCTACCATACCGTAAATTGTTTGATCTTTCGGTACAGAGGCAGTATGAACTGGATCTAAAATCGAAAACTGCGGGAAAGTAACTGGGCTACCCCAACCATATTTTTCATTCGTTTCCCAGTTTGTAATGACAGAACCAGCATTCATTTCAGATCCTGTTGCCGCAAGCGTAAGTACCGTACCAAATGGTAACGCCTCACTAGCAAATGCTTTTTTCGTTACAATATCCCATACATCTCCATCATATTTGCTACCAGCAGCAATCGCCTTCGTACAGTCGATTACACTTCCGCCGCCAACCGCCAATATGAATTCGACGCCATTATCTTTACAAATTTGAATCCCTTTCTTTACAGTTGATACACGCGGATTCGGTTCAACACCTGTCAATTCAAATATTTCTGCATTTATATCTTTTAAAATAGAAATTACATTATCATAAATACCATTTCTTTTAATGCTGCCTCCCCCGTATACGAGAAGAACTTTTTTACCGAACTGTGGAATTTCAGTTTTTAACTGTTCTAATTGACCTTTACCGAAAATAAGTTTCGTTGGATTACGAAATACAAAATTTTGCATATCCCTTTACCATCCCTTCTATATGAAAAGCAACTATACTTTTGTATACCATATTTTTTTCATTTCACAAAAATATTTGCCTAACAAAAAAATCTCAGCCTACAGGCTGAGATTTTTTTATTGGTAATAAGGTGAAATCATTAAGTAAACAATAACACCAGATAAACTTACATATAACCAAATCGGCATCGTCCAACGTACAATTTTACGATGACGTGTTAATTGATTTGTAAAACCAAATACAAGTGCAAACAATGCAAGTGGTACAATAATTGCTGCCAGGATAATATGTGTAATTAAAATGATGAAATACACATATTTAATAAATCCTTCTCCACCAAAATGTGTTGCTGGCGCCAAGTAATGATACGATAAATAAGAAACACAAAATAGCAACGTCGTTGTAAATGCTGCTAGGATGAAACCACGGTGCATTTTCACATTCTTCTTAATAATAGAGTATAAAGCTGCTAATAAGAATACGAACGTAAAGCTATTAAAAATTGCATTTAACATTGGTAAAATTGTTACATCAAAATGTACTTCTCCTTCATAGCCAACAGGTCCAAAGAACAAAAATAAAATAATCGCATTTACAATTACAGAAAGCGTTATCACAATAGGAGCATAGCTTTTCTGATTAGTTGATTGATCCACCAAAATGGTCACTCCTCTTCCTTCAAATATGTATACGTAACCTCACTATTTTAACATATTATTCACAGTGTAAATGTGACAATAGTTTGACACAGTAAGACAGCGCAAAGAAAAAAATCCTTCTTAATAAAACTTCTTAAGAAGGATTTTATCGCTTTATTATTTAAATAGCAATGTAATTAGTTTTTGTTAAAAAACGTATTGCTATATGCTTGATAAATTTCAGACACTTGATATCCCATTAAAGAAATTGCTGTTAATGAAAAGAAACCAATCATAAGAAATCGAAACCACATATAAATCTCCTCCTTGTATTTAGCTTAAAAAGCAGTCGCTATATTACAAGTTGAGTGGCACTCTTCATCGTCACTTTCCTTCTTCTTTACAATTGCTGTTATAAATCGAATCATAAAGAAAATCACAAAAGGAAATTGTTCGTAATTTACCTTGGCATAGTTTGGCAACGGCTCGCGTTGCACATCGAACGGAGATGAGAAGGAATAGAACATACCTTGCTCTTCCATATATACAATTACAATTTTCATACAAAACATTATTCCTAGAAACGAAACAATATCTTGCCATTCTGTCGTATATAACAAGTTATACAGCTCTAATACGTACTCTTCCATCGTCATCCTCCCTTCCTTTTTTACCATTTTGCTCGCCTTCGTATAAAAAGTCAAGAAAAAAGTTTATATTCACTATGACAATAGTAATTACTTGTTTCTATGATTATATATGATTCTTTTATAGCAATGATTGGGTGTAACTCTCTTCTAAAACAAGAAATTAGAATCGAACAGATTCCTCATTCTTACTTTTAGGATTCAACAATGTACTATTTTTATTTCTATTAAAAATATAATAAGAAATTATTATAAGAACAGTAACAAGCATTGTTAAAAGCGCTTGTGAACGTAAAGATTCAATTGCAAGCATGGCAACTAAAACTGCTATAATCGCAGCAATTGTAACATATGTTACATATGGAAAAAGCCACATTTTCACTTTCAAATTTTGTTGTTCCGCTTTCCCCATTTTTTTACGTATCTTGAAATGTGAAACTGCTATAACGAGATAAACGAGTAACGCAATCCCGCCAGATGCATTCACTAAAAATAAAAATACTTTATCTGGAGATATGTAACTAAAAACAACTCCAATGTAAGCAAAGAAAGTTCCAAATAAAACCGCCCGAACTGGAACACCACTACTATTCAATTTCAAAAATGCCTTTGGCGCATCTCCTCTTTCTGCCATTGAAAAAAGCATTCTTGAGTTCGTATATAAACCCGAATTTAAACAAGAAAGTACAGCTGTTAAAACGATAAAATTCATAATTTGTGCTGCCGCTGGTATCCCTATATGTTCCAGTACCGCCACAAACGGGCTTTTTAGTATGTTCGCTGAATTCCACGGAAGGAGTGTAACAACTACAGCGATCGATCCAATGAAAAATACGAGAATACGCCAAATTACACTATTAGTCGCTGTTTTTACTGCCTTTACAGGTTCGGCAGACTCTCCAGCGGCCACTGCAACAATCTCAGATCCCATAAATGAAAATATAACGACGGTAATTCCAAGTAACACCGAACTTATACCATTTGGCATAAATCCTCCTTGCCCTACTAAATTCGAAGTGCCAGGTGCTTCCGTTCCTGGTACAAATCCTAAAATAACAGCTAGTCCAAGACAAAGGAACAAAACAATACTTATTACTTTAATAAAAGAAAACCAATATTCAAACTCTCCAAATGATTTCACCGAGAAAACATTCGTCAACGTTAATAAAATCGTTAATATTAAGCTTAATAACCAGAGTGGGATTTCTGGAATCCAGTATTGAATAATACCAGCACCTGCTGTAGCTTCTATTGCAATAACAATTACCCAGAAAAACCAATATAGCCACCCAATTGTATAACCTGCCCATGGACCAATTGCCTCTCTTGCATATGTTGCAAATGAACCACTTGTCGGATTAATAGCTGCCATTTCTCCTAACATTCTCATAACGAAAATAACTAGAAGTCCTGCTAATGCATATGAAACGATAGAACCTGGACCTGCTGAATTCACAACCGCACCACTTCCAACAAACAAACCAGCTCCTATTACGCCACCAATGGAAATCATTGTAATGTGGCGTATTTTGAGGTCTTTCTTAAGATTTTTATCCAACTCTTGTACATCCCCTTCCAAACTTAATTTTGAAATTTATGTAAGAGTATTATGCGAAAAATCTTGTCCTATACTTCAAAATATATCAAAATATTCTGAATTTAACAATCGTAATTCGATCTCCTTCAGAAATTATTACATTAGGTTTAATAATTTTCCATATAAAATTGTTGAGAAAATTATAGTCACCTTACAAAAGAATGAATTTTCAGATATTATTAAATAAACAAGATTATACATCTAGACAACTTTTTGTATAGGAGTGTTGATATGTTAAACAAGTTCAAATTCATTTGTTGTACTTTAGTAATTTTCTTACTGCTACCGCTAGCTCCCTTTCAAGCACAAGCGGCAAACAATTTAGGATCAAAATTACTTGTTGGATACTGGCATAACTTTGATAACGGTACTGGCATTATTAAATTAAGAGACGTTTCACCAAAATGGGATGTAATCAATGTATCTTTCGGTGAAACTGGTGGTGATCGTTCCACTGTTGAATTTTCTCCTGTGTATGGTACGGATGCAGAATTCAAATCAGATATTACTTATTTAAAAAGTAAAGGAAAGAAAGTGGTTCTTTCAATAGGTGGACAAAATGGGGTCGTTTTACTTCCTGATAATGCCGCTAAGCAACGTTTTATTAATTCCCTAAAATCTCTGATCGATAAATACGGTTTTGATGGAATAGATATTGACCTTGAATCAGGTATTTACTTAAACGGAAATGACACTAATTTTAAAAACCCAACTACTCCTCAAATCGTAAATCTTATCTCAGCTATTCGAACAATCTCAGATCATTACGGTCCAGATTTTCTATTAAGCATGGCTCCTGAAACAGCTTATGTTCAAGGTGGTTATAGCGCATACGGAAGCATCTGGGGTGCTTATTTACCGATTATTTACGGAGTAAAAGACAAACTAACATACATTCACGTTCAACACTACAACGCTGGCAGTGGCATTGGAATGGACGGTAATAACTACAATCAAGGTACTGCAGACTACGAAGTCGCTATGGCAGATATGCTCTTACATGGTTTTCCTGTAGGTGGTAATACAAATAACATTTTCCCAGCTCTTCGTTCGGATCAAGTCATGATTGGACTTCCTGCAGCACCAGCGGCCGCTCCAAGTGGCGGATATATTTCTCCAACTGAAATGAAAAAAGCTTTAGATTATATCATTAAAGGAATTCCTTTTGGAGGAAAGTATAAACTTTCAAATCAGAGTGGCTACCCTGCATTCCGCGGCCTAATGTCTTGGTCTATTAATTGGGATGCAAAAAACAACTTTGAATTCTCTAATAACTATAGAACATATTTTGATGCTATTCCCTTGCAAAAATAATAAAAACAACAATAGGTTATTTAACCTATTGTTGTTTTTATTTATGTAAATTACTTTTTCACTTCTACATGATGAAAAGATTCTTTTCCATCTCTACATAACTATTTACAATACTTAAAAGGAATTTGCCACGAAACTATTTCGTTATATAAACTTTCCAATTCTTTATGCCATGTTTCTACCATAGAAATTCCCCTTTCCTTTTTAACACTTTAAATAAAAATCACATAACATTCTGTATTTACCCAATAAAAAAAGAGAACTTTCTCTGAAAGTCCTGTTACTACTCTAAAATAGTCTAGTTGCTATTTTGCTTTAACACAAATACTGAAAGTTCAGGTACACTCCAAAATCTAACAGGCATCCGGGTTGTCCCAATACCACGATTTACGTATAAATGTAACGGCTTATTCTTCCCTTCTAATTCATACATACCTTCCACATAGCTCTCAGCTAATTTTGTAGTAATTAATGGACCTATAAAAGGAATTTGAACTTGCCCTCCGTGACTATGGCCTGACATTTGAAAATCAACTGGGTAACGAGCTACTTTATCTACAACATCCGGCTCATGTACTAATAGCATATTGAAATCTTGTTGCCTTACATGTTTTAAAGTCGATTCTATTTGCGGCTTCCCTAATAAAAAATCATCCAAACCTGATATTGTAATATACTTACCGTTTTCCATTTTAATTTTTTGCACTTCATTTACTAACACAGAGAAACCAGCTTCCTCCATATACTTTTTATAAAATAAACTACCTCCTCCGCCCCTATCATGATTCCCAAACACTGCATATTTCCCTAAGGGCGCATGTATTTTTTGTAAAATACCTTTCGCTTCTTCTCTTTCCGCCTTATACGATCCAAACTTATCTATTAAATCCCCTGTAAAAACTACTACATCTGGATGTAACTCATTCATCTTCTCCACCAAATTTTCTAGTTGTTTCAGTGTAAATTCTGGCCCTAAATGTACATCTGAAAATTGTAATATTTTTTTATTATTAAATTCTTTAGGAATTGTAGATGCTTCTATTTCATTCCACGTAACTGTTACTAGTTTTCGTTCTATTTCTGTCGCATAGAAATACAAACTTACTGAAATCATTACTATACTTATAAAACTGAGTATGAATATTTTTATGATTGATTTTTTTTGTTCTTTTTTTACATGATGCGTATTCATGTTCTCACCTCTAAAAGTACTTTACAGCCTTATTGTTACATTAATGTGACAACATGAAAAATGTTAGTTATATCCAATTCCATCCCTATTCACTTTGACAAATTTATACAGAAGTCATAACATATTTTTATAATACATAGATTCTTAAAAATGTTCCATTTATTTTCATTATTTTATTAAGGAGAGATTATTCATGTCTGTATTTACACCAGAAGAAATTCCGGAACTTGCTGCTAATTCCGGAAGAAAAAAAGCTCATTTATCATTACTCCCTATGCTAATTCTCAGTTTTTTTGGTGGTGCTTTCATAGCATTAGGATATTTACTCGATATCCATGTTATCGGAACAATGCCAAAATCTTGGGGATCATTTACTAGTTTTCTAGGCGCTGCTGTATTCCCTATCGGTCTTATACTCGTTATTCTTGCAGGCGGTGAACTAGTAACTGGTAACATGATGACAGTTTCTATGGCTTGGCTTCAAAAAAAAATTACTTTATTTCATTTCATACGAAATTTAGTTATTGTTACGTTTAGCAACTTCATAGGTGCTGTATTCGTTGCTTATTTTTTCGGTCATATCGTCGGATTAACAGAGGGAGCTTTTTTAGCGAAAACAGTTTCTATTGCGCAAGCTAAACTTCAAGATACACCACTACAAACCTTCATTTCTGCAATCGGATGTAATTGGCTCGTTTGTTTAGCCGTTTGGCTCAGTATGGGAAGTAAAGAATTTATCGGGAAGATTATCGGTATTTGGTTCCCAGTTATGACTTTTGTTGCGATTGGATTTCAACACGTTGTAGCCAATATGTTTGTTATCCCAGCTGCAATTTTTTCTGGTCATTTAACTTGGATTGAATATTTTCCAAACTTCATTTTTGTTTTCTTTGGAAACTTAGTAGGAGGTATGTTGTTTGTAGCATTACCTTATTTCATATCATATCATAAGAAACTCCCTTCCAATAAAGAGCAAGCCGAATTAAAGAAAAAATCTGTATCCGCTTAAATGAACTGTCTATACACTGGCTCTAAAAAATATTACAAATTTCATTTTTTTTACGAATATATGTGCGTACACTTGTTCTCGAATGTTTTATACGTTATAATAACAACTTAAATAGCATTATTTACATATGAGGTGAAAAACATGAACAAAACAGAATTAATCAAAAACGTAGCACAAAATGCTGAGATTTCTCAAAAAGAAGCTACTGTAGTTTTACAAACTGTAGTAGAATCAATCACTAACACTTTAGCTGCTGGTGAAAAAGTACAACTTATCGGATTCGGTACATTCGAAGTTCGCGAAAGAGCTGCTCGTACAGGCCGTAACCCACAAACTGGTGAAGAAATGCAAATCGCAGCTTCTAAAGTACCTGCTTTCAAAGCTGGTAAAGAACTAAAAGAAGCTGTAAAATAATGAAAAAATAGCCTTCTCATTTATGAGAGGGCTATTTTTTCATTACATAATTAATAAAAATCTGACCATTATGCTGTTTTTTTTGTTCCTTTATGCAAATAAAACCGCTACTTTCAAAGAAAGGTTTTGCTGTAATACTCGCCTCTGTATATATCTCCCTATGCCCTAAGCTTACTGCTTCTTTTTCTAACTTCTGTAGTATGTAGGAAGCTATCCCTTTTCCTTGATAATCTTTATGTGTAAATAAACGATCTATGTAATGCTCATCATTATAATCACCAAACCCCACTATCACACCGTTATAATCCGCTACATAACTAATATTCTTCTCTAAAGACTGTAACCAGCTTTCTCTCTCTAGTCGATCTGGTGCCCATGCCTGTAGCTGTAACACGTTATAATCTTTTGCATTAATTGTATGAACTGTTTCATAGAATAACTGTAATACTTGTTCTAAATCCTCTTGATGGAATGTTCTAATGATCATATCTTTTAACATATATGAACCTCCTTACTAAACTATCATTTAACTTTTCTACCATCTAGTATTCAATATTTCTGCTTTATTATATCTTTTTTCTTTCTATATAAAAAAAAAACAATACTTATTTCAAAGTATTGTTTTTTTGTTTAAAAGCATATGCAATTCTCTATAAATTTTTATTTTTTTAATTTCACTCTTTGCAGTCGTAATGCATTTAATACAACGGATACAGAACTAAATGCCATCGCGGCTCCAGCAACCCAAGGTGCTAAGAAACCGAACGCCGCAATCGGGATTCCTAAGCCGTTATAAGCTAGTGCCCAGAATAAATTTTGCTTAATATTTCTTATCGTCATCTTACTCATAAAGATTGCATCAGCAATACTATTTAAATCACCACGGATTAACGTAATATCTGCCGCTTCCATCGCTACATCTGTTCCGGTTCCAATTGCCATACCGATATCCGCCGTAGCCAGTGCAGGAGCATCATTTATTCCATCTCCAACCATTGCTACTTTCTTACCTTGTGCTTGCAGTTTTTTCACTTCTTCTGCTTTTCCTTCTGGTAATACTTCTGCAATTACGTGATCAATACCAACTTGCTTAGCGATTGCCTGAGCAGTTTGTGTATTATCTCCTGTGATCATAACAACGTCTAGACCCATTTTCTTAAGTCTCGCAATAGCTGCTTTTGAAGTATCTTTTACAGTATCCGCAACAGCCACTATACCAGCATATTCTTTATTGATCGCAATAAGCATTGCTGTTTTTCCTTCTCGTTCTAGCTCTTCCATCGATTTAGAAACTTCTTCAATATCAATATCGAATTTCTTCATTAATCGACGTGTACCAATTAATAATTGTTTCCCTTCTACGACTGATTCGATACCGAATCCTGGAATCGCTTCAAACGTTTCTGAACTTGGGATAACAATTTTCTTTTCTTTAATTCCTTCTACAATCGCTTCTGCAAGTGGGTGTTCAGAATTTTTTTCTGCCGCACCTACTAAACGTAGTATTTCTTCTTCATGGAATCCATCTGCTACAATTACATCTGTTAACACCGGCTTCCCATTTGTCACAGTACCTGTTTTATCTAGAATAACTGTATCTAGTCGGTGGGTTGCTTCTAAATGCTCCCCGCCTTTAAATAAAATGCCATACTCAGCCGATCTTCCTGATCCCGCCATAATAGATGTAGGCGTTGCAAGACCTAATGCACACGGACAAGCGATAACAAGTACGGCTATCATTTTCTCAAGTGCTCCGCCAAAATCACCAGGTGTAACAAATAGCATCCACACTGCAAATGTGATAATAGCAATCACAACTACAACGGGTACGAAAATACCTGAAATTTGATCTGCTACCCTTTGAATAGGAGCCTTTGAACCTTGGGCCTCTTCTACTACTTTAATAATTTGAGCTAATGCAGTATCTCTTCCTACCTTAGTCGCTTTCACTTTTAAAAAGCCATTTTTATTTATTGTAGAACCGATTACTACATCCCCAATTGTTTTATCAACCGGAATACTCTCGCCCGTTAACATCGATTCATCTATTGCTGACTTTCCTTCTACAATTTCCCCATCTACTGGGATTTTTTCACCGGGTTTTACATAAACGATATCACCGGCTACCACTTCTTCGATTAAAATTTTTATTTCTGTTCCATCTCGTACAACAGTAGCGGTTTTCGCCTGTAATCCCATTAATTTTTTAATTGCTTCTGACGAGCGTCCTTTAGCTTTCGCCTCAAATAATTTACCTAAAATAATTAATGTAATAAGTACTGCACTCGTTTCAAAATACAAGTCTGTCATATGTTCCGAAGAACCAATCGACCTAATACTTAAATACACACTGTAGAAATACGCTGCAGACGTTCCAAGTGCCACGAGAACATCCATATTGGCGCTTTTATTACGTAATGCTTTATAGGCCCCCACATAAAACTGCCCACCAATGATAAACTGAACTGGAGTTGCAAGAGCTAGCTGCACCCAAGGATTCATAAGCATATCAGGTAAATAAATAAACGATGTAAATGAGAAATGGCTTACCATTGCCCACAGTAACGGGAATGATAATATAAACGAAATCATAAATTTCTTCTTTTGTCGCTCAATTTCTTGTATGCGATGATCAGTTGATCCATTTTGCTCATCTGATTTCACTTCTAATTTATATCCTAATTTCGTAATCGCACTCTTCATTTCATTTACATGAATTTCATCAGGATTAAAATCTACTGTAGCTGATTCCAAAGCGAAATTTACTGTCGCTCCGTTCACACCTTCTAACTTATTTAAACGCTTTTCTACTCTATTCGCACATGCCGCGCATGTCATCCCTGAAACAGTAAACTCAGCTTTATCACTTACAATTCCATATCCTAACGATTCAACTTTTTGCTTAAATTGTTGCGGATTTGTTTTTTGGGGATCATACATTATTTTTGTTTTTTCAAGTGCAAAATTTACATTTGCATCATGAACACCTTCTACTTTTTTCAGACCTTTTTCAATTCTATTCGCACATGCCGCACATGTCATTCCTGATATTTGAAGATTGGCCTCTTTTTTTTCATTCATGTCTCTCACCTCTATATACCCTCATAAGGTATAATTATTAACAAAATAAATCGTACTTCCTATAAAGTACGATTTATTCCCATATCTAAAAATAATTATTGAACATCGTATCCTTGATCTTCAATTACAGCAACGATATCTTTTAACGTTACAACTGATGAGTCGATCGTAACTTCAACAGTTCCTTCTGCTAATTGAACTTTCACTTGTTCAACACCGTTTAGTTCTTTCACGCTACTTTCAATTGAATTGACACAATGTCCACAAGACATACCTTCAACTTGTAATGTTAACTGTTCCATTTAAAATCCTCCTCTTGTTTCTTCATTGTTTGTTAATCACAACTACATCTTACCATACCCCCCTAAGGTAATCAATGGTTTTGTATCATGATTTTTCAATTATTTTCTAAAAGTTTATTTTACACATCAATACCTCGAAATCCTATATAGAGGTAAACAAAAAACAAGCCAGTTACATACTAGCTTGTTTTTACGCTTTTGAAAAACGTTCAAATACTGTCATTAATTCTTCAATTGCTTCATCACCATTACCATCTTTAATAGCACCTGAAACACAATGACTTGTATGGTTTTTTAATACACCCATTCCTACTTTTTTCATAGCTGCATTAATCGCTGAAATTTGCACTAAAATATCCACGCAATAACGATCATTTTCAATCATATTTTGAATACCACGGACTTGCCCTTCAATTCTCTTTAATCTATTTATAATTTGTTCTTTTTCTTTTTCTGATCTATGTGTCACTGCTTCATGCTCTTTATGATCCATATTATCACCTTCTTAAAATTTCTCTTCATCCAATAAAACAATTGCTTTTACGAGTATACCAATTATAGCATTAAATATCTACGTATGATACCCCATATGAGTATATTTCCGCTCTATGCTTATTCTTAACAACTTATTAGCTTCTCAGACTCAATTATTATGATACCCTTGCCTTTTTTTCAAAAAACAATAATAAGCAGGGATTATCCATCCCCGCTTATTATTCATCCACAAATATAAAAGTCTCAATTTTCACACGTGTAAATTGAGACTTTTTTCTTCCTATATATAATTATTGCTGATCACATACTTTTGTGTCATTCACTACTGAAGTTCCTTCAACGGTTACCGTATGAAAACAGTCATTTACACGAACTGTCACGACATTATCTTGCCGATCAATGATATGATATTCATTAAAATTTTTATTCAGAGCACTGCGAATTTGTTCTCCTTCATAAATTGGAATGCCATGTGATAAAACCCAAATAAGCCCAGCGATAGCAAGAATAGTTTTCATACGATCTACCTCCTTGAGAATATAGTGAACTTTTAATCCATGCTTTTTCAGCTCTACTAATCATGAATGGAATGAATCAAGCCTTTTTGGAAATAAGTTCATTTCGTCTATTTTATGTTTATGCTAATTGTGACCGAGTTGTGACAACTTTTTGTCTCTTTAGACGAAAAGTTGAAACAAAACTTTCAAAAAGGACAATTCTACTTATGAAAAAAGGTTATGGAATGTTTCATCCATAACCTTTTTTCAGCTCTATTCTACAACTCATCTACCGTACTTCATGTGATTTTTGTAGAATTATTTTATTTTTATTCATCAACATCAAAACAAAATCTTGAAAAAACTTCCCACACGAGTTCATTTCTACTACTTACCCCAGTCTTTTCAAAAATGGATTTTAAATGATCTTGTACCGTGTATATAGATATACAAAGTTCATGAGCTAATTCCTTTGTCGACATACCTGTAAGAATTTTACGTATTACTTGCTTCTCACGTGTTGTAAAACTATACGCTTCCATAATAAGCGGAAAGACTTCTTCCGGTCTTGCTCTTTCGAATAAAACAACATAACCATCCTGAAAACTACTTGTACGTTCTAACTTACTGGCCCGAATGATTAAAAAATGTCCATAGGCTAAAGGTATACAAACTTTTTCTTCTCTATTCATACAACCTACATTATATTCGTTAGCCTTTACTTTCGAACAAACTGCACGTATTGGCCTTGGTATTTCTTTTATATTTAACTGTTCATACCTTCTAAGATTTGAGAGCCAATCGCTGCCATCTTGATTCCAATATAATAAATTAAAATCATCACTTAATATAATCGTGCCTGTTCCTATTACCTTCTCTTCTGAAAAAGGTTTAGGAAATGCCTTTTTTAAGGCCTCTCCAGCAATTGGGACTACCGTTGCTAAGTACTTACAATCATCAATATAAAAAGTGGGACTTGTACTCCCTCGAAATAAACTAAGATGCCCAAAGCAGTTCCCCTTACTCATACAAACGCCCCTTAATTCATCTCCAAAACTTGCTGGTTTTAAAATATTTCGGTATCTAGAGCTTTTCTTTTGTTCACCATTTGTCGCTATACTAAGAGAAGCAACATGAGGAGAGTGTTCTGATAAATATTTAAATTTATTAAAATCATCTTCTAGAAACTCATTCATAAACAATTGTGGATGAATCTTTTCAACACTTGCATCCGTAAATGCCCCAGTAGATAAAAAAGAAATTGGGTCTATAGCTGTAAAACAAGCGGCGTCAAAATCAATGACTTTACGTATTAAGTGGAGAAATGACTCTTGAAATGTCCTTATAGAACTTAAACGATTCGCTACCAGTGTAATTTCTTTCGTTGTTTTTTCATACATCCTCTTCTCCCCCCAGATTTACGGGATTGTTTCCCTTCATAATTTCATTCCATAATAAACCTATAATACACATACTTAGGAGGTTAAAAATGAATTGGAATGATACTACCGTAAATTCATATGAACAAAGGATTCCATGTAAAATCCCAGGCTACTATAACCTATATGAAATGGTGAACCATTTTTTATTTACGACACTCCCTAAAGAAAATATGAATCCAAATTTACTAGTTATAGGTGCTGGTGGTGGACAAGAAATTCTCTCTATAGGTAAACAACATAGCAACTTATCTTTTACAGGTGTTGATCCATCTAAAAGCATGCTACAGTTAGCTAAAAAAAGAATTAAAAACGAAGACTTGCAAAATCAAATTCACTTTGTACATGGAACTGTTCATTCATTATTAACCAATCCATTATTTGACGCTGCTACTTGTATGCTTGTTCTTCACTTCATCCCAACTATGAAGGAGAAAAAAGAGTTACTTAATGAAATTAGTATTCGCTTAAAGCCTGGTGCTCCACTCTTTCTCTCTTCAATAAATGGTATACCCCATACAAGTATGTTTTCTGCACAATTAAATGCTTGGCGCAACCATATGATGCAAAATCAAATTCCATTAAAAGATTGGGACCGATTTGAAAATTCTTTTGAAACAGAAATATTTCCTATTTCCGAAACAAATCTACTAACTATCATGAAGGAATGTGGCTTTACTCACATCACTCGCTTTTTTACTAGTTTTTTAATTGATGGATACGTTGCCTTTAAACAATAATGAAAAAAGGTAAGCAATTGCTTACCTTTTCCCTCTTCTATAGGTGACTAATAAACCTTAACCCTTTACTT
Source organism: Bacillus sp. ES1-5 (assembly GCF_022487605.1). Classification (NCBI taxonomy): domain Bacteria; kingdom Bacillati; phylum Bacillota; class Bacilli; order Caryophanales; family Bacillaceae; genus Bacillus; species Bacillus sp. ES1-5. The sequence continues at coordinate 487,165 of NZ_JAKVPU010000002.1, read as the reverse complement.
AAAGAAGTCGGCACAACTGACGCATGATTTTCCCCTTCAGCTTCATAAAACGTAAATCTAAACTGATCGTGTTTTACTTGGAGAAGGCGCTCTGACAATTCGTTTGCCCCTACAACCATATGCTCTCGTTCTAATGCCCCAACTGTAAGGAACACTCCCGTTTCAAACTTGGCACTATTTAATTCACTTATAAGATTCTCTTCTTTTTCAAGCACAGATTGGTTATTCCACCAAATAGATGGACTACTAATAAAATAATTTTGAAAGGCATTTACGTTTGTAAATAGTATATGTAAAGCAAATAAACCACCTAGCGAATGCCCAAATAACGTTTGTTTTCCTTTATCAATCTCAAAATCATTTTCGATTTGTGGCTTCAGTTCTTCTTCTATAAAAGTAAATAAGTTATGTGCTCCTCCTGTTTTTGGCCACGGTTTGCCATCTGGTTTTAAAGGCGCATCTTTTGAAATTACACTAGGCGTAAAATCATAGCATCTTTCTTCACCTGAAAATGCCCCTTCAATTGGATAACCAATACCTACTATAATGGCTGGTGAAACACCTGTTTTTTCTGCTCTAACTGATTGTATTTTAACCGCTTCATGGAATGTTTGAAAAAAGGCATTGCCATCTAATACGTATATAACAGGATATCCTGAATCCGGTGCTGGTTGCCTCGGCTTTGAAATATGAATTTGATATTCCTTACCTTCTAATTTCGAATACATTTTCCACTGTTCTGTATTAAATGTAATAATCTGCTGTTTTTCAATAGTAGTATTCATCTTATATTCCCCCCTTTTAACTCGTTACATATATTTCTACTTTTTCTTCTTGAGTTACAACGCTATCGTATCCAAAACAAACAGGAGACCCGTTATACGGGTCAATCATGACACGCGCATCAATATGAAATACTTCTTTTAACACTTCATTTGTAATGATTTCTTCTGGGCTACCAGTTGTAACGATTTCCCCTTCCTTCATTGCAATAATTTCATCTGAAAACCTTGCTGCATGGTTAATATCATGTAGTACCATTACGATCGTACAATTATGTTCTTTATTTAACTTATCCACAATTTGTAATACATCTAATTGATGAGACATATCAAGATATGTCGTCGGTTCATCTAGTAGTAACACTTCTGTCTCTTGTGCTAAAGCCATCGCTAGCCATACCTTCTGTCGTTGACCACCTGATAAATTTGCAATTTGTCTCGTTCTAAATTCAGAAGTTTTCGTTATTTCTAATGCCCAATCAATCATTTCTTTATCTTTTGAAGTTAACTTATTTACGTTATTTCGATGTGGATAGCGTCCATAAGAAATTAACTCTTCTACTTTAAGCTCTCCTGGCGCAATTGGAGTTTGCGGAAGTAAAGCTAACTGCTTCGCAATTTCTTTCGTTGGAATTGTATTTAAATCCTGTCCTTGCAAATATACTTTACCGCTCTTTTGCTTTAAGATTCTTCCCATTGTTTTTAACAATGTCGATTTACCGCACCCGTTTGGCCCTATAATTGTCGTTACTTTTCCTTCTTGTATTTCCACATTTAAATCGCGAAACACTGTAAGCTTTTCATAACTCGTTTCTAAATTTTTTGCACTTAAAATACTCACTTTTATTCCTCCTCTTACGCTTTCGCCTTATAAAGTAAATATAAGAAATACGGTACACCGACAATAGAAATAACGATCCCAACAGGTAACTCTACAGGTGTGAAAACTGTTTTTGCAATAAAGTCTGAAGCAATTACAAGAAACATTCCGATTACTCCGCACGTAGGAATGATGTACTTATGCTGAATACCAACAAGCCTTTTCGCTATATGCGGTGCCATTAGTCCAATGAAACCAATACTTCCTGAAACAGCAACACATGCGCTCACAAGTCCGATACTACTTAGTAGTAAAATAGATTTCTCTCTTTCTACTGAAACGCCTAAACTTGTAATACTCGTTTCTTCCAATTGAAATAAATCTAATAAATAAGCTTTTTTTTGTATAAGCGGAATTAATATGATAAGCCACGGCAACATAGCAACAATATACTTCCAGTTTGCGCTATATATGCTTCCAGACACCCAAACTGCAGCCATTTCGAAATCAGTTGACTTCATTTTGAGTGATAAGTACATAGAAAATGCTCCAAATCCTGATCCAATTGCAATCCCTGTTAATAAAAGACGTTGCGAGTCTAGCTTACCGTTTTTCCATGAAAACAGATAAATGATGATAGCTGCACCTAATCCGCCGACTAAACCAAACATTGGCATCATCATAATAGACATCCAGTCTGTGCTCTTTAATTGCCCTTGAAAGAAAAACATAAAAATAACGATGGCTGTGCCGGCCCCAGCATTCACTCCTAAAATACCTGGGTCTGCCAATCCATTTCTCGTAATCCCTTGAATAACAGCACCTGCAACGCCGAGGCCTAATCCTACTAACCCAGCAATTACGATGCGTGGAAGACGAAAATCAAAGATAACTAGATCATGTTCTGGTACTGGATCAATTCTAAAAAGTGTTTTAAATACATCCGTAATCGTAATATCAAACGTACCGTTCGTTAAACTAATATAAACAGCACCCAAAATTAAAAATATAATAATCCCCATTGTCATTCCGAAACGTTGACTTGAACTTTTAGGCATGTCTCTCTCCCCCTCTTGTACGGATTAAATAAAGGAAGAAAGGAATTCCAATTAAGGAAGTAACGACGCCAATTGGTGTTTCAAATGGATAGTTTACAAATCTACTCAAAACGTCACATAACGCTAAGAACACTCCACCAATAACGCCTGCACAAGGTACAATCCACTTATAATCTACCCCAATTATAAAGCGAGTAATATGCGGAATAATTAAACCTACAAAACCAACTTTCCCGACTAAAGCAACTGCTGTTCCTGTTAAAAGAATAACGGATAAAATCGCCATCGCTTTAACTAGTTTTGTACGTTGTCCTAGATTAATAGATACCTCTTCTCCTAAAGAAAGAATTGTAATAGATTTTGATATTAATAATGCTAAAGCTATCCCAATTATCCCAAAAGGTATCGTGATTTTAATTACAGTAGGGTCCACTTGATCTAACTTTGCATTAAACCAAAAACTAACATTTTGAGAAATTTGGAAATACGAAGCCATCGCAGCAGATACACTACTTAAAAATGTTCCAATAACTGTTCCGATAATTGCTAACCTAACAGGGGATAAACCATTTTGAAGGAGCGAACCAAAACCAAACACGATACCCGCTCCTAATGCAGAACCAATCATTGAACATAAAACCATACCGATTGATGACATCCCCGGAAGAAAAATCATACAAAGTGTAATAACAAAAGCTGCACCATCCGTCACACCCATAATAGAAGGGGATGCAAGATAGTTTCTTGTCATCCCCTGCATAAGTGCTCCTGATATGGCTAGAAATGCTCCGACTAAAAGAGCTGCAACTACCCTTGGTAAACGTGAAGTAATAATAATATTATGATTTACATTGCTTGAATCAAAATGAAATAATGCATTCCACACTGTTTGAGCATCAATGTTTTTAGCACCATATAAAATAGAAAGTATAACCGTAAATAAAATCAATATGGGTGCTATACATAAAATGGTTACTGGTACCGCATTCGTTTTCTGCATATCATTCAACGCACCTTACTTATTGTATTATTTAGATAAATTTTTCACTGCTTCTTTTAAGAATACTGTTTTACTCCAAGCTGTACCACCTTGTGCCATTGGATCTACAACGTTTACAAATACTTTCTTTTCTTTCGCAGCATTCATACTTTGCCAAATTGGATTATTTTCAATGTCTTCTAACACTTTCGGTTTATTATTTTCACTTACCTCGTATTGTAAGAAGATATAATCAGGATTAACTTCAGCTAATTTTTCTAAAGAAATCTTTTCTTGTGCTTTTACCGTTTTAAGTTGTTCTGGAGCAGTTAGTCCAAGATCTTTATAAATTACAGGATTAAAGTATACTCCTTCTGGATATAGGAATAAATCGTTTGCTCTAAGTCTAATGACAAGTACTTTTTTGTCTTTTAACTTATCTCCTAATTTTGCTTTTGCTTTTTCAGCATCCGTATTGTAATCTTTAATAATCTTTTCTGCTTTATCTTTTTTACCAGTTAATTCTCCCATTAATTTTAAATTATCTTCCCAATTTGTTGAAACGTGCGATACCGGGAATGTCGGAGCTACTTTCGTGAACTTTTCAGCTGTTTCTGCTGGGAATTTCGTACTTGATGTAATAACATCTGGTTTTAATTGTAGTAATGTTTCAAAATTTGGTTCCATCTTCTCACCAACAGATTTTGCACCTTCTAAATCTTTTTCAAGATACTTTGGTAATTTACCACCAACAGTAATAGCACCTACCGGCTTAATGCCAAGTACCGCCGCATCTTCCATTGACTCTAAACTAGCTGTCGCAATTTTATCTACTTTTGCTGGCACTGTATATTCTTTACCTAAATATGTAATTTTTCTTTTTTCGTCTTTTTTCGTTTCCGTAGCTTTTGTCTGTTGCTTTTGTTCTCCTGAAGTTTTATCCGTACTATTGCATGCTGCTAGTCCTACACTTAAAACTGTAACCATCCCTAAAGTAAATAACTTCTTGTTCATCTTTATATAACTCCTCTCGAATTTTCAAACTATATTCTCAATAAAATTTAACTATATGAAACTTGTCTCATATATATATTTCATTAGATTAATAATTCTATCCAGAACTCATTCTCGTTCCCTTCCCCTAAACTATAATTCTTTTACACCTCATCCATTGATAACACTTTCATTGATAATGATTATCGTTACTAAGTATATATTTAATATGCAATTATTTCAAGAAAGATTTGAAAAATTTTAACAAACTGAATAAAAAAAGAAGTATCCGCCTAATCCTAGGTAGATACTTCTTTTTTTAGAAATTTATATGTAATTCAACTGGGCAATGGTCTGATCCCATCACTTCACTATTTATTTTCGCCTCTGTTATTTTGTCTTTCATTCTTTCGGAAACAACAAAATAATCTAAACGCCATCCAATATTTTTTGCTCTCGCTCCCATACGATACGACCACCACGAATATACACCTTCCTGATTAGGATACAGATAACGATATGTATCAATAAATCCTTCTTCTAAAATACATGTGAATTTCTCTCGTTCCTCATCAGAGAATCCAGGGTTTTTACGATTATTTTTTGGATTTTTTAAATCGATTTCTTTATGAGCAACGTTTAAATCACCGCAAAAAACAACGGGCTTTTTTTCATCTAATTGCTTAATATAAGCCCTGAAATCATCTTCCCATTTCATTCTGTAATCTAATCGTTCTAATCCTCGTTTTGAGTTTGGTGTATATAACGTTATCATGTGAAAATCTTCGAATTCTAAAGTAATAACTCGTCCTTCTTGATCATGCTCTTCAATTCCTAAACCGTATGTTACAGATAGCGGTTCTTTTTTCGAAAAAATAGCCGTTCCTGAATAACCTTTTTTCACAGCATAATTCCAGTATGTATAGTATCCCTCTGGATTTAAATCAATTTGCCCATCTTGTAATTTAATCTCTTGTAAACAAAATATATCAGCATTTGATTCCTCAAGATATTCTAAAAATCCACCTTTTGCGATAACTGCTCGCAAACCATTTACATTCCACGAAATTAACTTCACCTATAGTCCTCCTCTTGATGTTCACTTTCAAATTTCATGCTATCACAAAATAGAAAAACAATCATATTTTCACCTTTGTAATCTTGCTCTTACATTTGTGAATACATACATACGCACTTTATTCAGGTTATACTAATTTCAGAGGTGATGTTCTTTGCACAATGAAGGGATTACGTTAACAAATGAGCATTGGCAAGCAATTATTCATAATGATTCTTCCTATGATAGTAAATTCTTTTATGCTGTGAAATCAACCGGAATCTTTTGCCGACCGTCATGCAAATCAAGAATACCGAATAGAAACAATGTACGAATTTTTCATCATGCAGAGCAAGCATTAAGTGAAAAATTTCGCCCTTGCAAACGTTGTAAACCAAATGGGCTCACTTTACCTACTGAAGAGTGGGTAGAACAAATTAAAGATTATATCGAAAAGCACTTCGACGAATTATTAACTCTCGATATACTTGCGGAAATGTGTCATGGTAGCCCATTTCATTTACAACGCACTTTCAAAAAAGTAACAGGAATAAGTCCAATAGAATATATACAGCAGTTTAGGATCGTTAAAGCGGCAGAACACCTTTTACACACAAATCAATCCATTAAAGAAATTAGTACTGCTGTCGGGATAGAAAACCCAGAGTATTTCGCAACTTTATTTAAAAAGAAAACCGGATTTACTCCTACTGAATATCGAAAAAAGAACGAAATGAAAGAAGGATATAATAATGAATTCCTCCAAAAATAAATTTATATATTGGACGCTACTTACACATGAAAATTGGCAGTTTCATATTGCTACAACTGAAAATGGACTATGCTTCATTGGATCACAAGATGAAAAATTTGAAGAACTAAATATATGGGCTAGAAAGAAATTGCCACAACATATATTGGCATGTAATCCAGATTATCTACAATCATATACGAAAGAAGTTATCGAGTATTTAGAAAGTAAACGAGAAACTTTTACATTCCCTATCGATGCTTACGGAACTGATTTTCAATTATCTGTTTGGAATACGATACGTGAAATTCCTTATGGGAAGACATATTCTTATTCAGAAATTGCCGAAAGAATGCAAAAACCTACTGCTGTGCGTGCCGTTGCTACTGCTATTGCCGCCAACCCTCTCCTCATTACAATTCCTTGCCATCGTGTTATTGGGAAGAATGGTAAACTAACCGGTTTTAGGGGTGGATTAGAAATGAAGAAAGTGTTGCTTACATTAGAAAAGTCTCAGGTAGAATGCATATGACAGCAAAATATACTAGCGCATTAACTTTAGCAGTTCCAACAGAATTTAGTTTCCAAGAAAATTTACGCTATCTATCACGTTCTAACAATGAATGTATGTTTCACATTGAAGATAACAAAATTTATAAAGTTATCCCTGTTCAGGATGTACATCCTTTAGTTGAAATTAGTATGAACTCGGATGATAATATTCAAATACGTTTTTTAGAAGAATCATATACATCCGAAGAATCGATATGCGAAGCTGTAGCTCACTATGTAAAAGAGTGGTTTGATTTAACTACTGATTTAGCTCCCTTTTATACATTAGCTAAACATGATGTACTTCTTCAAGGACCAATTGAACAATATAATGGGCTTCGTACTTTAGGCATTCCAGACTTATTTGAAGCACTTTCCTGGGGAATTATCGGTCAGCAAATTAATCTCACATATGCTTATACACTAAAAAGAAGATTAGTCGAACACTTTGGAAATTATGTAGAATGGAACGATAGAAAACATTGGATATTCCCTTCTCCTGAAAGGATTGCCAATTTACATGTAGAGGATCTCAAAAACTTAAAAATGACGACTAGAAAATGTGAATATGTAATCGGTATTGCAAAGCTTATTACAGAAGGAAAATTATCAAAAGAATCTTTACTGCAAATACAAGATGTGCAACAAGCTGAAAAACAATTAACTGCTATACATGGTATAGGACCTTGGACTGCCAACTATGTTTTAATGCGCTGTTTACGATTTCCTTCCGCTTTTCCCATTGACGATGTTGGCTTGCACAATGCAATTAAATATATAACAGGTTCTGAAAGTAAACCGACTAAACAGGAAATAAAAGATTTTGCGGCAAATTGGACCAACTGGGAGTCTTACGCAACTTTTTATTTGTGGCGAGTATTATACTAAAGAACCAAGTAGCGCATCCGCACTACTTGGTTCTTTTTTAAGCTTGTTCTTCGAATCGTCTTGCGATTTCCACAATAACTTGAACAGCTTTTTCCATCGTATCCACCGAAACATATTCAAACTTACCGTGATAGTTTTCACCACCTGTGAAAATATTCGGCGTTGGTAATCCCATATACGATAATTGTGATCCATCTGTTCCACCACGAATCGGATGAATGTTTGGTTCGATATTTAAACTTTTCATCGCTTCATATGCAATATCAACAATTTCTCTCACTGGTTCGATTTTTTCAAGCATGTTATAGTATTGATCATTCATTTCTAAAACGACTGCATTTTGTCCATACTTCTCTTGCATTTGCCTCACAATATTTTCAACGTTATGTTTACGCGCCTCAAAATTTTCACGATCAAAATCTCGAATAATATAATACGCTTTACTTTGCTCAACATCACCATTTAATGAAAGTAAATGATAGAATCCTTCATAGCCTTCTGTATTTTCTGGTGCATCTTCTACTGGTAAGTGCCCATTAAACTCCATAGCAAGTTTAGTTGCGTTACGCATTTTATTTTTCGCTGTTCCAGGGTGTGTATTCGTTCCGTTAAACGTTAACTTAGCACCTGCAGCATTAAAGCTTTCATACTCTAAACCACCTAATGGACCTCCATCCATCGTATAAGCACATGATGCACCAAACGCTTCTACATCAAAATGCGCTGGCCCACGACCAATTTCTTCATCCGGCGTAAATGCTACTCTTATTTTCCCATGTTTAATTTGCGGATTATGTATTAAATAGTTCATTGCAACCATAATTTCAGTTAGACCAGCTTTATCATCTGCTCCTAGAAGTGTTGTACCATCCGTTGTAATAATCGTATGTCCTTTATATGATGGTAATTCCGGAAACTGTTCTGGCGTTAACACAACATTTAGCTCTTCATTTAACGTAATTGCATTGCCATCAAAATTTTCATGAATTTGTGGTTTTACGTTTTTACCTGTAAAGTCTGTTGCCGTATCTAAATGTGCTAAAAAGCCGATTACTGGCACATCCTTATCCGTATTAGCAGGGAGCGTTGCCATTACATACCCATTATCATCCATTGTTACTTCTGTTAAGCCAATCTCTTTTAACTCTTCCACTAATAACTTACCAAACTCAATTTGTCCAGGTGTTGTTGGTACTGTATGACTTTCTTCATTTGATTGTGTATCAATCTTTACATATCTCGTAAATCTTTCAATAAGTTCTTGTTTCAAACTCATCCACTCCCTTTTATGTTTCTCTCTCTATTATAATCCTTAAAACGAAATATTTTAACTTTTTTGACTGTGAATATATATTTCATTTGTATTTTAGCAATTTTAAATAACAGCTAAAAAGTCGTAATATTTGTACATTAAAACTCTTACATGTAATATACATAATTATAAAATATGGGAGGTTTTAAAGATGAGGCTAACTCTCTTTCGCTATTTTCTTTTTTTCTTAGGATTAATTTTTTTCGGCCTTGGAAATGCTCTTGCAGTCAAAGTTAAATTTCTCGGTTTACATCCTTGGGAAGTTTTAAATATGGCTCTCTACCAAAGGTTTGGATGGACCATTGGTACGTGGAGTGTCATATGTGGATTATGTCTCGTTCTCATTTCTTTACTAGTAGATCGAAAATATATAAATGTGGGTACATTTTTAAATGCACTACTTATCGGTCCCATTATGGACTTTTTCTTACAATCAAATATCCTTCCAAACGCTAGTGATTATTTATGGATAAACTTACTCATTTTATTTGCTGGTATTGCAATTACAGGTATTGGGGGAGGGATGTATGTTGCGGCTGGGATTGGTGCTGGCCCTCGAGATGGATTCATGCTTACTATTTCGGACAAAACAGGGCTATCTATTAGCCGTGCTAGAATTATAGTAGAATGTGTTGTACTAGTTATTGGATTTATGCTAGGAGGTCCTGTTTTCATCGTAACTTTTCTTTACACCTTTATTCAAAGTCCAATCTTTCAGCAATCATTTAAGATGTTTCAAACCCTCTTACACACTTTACATAACAAAGAGAAAGTTAGTGAACATATTTAAAATACAGCTTAATACAAATAAATTCACCCTATTTACGATGCTCACCGCAAATAGGGTGTTTCTTTTTTTATCTCACAATTTAAGAATACATACTATTTATTCACAATAAATGTATATATATCGTCATAAGTACAACCATTTACTCTAATAACATACTTCCCTGGTTTACTAAAACGAATTGTGTATTTATTTAGCTGAATGGCTTCTTTATCTCCAGAAAGAATATCAATACTTCTACCACTCAATACATAAAATTCACTTTGATTCATCGTGACGTCAACTGCATTGAAGTTTCCTTCTTTCACCTGCTGTGTTTCCGCAGCGCTTACACTTTGTTCTAAAAACAGTAGTCCACTTAATCCAATCGTACCTGCTAAAGCTACTCCCGCAAACTTTTTAATCTTTTTCATCACATTGTCCTCCTTATAAATTTTGTATAAAGGTGATTTTCCCCTTTACACCACAAATCCTATATGTAACGAAATGAAAAGTAAACGGGGACCGTAAGACAAAATTCTACATCTTTTTCTCTGTTTGAATATAAATCCAACGTTTGGAGTTTCGTCAAATTTAAAATTCTTTCCTTAAACCAACTTACATTTATATTATTCAGAAATTGAATAATTACTTATTAATTCAACATTCTAAAAATAGTTGATAAAACGCTTTCTATAAAAAAATATATTTTATAAGTACGAATTAAAACACACTCCATATATTCAGTTTCATTCTCCTATCCATAATCTTTCTACATTCATTAATTGCTCATCTTTAACTTCCAACTTATATATGTCAGGCTTCGATGTATGCATTAGAAATTCAAACCCGTATTGATCATCAAAATAATTCATCATTTGTGTCATTACAAGCCCATGTGTGCCAATTACAATTTTTCCCCCTTGAAAATCCATTAATATTTCCTTTAACACTTTCACTACCCTTGCCTGACAATCCTTATATGACTCTCCTTCTGTTAGCGCAAAATCTGGATCAGAGAACATCTTCTTTACAAGTGGATACACCTCTTTATCTGATATAATCTGATCCTCATTTAAAAACATACACTCTTTGAGATTTTCATATACTACTATTTCTTTTTCATAGAAATCGGCTACTTTTTCTATCGTTAACATAGCCCTCTTATACGGACTTGAAATGAAAGTATCAATTCCCTCTGTTTTTAATATGTCAATTACTCTATGAGCATCTAAACTTCCCTTCTCAGTTAACCCACGCGTTCTTTCATTTCCTTCTAATTTTGGTGATTCCCCATGCCTAACCATATAAATATATGTACTCATACTTCCTCCTTGAAAATATTCATTCGTCTTTTATAAACTTTGCTGATTTGTTCGTGTAATCCATTCTCCTACTAAACTCTCGAATAGTTCAGGCTGTTCAATTTGCAAATTATGTCCCGCCATATCAAGCACCGCTAATGTCGCTCTTGGATAATCTTCAATAATTTCTATAATATCTCGATAACCTACCGATATATCTTGTCTTCCTGCTAATAAAAGAACGGGTTTCTCGTATTTCTTTCGGTGAAACTCCATAGTAAGAGAATAATTTTTTTGCAACCTTTCAATAAATTCATAATTAGCAACATCTAACCCCGGCTTAATTTCTTCTTTAAATCGCTTATATGTATATTCATTTGCTACCACTGCTAACTCGCTAAATTCTTTTCTTTCGGTAGAAGTTAACGTATTTAAAAACTCCTTATCTTGTACAATTATCTGTTTATCCGGTAAACGTCTTTCTTTTTGCAGCGCAACAACCACAGGACATATTAATAATAATCCATTGACTCTCTCAAACATTTTTGAAAGTATCCCTCTAGCTAAATATCCGCCGAAAGACTCTCCTACTAGTAAAAAATCTTCCTTTGGAATGATTTCTTCAATAAATATAGTTAACACTTCTAATATATGATCTGAACTATTTATCCAATCTGGAGCGTTCGACTTTCCCATTCCAGGTAAATCAATATATATTCGTTGATAACCTTCATATTTTTGAAATACTGATTCCATACATTTCATCATTAACCTATGATCCGGCGCACAGCCATGTATAATAATGACTGGTTTACCCTCACCCATAATTTCATAGTATACTTCTGCATCTTTCATTCGAAATAACATAAAAAGTCCTCCCTATTTAGTGAAAATACTATCCACTCTGTAAGAATACACGTTCTTATTTTATATCCGTTTGTAACATTTTTACAAATGTTAATTTTCAGATTAAAAATGAAAACCTTACTTAAAATAGCCTATAACAATCAAAAGATCAGCTAGAAAGAGGATTCTCATCATTTTATATGCAATTGTGCATCTCCACTTACAAATTACTAAAAAACCTTTACAATTCAAACGATGACTAAATATACAATTTCCATTTAAAATCCTGATGAAGTACATATTATCAAACTCAATATTTTTTCAATTTTCAGAAGTATTAAACTCTTCAATACTTTCCTTATAAACAAGATTTTTACAAGGAAATCTGATACAATTCTTAAATAATATTATTATGTATAGATATTACGAATATAGTGCATAATTAAAGAAGGTGATTTTATTGAAATTAAATAAAAATTTACAACTATGTATATTAATCGGAACATTAATATGCTATTCAATCTATTTTATATTTTTTTATCTGTTCCCTACTCATTTTTCAAATTCGGATGTACGCTTCGCTTCACTTATCGTTGAAGCCATTACATTTGTATCACTAATTTATTCTATATATTCTAAAAAAGTCAGTTCAAATCCATTTTGGGTATGTATCACAATAGCAATTGGGAGTTTTTTATTAGGAAAAATAGTATATACATATCAAGATAGCTTCTTCGAAATTCCAATACATCGTTTTACTATTTCTGATGTATTTTACATGTTTTTTCTACTCTTTTGCCTTATCGCTTTCAGTTATAAAATTTTAAAAGAATGCGATAAATGGGAAAAGGCGTTCTTTATTTGTGATATATGTATAGTACTTACTTCCATATTCACATTAGAATGGTATTTATTTAATCAGCCAGATTTAAATATATTTACCCTTTCACTGGGAGATGTTTTCCTTTCATTTCTATATCCAATTGCAGATTTATTATTTCTTCTACTAGGCGTTAGTCTCTTTTTCCGTCCGACAATTTTTAATTCTAAACGGAAGATTTATATCTTTATTTTTGTATTAATAAGTTCTGCAACTTTTAACTATATTTATTTTTACTTAAATAACCATTTATCAACTGAAACGATAACATTATTACGTCTTTTATATAGAATACCTATATTATTTATTGCAATAGCTGGATCTATTTCAGCAGATCGTAATAGCCATAAAAATTATTTCATTGTGAACCCTATAATAGGAAAAAAGGCTTTAGTTGTATTTCCCTATCTTGCTGTTGCAATACTAATCGGGTTTACATTAAAAGAACAAACATCATCTTCAACTCTCATTACAGGAAATTGTATTACTTTTATTTTCGTACTCATTCGTCATTCTATTGTACGTATGCAAAACAATTCCCTAACAAAACGTTTACAAGCATTTAATGCGCAACTAGAAGAAAAAGTGACTTTACGGACTTCTGATTTAGTTCATAAATCCGAGGCTCTATCTCAAAAACAACAAAAGTTTAAATCGTTATATGAATATCACCCTGATCCTATTTTTACAATTGATTTACATGGCGTATTCTTAAATGTAAATCAAGCCGGAAGTATACTACTTGGAGCACCAACAGATGAGTTACTCGGTGAAACTTGTTTTTCGATTATTTTAGATGAGGACAAATATAAACTAGCATCAGCATTAGAAAAAGTGAAACAACAAGAATCGGCATACTTACAACTAAGTTCTAAATATAAAGATGGTTTTACTTATTTTTTATACGTTACCATCGTCCCTATTATAATAGACGGACAAATTTCAGGAAGCTATATTATGGTAAAAGATATTACCGCACTAAAAAAGCAACAAGAAGAAATAAAGTATTTAGCATTCCATGATACTGTAACAAAAATTGGGAACCGCGCCTTTTTCCATAAGAAATTAAAAAGAGTTATAAAACATGCTAAAACGACAGAAAGCGAGTTTGCATTATTATATTTAGACTTAGATCGCTTTAAAGCAATTAACGATACACTTGGACATTCGGCAGGAGATCACATATTAGAAGAAGTAGCGAAGCGATTCCAATCATGTCTTCCATCACATACTCATCTGTCAAGAATCGGTGGCGATGAATTTACAATCTTAATTGAAAACTATACTGACGAAGATTCCTTATTCGATTTATGCAACCAGTTATTTGAATGCATGGAAAAACCGTTTGTCATACATGAGCATACATTAACTTTATCACTTAGTATCGGCATCGCTATTTATCCACATTCCGGAATCGATACCGCTACACTTTTGAAAAATGCTAATGTTGCCATGTATGATGCAAAAGCAAAAGAACTTAACTCTGTCTCTATTTATGACGATGTAATTGCTAAAAAAATTGAAAGACGATTACGATTAGAAAAAGATTTACCCAGCGCAATACAAAATGAAGAATTGTTCCTTTTGTATCAACCTCAAGTTGATAGTGAATCTAATAAAATTATCGGTGCAGAAGCTCTAATCAGGTGGAATCATCCTGAATTAGGCATTATTTCTCCATACGAGTTTATTCCGATTGCAGAAGAAACACTACAAATTATTCCAATAGGAAAATGGACATTGCAGCAGGCTTGTGAGCAAATGAAACGTTGGCACACACTCGGATATTCTCATTTAAAAATTGGTGTAAACTTATCTGCTAAAGAATTTGAACAAGAAGATTTTGTAAAGTCTATTTCTTCTACATTAGCAACTGCAGGCTTACCGGCAAGTTCTCTCGACCTTGAATTAACAGAGCGCATTGCAATGATGGATGAGCGAGAAACATTGATAAAGCTCCGCACACTAAAGGGTTTAGGAGTTCACATTTCAATCGACGACTTTGGTACAGGTTATTCTTCACTAGCGTATTTACCTTTATATCCAATAGATACGTTAAAAATCCCAAGAGAATTTATTACAATGTCTGAAACGTGTGAAGATGGAATGGAAATTATTAAAACGATTATTACATTAGCACATACATTAGAAATGTCTGTCATTGCTGAAGGTGTAGAAACGAAAGAACATGTGAATTTCCTTCAAAAAAATAAATGTCAGTTTATTCAAGGTTACTATTATAGTAAGCCTATCCATACTCATGCATTTACTCAGCTATTAGAAAGTGGGATCCAACCATAATACATAGCTAATATGGATAAGTAATAATGAATTTGAACAACTATAGTAAAAAGGAAAGAAGATACCTTCTTTCCTTTTGTTTTTTATTTAAATTTCTATTACTTCACCACTTCATTTATTATATCTATTAATTGATGAATCCCCTCATCATTTGTTTTCTTATATCCATTCATGTTTTGAATATATCTCTCCTTATTTGTATGCAACTTATTTACTGCATGTATGAATACATTCGTACTTATTCTGTCTTGGAGTAAAACTTCCGCATATCCTTGCCGAGAAAAATATTCAGCATTTAAAACTTGATCTCCCCTACTGGAACTGTTAGTTAACGGGATAAGCAACATCGGTTTCTTCAAAAATAGCAATTCAGAAATAGCAGTAGAACCCGCTCTAGAAACTACAACACTCGCCATATTTAGTATATGCGGCAACTCGTCCCCTATATACTCAAATTGCATATAACCTTCCATACCAATAGATGAATCTACCTTCCCTTTACCGCACATATGAACAATATTAAAATTTAGCAGTAATGTTTCCAAACTTTTCCTTACCATATCATTTATCCATTGAGCACCTTGACTCCCACCCATAATTAATAATACTGGTTTATCTTGCTGAAATTTACAATAGCTTCTTCCCCGCAATATGTTGCCCCTCTCAATTTCCTCCCTTACAATTGGTCCTACATAAACCTTCTTCTCATTCCTTACATTTGCTCCTGTCTGAGGAAATGTTGTGCATAGTTTTGTAGTAAAAGGTAATGCTATTTTATTTGCTAATCCTAACGTACTATCTGGTTCACGTATTATTACGGGTACTTTATTCATCCACGCTCCTATTACTACAGGAACGGACACAAATCCCCCTGCCGAAAAAATAACATCTGGTTTTATGCGTTTCATCAGTTTATAACTTTGTATGCAACCTTTTATTATTTTAAAAGGATCTTTAAAGTTTTCCCAATCCCAATATCTCCTAAGCTTTCCCGTTGAAATACTATTGTATTTCACATTTTGAACTAATAGTTTTTCAATTCCATTTTGAGATCCAATATACTCAACTCCCCATCCTTTTTCCATAAATTTAGGAATTAATACCATATTAATCATTACGTGTCCGGCTGTACCGCCCCCAGTAAAGAGAATCTTTTTATTCATAATTTATATCCACCTTTATCATTAAAAATCTTGTTTTATACTAATCTATTAAATGTAAGTAAACTTACTATTATTTATATAAACATTTAGCTCAAATCCTATATCTTGCAAAAAATCTTTAATAAGATCATAAAAATCATTTCCATATTCACTACATTCATACTGAGCAAAGACTTGAATTACAGGCCTAGTTCCTGTACCTATTACTGGATTTTTCCTATCATCCTTTTTACTTTCCACATAAGCTCGACATTTATTTATCGCCTCATAGATACACAAAACATGCTCTTCCTCATCTTTCCAGTCCAACGTATCAACAATTAAAAGAAATAGCGTATTTTGATTATCTATTGTTTTATAGCCATTCATATATTTCTTACACCCTTTTTATTTTTCATTGAATGCAGATTTCACCACGCTTCGCATACTCGAGTACATCTTTTAATGATTGATGGAATTGAATTTCTGGGACCCAACCTAACCTTTTTATATCCTCTATTACTAAATTCTCATTTGATTCGCTCCCACTATGCTCTGCTTCTTTTATGGAAAAATTCAGCTGTGTTAATTCTTTGTATTGTTCTATTACATCTAATAAAGACCGTTTTACCCCTGATCCAATATTATATTGTTTTCCATTTGTTCCATCGCGTAATAACACATGATACGCTTTAACCGCATCACGTACATCTAAAAAATCCCTACTATCTTTCAAACTGTTTACTTCAATAATTGCTTCACTTTTATTCGACTCTATAGTTATCATTTTTTTTGCAAGAATAGAACAAATACCATTCGATACTCCTGGACCAATTAAATTCGAGGGCTTTGCAATGATAATATTTGAATTCATTAATTCACTCCACGCCTCTGCAATAATGACTTGCATCGTTTTACTTAAACTATATGGATTTGAAATTTTCATTTCATTCATACTATCTGCTTGCAAAGCAGATCCTATAACCAACGTTCTACAGTGAGGTGCTTCCTGCTTAATTGCTTCTAATAAATATAATGTCCCTATTACATTAATCTCTACATATTCAAGAGCAGCTGTCCAAGACTCTATAACCGAATTCCTTCCTGCTAAATGCAATACATAATCTGGCTTTATTTGTTTCATTACTTCGCTCTTATTAGTTAAATTACAAGTAATACCATTCCCAATTATTTCTCTATGTGCACGATTTTGAAACATAGGAAATACATGAAAGCCCTGCTCTAAAAAATATTGGCAAGCATGGCGTCCTGTGAAACCATTTGCACCAGTTATTAAAAGACTCGCATTTTTTTTCATCGTAAAAACCCTCCTTTTAATAACATTTGTTTCACCTCGTGTTTTGCAAGTAAGTCTTGTTGAGAACTAAAACTTTTCACATCCACAAGCGGATAGCTAGCATAATATTCTTGCAGCCCTTCTATAGGAATAGTCGGTAGTACCACAAAATAATTTTGATCAAAAATTATACTTGTTTTACTCTCTACCTCAGATAAAAGCATTTCACTTAATTTTTCACCCGGTCTTATCCCTACTTCTTTTACCTTCACGTTTTCCTTTTTCGAATCTTCAATTAACACTTCTGCTAAATCTGTTATTTTACATGCCGGCATTTTCATAACAAAGATTTCCCCACCTCTACCTTGATATACGGCTTTAAATAACAATCCAACAGCATCTTCAATCGTTAAGAAAAATCTAGTCATATTTGCATCGGTAATCCCTACTTGTGAAGATTTTTTAATTTGTTTTTTAAAAAGTGGTACCACACTTCCGCTCGTCCCCAAAACATTTCCACCACGAACACAAATGAATTTTGTTTTCTTCGTTTGCATATTCGCATGAACCATTAACTTCTCACCAATTGCTTTTGTCATCCCATACGTATTTGATGGATCGGCTGCTTTATCCGTTGAAACATATATAACTTTCTCAACTTGCATCTGCATAGATGCTTCAATTACATTTTGCGTACCGTGTATATTGGTTTTTATAGCTTCATAAGGATAATACTCACATACTGGAACATGTTTTAAAGCTGCAAGATGGAATACATAATGGACACCTTGGCAAGCATAGGCTAGTTGACCTTTATCACGAATATCTCCAATAATAAATTTTAATCTATCATCATTTATAAACTGTTGCTGCATTTCAAACTGAACCGTTTCATTTCTTGAAAAAACTCTAATTTCTTTCGGTGATTTTTCTAATAGTTGTTTTATAAGTTCATGTCCCCACGAACCTGTACCACCAGTAATTAAAATTATTTTATTTAGCATTTCTTTTCCTCCTACCACACATTTCAATTAAAACTGTATTTATAAAATTTATTGAATTATTTTCAATTGATTTAAATCATAATCGTCGTTTGTTACATTTAATTGACAAAAATAAAAAACAGAAACTATTAAACATAGTTTCTGTTTTTCATTTCACCTCACAACAGTAAGATTTTTTATGCTTTTTGTATGATAACTAAATCCTTGTAAAAAACACCGCTCATTTATTTCTTATACTCGTAATAAAATAAATAGAATGATTCATATCCAATAATCATGTAAAAAGGGAGGGAATGGAATGTACCGAAGCAATTCAAATCATACATATAACGGACCTTCCAAAGCACTGCCTCTCTCCCTATTTGATGTAAAAAATGAATTAAAACAAAAAAGCAAACTCATACATTCTGGCACGATGTATAAATTAACGAAAGAAGAGCAACTCATCATCAACAACATAAAAATACAAACAGAACAGCTAAATAAAAATAATGTGACAAGAACACGCGCATACTACCAATTTTACATTCAATATCCAGAAATACATTGGGCACTACTTGGGCATATGGTATCACGTAACGGCGGTTGGAATATGACTGATTTAAAGGGCGATTTATATACGAGAATTTTATCTGAGAAAGATCAAATTACATTCTTTTCTTTTTTAGAAAGAGGGAATTGGCTTATTTTCCAAGATGTATATCCTCAATTTCTGCTTTATGAACAAAGCGTAAAAAGAGCACAAAAACTATTTCACCTTCTCCCACACCTAAATGTTTCTACATTTATGGAAACGATGTGGAACGATTTTTGGAAAACAGGTAACAAAAAAACATTAGCCATTGCAACTATTATTAATGAACAACACTACTTAGAAAAAAGAGTGATTCAAAATATACAATTTAAAAAGACTGTACTTAATAGTATTGGATTTAAACTCTTTGATTTCTTTCAATTTAATCATATCCTTTTCCCATTCTACGAAAATGATAAGAAACTTAAAGTATTACTATTTGGTGATACAATGAAACATTTCACTTCCTTACACGAACGAATCTTAATTGGAAAAAGGTTGTATTCCTTATTATTTCGAGACACACATGTTTTATCTCAAATAATAAGCTGGGCCCAGCACCATCCGCATACAGGATCAAGGAAAGATTACTGGCCTCATTTATTTTCAAGTGTAAATGAATTTTTTTCCCGTGAGTTTTATAAGCGGCGAATAAAGAAATGCCAGTTGCGTAGTGGCGCTTATCGTATATACAGTCCTGCACTCATCTATGCGTGGCGAGATATGAGGCATGAAGAAGTTGACAGTGAAGATTGGTTTACGGACTGGCAAGTTGTAAATTACTTAGTAGATAAGGAGGAAAATATAAATGGACAAATTACAGAAGACTACTGTAAAACACTCGAAAAAATTGAGTTGGCAATTCTTGCAAAGAAAAACGTCCTCCTTCGAGAAGAAGAGTGATTTTCTAGCATTAACAGTTACAACCTTACTCTCTTCTATTATCGGAACTTGCTTAGATGCTTTCTTTGTTGCGAAACAAATGTATTCCTTTCCAGTTAGACCATTCTCATCCATATTTTCAATCAACATTGGCTTTACTTTGTTTGTACTACCAATTTTAACAATGATTTTTATACAAATTTCAAAAACATTATCTACAGTTTCTAGAATTCTATTTATTGTTTCAATCGGTATTTGTGCTAGTATTTTTGAACAGGTTACTGAAAAGTTAGGGCTATTTATGCATAGTGTAGATTGGAATCATACATATTCTTTATTTGGCTATATGATTTTCTTTTCTTTTATTTGGAAAGTATATCATTTCATACAAAAATGAAGAGACCATAATCGATCTCTTCTTAAGCATAATCTTCGGTTATTGTTAATGATGCAGGATTTTGAAGAATTTTTGAACGTAAACGGTAGGCAACGATTTTCTTCTTATATTGCTTGATTACATCAACATGTTCCTCATGGCTATATAGAGAAAACTTAATCTCTTTATTCCCTTTCTTCGTGTTAATAACGATTGGTGTTCCTTCCCCGTGCGGCGGGAAATAATGTTTATCTAAAAATAAAGCCTCATTAAATTCATGAATAACTTGTAGTTTCATTTCTCCCTCTATATTCTTTTCATCTATCGATATAGAGGTATTCTCTTCTTCAAGTTTTTGATGCAATTCAAATCTACTAATAATTGATTCTACAACAGAAGTTGGCATACTAGAAACTAGTACTTTAAGAGCGCCAAAAATAAATAATGTCACTATAAACCATGTTGTCATTTTCATCATCTCCATTACATTTTAAAATATAAATTTCGTTCCATAAGGTATAAATATACTAATGAGTATTCCGGTTACAATCATCGTCACTGAACCAATCGTCGCCTCTTTCTCGCCTTCCTTCACGAGACGGCTCACACCAATAATATGTGATGCGCAGCCCATCCCCACCCCTTTTCCAATCGTACTTGTTATACGGAAAAACTTAAGTACTGTTGGTCCGATAATAGCACCTGTTATTCCTGCAACAACTACAAAACTAGAAGTCATAGATGGAATACCACCAATTTGATCCGCTAATGAAATGGCGATAGGCATCGTCGCTAATTGCGGCATTGTTGTTAATATGAGTTCCTTATCTATATTTAACATTCCGCCAATCACTACATTCATACTCGTTAAAGCCACTATCCCTACCGCTACGCCGATAAGTATCGACAAAAAGTTTTTCATAAGTATATTTCGCTCTTTAAATAAAGGTATCGCTAACGCTACAATTGCAGGACTCAATAAGCCGGAAAGAATGTCTCCCCCATTTGCTCTATACTCATGATGAGAAATACCAAAAATCAGAAATAAGCAAATCATACTTGCTGTAACTGTTAACACCGGTAACATAAATGGAAACGGAATTTTTTTATATAACTTTGTCGCCAATACATACATTACTACAGTAATAATAATTAAGACCATTTGCATCGTGCACCTTGTCTATTTTATTTTTTTGATGTTACTAATAATTGACTTATATACCCTGAAACAACCAAAGTTACCACCGTGCTTGCAACTACTAAAAGGAATGTAACACTCCCCTTACTGAAAAGAAAAGACCCGTATTCCATCAGCCCTGTTGTCGAAGGAATTAGAAATAACGGTAAAAATAAGATTAACTTTTCCGCACCTTCCTCAAACCACTTTAATGGTAAAATACGAGTAGAAAGGATCAGAAACAGCATTAACATCCCTATTAAACTTCCTGGCATTGATAAATGGAATACTCCTTGAATCCACGTTCCAACTAAACTAAATACATATAGCACGCCTACTTGAAGTAAAAGCGTCACGTACTTCATTTCTTTCCCTCATTTCAATATTACGCATCTCTATTATGAAATCTCATTTAACGTTTCCGCGAATCTCGTAATTCCCAGCTGAATTTGTTCGGCATTTACTCTCCCAAAAGTAAAACGAATATATTCACTTTTAGTACCTAAAACACTTCCTGGGACAAACGCTACACCATTTCGTATAGATTCGCCTAGTAAATGATATTCATCAAACGTTCCTTGCACTTTGCACCATAAATGTATTCCACCCTCTGGAACAAAAAATTCAACCTGGGCCCCTAATATTTCTTCAAGCTTTCTAATTAACACATCTCTTCTGTCTTTCAATTGTTCACGAAGCATTGTAATATGTGCATGAAAATCTTCTGATTCTAAAAATTGATTTGCCACCCACTGCGTAAATACACTATGGCCAAAATCAACTTGCTGCTTCGCATCCGCTAAACGTTCAATTACACGCGTTGGGCCAATTACCCAACCAATACGTAATCCTGATGCAACAATTTTTGATAATGAACTTATATAAAGAACATTCCCGTTTTGATCCATTGATTTTAATGTTGGATTCACTTCTCCATTAAATGAAGTTAAGCTATACGGATCATCTTCTACAATCGGTATCCCAAATTCAGAAGACAGTTCTAAAATCTTTTTACGTCTTGCTAATGAAAGCACAGTTCCCGTTGGATTTTGATAATCTGGATTCAAAAATACCATGCGAATACGATGCTTTTTATGCAAATCAATTAAGTCATCTGGATTCATTCCATGCTGATCAACAGGTAGATGGAATATTTTTAACCCCGCGGATTTAAACATCGGCAATGAAAAACAATACGAAGGGTCCTCAATTGCAATCGCATCGCCAGGTTTTAATAAGCATTGCACGATAAGATTAAGTGCCTGTTGTGCGCCGGATGTAATAAGGATAGAATTCGAATCCGCTTCAATTTGTTTATATTGCTGAACATGTGCTGCAATTGTTTTTCTCAACATTTCATTTCCAAGTGGATGGTCATAACCGAGGTTCTCCATAAAAGTTTTTTCCGACAAAATCGTTCGGAATCTATCACTCGGAATTAATTCTGGTGACAATTCACCACTCGCTAAATTAATTAAGTCGTCTTTTTGTGTTTCTGTTCTAATTTGTTGAACGAGTGGTACATTAGGTAAGAATGATCCATCCTCAACGTACCTACCCCAGTTCGGTATTCGTTTATGTGAAACACCCCATATGTCTGTATTTACCCGTGTCCCACTTCCTTTTTGCCGTTCTACTACTCCAAGTGATTTTAATTCTTCATATGCAGCTACTATCGTACTTCGGTTCACCTGTAATTCTTTCGCTAACATACGCTCAGAAGGTAACTTGCTGTCAGAAGGAAACTCACCTGAAGAAATGCCCCTTTCAATATAATCCGCTATTTGTTTATATACAGGCGTCTTATCTGCACGATTTGGTTTCCATTCCACCTTGTTGCCCCTCTCAAAACGAAATATACTTGATTTCCTAATAACAGTATTGACTGTAATAATAGTATTAATTAAGTGCATGATTTAAAAACATTTTTACAGTCATATTAAAGCTAGTTGGCTGTTCTAAATAAGGTAAGTGCCCACTACTTTTCAACTCAATGAAAGTTGTATTTTTCAAATGTCGTTCAAACTCTCTTACATATTTCTCAGGGACAAAATCATCATTTTCCCCTCTTATAATTAATGTAGGACATGAAATATTTGAAAGAAACGGTCTTTGATCATAGTCCACTAATTCAGCAAATAAGCTTTGAATATGCACCGAATTAATAGACTGTAAAGATTGATAAAATCCCCTGACAATTACTTCATTATCTGCTACTCCCATCGCCTTCAATAATGTATCCGCCCATGTTTTTCCGTTATCGTGCAAGCTAAGTAAATCATATACTTCAATTCGTTCTTTTCGATCTTCAGGCTCCAAATAAGGAAATGCATTTACAACAATTAAGCTAGAAACAAAGCCTGGATATTGAATAGCAAAATCGATACCGACTCTAGCTCCTTTTGAAAGACCACACATAACTACTTTTTGTAGCTTTAAATAACTGCATAACTCATACAAAACATTTGTATATTCTTTAAAAGGAATTTCCAGCCCTTCAGATTTCCCATGCCCCGGTAAATCAAGAGAAATCACCGTCCAATTCTCTTTGAAATATTGTCTTTGATATAGCCAATTGTTTGCGTTCCCACCAAGACCGTGTAATAACAATATAACAGGGCCCGACCCTTCTATATTGTAAGAAATTTTTCGATTCTTATATTCAAAATACATATTCATCACCTTCAGCTATAACGTCACTTACTCTTATCTTTGAATGAATATATCCAAAATGGTTCCTTTTCTAACCACTCTACTGTTTCCCGTACACCTACTTCATACTCTCTTTTTAGTTCCGTTACTTTCGTCGCAAATTGTGATGCATGTGCTTGCAATGCCTCGAGCTTTTTTGGAACATATTCTTTCACTTCATTTTTAAAATGCGGAGGACCTATTTCCGCTTCATGATTCTTCGAAAAAGCTACCGCATAAAATGTTGGCCTTTTATATTCCGGAATATTAGCCAACGCCTCGGCCACCGCTTCTCCTGTTGCATCGTGATCTGGGTGTACTGCATATCCCGGATAAAAAGAAATGACCAATGAAGGATTCAGTTCTTCTACACATTTTTGTATTACACGTCTTAACTCTCCGGGAGTTTCAAATTCAAGGGTTTTATCACGATATCCCATCATACGTACATCTTTAATCCCTAAAATATTTGTAGCCCTCTTTAGTTCCTTCTCTCTTATAACATATAATGATTCACGTGTTGCAAAAGGAGGGTTTCCCATCGTTCTCCCCATTTCACCTAACGTTAAGCAAACATAAGTAAGAGGAACATTTCGCTGCGCATAAGCTAAAATTGTACCTGCCACGCAATATGACTCATCATCTGGATGCGGAAAAACAATTAAAACGTGGCGTTCATTTTTTATCAAAACCATACTCCTCCATCATACACAATATTAACCTTCTTCTTTCAAAACTATTAAATCACTACCGCATACCACGTTACTCCAACAAGTAGTACGAAAAGAAGAAGAATATAAATAGTTGATAAGTTTTTCACATTTTTCTTTGTAGACTTACCGTAATTCTCCTCCACATTTCGTGCAACTAACACGGTTCCAAACAGCGATACAATTACAATAATAACCACTAGTGAAATTGCAAAACTCATTGTATTTTCACCTCTCTAAAGACAATCTATTTTAATAAAGAACTTCCTCTTTAAACCTTTAATAACATACTACCTTTCTTCTCTTATCATAATAGATGTTTACAAAAAACGGACCAACCACTTTTGTATTTTTTTGCTCATCCACTTTGAAAATAAAAAGCAACTGATCACTTTGGACTCAGTTGCTTTTCACACGATAAATTATTTTTTTATTTGAAATTAATTCGATTTAAAAGTTTAGTCTTTTCATAATGAAGCATCGATTGAGATAACTCAAAAATTGTCCCGTTTACAAGACATACTGTATTTTCAATAATAAGCGCCGGATCACCTTCATTTAATTCTAACAGCTGCGCGTTTTCTTTTTTTACTTTTTCACAACTAATAACTTTATCGGCAAAGCCGATATTTAATCGTAAATCTTCAATGAATATTTAAATATAGAATAATATCCTTTTTAAAATAACTTACTTCAAATCGATTCATCAACGCTTCTTCTGTAGGTAGTTTTTTCGTTTCATTTGAAGGTCCTTTTTCAAATTTTGCAACGCAGCACTATATTGAGTATCTTAAAGTTTATACTACTGATAAATGTTAACAAACTTATTCTTCAATAATGAATTGTGAAATTAGCATTTCTAAATTTTCGACTTTCTTTTTCATTTCATTAGATCTCGTCGTTATTTCTTGAATCAATGTAGCTTGTGCTTGAATTGATTGTACCGTTTGATTCGTTTCTTGTGCGACTTGTGTTGCAGTTTCAGAAACTATTGATAAAGAGGCATTCACTTCTTCTGTCCCAGCAGACATTTCTTCTGTGGCAGCAGACACTTCTTGAATTTGGGACGTTATTCTATTAATATCTTGCATAATAGATGAAAATGCGAGTTCTGCCTTATATGCTGCTTCTTTACCACCACTAGCCTGTTGTTGACCTTTTTTCATTACATGAACTGTATCCTGTGTATCTTTATGTATAAAACGTAATAAATTATTTATATCATTTACAGACGTTTTAGATTTCTCAGCCAGACCTCTTACTTCAGCTGCAACTACTGCAAATCCTTTTCCATTTTCTCCGGCGCGTGCTGCCTCAATTGCAGCATTTAAGGCCAGTAAATTCGTTTGTTCTGCAATATTAGTAATAATATCTAGCGCTTCTTCAATTTGTTGTGTACGTGTAACAAGTCTATCAATGACCTTAGAAGTTTCTTCGACAACTTCATTCACACTATTCATTTGACGAATAGATTGTTTTATAACTTCACTACCAGAATTTGCTTGGTCGATTGTTGCAACAGCAACTTCAGCAACCATCGCTGAAGATTCAGCTACTGTTTGAACTCCAGTTGCAATTTCTTCCATCGCAGTTGAACTTTCTTGAATACTAGTCACTTGTCCCTCTATTTCTTTATTTATTTCAGAAGTAGTTCGAACAACCTCGTTTGATATATGTGCTGCCGTTTTTGTCTCTTGTAGCATATTTTCAGTTGAAATAATCACTTCTTTCGCTGTAACCTTCACCTGACCGACTAATTGTTGCAAGTTATCTAACATACTATTGAAGGATTGTACAATATGGCCTAATTCGTTCTCGGATTTATAAGAAGTTCGAATTGTTAAATCTCCATCAGATACTCGTTCCATATCTTTTTGTAATAATACAATTGGTTTTTTTATAGCATTTTTTATTATAAAACCAATAAAAATGATTATTATAATTCCAACAAATGAAATAATTACAAATGTTATTGTTGTATTTTTCACACTATTCATATTCTCTTTTTGTAGTTGTTCAGCCGCGGTATTATTATATAAAATAAGCTCACGAATAGACTGAATTGTTTTTCCCATATTAGGCTCAATTTCTTTTAAATAATAGCTATACGCTTCTTCATTATTAGTCAGTCCCAAGTCCTGTGCTTTCTTCATTTGTATTCTTAAATCTTTGAATTGACTTTGAAATGCATTATACAAGCTCTTTTCTTTATGAGAACTAATTCTAGTTTCAAATTGTTTTAATAACTCATCATTTTCTTTCCTAGTCTTATCCATTTCTGTTATTAGTTCTTTCATTCTTTTTTCATCTTTGGATATCATAATCTCCATAAAATTCATATTCACATGGTAAAAATTTGATTCTACAGTTCCTATCCATTCAATTGGTAATAGCCTTTCGTCATACATACTAGAAGATGTATTTCCACCTTTTTGAAGCCCTAAAAACCCCAGAGAAGATAACATAATACAAGCCAAACTCGATATAATGACTAACACATTTAATTTCGTTCCAATTTTACTATTTTTAATAAAAAACAACAAATCCACCTCATCTGTATATTATACTTATGTGTTTTATATTACAATAATAATCGACATTTATCGACATTTTTTTCGTACCGATCTTATAACTACATTAAATTATTAAATTATTAAATTAACTATATAAATCTATTCAAAGAACTTTGATTCTTATAATATCAAATACTAAAAAGTCTTATGGGGATTCCACAAGACTTTTATAGCGTTACATTGTTTCTATAAAGTTATGGTTAAACTTAAAGTGACTTATTAGTTCTTATAACTTCTTGATAGAGAATCGGTGACCACTTATCACTAACATAATCTTGGATCACCCAACCAACTCTTTTTGGATCCTCTTGTTTAATATATGCCGCAATTTCGGGATTTATATAAGAGGCATAATAATATGGACTATTCCACGCTGTACCACCAGAAGACAAGCTTGTAAAATTAACATATAGATGATTTAAATCCTCACTATTGTTCATCGTTTCATTGATCGTATCTTTAATAGACTTTACTTTCTCATCATAACTCACTTTATATTTATCTTGTACGGTTACATTTACATTTTGATTTACAGTTGTCGTAAACGTCTCATTATCTGGCCAATAAAAATTATTATATCCTCCAGATTCATTACTACCACTATATCTTTTTAGTAGTACAATTTTCCCTCGAGCATCTCCAAGTTTTATATTTCCTTCTGTTTTTAAAAAGATAGGATCAACAAAATATTTTTTTTCAAACGTATTACTAAATGAACCTTCTGCCCCTTTCATATCCTCATACTCTTTTTTTAAAGACATAATAATTGTTTCACTTGGGTTATCTTTTAAAAATTGTTTCGCTTCGTTTATGAATTCATGCAGTGTTACATAAAGATATAATGGCCCATGATGAAGAACTATCGTATTATCATCTGTTAAACGGCCTCTTATATCAAAAATGCGAGCTCCATGATCCATTTGATAACGAAAATCATACTCTTGCGTCATTCCCCATACTTGCTTTATTGGATTTTGTAATTTGAACGTGCCACTATCATGTGTTCCTGGAATTGAAATTCGTGCTAACGGGACATTATCAGGTATAGGCTGCATCCATTTTGACCAATTTTCAAGTTCAATAACAGAGCTAGCTGCAACGACTTGCTTATCATGTAAAGCAAATACAGATGTGATAAATATCATACTACATATGAATAATTTCAAAATAAACTTCTTATTGCTCATTATTATTCCTCCTTTTTCCGTTTTATATCAAACTTATTGAATATAATATAATCTGTTGAGTAAAAAATAAATAATATTTCATCAATATGAAATATTGCATAAAAGTAAAGTTAAAAAATCATTCACATATGAATTAGAAAAATTTAAAGGAACTTCATCTGAAGTTCCTTTCGTTTATTTTATATTCAATATATATGAACCATCTTTATTCTCATACTTATAAACATATAAATAATATTTACCTGGCTTTGCATTATAAGTTCCTTTAACTACATTCCCTTCATTTTCACCATATGCTACATAGTTGTTTAAATCTGATTCATGATGAAGTACCCATGTCATTCCAATGTTTTGTTCATTTAGTAGAGAAATATTAATATTTTCTGGCGAGTCAATTTGGAAAGTAAATACATCTACCTTATCACGATTATGTAGTGTTCCTTTCATTGGTGTATGAAAGTTAACTTTATTTGCCTGTCTAGGTTCATTATTTGGTTCATTTTCTGTTACTTGTAACTCATTCCCACCGTTCGGTTCTCTTTGTTCATACCCTAAGTTTACTAGTATAGACTTCAAATCTGGTAAAACACCAATTTTATCTGCATATGGATTTTTAGATTTCGTTCCAGTGTTATGGTTACTTAATATCGTTCTTAATTCACTTGGTCTATACGGTTGTCCTAAATTTTTTTTAGCAATGCTTTGTACTAAAGTCGCTGCCCCAGCAATAATTGGCGAAGCACTAGATGTTCCACTAAAGCTTGTAGTATAAAGATTTACAGCACTTCTACTTTGCTCAGCTGTAGTTGTATCTACGTTTTCTCCCCAGCCATACACATCAATACGGCTTCCATAATTCGAAAACCACATACGCTCATGAGGGAAAGATGAGGAGCCCGCTCCTACCATAATTGCACCTGAATCTTTAAAATCTTTACTATTACGATTTAAAATTTGTTTACCATTTCTATCTTTAAATTGATCTAAATCATTCCAACCATTTGCTCCAGCTTCTATAATGACAACACCTTTATCTGTACCAGCACGAATTGCATCAAAGATATCTGGTTGTACCTCAACAGGTAAATATTTATCACCGTATCCATCAAAGGAAGCCTGTGCCTCTAATAATAAAACATCCCCAGCTTCTAACTGATTCACAGCACTTAATATTGCATCAGCTGTATTATACTGTCCGTTATCTCTTATTTGAGAAATCACCTTTGCTTTTGCTTTTGGCGCAATCCCAATATTCCCAACTTTATTGTCCTCAGAGGATACAATTCCTAATACAGACGTCCCATGACCGACATGTTGATCTATATTTATTCCAGACATTAATTCAATATTTTGGTGTACTAAATCCTCATGATTTAATAACCATCCATATTCCATATCAACAAAGGTGACATCGCTTCCCTTACCGCCTTGAACTCCCCAGGCGAAAGGCGCATTAATACCGTATGGTGCTGCTTCAAGATAACCTTGTTTTTCATATCTAGGATTGTTATTCGGATTAAAAGATACACTTAATGGTTGTACCTCCGGTGGTGTTATTTTTTCTTGTTTCTTCATATACACATCTTCTATTAAAGAAGATCTCTTTAACTTATCTACTAGTTCTTCATGCCCACTATTTTGAGTTTGAAGAATATAGTAGTTTAATAAACTTGTAGATACATTATTGGGTGCTTTCACTTCAAGGTTTTGTATTTGTTCCGGGCTTACAGATGTGAATAAACGAGTAAATGTTACATCTGGATATTCTGTCAAAAGATCTTTTATTACTTTATCGTTCGTTTGAGATTGTATTTGTTTTTCAATACCATCTTCATATGGAAATTTCAAATCCGCTTTAAATTTCACAATGATTTGCTTATCTGTTTCTTGTTCTATTCCTAATTTACTCTGCTGTTCTATAGAATCAGCATGTACACTATTGACAGTGCCTCCTATTCCTAAAAGTGTTGTAATGATTACAGTTGACGCACACATTTTTTGAAATATTTTCATTACATCAATCCTCCTATTAATAATTATTAATCATTATATTAGTCTATAATAATTTTATTTCTATTACGTATTCCCTTTCTACTAAATAGATTATAGTAATCAGAAATATGAACTTCAATGTATTTTCATATGCAATATTTCATATTCGGACTCTACACTACATGAATAAGAAACTTTTGATGATTATTTATTTTATATGTGCTAATATACTTACATTAATATATAACGTATATAAACATTACTTAACAGTTTCACCTTAATTTTTTCTTAGGAGGATTTACAATGAAATTATTAAAAATAAAACATATAACCCCTATATTTGCAGCCGCAATTACATTCGTATGTCATCAAAGTACAGCTGAAGCATCTACCATTCATACAGTAAAAAAGAATGATACACTTTGGGGCATTAGTAAACAATACGGGGTTTCAATACAATCCATTAAACAAGCTAATAATAAAGGAAACGATCAAACCTTTATTGGTGAACAGTTAAATATTCCAGGGTCCACGAACTCAAATGAAATCACCGTTCGTCAAAGTGCCAAACCAAAACCTGCGAACATTTCTAGACAAATTATTTATCAAGTACAACCGGGAGATTCATTAGAAACGATAGCAAAGCGTTACAATGTTACCGTTCAATCTATAAAGCAAATTAACAATACAGCCGGAAACAAGCTTTATTCAGGACAACATTTAAAAATTAACTCAAGCATTTTAGAAAAAGAAAAAGACTTAATGGCACGCTTAGTTACCGCTGAAGCAGGTGGCGAATCCTATAAAGGTAAAGTAGCTGTAGCAAAAGTTATACTAAATCGTGTAAACACAAAAGGTTTTCCAAATACAATAACAGGCGTTATTTATGAACCTATTAAATACGGATATGCCTTTACTCCTGTTACAGATGGAAGAATTAATCAGCCTGCAAGCCCAGAAGCAAAAATGGCAGTAGAAGAAGCTATCTCCACAAATGGCATACATTCTGATTGGCTTTATTTCTATAATCCAAAAACAGCAACAGACAAATGGATTACGACACGTCAAACAGTAGCAGTAATTGGTAACCACGTGTTTGCTAAATAAGAGTTGAAATCATTAACAGACCTCTTCACTTGAAAGGTCTGTTTTTTTATATGTTAGATTTTATTAATCATATGACATAGTGATCATTTATAACTATTTCTTCTTTCAAATAAAAACATTTGTATTTACCCCACCACTCGGAGAAATTAAAATAACATCAAGTTCAAAAACTCCCTCTTTATTAATAAAAGCTATTTCTTAACTTCATAAAATTGTTATACACTAGAAAAATAAAAACAAACTATTCGTTAGCAGGTGAAAGAATATGTATGATGTTACAATTATCGGCGCTGGAGTAAGTAGCATTTTTATGGCTTATTCACTAGCTAAAAGTAACAAAAAGGTTTTAATTCTTGATAAAGGTAAAGCGCTAGAAGATCGCCATTGTCCTTTAGACGAAGGAAAAGTGTGTACTTGTACTACATGTGATAAATATTTCGGGTTTGGTGGTTTAGGAAAATCTGAAGGGAAATTTAATTATACAAACGGATTTGGCGGAGAACTTGAGCAAAAAGTCGGTAAAGAAAGCTTTATTCAACTCATGGCTGAAGTAGATGAAATTCTATGTCAGTTCGGAGGAAGTTCTGTTTCAAAATACTCTACAGAAAATCCAACTCTCAATACGAGAGCTGAAGCGTGTGGTTTACAAATGCTAACAACAGAAGTAAGGCATCTTGGCACTACCCTTTCAAGTAAAATTTTTCAGCAGCTCTATGAATTTTTACTTACGAAAATAAATATCCAATTTCATATAGATGTACAACATATTATGAAACAGAAAGATTATTTTACAATAGAGACAAATGAAGGAATAGTTCAATCTAAGCAACTAGTATTTGCAACTGGGCGTTCCGGAGCGGATTGGTTAAAAAAAATGTGCACTTCCCTTAAAATTTCTCAGGAGCAAACCCGTGTAGATTTAGGGATTAGAGTAGAGATGAAAGAACACCAATTACGTTCTATATTAAAAGACACATTTGAGACAAAACTTTCTTATGAGCATGAACACTTCACCGCAACTACATACTGTATGAATCCAAAAGGACACATCATTAGAAAGTACGAAGAAGGTTTAGTTATGCCTGATGGTCAAAATTTTCGAGAGAAAGGAACTGGCACACCTAACTTAAATTTCACTTTATTTATCCCGCGCTATTTTTCAACTCTCAAAGAAGCAAATATATACGCAAGTTCAATTATAAAAAACATTAACCAAGGACGAGATCGGATTGTTATACAGCGCTTAGAGGACTTACTAAATAAACAGCCTACAACAAAGAACGGCATGAAACATAACCGTATACAGCCTACACTACAAGGAGATTATGGAGATTTGCATACAGAAATCCCTCCATTATATATTGAAGGGCTTAATGAGTTTTTATTACGCTTAGAACAATTCATCCAAGAACCGATCGATAAAGATACTTTATTATATGGAATTGACGGAAAGTTCTATGCTCCTACGATAAAAATCAATAACCATTTTGAAACAAGTGTGCATGGACTATTTTTAGTTGGAGATTGTTCAGGCGTCACTCATTCATTATCTCAAGCTGCTGCAAGTGGGTTATATGTTGGAAAATATTTATCTCATATTTAATTTCTTTCATTAAGATAGCAATCAAATATTTTAACTTCCATAACGCTTTATTTATGTACTTTGTCCTTCCCCCGCTAATGATTATCCCGCCAAGAATCGGGATTTTACGAGATACATATGTAACATAACTATGTATGGTAAAACTATCGACATTCAATTCTAACAAATTGAATGTCAACAGTTTTAAAAGCCTCTATTTATTTCCACTTTCATTTGTTCGATATTTTGTAACATCATCATAGTGTTTAATATGTTAGGATGTCTATAAGTATTTTTTACTACAACTATGACTTTTTCTGCTCTGTTTCTAAAAAATAGATTTATACTTTAAAATTCCTCATTGTACGTATATGAATACTTCATATTATTACCTTTAGAAACCATTAAATGGTTCATTACACTCTAATAGTTATGAAAACATAATATATAACACGAGTTAAATAAATTGTATAAAGAAGGTGTAAAAATGAAAAATAAAATCAATTTACAAATGCAAAATATAAGCTTTGTTTTAATAATTGCGTTAGCAGTATGGTTAAAAACATATCTCATTACAAGATTCAGTTTTGATTTAAAAATTGAGTCTTCTACACAAGAGCTTATTTTGTTTATTAGCCCTCTTGCTGCATCATTGGCTTTTGTCGGATTAGCATTATTTGCAACCGGTGAAAAGCGAAATTATATAGCGTTATGTATTAATCTCTTATTAACAATCGTACTTGTTGGGAATGTAATGTTCTATGATTTTTATAGTGATTTCGTTACGTTACCAGTACTTGGACAAACATCAAACTTTGGCCAATTAGGCGGCAGTATTATAGAAATATTGAACTACAAAATTATTCTCGCATTCGTAGACATTATTTTCTTCTTTATTTTGTTAAAGAAGAAGGCACTAGTCTTCCAAACAGGACGTGTAACTCATCCGGCACGCCTCGTATATTTTCTCTTAACGTTTGGTGTATTTTTTGCGAATCTACACCTTGCAGAAAAAGAACGACCTGAACTATTAACGCGATCATTCGACCGAGTCATGCTTGTTAAAAATTTAGGACTATATACTCATCAAGTATATGATTTAACACTGCAAGTAAAAGCAGGATCACAAAAGGCACTTGCTGATAGTAGTAAATTACAAGAAACTGAAAATTACGTAAAGGCCAACCAAAGTGAGCCAAACCCTAACATGTTTGGTGCAGCGAAAGGAAAAAACGTAATTGTCGTTACTCTTGAATCCCTGCAAACCTTCTTAATAGGCGCATCAGTCAATGGCCAAGAAGTTACACCATTCTTGAATGAATTCATAAATGAAAGCTATTACTTTGATAACTTTTTCCATCAAACTGGGCAAGGAAAAACATCCGATTCTGAATTTCTAATCGATACGTCGTTGTATCCATTAAATCGAGGAGCTGTATTTTTCACGCACGGTAACAATGATTATACTGCGACTCCAGAAATTTTACGTCAGCAAGGTTATTTCACTTCTGTATTCCATGCGAATAACGCAACATTTTGGAATCGTAACATTATGTACTCTGCTCTCGGTTATGATCGTTACTATAATGAACTTGATTACAAAATTACACCCGAAACAAATTTAAATTGGGGATTAAAAGATATCGAATACTTTGATCAATCAGTAGATATATTAAAAACTGTTGATCAACCATTTTACGCTCGTTTTCTTACTTTAACGAACCATTATCCATTTACGTATGATGAAGATACAAAATTCATTGAACCATACAACTCTGGTAATGGCGTATTTGATCGGTATATCGTAACAGCACGTTACTTAGATGAATCAATTAAAAAATTTATTGAGCGCTTAAAAGCCGAAGGAATGTATGATGATTCTATTATTGTATTGTATGGTGATCATTATGGCATTTCTGAAAAACACAATCGCGCAATGGCACAGTTTTTAGAAAAAGATCAAATAACAGAATTTGATACTTTAAATTTACAACGCACACCTTTATATATTCATATGCCTGGCCAAACAGAAGGTCAAACAATTTCAAAGCCTACGGGACAAATCGATATGAAACCTACGATTCTAAATTTATTAGGAATTGATATTACGAACGATATTCGTTTTGGCCATGATATGTTTTCAGATGAATATACCGGTTTTGTTGTTTTACGTGATGGTAGCTTTATTACAGACAAGTATGTATACACAAACAACACTTTCTATGACCGCATAACAGGTGAAATTGTAGATTTACCAAAAAAAGAAGCGCAAGCACTCATTAACCGTGCACAAAATGAATTACGAATGTCTGACAAAATTATTGAAGGCGATTTATTACGTTTCTCAGAAAGTAATAAAATTAAAACTGGCGAAGTACAAACTAAAATTAAAGAGACTGAAAAATAATCTAAATATGAAAAGGGAGCAACTTATTACAGTTGCTCCCTTTTACTCTCTTATAACACATGATGCAATGGCATATAAAAACCTTGTATATTTTACTTTTATTCTACGTTTGTTTCTAAAGTTACATCTGTATAGGTATGATCATCACCTATATTTAAAATCACTTCACATTGACGTAATCTCAATTCAAAGAGCATGATAGAATCATGGTAAACTTCAGGTTGTGATTTCATCTTATGTAACATCTCTTGTTTTTCTTGTATTTCTAAATGAGTGTTTTCTACAGCTTGTTTCAAGGAGTTAAATGGATTCCTAAAGAATATGTTAATATCCCGCTCTTGCGTGTTTTCAAATAGCTCAAATTGCAAGAAAAATTTCTTCATAATAGAAGCCGTTACTTCGGTATAATCTTCATTTTCTACATACTGTTTGTATTTATTATATAGCATACCTTTGTTTTTAGGAAGAACTCCAAATAATTTACCGGCACTTTTCAGTAAAAATTGTGCTGGCGTAAAGCGACGTAAAATATTTACTTCATCCATTTGTATTCTAGTCGTCATTCTGTCAGTATCTCTGCGCCAGTCATCAAGCACTTTAAAATCACATTCTAACTGTATTCGATTTTCTCCAAATAAAGAATTAAGTCCTTCACTAAGTTCTTCTAGGTACGATTGACTTTGAAGTAGCTCATTATTAGAAATCGCAATCCAATTTTGCATAGAAAGAGCAAAATTAGGTAATACAGTTTGTTCTAAATATTTATGTACTCTTTCATTCATCGCTTTATTTAGTTCCGTATCAATGTGCCCGAAATCGCTTTCTTCACTAATTAAATCCGAACAACTCTGTAATATCTTCGGAATATTTTCAGTAAGATCATTCGTAATTTCCGTTTTCATTGTGCGATATGATTTTGTAATGAAATGAATTTTTTCCTTCTCAAAAGTAGTAAGATTATTAATGCTACCATTTAGTTTCACTAGCATATCTTCATTCCAATGAATAGAATCCACTAAATTGTTTTCTTTCTCAACGCGTTTATCCAATAGATATGTAATTGTTTTTCGAATGAAAAACAATAGCTTCTCCGTACGTGCTGCATCGATATTTTTATGATTAAAGTTAAAATGAATAAACTCCGTTAAATCATTTAATTGTTGACTACTTGTATATAACGAAGAGTAAGGGAAAATTCTCGCATGCGGGAAATATGTGTTTATTCTCGCTTGCGTATCATGTAATACTCTTTTCACTTCTGCATCACTGTAAATGTTATCGATTTTATTTAATAAGAAATGCAGTTGTAAATTTGGTGTATGTTCTTGAATGCTTAATAGAATATCACGTTCTTTGTCAGTAAAAGGTGAATCCGCATTCAATACGAATAGCAATTCGTCTACAGAATTTAAATATTCGAATACCTCATCTCTAGTATCGTTATTCCTATTAAATCCAGGTGTAACTACAAATGTAAGTTTATTTTCACTTAAAAATCTGCATGGTAATTTAAATTCAACACATGCTCTGTCTCTATATGTTTGATGGTGCTGCGACATCATATGATGGTAATCGGAGACATCTTCAGTTGTTGTAATTGTAGAGTCTGTTATGGCG
The DNA here is from genome assembly GCF_022487605.1 of Bacillus sp. ES1-5. Classification (NCBI taxonomy): domain Bacteria; kingdom Bacillati; phylum Bacillota; class Bacilli; order Caryophanales; family Bacillaceae; genus Bacillus; species Bacillus sp. ES1-5. The sequence continues at coordinate 449,558 of NZ_JAKVPU010000002.1, read as the reverse complement.
TTAATTTCTGTGTGCGCATCATTTTTTAAAACTACTACATTTGAAATTGATTTTTCTAATATATTTTCTCCTAATATAGAGTTAATAAATGTAGTTTTTCCGTTTCCTGAAGTTCCCGTTACTAAAATGCGATTTGTGCTTAAATCTGCGAGCTCGCCAACTAACCATCTAAATCGGTGACCCATTTCTATATTATGTTTTTGTGCCCACTCTGTAATAGATTCAAAAAGATGCAAACTATACTCTAAGCCATCCACATGATTAATAGAATATAACAACAGGTTTTCCGCATGTTTTATATTTGCTGAATCTATTTTAGAAGGGAAAATCTCATCCCATGCCAATACAGCTGCTGATGGAAATACAGCATAAGATGGATTGACTACCTTTAACCAATTTGTTAACAAGTTTGGAATGATATCGTGCAATTGTTTAAGGATATATTGACCTTGAATTAATTCAAAGTACGTTCCTTCGTAAAGAGAAGAAATTTTGTCCCATATATCGGACGAATGTATTTCAATATGTAAGAAAAATTCATTTATTGTGTTAAGCCATAATAAGTAATTTTGTTCGTTTTTATAACTATTCCAAAGTGATGAAACCATTTGCGTAAATTGTACTTGATCTACATTATTTAACGTAACTAATACTTCATAAAAATAATCTGGTGAAATATGTTTAGTAAATCTTTTATCGATATATCCTTTTAAAACCTCAAACCACGGATAAGATTCTGTTCGAATTAGCTCATTCACAGCAAGCTCTACTGCACTATCAAAATCTTGCTGCTCCTCATAAAAGGAACGGGCAATTTTTGTGACATTTGGATAATCTGGATTTAAAGAAACTGCTTCTTTAATAACAGCGAAAGCAGAGTCAAAATTATTTTGCTCTATGTAAAGAGAAAGTAATTGTAATCTAATCTCCGTCATCAATATTATATTATCAGTAGTAATGGAAGTATAAACATTTTCAGCAACTGGTAATTGATTAAGCTCGAAATAAGCATCGGCAATATTTTTTTGTGCCCATGGTGCTAATTCATTACTAACTTTCTCCCATTTAAAAATAGCTGCTTCAAAATCTTGATGGCGATAATAAAATTCACCTTGTGCAAAGCGAATGTAAGATCCATCAGAAATCTCATTTCTTTCTTCGTTTACATAAGCTTCTCCAAGTACGTCAAGAGGTGATTTTGTTTCATTCTCCATTAGGAATGTTTCATAATACATCTTTTTTATTAATTGTTTTTCTACTCTCATCTTTTCCCCCACTATATCTTGAAAATACATTTTTCAGATATGTCAATACTTTTTGTATGTATGCTTTTTATCTTAACAAAGAATATCTTTTGGAAAATTTCATTTTCCTTTCATTTTTCAAGTTAGATTGAATTTTTATGAGAAAAGTTTCAGTTTTTTTTCATTTTCCTTTCAGTTGTGAAACAGCATTAAATGTTCCTAATAACCTAATAAGACTATAATCTCCCGCATTATATTATCAGGAAAAGTCTATATAAACCATATTATAAAAACAATTTATAACGAATATATATGCAATATTTCTTTCCCTAATAAATAAAAGAAGCATTATCATATATTTCTCACATTGTTTTCCTTTAAAATATTTCAGTAGTTACGTAATTTAATTCCATTAACCTCTATAAATAACTAGTCCAAAAAAAATCTATATGCATATCATGTTATAGTAAAGAATTCAGGAAATCCTAAAAGGAGGCATTTTCATGTTTGAAGATAAATCTAAAATAAACTACCCATATGAATTTACTGAAACTACAACAATCCCTCTAAAAAACCCCATCAATAAAACATACAAAAACGGCTCTGGTACACATACTTTCCCAATTAAAAAACACTATAAAGAACAGGTGTTATATACGGAAAAAATTAATAATAATAAAAACAAATAACCTTATACACTTTTATAACAATTAATCAAATAAGAATCTATATTAGACCTTGCATAGTTATAGGTAATATATAAATCTTTCTTATACAATCCACGTATTTTTAAAAAGTGCTGATATACGGCGCTTTTTTATACATAGATAATAGAAGAACAAAAAAGGTATGGATATTTTCCACACCTTTTTTGTTCTTTACTATTTATAAATGGAGTACGTCCATGCTTATTTTACCTAATAGCACTTTAATGGACCTTCTAGAAGAAATAAAAGCTAGTTTAATAAAAAAGTAAGTTTCTTAGCCAATGCTCCTACCAGCAGAATTTTACTGGTTGGAGTCATTGGAGAAAGGAGTAGATTTATGATGGATTACAAAGTTAAAGAAGCACCCAAGAATTATATAGGCCATTATTGCTCTATTATATATATTTTAAAATTTACCAAGCGTTGTTTCAAAGCTACTTAGTTTTCATAAAATATTTTTTGTTTCCGTTGGAATGGATAGGCTTTAATCTCATCTGTATCTAAATTTTCATGAAATAAATGAATGGCTATAATTTGTCTACAATCGTAGGTATGATAATAATATGTTCCGGACTCCATACACATTACGCTTGTATAAATGGTATTATCTAATGCACCTTCTTCTGTTATTACTCCGCCTTTAGGAACTTCGCAATTTGATAAGATATGAAATAGAGCCGATACTCCCTCTTCTTCACTATCTATACCTTGAATGTTTTGTTTGCCATATGCTGCCCGCACAAACCTTGATGGCGGGGTGAAATCTCCTGGAAGTCCCATTGAGCCTGAACCCTGACCAAAAGCACTTAATGGTACATTACTCCACTCTGTTGGCGCGAATGGCTGCGATTTAAGGCCAATATATTGTCTTAAATTTTGTAAATGCCAACTAAACTCCGGACTATTCGTCATCACTCCTAGTGGGTTGTCATGCATTTTTAATCCTTCATTTGTCGGCTCCAGTACAATGCAATCTCCCCATTTATCCGCTAAAATCCAATGTAGTGGTGGTGTAAGTCCTAAATCCGGTAATGGTATATCCAAAAAGGTAATGCTATCTACAGATTTCTTTAACTCTTTGACAGAATTGAATTGTGTGAGACTCCAAGTCACAAAATCAAATGGAGCCAAATTCGTTTTGTTGTCATCTATGCTTTGACTATAAGTTGCGAATCCTGGAAAATAGAGTGTTGCACATGTCATACCTGCTTCATTTACTCCGTCCGCCATAATGATCCTTCCTTGATGATTAATTCCCATTCCGACCGTAGCATGTTTCGTATTAATGATTTCACCAGTTATATTATTCCATTGGTAATGCCGTGGAATGATTATTACTTCTTGATTCATATCTAATGTAAAATCCATCGTTCTTGCCAAAAGATGCTGACCGTTTTTTGTCTGTAATGTCAAACTCGTACACATAAAGAACACCCCATTTTATGGTTTTATCTACACTTTACATAATTCTGATAAATCTGTAAATTAAAAACCTCTTTCCTTACAAAAAAAATGAGAAAGCACATATACATTACAAATAGGTTGAGGTTATCTCTAGTTTATAGTTGCAAAAGAATTATATGAAAAAGGAGCGACTTGTTACTATCGCTCCTTTTTCATATAATTCTATATTTTACTAAAATAACCAGAAATCATTTTTCTCTATGAACAGTATCCCTACATAACCCTCTTAAACATCTTCTCCAACTCATAAGTAGAATGATGCACAAGAATTGGTCTTCCGTGCGGGCATGTATACGGGTTTGTTGTTGTACGTAGTTCTTCCAGTAAAGCAAATATTTGATCGTTCGTTAAATATTGATTTGCTTTAATAGATGCTTTACAGCTCATCATGATGGCTGCTTCTTCACGTAATTTTTTAATATCAACTTTTTTTAGTTTGACAACTTGTTCCATCATTTCGTCGATAATTTCTGTTTCTTGTCCTTTTGGAAACCATGTTGGATGTGAGCGGACGATAAAGGATTGATGACCGAATTGCTCCAAGAACAGTCCAACTTTTTTCAGTTCTTCTAGTTGCTCTTCGACACGTAAAAATTCAGTAAGAGATAGGTCAATACGGTACGGTACAAGTAGTTCTTGTACTTCTTGCGCTACTCTTCCTACTTTATCACGGAAGTATTCATAATTAATACGTTCCTGCGCGGCATGTTGGTCAATCATATATAAGCCTTTATCATTTTGAGCGAAAATATATGTTCCATGCATTTGTCCAATTGGATAAAGCGGTGGTAAGTCATTACCGTTCATTTCAATCTCTTCTATTTCCTGAACTTCTTCTTCCAATTCCTCTAATTCAAAGTCTTCATCGTTACTGTTCCACGATTGCTCTTCTCGAATTGTTTCTTCCATTATCGGTTTAGTAGATGGCTGCCAACTTTGTTCTTCTCTTACGAGCGACTGTGGTGGCTGCCATTCTTGTTTCGGCGGTTGCCACAGTTGTGCTGGCTGTTTCACTGCCAGTGGTTCTTCTCGTTTTTCATCCATGCCAGTCGGTAAAATAATGTCCGGCATAGATGGCTCTTTCGGCTTCGCATGCTCAAACTTGAACTGTTCTTGCACACTTTCATCTTTTTCTTTTTTCTTCGTTGTTACACCTGCATCTGGAATGAGCTGTATTTTTTTGAATGCCGATTGCAATGTTTCTTCGATAAGCTTTAGCAATTCTTGTTCTTTACTAAAACGAACTTCTAATTTCGCTGGATGTACGTTAACGTCAACAAGCATTGGATCCATTTCAATCGATAGGAAGCCGATTGGATATCGTCCGACTGGCAATAATGTATGGTATCCTTGCTGAATGGCTTTCATTAATACGAAATTTCGAACATAGCGACCATTTACGATTGTTGACATATAATTTCGAGATGCTCTCGTTACTTCTGGTAATGTTACATAACCTTTAATTGTGAAATCTAAAGATTCAGCTTCAATTGGAATAAGCTTCTTCGCAACTTGAATACTGTAAATTGATGCAAGTACTTGTCTTACATCACCATTTCCTGATGTGTGAAGCAATTTCTTTTCATTATGAAACAGCTTTAACGATACTTCTGGGTGTGACATTGCGATACGATACACGATATCTGTAATATTCCCAAGCTCTGTATGAATGGTTTTCATATATTTAAGACGCGCTGGTGTATTAAAGAATAAGTTTTGTACTGTAATATCTGTTCCTTTTCGACTCGCTGTTTTCTCCTGCTTTATAATGTCTCCACCTTTAATCATAAGGTGTGTACCAGGTGCATCACCTGTGCTAGTGATTAATTCTAATTCACTAACTGAAGCAATACTCGGCAATGCCTCACCGCGGAAACCGAGTGTTCTAATGCGAAACAGATCGTTTTCATCTTTAATTTTGCTCGTCGCATGTCGTTCAAAAGCGACGATACAATCTTCTTCTGCAATGCCATCCCCATTATCAATGATGCGAATTTTTGATAAACCAGCTTCTTCTAAGTGGATTTCAATAGATGTACTATTCGCATCGATAGAATTTTCCACAAGTTCTTTTACGACTGAAGCAGGGCGCTCTACTACTTCCCCTGCCGCAATTAAGTTAGAGAGTTGATCATCGAGTTTGCGAATTTTCCCCATCTACTTACTCATCCTTTCTTTAACTTTTTCTGCAAGCGATACAATTCGTTCATCGCCTCTAAAGGTGTCATATCAAGTAAATCAATTTTTTTAATTTGCGCAAGTACTGCCGTTTCTTTTGCATCTAGAACTGACTTGTCTTGTTTTTTCGAAGACTGTTCTCCACCAAAGAATGATAATTGCGATTCTTCCTCAGTCTCTACTTTCGTCTCTTGTATTTCTGCTGGTTCTTCTTTTACAACAGCTGGTTCTGGAGCCACTTCTTGTACTTTCACTTCTGTACGCTTTGGAATAATAATTTCTTCTTGTCCTTCTAGTTGCGCTAACACTTCTTTCGCACGAGCGATTAAGCTATCTGGAAGCTCCGCAAGTTGCGCAACGTGAATTCCGTAACTTTTATCAGCTGCTCCATCTTGAATTTTATGAAGGAATACTACTTTTCCGTTCTCTTCAATAGCTGAAACGTGTACATTCTTCAATTGTCCTAAACTTTCTTCTAGCACCGTCAATTCATGATAATGCGTAGAGAATAACGTTTTCGCACCAATTTGGTCATGAATATGTTCAATGATTGCTTGTGCAAGTGCCATACCATCATACGTAGATGTACCGCGTCCAATTTCATCGAATAAAATTAAACTTCTTTCTGATGCATTTGCAATTGCATTTTTCGCTTCTAACATTTCGACCATAAATGTACTTTGACCCGAAATTAAATCATCCGCTGCACCAATTCTCGTAAAGATTTGATCGAATACAGGTAATACCGCTTCTGTTGCTGGTACGAAACAACCAATCTGTGACATAACAGTTACAAGGGCTAATTGTCTCATATACGTACTTTTACCAGACATGTTCGGTCCTGTAATTAAAAAGACATCCATCTTCTCCGGCATAATACAATCATTCGGTACATACAATTTCCCGTTCAATACTTTTTCAACGACAGGATGACGACCATCTTTAATAAAGATTTCGCGCTTAGTTGTTAAAACAGGTTTTACAAACTGTTCTTCTTCACTAACTGTCGCGAAACTTTGCAGTACGTCTAATTCACTAATTACTTTCGCTAAATGTTGTAATTTCGGAATAAATACTTTGACTTCTTCGCGAAGCGCTGTAAATAAATCGTATTCTAATTGTACAATTTTCTCTTCTGCTTCTAAGATTAATGTTTCTTTTTCTTTTAATTCATCTGTAATGAAACGTTCCGCATTAGCAAGCGTTTGTTTACGCTCATAGCGGCCTTCTGGAAGTGCTGTAAGATTCGCCTTCGTCACTTCAATGTAGTAGCCGAAAATACGGTTGTACCCGATTTTTAATGATTTAACTCCTGTAATATCACGCTCTCTTTTTTCAAGCTCAGCGATCCACGTTTTCCCGTTTTTACTAACGTAACGATATTGATCAAGCTTGTCATTATAGCCGTCTTTAATAATATCTCCATCTTTAATAGAAAGCGGTGGGTTTTCTTGAATACTTCTTCCTAACAATTCAGTTAAGCTCTCACATGGATCCGCACCTTGAATTAACCTTGCTGCATAAGCATTATCTAACAGACTAATCGCTTCTAAAATAGCTGGTACTTGAAGTAAAGATCGTCTTAACTGTAATAAGTCCCGTGCATTCACATTACCAAATGCAACTTTCCCTGCTAAACGTTCTAAATCATATACTTCTTTTAATTTTTCTTTTAAATCTTCACGTAAGAAGTAATCATTTACAAATGTTTCAACCATTTCTAAACGCTCTTCTACCTTTTCTTTTTGGATTAGCGGACGTTCCATCCACTGTTTTAACATACGACCACCCATAGCTGTTTTCGTTTTATCTAATAGCCATAATAATGATCCTGTTTTTTCTTTCGTTCGAAGTGTTTCTGTCAGCTCTAAATTTCGCTTTGAATGCACATCAATTTTCATAAACTGGTTCGTATAATAAATTTCCACTGGTTGCAAATGGTCTAACGAACGTTTTTGCGTTCTTATCACATAGTTAAATAAGCGTCCAACTGCTTTAATTAACTTTGCTTGCGACACGTTTTTTACAAGATGTTCTAACCCTTCCGGAATCGTTGTTGCATCTTCATACGAAATCGTCATTTTTAATGTTGCAGTCAATTTATTTAATTCATCTTTTGAAAATGTAGAATCTACAACAATTTCTTTTGAACCAGTTGCATACACTTCTAATAAAATATCTTCTACTGAACCTGTTAACAACGTTACTGTATTTTGTCCAGTCGTTAAATCATTACAAGCTAAAGCATACGATCCATCTTCAAAATGTGTTAATGCTGCTAAGAAGTTATTTTCTTTCTCATCAATAGTACGCCCTTCCATCATCGTTCCTGGCGTAATTAGTTGTACGACTTCACGGCGCACTACACCTTTAGCTGTTTTTGGATCTTCCACTTGCTCACAAACAGCTACTTTATATCCTTTTTCAACAAGTTGTTCAATATAATTTTTAGCTGCATGATGCGGTACACCGCACATCGGTATACGATCACTACTACCACCATCTCGGCTCGTTAATGTAATTTCAAGTTCATGAGCTGCTTTAACCGCATCTTCAAAGAACATTTCATAAAAATCACCTAATCGGAAAAATAAAAAGGCATCTTGATAGTCTGCCTTAACCTTTAAATATTGCTGTATCATAGGGGTATATTGCGTCATACTTTTCCTCCATAATTCTTACATAGTAATCAATTTTCATATATGTCACACTTCACGGACATCCATATCTCCTATTTCAGGAGTCTTTCCTCATTATAGCACATTTCATAAGGAATCATGTTCATTCAAGCATCACTTATGTAAAGTAAAAAGCTAGGAAGAACTTCTCCCTAGCTTTCTATTACTCTTCTTCTGCATCGACGATAAAGTTCGGATCTAATTCTTCAAACTCATCATCATCGACTTGGAAATCCTCGTCTGATTCTACGCAACCTTCAGGATTTACACTTACACAAATTTTCGTTTCCCCAACTACTTCTGTTACAAATTCACGTTCTACAGTTACAACAATTTTATTACCATTTGGTGATACAAGAGCTTCTAAACAATTTGGTGGCTGAATGACACGAGCAATAATTTCTAAATCATCACCAGAAAAGTTTTTATCACGATACCCAATACTCACTTCATCAGTGTAGTTCACACGTTCTGTTACAACTTCTGTCTTTGTATTACCATCAAATGAATACCAAGTGTTCACATCATAGAAACCTTCAATTTCCACATGCTTTCCATTCTTTCTTGCTTCGTACGAGTGGTTAATTACCCAGCACCCTAAAATACTTGTTGGCTCATTATTCGATTCACATGTATGCGTTGACTTTGTATACTTACGTCCTTTTCCAACCACTGCTTTTGTAATAATCTCTCTAAATTCGGACATTCGTAACCCTCCTCAATCACTATTCACTTAATCATATGCGTGACAATAGCGGAATGTGTCATTCTTTTTTCGAGAAGAACTTACGTTTAACCCACTAAAAAAAGAGATGTCAATTCGACATCTCTTTAACAACCACAATTTCCTTTTTTACTTTCTACCGCCGCACCCGTTTCACCCTTCAATACATCGCCATTAGTTGAAATTAATATTTCATCTGTTACGTTGTTAGAAATCGTACTTGCAACTAGCTGTAGTAAGTCATTTACATATGTTTGTGAAGATTTAAATTCTTGCACAACTGGGATACTATCCAACTTATCTTGCAATGCATCAATGTCAGCTTCTACTTTTTTCAAAGCTTCCCATTTCCCGTAATGCTGCAAGTTTACTGCTTGTTTTTGCAGTGCTTTAATTTCATCAATTGCGCGCTTTACATTTTCATTTTTATGAATTTGCGCCTCTGCTTTCTTAAAGAAATCAACTTCTTCTGTTTCAGAAATCATTTTTGCTAATTCTTTCGCTTGTTCAACAATTTCATCTTTCGAATATGCTTTCATCTATTATTCCACCTCAATCGGCTCTTCAACTAATTCCCCGTTAAGAGACCAAGTTTTTGCTTCCGTTACTTTTACTTTCACAAGCTGACCAATTAAAGATTTTGAAGCGACGAAGTTTACAAGTTTATTCGTACGAGTATAACCTGCGAGTACTTCTGGATTATTTTTACTTTCCCCATCAACTAACACTTCTACAATTTGACCTTTGTAACGATTATTCTTTTCAATTGCCAACGTATTTACTAGTGTATTTAAGCGTTGAAGACGTTCTTTTTTCACTTCCATCGGTACATTATCTTTCATTTTTGCAGCTGGTGTACCTTCGCGCGGAGAATAAATAAAGGTAAAGGCAGTATCAAATCCGACTTCACGATATAACGACATCGTTTCTTCAAATTGCTCATCTGTTTCATTTGGGAAACCAACGATAATGTCAGTTGTGAATACTGCATTTGGAATTGCTTCTTTAATTTTTCTTACAAGTTCTAAATAATGCTCACGTGAATATTTACGCGCCATAATTTTTAACATATCTGTGCTTCCAGATTGAACTGGTAAGTGAATATGTTCTACTAAGTTTCCAGCTTTTCCAAGCACTTCAATTAAGTGATCATCGAAATCACGTGGATGGCTCGTTGTAAAACGAATACGGGCAATATCAACTTTACGGAGTTCGTCCATTAAATCGCCAAGTCCGTATTCAAAATCTTCAAAGTCTTTACCATATGCATTTACGTTCTGGCCAAGTAATGTAATTTCTTTATAACCATTCGCAGCTAAATGACGAATTTCTTGGATAATGTCTTCCGGACGTCTGCTTCGCTCTTTTCCACGTGTATACGGCACGATACAATATGTACAGAACTTATCACAGCCATACATAATATTTACCCAAGCTTTAATATCACCACGGCGTACTTTCGGAAGGTTTTCAATTATATCCCCTTCTTTTGACCAAACTTCAACTACCGTCTCCTTCGAGAACATTGCATCTTTTAGAATATACGGCAATCTATGAATATTATGCGTTCCAAACACCATATCTACATGCTGATTTTTTTGCATAATTTTATTTACAACAGATTCTTCTTGAGACATACAACCACATACACCAATTAAAAGATCCGGATTTCTTCTTTTTAATGACTTTAAATGACCTAGTTCACCGAACACTTTATTTTCAGCATTTTCACGAATTGCACAAGTATTTAATAAAACTACATCTGCATCTTCAGTTGAAAAGGTTGGCTCATATCCAAGTGCGGTGAAAATACCCGCCATTACTTCCGTATCATGCTCATTCATTTGACAACCATATGTACGAATATAGAACTTTCTTCCTGTACCAAAATTGCGAAATTCTTCAGGTAAGCCAAAATCCCGTTCAATTTTAACTTCTTCTTTCCCTCGTTTTTTCGCGTCTTTTAAGGAAGGTGGTTGGTATACACTTTCAAAGTATTTACTATAATCTTTCTCTTCTTTTTTCGTAGAGGAATTTGCTTGTTGACTTGCTAATCGTTGTTGCTCGTTCATCGGTAATCTCCTTTCACCCTTAACTATACACACTCTATAGTCCATTTTAATGCGCTTTGACTCACCTCAAAAATGGTTAGATAGCTTGAGAGATAACTTGTCCTTTGAAACTTGAGTAATCAATCTAATCATTCATAAGAATGAAGTCTTCCCCACACAAATAGACATTCCCTTTTCATACTTCTTTTTGTCCTATCCAAAAGCATATTGCTTTATCCCTATAAACATTACCATAGTATGAAGCGTTGCGCCAATTTTAACAAGAAAGAGGCTCTGTCTAATCTTACATTTCATAAGCAATGAACTCGCCATTTTCATACAACGATTTATATATTATTTTACCATTCTGAATTTTCTAAGTAAATAAGACTATCCAATATTTTTCTCATAAAAAAAGGTTGCCAAATGGCAACCTTCTCTTCTTACATTACATAAATTCAGCAACAAGTTCATCAAACATTTTCTGATCCATATTTAAATCAGCTTGCACTAAAGGCTTCTCACTATAGCCTTTTACAAGTTCTTGGTATGAAGGTTGCGCTGTATTTTGATATATTAAACCTGTTACTAATCCGTTATTTTCCATTAACGTTTGCATAGCCATCATGCGATTAGACGGATCATATCCCTCTACTGTGCTTAGTTTTGTTAAATTTTCTTTAAACCAATCGTAAGTATTTACTTTATTGTAAGTAACACATGGGCTGTATACGTTAATTAATGAAAATCCTTTATGGTTAATACCAGCTTCAATAATTTGTGTTAATTCTTTTAAATCACTTGAAAAGCTTTGCGCCACAAATGTCGCACCAGCTGTTAAAGCCATTTCCATAACATTTAATGACGGTTCAATTGAACCTTGTGGTGTGCTTTTCGTTTTAAATCCAGCTTCACTACGCGGTGAAGTTTGCCCTTTTGTTAATCCGTAAATTTGGTTATCCATTACGATATACGTAATGTCGATGTTACGACGAATAGAATGGATTGTATGTCCCATACCAATCGCAAATCCATCACCGTCACCACCTGATGCGATAACTGTTAAATCACGATTTGCCATTTTCACACCTTGTGCAATTGGAAGGGCACGACCATGAATACTATGCACACCATATGAATTAATATAACCTGAAATACGACCTGAACAGCCGATACCGGAGACAACAGCAAGTTCATCTGGATTTAAACCAACGTTAGCTGCCGCACGTTGAATTGCAGCTTGCACCGAGAAGTCTCCGCAACCTGGGCACCAGTTTGGTTTTACGCTGTTACGAAAGTCCTTAAATGTTGCCATTTAATACAACCCCTTTTTTGCATTCGTTGTAAATCTCTTTCGGCAAGAATGGGTTCCCATCATATTTTAAAAGACTAGAAATTTTCTCACCGTTACCAAGATTCATTTTCATAATGTTAGCAAGCTGACCTGTTGCGTTGTTTTCTACCACTACAACACGCTTTGCATTTTTCACAAGTGGATCGATTTCAGCTGTTGGGAACGGGTGAATTAAGCGTACATGAGCATGGTTTACTTTCATACCCTCTTGTTCTAAGCGCTCCATTGCCTCTTCGATCGCACCACGAGTTGAGTTAAATCCAACAAGCAATACGTCTGCTTCTTCATGCTTAACATTTTTATAGACAGGGGTGTTAAACTTCAAGTTCTCCATTTTACGGAAACGTTTGTCCATTTGATCTTTACGGTTTATTGCTGATTCAGATGGTTTACCAGTTTCATCATGTTCTACACCTGTAACATGGTGAACACCATTTTTCATACCAGGTAAAACACGTGGTGAAACGCCATCTTCTGTTACTTCATAACGCTTGAAGTATGCTTTATTTTCACGTTCTGGTAATTCCGCTTCTAAATCAAGCTTACCGCGACGGATTTCCACTTTATCTAACGTAAGCGGTTCTACCGTTTGTTTTCCTAAAGAAAGCTGTAAATCTGTTAAGAAAATAACAGGAACTTGATATTCTTCAGCTAGGTTAAATGCTTCTACAATATCATAGAAAGCTTCTTCAACTGTACTTGGCGCCATTACGATTTTTGGAATCTCACCGTGCGTACCGTAAATCATCGCCATTAAATCAGACTGCTCTTGTTTCGTTGGTAATCCTGTACTTGGACCACCACGTTGTGTATCAACAATTACTAATGGTGTTTCTGTAATACCTGCTAAACCAATCGCTTCCATCATTAAAGATAGACCCGGACCAGCAGATGCAGTTAATGTACGAACACCAGCATAATTTGCACCGATTGCCATGGTACAAGCTGCGATTTCATCCTCAGTTTGGATTACTGTTCCGCCAACTTTTGGCAATTTTTTAATTAAGTATTCCATAATTTCAGATGCAGGTGTAATTGGATATGCAGACATAAAGCGAGCACCACCAGCTACCGCACCAAATGCGATTGCATCGTTTCCAATCATAAACATGCGTTTCTTACCATCAGCTTTTTCAAGCTGCATCATGTTTACTTTCTCACCTAGCAATTCTTTCATATATTGAGAGCCGCGCTTAATTGCGTCCATATTCTTTTGAACAACTTGCTCTCCTTTACGACCAAAAATTTCTTCAACAACATCTAAATAAGCTGTTTCATCTAATCCTAATACCGCACTTGATGCCCCAACAGCAACCATGTTTTTCATTAATGATGTGCCTAATTCTGAAGCAATATCTGTAAACGGTATCACATATAGATTTACATCTGTATTATCAGGTATTGTTGGATTAAATTTCGCATCCGCAACTACAATTCCACCTGGACGTAGTTCGTGGAAGTTAAAATCAATTGTTTCTTGATCAAAAGCAATTAGAATATCTAAATCATCTGAAATCGCGCGTACTTCTGTTGTACTTACGCGAATTTTATTATTTGTATGGCCGCCTTTAATACGTGATGAGAAGTGGCGGTAACCGTATAGGTAATATCCTAATCGGTTTAATGCAATACAGAAGATTTCTCCTGTACTTTCAATTCCTTCACCTTGTTGGCCTCCAACTTTCCATGAAAGTTGACTAATCATCTCCTACACCCCTTTTGGCTGCATTCATTGTAGTGTATTTTTTTACAGTAATAGTTTAGCATTTTTTATACAAATAAACTACAACGGACGCAAATTATACCTCTTCTGATTTCCCTGAATCTTTAGTATAAAGCTATTTTGTTTTTCATTCTAGTATTAGGTCTTAAAAAAAGCAATAATATCAAATGAATTAATTCTAATTTTTCTGGATTTTTAAAACAAAAATCTTAAAAGCTTATATGTTCAACAAAATTATCATATAAAAATCGCTCTACAGTAGATGCAGCATAGTGTTTACAAAGCTCATTAATTACATTTTCATATTCTCCATACGCTGATACATTTACAACTGTTTCTAATATCCCATCAAAATCCGAACCAAACCCTATATTGTTCTCTCCACCTAATGAACAAATATATTCGATATGTTTTACTATATCTGCTATATTCGCTTGTTTTTCACTTGTTAGAAACTGTGGTACGAAAGTAACACCGATCATGCCATTTCGCTTTATAAGAACTCTAAGTTGTTCATCGTTTAAATTACGTGGGTGCTGACAAAGTTTCATACAATTTGAATGGGAGGCAATAGGATTTTTTGCAATTTCTATCACATCCCAAAAGCTTCTTTCATTCAGATGCGAAACATCAGTCCACACATGTAACATATTAAGTTCTTGTACAACATGTTTACCAAAGGTCGTTAAACCCGCCCCACGTGTCTCTAACGCACCATCAGCTAATAAATTGGCATAATTCCATGTTAGTCCAAAAGAACGTACTCCTAGACGATAAAACAACCGTAATTTCATTGCATCTTTTCCAATTGCTTCGCATCCTTCTAGTGTTAATATCGCTCCAATCTCGTCCTGTTTTAACATGTTAATATCATTTTTTGTCTGAATAAGCTTTACACCCGGTAATGATAAAATTTCATTATAAAAAATATCTACCATTTGTAATGCCGCTTCAAATCGTTTTTCATATAGCACCGTTTCTGGCACATATATAGCAAAACATTGTATACTTCCTTTTCTTTTCTTTAACTGTTCAAATGTAATATGTAATTGCGGATCGTTTTTAAAATCCTTTTTCCCCTGTGCACTCCATAACTGAAAGAGTACATCACAATGAGCATCAAAAATTTTCATTTCCATTCCTCCATTATAAAAACAACCTGTTTGCATACTGCAAACAGGTTGTTTAAACTTAACGAGGTTCTACAATTAATTTTATTGCTGTACGCTCTTCCCCATCAATCATAATATCTGTGAACGCTGGGATACAAATCAGGTCCAAACCACTAGGCGCTACAAATCCTCTTGCAATTGCTACTGCCTTTACCGCTTGGTTCAATGCACCTGCACCAATGGCTTGAATTTCTGCTGTTCCGCGTTCGCGAATAACACCTGCAAGTGCACCAGCTACAGAATTAGGGACCGACGTTGCTTTAACTTTTAATATTTCCATTCCGCGTTTCCTCCTCGTTTCTATAAAAAGTATTAGCAATTATTTCACTTTAACTTATATTCACGAGGAATGACGCGTATTCCTGCTAAATTTCTGTAATTTTTCTAAAAAATTAAAAAATAACAACTTTTCTAAAATTTATCCAGGAATTACTCAAAAAATGGCTGATCATCATTAATTAAGATACGCTGGATTTTCTTAGCTTTTCCTGTATTAGGATCAACATCAACTAGCACTGCACTTAATTGTGTTCTACCACTTGTCACTTCAAATCGTACTGGTAAGTTTGTTAAAAACTTCTTCAATACCGCTTCTCGATCCATACCTAAAATCCCATCGTAAGGCCCTGTCATACCAACATCTGTGATATATGCGGTTCCGCTTGGTAAAATACGATTATCTGCTGTAGGAACATGTGTATGTGTACCCACTACTGCTGTAGCACGACCATCTACATACCAACCTAACGCTTGTTTTTCACTTGTAGTTTCCGCATGAAAATCAATAAAGATAATATTCGTACGTTTTTTTGCAATGTTAATTAATTCATCCACTTTACGGAATGGACAATCAATTGGAGGAAGGAATGTACGTCCTTGTAAGTTAATAACTGCAACTTCTGTTCCATTGCAGTTCACAAAGATAAGTCCTTTTCCTGGAGTTCCTTCTGGGAAGTTAGCTGGTCTTGCAAGATATTTTGCGTCATCAATAAATTCAAATACTTCACGGTTATCCCAAGCGTGGTTTCCAAGTGTAACCGCTTGTGCCCCGCATTCTAAAAAGTTTCGATATATTTTTTCCGTAATTCCACGTCCACCTGCTGCATTTTCTCCATTAATAATGGTTACTGTAGGTGTATATTTCTTCTTTAATGCCGGTACGTATTGTTGAATCATACCTCTACCAGGAGATCCTACTACATCCCCAACAAATAATATTCTCATATGTCTTACCCTTCCTATGTACTACATTTTTTATTACTATAGCTTCAAGTGATTCCCTTACAATATATGTATTATAAGTTTGTTTCACTTGTATGCTAATTTTCTTTATTTTAACCAATTCCAACACAAAAAAATAAAGTGGTGTTTCACCACTTTATTTTGCGTATTCCACTGCACGTGTTTCACGAATAACAGTTACTTTAATATGTCCTGGATAATCCAGTTCATTCTCAATACGTTTTCGAATATCACGAGCTAAACGATGAGCTTCTAAATCATCAATTGTATCTGGTTTTACCAGAATACGAACTTCTCGTCCTGCTTGAATTGCGAAAGATTTTTCTACGCCTTCATAAGACTCTGAAATCTCTTCTAACTTTTCAAGACGACGAATATAGTTCTCAAGCGTTTCACTACGAGCTCCAGGTCTTGCAGCTGATAATGCATCTGCTGCTGCAACTAAAACTGCAATGATAGAAGTTGGTTCTGTGTCCCCATGGTGAGATGCAATACTGTTTATAACTACAGGATGCTCTTTATACTTCGTTGCGAGTTCGACACCAATCTCAACGTGGCTACCTTCTACTTCATGATCAATCGCTTTACCGATATCATGTAATAGGCCAGCACGTCTTGCTAGTTTTTCATCCTCACCAAGCTCCGCTGCCATAAGTCCAGTTAAATATGCAACTTCCATAGAGTGCTTTAAGACGTTTTGTCCGTAACTTGTACGGTATTTTAAACGACCTAAAATCTTAATTAAATCTGGATGTAATCCGTGAACACCCACTTCAAACGTTGTTTGCTCTCCGACTTCGCGAATATACTCGTCCACTTCACGTCTTGATTTTTCGACCATCTCTTCAATACGCGCTGGATGAATACGTCCGTCCTGTACTAGTTTATCAAGAGCGATACGAGCTGTTTCACGACGAATTGGGTCGAATCCAGAAAGGATAACCGCTTCTGGTGTATCATCGATAATAAGGTCGATACCTGTTAACGTTTCTAACGTACGAATATTTCGACCTTCACGTCCGATAATACGTCCCTTCATTTCGTCATTTGGAAGATTTACAACCGAAACGGTTGTTTCAGCAACATGATCAGCTGCACATCTTTGCATTGCAAGAGATAAGATTTCTTTTGCTTTCTTATCCGCTTCTTCTTTCGCACGAACTTCACTTTCTTTTACCATTACGGCAATTTCATGAGAAACTTCACTTTCTACTTTACCAAGAATAATTGCTTTCGCTTGTTCGCGTGTCAGATTGGAAATGCGCTCTAATTCTGTTTGTTGCTTTTGAACTAACTCTCCCACTTTGCTTTCCAACTCTTCAATCTGTTGTTGTCTCGCTACAAGAGAATCCTCTTTCTTTTCTAACTGTAGCTCGCGTTTATCGAGCGTTTCGTCTTTACGATCAAGGTTCTCTTCTTTTTGCATTAAACGATTTTCTTGTTTTTGTAATTCGCTTCTACGGTCACGAATTTCTAATTCAGCTTCTGTACGAAGTGTATGAATTTCATCCTTTGCTTCTAAAAGCGCTTCTTTCTTAAGTGCTTCAGCCTCACGATTCGCTTCGTCTATAATACGTTTCGCTTCGTTAGCTGCACCATTAATCTTCGCTTCAGCAATAGACTTTCGAACAAAAAAGCCAACAACTGCACCGACTGTTGCAAGCAAAATGGAGATGAGTATCCAAACTGTAGTACTACTCATGATTTCACCTCCCCTTGCTATGAATGAAAAAAGACTGTCGGCATGTACATTGAATACCAACATACAGCAAAGACCGTCGTCCCACTTTTTTAAGGGACTTTCTTCATTTCACAATTAAAATGTCATATTATTATTTCGGCAAGATTTAAGTCTTACTCCGAATATTACTTCTCTTCTTGAGAAGAGTGTTTCGTATATAAGAAAAAATATACATTCTCATTGTATCTATCGCAATTTTCATTGTCAAGCGTTGTCTACTTTTACTTTCTTTACCTTCAGCGCTAATTCATATATGAATTTAAAAAGAAGACAACATATTATCCTGGAAAACCTTAGTAAATTCCAGTTTATGCATACAAAACATGCATATATCCCTCTTTATACATAGACTTTTAGGCAGATTAAATATTTTATCTCCAACGATATACAACGCTTTCATAATGATTAAAAAATAAAAGACACGGAACCGTGTCTTTTATTTTTTAATCTTGAAGATTTGAATCTTCCGTGTCTTCAGCACCAGAGTCTTCACCAATTCCGTGATGGTCACGAACAAAGAAGGCAATTTCCTCTCTTAAATCCGTATTCTCTTTTAAGAATTGCTTCGAATTTTCACGACCTTGCCCTAAACGCTCTTCATTATAAGAGTACCAAGCACCACTCTTTTGAACGATATCAAGTTCAGAAGCCATATCTAAGATTTCACCTTCTCTTGAAATACCTTCTCCGTACATAATATCAACTTCAGCAACACGGAATGGTGGTGCCACTTTATTTTTAACTACTTTTACTTTTGTTTTATTACCAACGATGTCGTTACCTTGCTTTAATTGCTCCGCACGACGTACTTCAAGACGAACTGTTGAATAGAATTTCAACGCACGACCACCTGGAGTTGTTTCTGGGTTCCCGAACATAACCCCAACTTTTTCACGAATTTGGTTAATAAAGATTGCTATTGTTTTTGATTTATTGATTGCACCTGACAGCTTACGAAGTGCTTGAGACATTAAACGAGCTTGTAAACCTACGTGTGAGTCACCCATGTCTCCTTCAATCTCAGCTTTTGGTACAAGAGCTGCTACAGAGTCAATTACGATAATATCAACCGCGCCACTTCGTACAAGTGCTTCTGCGATTTCTAGTCCTTGCTCCCCTGTATCAGGTTGTGATAATAATAATTCATCTATGTTAACGCCTAATTTTTGTGCATATACAGGATCCATTGCATGCTCCGCATCAATAAACGCTGCTTGTCCACCTTGACGCTGTACTTCAGCGATTGCGTGTAATGAAACTGTTGTTTTACCTGAACTTTCTGGTCCATAAATTTCGATAATACGGCCACGTGGGTATCCGCCTACCCCTAGTGCCACATCAAGTGCTAAAGAACCACTTGAAATTGTAGAAATTCTACGCTCCGCTTGTTCTCCTAATTTCATAATTGAACCTTTACCGAATTGCTTCTCTATTTGTTTTAACGCCATATCTAACGCCGCTTGACGATCACTCATTCAAAATTCCTCCTTAACTGAATTGCTAATCTTATTATACCTATTTTCAATTCAATTTGCCAACAAAAATCGAACATTTATTCGATTTTTTTATTTTCCATTAAATAAAACTGCATTTAAGCATTAAAAAAAGCTAGAAGAGACTTATATCTCTTCTAGCTTTTTATATAAATGATAAAATCCATATTTCGCTGAACGTTCCCTAATTTGTTGACGACTTCCACTTAAATTTAGAGAAAAGACTACAGTTGGTTCATCCTTCATTGCCAATCCAACGAACACTGTTCCCGGCTCTTTATGTTCTGAAGCATCCGGCCCTGCTACCCCAGTGAAACTAATTCCGATATCCGCTTTTAATAAGCCCTTAACGTTTTCAGCAAGATAACGAGCACATTCTTTACTAACTGCACCATCAGTAGCTAACACTCCCTCAGGTACCTGTAAAACATGTTGCTTCACATCATTATGATAACAAATGACACCGCCTTTAAATACTGAAGACACACCAGCACTTTCTGTTACTTGATTGCCAAAGAGACCACCTGTTAAACTTTCTGCACACGCTAAAGTTAATCCTTTTTTCTTCAATAACTCTATCGCCTTATCATGCAGAAACTCTTGATCATACCCGTAGAAAAATTCTCCTACTCTTTCTAAAATCAAATCTTCCATATACTGAATGAGTTTCGCCGCTTCATCAGCATTTTGATGTTTGGCAGTTAAACGTAGTGTCACTTCTCCATCATTCGCAAGGGGGGCGATTGTTGGGTTCGTTTGTCCATCAATTAAATCTTGAACTTTCACCTCTAATTGAGATTCCCCAATCCCGAAGAAGCGAAGCACACGAGAATAAATGTTTTCTCCTGTTGTAAAGTTACGTAAAAAAGGCTCTACATAACTTACATACATCGGCTTCATCTCTTTCGGTGGTCCTGGTAATAAAATATAAACTTTTTCGTTCTTATTTAATCCCATACCAGGTGCCATGCCGTGATCATTCGCAAATATAGTTGCTCCATTCAAAACGAGCGCCTGCTTTTTGTTATTCTCCGTGAACTCGCGACCTGTACGCTTAAAATAATCGCTTATCGATGCTAATGCCTTTTCATCATACACAAGCTCTTCACCCAAACTAGAAGATATCGTTTCTTTCGTCAAATCATCTTTTGTCGGGCCTAATCCACCTGTAAAAATAAGTATGTCAGCACGTTCTTCCGCAACTTCAATCGCCTGCTGTAATCGCTTGTTATTATCTCCAACTACAGTATGGTAGTACACATCAATTCCAATTGAAGCTAACTTTTCAGATAAAAACTGGGCATTTGTATTTGCAATTTGTCCAAGTAATAATTCAGTTCCAACCGCAATAATTTCAGCATTCATCCCAATTCCCCCATAAACTTCTATTTTGAGTTTACAAAAGCAGCTCTATTTTTCCAGAAATAATCCCATCCTGAAATAACAGTAAAGAATAATGCAATCCATATAAAGATATCAGCAACTGGGATATGGATTAGATTTAAAGGTACATCGTGTAATAAATACGCTGCAATCGCAATAATTTGTGTCCACGTCTTAATTTTCCCTAACTGATTTGCTGCCACTACTTCTCCTGTTCCAGCAAGTACAAGGCGTAAACCTGTTACTGCAAACTCACGGCTTATAATTACAATAACGATCCAAGCAGGTACGTATTGCATCTCAACTAACGTGATAAGTGCTGCTGAAACAAGTAATTTATCAGCTAACGGGTCAAGAAACTTCCCTAAATTCGTTACAAGATTATACTTTCTTGCGTAATATCCATCAATCCAATCTGTAGCCGAAGCAATAATAAAGATAAGTGCCCCTACCAAATGTTGAATTGGTAAATCAACATCACCAATTGTGTATGAACCCCAATCAAAGGGCGCTAACATAATTACCATAAAAATTGGAATTAAGAAGATTCTAGATATTGTAATTTTATTTGGTAAATTCACAGCTATTCCTCCATCATATCAAAAACATTTGTTCATTGAAAAAAGTCATCGAGGCGATGACTGTTATTGTGCAGGTTGCTCTATCCCTTGGTTTTTTATCACCAATCTTTGGTGAAGTTCTTTTTCTGGATCCAATGGATAAGCGACCACTTGGCCATTCAGTTTAACTTCAATATTCGTTGCATTTCCAATATTAAGTCGCACTTCTTTTAATGTTGATACATTATGTTTTTCTACTTGGCCCTCTTGTACTGTAGTGTTTAGAATCACATTCCCAGCATCATCTTTAACATCTACATAACTCGCACCTTTACCCGATATTTCCAGTTCTAATGTTTTATTATTATGAATTTCCAAAGTAGATACCTTACCAGTTGTCCCAACTACTTTCACTTCTTCTTGTCCAGTTGGCTGTGCTGGTTGTTCCTCTTTCTTTGGCTCTTCTTTCTTTGGTTCCTCTTTTTTCGGCTCTTCCGCTTTCACTTCATCTTTCTTCGTATCTAACGGAGAGTTTTCCGCTTTTTTAACTTCAATTTTCTCACTTTGAGCGTTCGGAACTTTCTCATCACCTTTTCCAGTTAACGCTTGGAAAACAAACCAAATCACCACTCCAAATGCAATTACTAATAGCGCAACTAAAACTTTCGGCATATGATCTGCAATTGGCCATGATGAAGATTTTTGCATTGTTTCTTGTGTTTTTTGTCCTGTTGATACTTGTGGAACGTCGCGTTTTTCAGATTGTGGTATCGTACTCTGATATTCTACAAGCAGTTCCTCTCCATTTAACCCAACCGCATCTGCGTATTGTTTAATGAATGCACGCGCATAAAAAGCTCCTGGCAATACATCATAATTGCCTTCTTCAATCGCTACTAAATGGCGTTTTTGAATTTTTGTAATCTCATGCAGCTGATCCATAGACAAGCCCTTCGTTCCTCTTGCTTCTTTCAGCTTTTGTCCTAATTCTGTCACTACTAACACCTCAATATTTCTTTAAAAGTCAAACATAGAGAAATTATTTTGCGTACCTTGCTCAATTTCATCTACTAAATTATATTGAATTTCTTCATCATAATCGTTACGCAACTCAATAATATAATCAAAATCATCCAATGTGTATTCTGACTGACTCACAAATACGTCAGGATGTTCCACAACTTTCGTTGCAGGTAATCTCATAATTTCACGAACAAGCTGCCAATGCCTTTCGTTAGCACGCTTTGTTGACACGATTCCATCTAAGATAAAAATATTGTCGTCGCTATACTCATCTTCAATCAATTGACTACGAACAGTTTGCTTAATAAGAGTAGATGATACAAATAACCATCTTTTATTTGCACAAACACTTGCGGCAACAATGGATTCTGTTTTTCCGACACGAGGCATTCCTCGTATCCCGATTAGTTTATGACCTTCTTTTTTCATTATTTCAGCCATAAAGTCTACAAGTAACCCTAATTCATCACGTACAAATCGAAATGTCTTCTTATCATCTGCATCTCGTTGTATGTACCGACCATGTCTAACCGCTAGCTTATCTCTTAGCTTTGGCGGACGATATTTCGTTACCGTTATGTTATCCATCGTATTTAAAATTGATTCAAGTCTAGAGATTTGCTCTTGATTATCACACATAAGGAGTAATCCACGTCGTGCATTATCTACACCATTAATTGTGACAATATTAATGCCGAGCATACCGATTAACGAAGAAACGTCACCAAGCAAGCCAGGTCGGTTTTTATGTATTTCATATTCAAAATACCATTCAATCATCCAAGATCACTCCCCTTGCTTACTTTACACCTACGTACTATATTATATGATTTCACCTTAATAGGGAAGCTAAATGTATAATCTATCCCGCGTTATTATTATACAAAAAAAATAGAGAGGAGATTCTCCTCTCTATTTTTTACTTATGCTGTACAAACTTCACCATTAAGTTTGCGATGGTATGTTGCTCTTGTTCATCAGCGACTTTCCAAAGCTCAGACAATAATTTCTCTTGATCGTTGCGCGCTTCTACTTCATTTGCTAAATAATCTCCAACACGAAATGCCATATCTGATACAGCACCACCATCAAGACCTTTTCCTGATGCCTGTTCTAAACGTTCTCCTAAAAAGCTCTTCCATTGATCAAAATTATCTAAAACTGACATGTTTAAGCACCTCACTACTTAGTAATAGAATCATGCTTAATTTGTACAGTTTTTTATTTTTTATGTAACAATTTTTTAACAATGCCAACCGCCATTCACTCCGATAATTTGTCCAGTTATGTAAGATGCACCTGGTGACACGAGAAATGACACTGTTTTCGCTACCTCTTCTGGTAGTCCTAATCGGCCTAACGGAATCTCTTCAGCAATTTCATTCTTATCCTCTTCTGAAAATACATGTAACATTTCCGTTTCAATTGCACCTGGCGCCACCGCGTTAACCCTTAATCCACTTAATGAAACTTCTTTCGCTAAAGCTTTCACATATGAATTTTGTGCACCTTTTACCATCGAGTAAAGCACTTCACATGATGCGCCGATTTGGCCCCATATAGACGAAACAAGTATAATATTACCACTTCTCCGCTGAATCATTGATGGCAGTGCCATTGATAATAGTTTATAGATGCTCTTCACTTGAAGTTCTACCATATAATTTAATTCATCATTCGTTACATCTGTTACGAGTCCAAAGATACTCTTCCCAGCTGCATATACGACAACATCAAGAGGATGTTCAATTTGTTCCCACAATTGCTCTGCTCCATCACTAGAAGCTAAATCCGCTTGAACAGGAATCACTTCCCTCCACTCTTTCTGTAACTCATTCACTTGCCCTTCACCGTTATTATAATGAACATATACTGTATATCCATCTTGAATTAATTGTTTTGAAATAGCAGAGCCAATCCCTCCGCTTCCTCCAGTTACTAATGCATACTTTTTCATATAATTCCTCTCTTATCTCAACAAAATCTTTTTCCTACAAATAAATAATACCCTCATCTTACAATTTATCAATGATAAGATGAGGGTATTATTATGAAACCTTTTATTTTTTCGGTAAAACTTGACAAACACTCATTCTTTCTTCTGATAATAATAATTTAGCTACTTCTTGTAAATCTTGAACAGTTAAACTTTCTAATACAGTCAATGCCTCAAACAGACTAGATTCATTAAACGCATATCGTGTAAATTGATTCGCGATATATTCCGGCGAATTCAACGAGCGTAAAAAGCCACCTATTTTCTTTTTCTTTACTCGTTCTAATGCCGCCTCATCTAATTGATCATAATTTGTATTTAGTAAAATGCTTTTCAAACGCTCTTCCAGCTCATCAGGTTGCTTCGTATCGCCACCAACCATTGCAAAACCGAAGTTATTCTCTTCCGTATAATCATACGAGAACGAATCATCAATAAGACCTTCATTATATAAAGATTCGTAATGAACGGAGCTTTTCCCAAATAAATAATCTAAAAGTAACGTAAGCGCAATTTCTTGTTTTAAAAGGGCTTCCCCTTTTTCTTTTAAATTTGTCGCTTTAATACCAACTAAACATTTCGGTGTTTGTACAGGCATTGAAATAATTTTCTTCTTTTCATTTACCTCATCTGGTTCTTCCTCAAATGAACGTACAATTTCTGACTGGTTTTTATAATCTTTTTTCGCTTGATTTTCACGCACTAAATCCATTGTTTTCTCTGGATCAATTGCCCCCACAACGAATAATAACATATTGCTCGGATGATAAAATGTTTCATAACATTCATATAATAAGTCTTTCGTAATTTTACTAATAGACTCAATTGTCCCTGCAATATCAATTTTAATTGGGTGCTTTACAAACAAGCTATCAATTAATCCAAAGTATAAACGCCAATCTGGATTATCTTGATACATTTGAATTTCTTGCCCAATAATCCCCTTCTCTTTTTCAACTGTTTTTTCAGAGAAGTAAGGCTCTTGTACGAAGTTTAACAATGTATTTAAATTTTGTTCTACATTTGATGTACATGAAAACAGGTAAGCTGTTCTTGTGAAAGATGTGAAAGCATTTGCTGATGCTCCTTGTTTACTAAACAATTGGAAAGCATCGTGATCTTCTTTTTCAAATAATTTATGCTCAAGAAAATGAGCAATTCCATCAGGCACACGAACCATTTCTTCTTTACCTAGTGGCACGAATGTATTATCCATAGAACCATATTTTGTCGTAAACGTTGCAAATGTTTTATTAAATCCTTGCTTCGGTAAAATATATACATCTAATCCATTAGGAAGTTTTTCATAATAGAGTGTCTCTTTTAATTGCTCATAAACAATTTTCTCCATTTATTCTCCCTCCGTTCCATGTAAAAAGTAAATTGTATCTAGTTCAATATTTTTAGCAACTTTCACAATCTCTTCTTTCGTCACACTTTCAATACCTGAAAGCCATTCTTCAACCGGACGCGTACGGTCTGAAATAATACCATGATACAGCATTTCTACAAATCCGCGCGGTGTATCAATCGCTTCTAATATTTGATTTTGAATGACACTTTTCGTTTGATGCATCTCTTCTTCAGAAAAATTACCATTTTGCATCGCCAACATTTGTTCTTTAATAATCTCAACAGCTTTTTCATAATTTTTCGCTTCGATTCCTGACATGACAAACAATAAGCCTTTATGACTTTCAAAGCGGGACGCTGCATAGTACGCTAAACTATTTTTTTCACGAACATTAACGAATAACTTTGAATGAGAAAATCCTCCAAACAATCCATTGAACAATTGTAGCGCAAAATAATCTTCGTCCTTATACGTAATAAACGTACGATAACCGATGTGTAATTTACTTTGTTTTAATTCTTGTTTTTCAACAACTTCTTTTTCTTCATTATTTCTCTTATGAAGAAGTACATTTCTTTCTCTCACAGGACGCGCTGAAATAGAAAAATACTTACTTACAAGATCAACTGCGTTTTCTGAAATATCACCAATAATGTATAGATCCATTTCATCTTCCGCTAACACTTTTTGATAATATTGATACAAACTTTCATTTGTAATAGATGCAACACTCTCTTTTTTTCCATTTGCACTTAATCGATACGGTTCTACTTTGCACATTTCTTCAATTAAACGCTCGTTTGCATAGCGCATTTTATCATCATACGTAGCTTCAATTCGTTGCAAGAGCGCTCTCTTTTCACTTTCTACGATAGAAGGTAGAAAACTATTCCCCTCTGTTGCTGGATGTAAAACTATATCCGATAACATAGAAAGCGCTTTTTCAAATAACGGTGGTGCATCATGTAAATATACTTCATTTGCAATGTCTACATAAATAGAGATGATATGGTCTTCTCCTTTTTTACTTACATCTACTGCCAAAGAAGATCCGTATAATTCTTCTAAATATTGACGCAGACGAATTACAGAAGGAAGCTTTTCTGTCGCACTTTGCAATACGTATGGCAATAGGGCACGCTCTGTCACCGTCTCCTCATTTAAAGGTGCTTTAAAACGAAATACAAAAGTATTTGTTTTATATTTATCAGTCGGAATAATATGTACTCGCAAACCACCTAACTCATGTAACTGTTGTTCCATTAGTTTCATTTATAGCCCTCCTTTACGTATATAGGAATATTCCTCTTCAATATACAGTTTTTAGAAATGAAAAATCAACTTTTCTTCCTCACTATACTTACATCAGGCTCTTTCTAAAAACTTTTATATGTAAGGAACATAGTAAAATTCCGTATTACATATATTCTATGTAAAAAAGCCCGCACTAATGTGCGAGCTTTTTTATACTTATCGTTTTCCTTTTTCATACGGCGTTCCTAACGCTTTCGGAGCTTCAGAACGACCTACAAAACCAACAAGTGCTAATATTGTGAATACATACGGTAATATCGTTAAGAATACACTTGGAATTTCCTTTAGTACCGGAATCGTACCACCTGTTATTCCAAGTGATTGAGCAAATCCGAAGAACAGAGCCGCTCCAAGAGCACCGAGTGGATTCCATTTACCGAAGATCATAGCTGCTAGCGCTAAGAAACCTTGTCCAGTAATTGTAGCACCTGAGAAGTTACCAGAAATCGACATCGCGAAGACCGCTCCACCAACCCCTGCAAACATTCCAGATATAGCAACTGCAATATAACGCATTTTATATACATTAATACCCATCGTATCTGCTGCCATTGGATGTTCACCAACCGCACGAAGACGAAGACCGAACGGCGTTTTATAAATGACATACCAAACGACAAACGCTAAAATAATAGCAATATACGATGTTAACGGTACATTTGAAAAAAAGATTTTTCCGATTACCGGAATATCTGAAAGACCTGGAACATCGATTTTTTCAATACGGTATTGAATGAAATCAGTTTGTCCTTTGCCAAAGATTTTCTTAATCGCAAATACCGTTAAACCAAGAGCTAAGAAATTAATCGCTACCCCGCTCACTACTTGATCCGCACGGAATGTAATGGATGCTACCGCATGAAGAAGTGCAAATAACCCACTACCAATCGCTGCAAATAATAGAGCTATCCAAGGAGTCATCGCTCCCCACGTATCACCCATTAATAACGTTGTAACAATACCAGTAAACGCACCGAATAACATTAAACCTTCTAACGCTATATTTACAACCCCAGAACGTTCACTAAACACTCCACCTAACGCCGTAAAAATAAGTGGCGCTGCCGTATATAACGTACCCGTCACAAGAATGGCTAAAATATCTAAAAAGCTCATTTATTTCCCCTCCTTGCTCATACGTGTAAGTGCCCAGCGTAATACATAACTGCACGCTACAAAGAAAATAATACATGCAATAATAACGTTAATTAGCTCAGAAGGTACATCTGCTTCAAAATTCATTTGTGGGGCTGCACTTTTCAAGCCACCGAACAGTAAAGCTGCTAATAATATACCAAACGGATTATTTCCCCCAAGTAGAGCTACCGCAATCCCATCAAATCCAATGCCAGTAAACGAAGACATCGCTGTCATGTTTTGGAATGTACCAAGCCCTTCCATAGCACCACCAATCCCTGCAAATGCACCCGCAATCGTCATAGATAGTACAACATTTCGAGAAACTTTCATCCCCGCATACTGAGAAGCATGTTGATTAAATCCAACAGATTTCAATTCGTATCCCAATGTCGTTCTGTCCAATAAGAACCACATAATGATTGCTACTAATAACGCTACGACAATCCCCCAGTGCAAACGAGAACCATCTGTTAAAGAAGATAACCATTCAGAAGATAAAGAAGCACTAGATTTTATATCATATGACTTCTCATTCGCCTCATGTAAAAAGCGTTTAATTAAATCATACGTCACGTAAAGTGCAATATAATTCATCATAATCGTTACGATTACTTCATTTACTTTAAATTTCCCTTTCAAATATCCCGGGATAAATCCCCATAGCCCACCAGCTATTGCCGCTACTAAAATTGACAACGGAATATGTAAAATTGCCGGTAATGATACTGCATATCCAAACCAAACAGCAGCAAGCCACCCGACTAATAACTGCCCTTCTACTCCGATGTTAAAAAGGCCTGTACGGAATGCAAATGCTACAGAAAGTCC
The DNA here is from genome assembly GCF_022487605.1 of Bacillus sp. ES1-5. Taxonomy (NCBI): domain Bacteria; kingdom Bacillati; phylum Bacillota; class Bacilli; order Caryophanales; family Bacillaceae; genus Bacillus; species Bacillus sp. ES1-5. The sequence goes on along the minus strand of NZ_JAKVPU010000002.1, from coordinate 420,189 downwards.
TGCTAATACAAGCGGAATCATCGTACGTAATGTCTCACCAATTGCTTGTGGATTTCCAACCATTCCTTCCCAAAGCGCTGCATACCCAACAATTGGATCATATCCACTAAATAACATTACAATGGCACCAACAAGTAAACCAAAAATAACGGATAATACAGGAACTAAAATATTAATTGTTCGCTCCGTTAAAAATTTTTTAGCCATTTGTATTCACCTTCTCTTTCTCCGTTCCGCCAGCCATCAACAAACCAAGCTGTTGTTCATTTGTTTCTTTCGCATCAACAATTGCTACAATTTCCCCTTCATATATAACAGCAACTCGATCACTTACATTTAAAATTTCATCCAGTTCTAGCGATAGAAGCAATACTGCTTTCCCCTTATCTCTTTGCTCGATTAATTTTTTATGAATAAATTCAATCGCACCTACATCTAAACCACGTGTTGGCTGTGCTGCAATCAATAAATCTGGATTACGATCCACTTCACGTGCGATAATTGCCTTCTGCTGGTTTCCACCAGATAGTGCACGAGTTAATGTGTGTTCACCAGGTGTACGCACATCAAACTGTTCAATAAGCGCTTTTGCTTTTTGTGTAATTTGACTAAAGTTTAAAATCCCTTTCTTTGAGAATGGATTTTTATAGTACGTTTGTAAAACTATATTATCTCTAACAGAAAAATCAAGCACAAGACCGTGTTTATGACGATCTTCTGGAATATGACCAATTCCTTCCTCTGTAATCCTTCGAACAGGCCAATTTGTTATTTCTTTTCCTTTAATTGCAATAGAACCTGACTCAACTTTTCGTAAACCAGTAATTGCCTCTATTAATTCACTTTGTCCATTTCCATCAATCCCTGCAATACCAACGATTTCTCCTGCACGAACAGTTAAGTCAAGGCCTTTTACAGCAGGTAATTGGCGTGCATCCTGAACGACAATATTCGAAACAGATAGAACCTCTTCTTTCGGTTTAGCCTCTATTTTTTCTGTTTTAAAATTCACTTGACGTCCGACCATTAATTCTGCAAGTTTATGTTCATTCATTTCCGCAACGTCAACTGTACCAATTCCTTTACCTTTACGAATAATTGTGCAACGATCGCAAACTTCCATAATTTCTTTCAATTTATGTGTAATAAGAACGATAGATTTTCCTTCTTGCACAAGCTTTTTCATAATTTGAATCAACTCGTGAATTTCTTGAGGAGTTAACACCGCAGTTGGTTCGTCGAATATTAAAATCTCCGCACCACGATAAAGCGTTTTTAATATTTCAACCCTTTGCTGCATCCCAACCGAAATATCTTCAATCTTTGCATTTGGATCAACCGCTAAACCGTACTGTTCAGACAATTGTTTAATTTCTTTCGCAGCCTCTTCAACAGCAATTCTTCCTTTTTTCTTCGGCTCATTTCCAAGAATAATATTCTCTGTAACTGTAAAATTATGAACAAGCATAAAATGCTGATGGACCATCCCAATACCAAGGTCATTTGCTATATTCGGATTTGTAATTTTCACAGGTTTTCCTTTAATTTTAATTTCTCCCTGTTCTGGTTGATACAAACCGAACAGTACATTCATCAATGTTGATTTCCCTGCACCATTTTCTCCAAGTAAAGCGTGTATCTCTCCCTGTTTTACTTGCAGCGTAATATCATCATTCGCTACAATGCCTGGGAATACTTTTGTAATATTGTTCATCTCAATTACGTATTCCATTTTGTTCCTCCTTCTAGCAGGGAACACTCCCCAATTGCAGTCTATTAAAGGTATTTTTATATATACAAAGGTTAGTTCTAAGAACTAACCTTTGCTATTTCTCTATTATTATTTCTTTAGAGAAGCTTCATATGTTTTATATTCTTCGTCAGTTGCAGGTACTTTAATTTCACCGTCAGTGATTTTCTTCTCAAACTCTTCTATTTTTGTTAAGATTTCTGGATTTACTTTTTTCACATTGTCAGTAGTTTTCGCAATACCAACACCGTCATCTTTTAATCCGAACTCTTCTACTTTACCGCCTTTTAATTTACCATCTTTCGCTTCTTGTGCTACTTTTGCTACTGCAATATCAACACGTTTTACCATAGAAGTTAAAGTTACGTTTTCAGGCATACCTTCTTGATTTTGGTCACGGTCAACACCGATTACCCAAACGTTTTCACCTTTTTTCTTACGATTTTTCGCTTCTGTGAATACACCATTACCAGTTGCACCTGAAGCATGATAAATTACGTCAACTCCACCACCGTACATTGCTGAAGCTAATACAGATCCTTTTTCTGGTTTATCAAATGCATCTGCATATTGCGCTACAATTTCGATATTTGGATTTACTGCTTTTGCACCAGCTTTGAAACCTGATTCAAACTTTGTAATTAATGGACTCTTCACGCCGCCAACAAATCCAACTTTATTTGATTTTGTCGTCATTGCTGCTACAGCACCAACTAGGAATGAACCTTCATGGTCTTTAAATGTAATACTTGTTACATTCGGCTCTTTTACAACAGTATCTACAATAGCAAATTGCTCTTTCGGATATTGTTTTGCAACCTTTTCAATCGAGTCTTGCATTAAAAATCCAATTCCGAATGTTGTGTTATAATGATCTTTCGCAAATTTTGTTAAGTTTGGAATATAGTCTGCATCTTTACTTGATTGAAGATAACGATATCCTTCATTTTTCTTTAAATCGTTGTCTTTACCGAATTTCGTTAAACCTTCCCAAGCTGATTGGTTAAATGATTTATCATCAACGCCTCCAACATCTGTAACCATACCAACTTTGAACTCTTTTTTGTCGCTACTCGCTTTATCCGAGTTACCACACGCACCTAAAACCGCACTTGCTGCTAATGTTAATGATAATAAAAGACCTGTTTTTTTCTTCATACTAGAAACCCCTCCTAAAATTATATATATATCTCTTTATTCTTACGCTGCTGTCCCTAACTTCTTGCTGTCACCTCCCTAAAATGGAACTTACCTACATACGTTTTCTTAATACGTGGAAGCTAAACTTATCAGCTCTAAAGTAATTGATAGAATATAAGATTGGCTCATCATTTTGATCATAGTGCATTTGTTTTAAAACTAGCAGTGCCGTTTCCGGTTCACATTCTAAAATCGGTGAGATTTTAGAATGATAGCCAATTGGCTCAATGTGCGCAACCGCATATGTGATACGTTTGTGCGTGTTATTATGTATTACCGTTAACAATGATTCTTCATTGTATCCCGATAAATCCGGCAAGATTTCTTTTGCAAGTTTATCGATACAATATACAACAGGTTCCCCATCTGCTGTACGCACACGCTCAATCATTACTGCATTAAAACCATCTTCACTATTAAACTTCTCTTTTTCTTCTTCTGTTAAACTTGTTGTAGATGATGATAAAAAGATAGTTCCTGGTGTTTTCCCCACACTAGAAATCATATCTGTAATACTAGAAAGTTGTTCAATCCCAGAAGAAAATAATGGCTTTGCATTTACAAATGTTCCTACACCATGTCTACGAATGACAACATTTTCTTCTTCTAAAATACGCAGCGCTTCCCTTAAAGTCGCCCTACTTACACCAAGTTCTTTCGCTAAATCAAACTCTGATGGTAACTTCTGTCTTTCTTTATAAGCTCCATCTTTAATTTTTTCTTTGATGTGATCAATCACCCGTAAATATAGGTGACGACTATCGGATTTTACTGACATAAGACTCCCCCGCATTTCAATTATTCGACCTCTGATGTAAGACTTCTTTTCTCTTTTTTCAACTTACAACATAATAAAAATTGCTAAATACTAAAAATAAGCTTAATTGTCGAATAAATATTAATAATTTTTTAAAATGAAATTTTCACTCTTTACTGCATAAAAAAAACTTTGCACCATAAACATTCCTCATTTCGAGAAAAAGTTCGGCACAAAGATCTCTTACATCCTTTGTTACACACTTTTCCCCTCATAGTCCAGCAATTCATGGTTGCCAGGTAGAAACTTATGGACCTTATCTCCAAGATTATATGAGGCAGTGATTCTTTTCGAAGTAATCTTACCACTTGCTCCCATACGTGTCAACAAAATTTAACATTTTTCTACATTAAATATCGAACATTCATTAAAAACATAATCAAAGTATTCGTATTCTAAAGAACCACTTTAAATGTAAGCCCTTTCTTTATCGCTGAATATAGTATATAACAAAACTAGCATATAAAAAAGCCTAATTGTAAAAACAATTAGGCTTTTTTTACGAACTTTTTTCTTGTACATCATTAATGAGCACTTCTCGTGGTTTACTACCTTCATACGGACCTACTACACCATTCATTTCCATTGCATCAATTAAACGGGCAGCTCGCGTATAACCTACTCTAAACCTACGTTGCAACATAGAAACAGATGCTGTTTGCATTTCCACTACGAGCTGAACTGCTTCATCATATAATTCATCTTCTACTTCCTGCTTCGTATCAGGAACATCTTGTGGAATCATATCTTCTTGATATTGCGCTTTTTGCTGACCAATAACATATTCTACAACTCTCTCAACTTCATCATCTGATAAAAATGCACCTTGTACACGTACAGGCTTCGATGCACCAATTGGTATAAACAGCATATCTCCACGACCTAGTAGTTTCTCTGCACCACCACCGTCAAGAATTGTGCGAGAATCTGTTTGAGAAGATACAGCGAATGCAATACGTGATGGAATATTCGCTTTAATAACTCCCGTAATAACATCAACTGACGGACGCTGCGTTGCAATAATTAAATGAATACCAGCCGCACGAGCCATTTGTGCTAAACGCATAATTGCATCCTCTACATCCGATGAAGCAACCATCATTAAATCTGCTAACTCGTCCACAATTACTACAATATAAGGTAATTCCGGTTGTTTCGCTTCCGATTGACTATTATGTTCTTTAATATGATCATTATATCCTTCAATGTTACGCGTGCCACTATGAGCAAATAACTCATAACGACGTTCCATTTCACTCACGACTTTTTTCAAAGCTTGTGATGCTTTTTTCGGATCAGTTACAACTGGTGTTAATAAATGAGGAACACCGTTATATACATTTAACTCTACCATTTTCGGGTCAATCATCATTAATTTTACTTCATGTGGTTTTGCACGCATTAAAATACTAACAATAATACCATTAATACATACACTTTTCCCGCTACCTGTCGCACCAGCTACTAGTAAATGGGGCATTTTATTTAAACGGGCTAATACAGCTTCACCTGTAATATCTCGTCCAAGACCAATTAACAACTTCTCTTCCGGGTGATTATTAGCCTTAGAATCAAGAACTTCTCTAAGCGTTACCATAGAAACTTCTGAGTTCGGAACTTCAATCCCTACAGCTGATTTCCCGGGAATAGGTGCTTCAATACGAATATCTTTCGCAGCTAAAGCAAGTGCTAAATCATCACTTAAACTAACGATTTTGCTTACCTTTACTCCCATATCAGGATACACTTCATATTTTGTAACTGCAGGACCTCTATGTACTTTTGTTACTTTCGCTTTCACTCCAAAGCTTTGGAATGTACGTTCTAATTTACGAGCATTCTCATAAATTTCTGCATTTTCATTTGTAACTTGCTTATTCTTAGGAAATTTCAATATATCAATTGCAGGAAGCTGGTAATCTTTATTTTCTACATTTGAAAATTGCATTGGTGGGGCACTTGTTTCCGCCTCTAAAGATTCTACAATCTTTTCTCCACGCTTTTTCTTAGCTTCTTCAACAGGCGGTGTCTCTTCAATAGACGGTGAAGTTATTAACTCTGCTTCCTGTTCTTCGCCAATTCGTTTATCCTCTTGTTCATTTACTGGATAATTCTCAGTGAAATTCGAAATAATGGGAGGGTCAATTGAAATTTCTTCCCTCGGCTCAACAATTTCTTCTTGTTCCACAGCACGTTTGCTCCTTGTGCTTCTCGTTGTTTTTTTCTTTTCTGTTTGTTCAGCCGTCCTTTTGGATCTCCAATCTTTATAATCTCCTTGCATGACTTCAAATTGACTTCTAAGGATTCTTCCTACAGGGGCAAGTACTTCTCCAATATGCTTATTTGTTATACAAAGTATGCCGAGAATCACTAAAATAATACCAATGATATAAGCTCCTACTTCGTCAAATAAGAAGTAACACGTCGCGAACATAAGCGCACCAAACATACCACCGCCTAAATGAACGCTATCCGGTCCCTTTTTCATTTCAAGAAAGAAGTTATCTTTCGTACTCACAATAACAGAAGTATTTTGCACTGCTCCATCTTTCGTAAGAAGGTTAAATAATGTAATATGACTAAACATTAATATCGCCAATACTATTAAATAAAAACCGATTAACCGCTTATTTAAAAGGTTCGGCCATCCACGTTTGATAACAAACGAAACCGATAAAGCTATTACACCTAACACACCAATTATGTACCACTCACCAAAGAAGAAGCGAAAAAATAACACAAACGATTTCCCTACAACGCCTAGCTGTAAAATCGTAATGATTGAAAGTGCAAAAAGAGTTAAACCGACGATTTCATAATACAAAGTTGGCTTTATCGTGCGTCTTGCTTTTGCCTTCGTCCCTCTTTGCTTTTGTTTTGCCATTTCTTCACCTCGTGTTCTACATGTAAGTAGGGCTTCCTAAAAAAAGCTCTACTTATATGTCTGTTTTCTCTATTTTTTCAGGTCTTATATCTTCTATTTTTACACTTCTTGTAAATTGTTAAATAAACAGAAGAAAGCAGCCCTCTCATGGCTGCTCAACCGTCTTGTTTTTTATATTATACCATAGCTTCTAAACAAAATCCTTCTTTTTGCTAAAAGGTTATTTTCTGGCCGGGCTCAAACTCTAAGTAGTGTAGCGGATCCGTACTTAACACACGTACAATAGAATAACACCCATGTTCTTCTTCAGAAACCATTAATTCAACACCGTTTATATTTACAACTTTTTGGCTTTCACATTGCGAATAATCAGCTGGATATACAAGTTGCTCTGGCATAATTGTGTATAAAATCATTGTAACATTGTCCCTTCTGCACTATCATCCATGCGAGCATCTATTAATTCATTCAGCTTTCGAATCGCATTCCCAATACCACCGACATCATCTATAAGACCATATTTCACTGCATCGCCACCAATTACATTCGTCCCAATATCTCGCGTCAAATTCCCTTTCGCAAACATAAGTTCTTTAAAACGATCTTCGGTTACTTTCGAATGCTTCGTCACAAATCGAATGACTCTTTCTTGCATTTTATCTAAATACTCAAATGTTTGCGGCACACCTATAACAAGACCTGTTAGACGAATGGGGTGAATTGTCATCGTCGCAGTTTCCGCAATAAATGAATAATCCGTAGAGACGGCGATTGGTACACCGATAGAATGCCCTCCGCCTAGAACAAGTGATACCGTTGGCTTTGAAAGCGAAGCTACCATCTCAGAAATTGCTAACCCTGCTTCAACGTCACCTCCGACCGTGTTTAATATTAAAAGCAAACCTTCAATTTTCGGATTTTGTTCTATCGCAACAATTTGCGGAATAATATGCTCATATTTTGTTGTTTTATTTTGCGGCGGCAACTGAACATGACCTTCCACCTGCCCAATGATTGTTAAACAATGAATACTCGATTCATTCATTTGTGGTACATTCGTTTGCCCTAGCTGTTGAATTTTTTCCACTATCGAGGCTTCTTTCCCAGTTTCTTTCGGCTCAGCCTCTTTCCCTTCATTTGTATAACGATCACGTTCTGTCATATCGCATCCCCTTTCACTCGTATATAACTATTATTTCTTAAGTTATAAATTTCATTCGATAGAGTTTAAAAAGAAAAAAGATCACCCGTAAAGGTGATCTTTTTTATACTTCCATAATAATCGGTAAAATCATAGGTTTTCTCTTTGTCTCTTCGTACAAGAACTGCCCTAATAATTCACGAATATTTTGTTTTAACATAGACCATTCAATTGAATACTCTTTAATCGATTGCTCAACAATCATACGTACAATCTCTGTAGAGCGGTCAATTAACGCTTCTGATTCACGTACATACACAAAACCACGTGAAATGATTTCTGGACCAGAAACAATTTTCTTTTCATCTTTACCAAGTGTTACAACAACTACTAATATTCCATCTTGAGATAACATTTTTCTATCTCGAAGAACGATATTACCAACGTCACCTACACCTAATCCATCAATTAATACATTGCCCGCTTGCACTTTACCAACTAAGTTCGCTTCATCGTCACCAAAACCGATTACATCGCCTTTTTCTACGATAAAGATATTATCTCTTGCAATACCTACATCTTCAGCTAAATATGCATGTGCTTTTTGCATACGGAACTCACCATGTACGGGTACAAAATATTTCGGTTTCATTAAATTTAACATTAATTTTAATTCTTCTTGGCTACCGTGACCTGAAACGTGAACTTTTCTTTCACCGTAATAAATAACATCCGCCCCAGCTCTAAATAACAAGTCAATAATTTTCGATACAGATATTTCATTACCCGGAATTGGAGAAGCCGCAATAATAACCGTATCGCCTTTACGAATTGAAATTTGTTTATGAGCTTGCTTCGCCATTCTAGAAAGGGCTGCCATCGGTTCACCTTGGCTACCTGTCGTTAAAATAGCTACCTTTTTCTCTGGGAAATTGTCTACTTCTTGTAGTGAAATAACCATACCTTCTGGAACATCTAAATAACCAAGACGTCTTGCGATATCTACCACTTTCACCATACTACGCCCTACAACCGCTACTTTTCGTCCTGTTTCAGCAGCTGCATCAAATACTTGTTGAATACGATGTACATTCGATGCAAATGAAGCAACAATAATACGCCCTTCTGCGCCGTAGAACACTTTAGAAATTTCTACACCAACTTCTTTTTCAGAACCTGTATAGCCTGGACGCTCAGCATTTGTACTATCAGATAATAAGCACAGTACGCCTTCATTTCCGATTTGTGCCATTTTCCCAAGGTCTGCTCCACTATTTCCAATTGGAGTTTGATCGAATTTAAAGTCTCCCGTATATACGATAGCACCTTTTGATGTATGGAAACAAACACCAACAGAATCTGGAATACTATGTGTCGTTCCAAAGAATGACACCGTTGTAGTATTAAACTCTACTGTTGAATTTGAATCGATCGTTTTTAAGTCTACACGGCCTAACATACCCGCTTCGCCAAGTTTTTCTTGTATAAGTCCTACTGTTAATTTCGTTGCATACACTGGAATTGATAATTTACGAAGTACGTAAACAATGCCACCAATATGATCTTCATGACCGTGAGTAATAAATAAACCTTTTACTCGCTCTTGGTTTTCCACTAAATATGTAATATCAGGAATAACGATATCAATTCCAAACATTTCATCTCCCGGGAACATTAACCCTGCGTCTACAATAAAGATTTCAGAATCAATTTCAACACAGTACATGTTTTTCCCAATTTCACCTACTCCACCAAGAGCAAATACTTTAACAGACTCATTCTCTTTTCTCTTCATGTTGTTGCCTGGTTTAAAAATCTTTCAAACACTGATTTCACTAAAATTGCAGAGACACCAGGGGAAACTCTACAACCACCATATATTCACCGTCCAAGACGAATGTCCTTACCGTTATGCGATATCATGTCCTTGTTTATTTTTTAAACCAGGTTTCACCTCTCTTTCATTATATAAATCAAATATCTTATTCGATATGATATGAAAATGTAATCAAACTATAATTTTTACCAATTTTGCTAAGCATACCCGTACTAAGCTACTTAGCCATATTATACCTGATACAAGAAATAGAACACAAGTTAAATCGTGCGAAAGAGAAAGTAAAAGAACGGAATTACAACAAAAGTATCGAACGTATTTCCTTTATATTTGCTTCGATTTTGTACTCCATATTTTTTTGAAAAAATATCCATAAATACGCTACATTAATTTCATAATATGGATTTTCAAAACATATTTTTCTAGAATCGAACAAAAACACTTATAAAATGAAGCTTTTTTATGAATCACGTCACATTTGAGACAATCCCTCTAAAAAACAGAATCGATAGTTTATTACGTTTATACAAATGTTTATCCTATAATAACTATGTTTTTTTGATTCATTTAAAGGGGTACAATTATTTTCTTATACATGTTGCAATACATAATGAAAAAGCGATCAAACATATAGGATAATATGGTAAAAAAAGAACAACAAAGATTTTCATACCATAAAAAAATGACCTAGTGCTACACTAGGTCATTTTTTATTAACGAGGGATAGATTGCATAACAGATTGTAACGTTACTCTTTCTTCTTCTGTTAATGGAAGAAGTGGTAAACGTACAGAGCCTACATCTAATCCAACCATTTGTAACGCTGTTTTTACTGGCGTTGGGCTTGGCGCCATAAATAATGAATCCGTTACTCTTACAAGTAATTGATGTAATTTTTGCGCCTTTTTAAATTCTCCTGCTTGGAATGCTGCAATCATTTCTTGCATTTCATTTCCGATCACATGAGATGCTACAGAAACGATACCTTTCGCTCCAACTGCCATAGCTGGTAACGTTAAGCCGTCATCACCGCTGTATACTGCAAAGTCGTCCGCTGTTTTTTCAATGATTTCTGTCATTGTTAACACATCGCCGCCTGCATCTTTAATCGCAACAATGTTTTCTATTTCTGATAAACGAACAACTGTATCAACGGAGATTTGTACAATAGATCGTCCTGGAACGTTATATAGCATAACCGGAAGCGGCGTGCTTTCAGCAATTGCTTTAAAATGCTGATACATTCCTTCTTGACTCGGTTTGTTATAATACGGTGCTACTAGCATTACTGCATCAACACCAACCTCTGTTGCCTTTTTAGTTAAGTCAATAGAAGCATGCGTATTATTACTACCTGTTCCAGCGATTACGGGCACCCTTTTATCGACAACAGATACGACATGGCGATATAACGCTACTTTTTCTTCTGAAGTTAATGTAGGAGATTCTCCTGTCGTTCCTCCTACCACGATTGCTGTTGTACCGTTATCTATTAAATAATTTACCAATTTCGTTGTCTTTGCAAAATCGATATTTCCGTTTTTATCAAACGGAGTTACCATCGCGGTTGCAATTGTCCCAAAATCTATCATGGTCTCACTCCTTATTGTTCCAGTTGCTTTTCTTTTGAAAGCTCAAACGCACTATGTAATGCATTTACAGCCTCCACTAAATCAGTTTCTTTTACAAGAACCCAAATTGTCGTATGGCTATCTGCCGATTGCAAAATTTGAATACCTTTTTCCGCTAAAGCTGTAACGATTTTCGCAGTAACCCCTGGGTATCCTGCCATTCCAGCTCCTACAATAGATACTTTTGCACAATGCTCTGTCACAATTGGCTCATATCCAAGGTTTTTTAATAATTCAACTGCACGACTTGATACACTATCACTCACCGTATAAGCTACCCCAGTAGGTGAAATGTTAATTAAATCGACACTGATTCCTTCATTCGCCATTTCTTTAAACACATGCTGTTGTAAATCATATGCCGTTTCTTTTGCAAGCACTTTAATTTGCGTCACATTTGACACATGGGCGATACCTGTAACAGGACGTTCTTCTACATCACGGCCTTTTGTCGCACCGTCCGATGCTGAAATAAGCGTACCTTCACTATCAGAATACGTAGAACGTACACGAAGTGGTACTTTTGCATGCATCGCAATTTCAACTGCACGTGGATGAACGACTTTTGCACCTTGATATGCCATGTTACAAATTTCATTGTATGTTACCGTTTGAAGATGACGTGCATCTTTTACAATGCGAGGATCCGCAGTCATAACACCTTCTACATCTGTAAAGATATCAATAAATTCAGCATGAAGCGCAACACCTAATGCAGAAGCTGAAGTATCGCTACCTCCGCGTCCAAGTGTTGTCGTATCACCTTTTTTCGTTTGTCCTTGGAATCCTGTAACGACGATTACATCTAGATTTTCTAGCTCTTCATGTATACGATCGCAGTTCATTTCAATAATCTTAGCATTTGTAAAATCATCATTTGTTACAAAACCAGCTTGTGCACCATTTAATGCCGCTGCTTTTATACCGTTCTCATTTAACATGTTAGAGAAGACGATTGCTGAGATTAATTCTCCGCATGATAATAATAAATCTTGCTCACGATTAGAAATGCGAGATTCCTCTTGATTTACAAGACTTAACAAAGTATCAGTTGCATATGGTTCACCTTTACGGCCCATAGCAGATACGACAGTAACTACTTTATAACCCGCATCTAGCGATTTTTTTATATGATGAAGCGCATGCTTACGTCCATTTTCATCACGTACGGATGTGCCACCAAATTTTTGAACAATAATTTTCATATTTTGCACCTTCTCTTAGCCGTTTACACTAATTGTAATTTTACTAAGCGCTCTGCAATTTGAACAGAATTCCATGCAGCGCCTTTTAATAAGTTATCAGATACGACCCAAAGATGGAATCCTTTATCGTTATTTAAATCTTTACGGATTCTTCCAACGAATACTTCGTTTTTACCTACTGCAGTAGCTGGCATTGGATATAACTGCTCTTCTGGATTATCTTGCAGAACAATACCTTCCGCATTTGCAAGTAAGCTCTTGAATTCTTCTACTGTTACACCTTCTTTTTCTACTTCGATGTAAACAGACTCCGAGTGACCTGATACAACTGGTAAACGTACACATGTTGCCGCTACTTCTAATTCAGGCATATGCATAATTTTTTTCGTTTCATTAATCATTTTCATTTCTTCAAACGTAAATCCATTATCTTGGAATTTATCAATCTGTGGAATCGCGTTAAAAGCAATTTGGAAATGTTTTTTATCACCTGATACAGGTAAAACATTTGCCTTCACTTCTTCACCATTTAAGATTGCTTGTGATTGTTCATGAAGTTCTTCAATCGCTGCCGCACCAGCACCTGATACAGCTTGATATGTGGAAACGATTACTCGTTTTAAACCATATTGCTGACGAACTGGCTCAAGAGCTACTACCATTTGAATTGTAGAACAGTTTGGATTTGCAATAATACCATTATGTTCTTTTAAGTCGTTTTCATTTACTTCAGGTACAACAAGTGGCACGTTTTCTGTCATACGGAATGCACTTGTATTATCAACAACAATCGCACCGCGTTTTGCTGCTTCTGGCGCTAATTGTTTTGATACAGATCCACCAGCACTAAATAGTGCGATATCTACTCCTTCAAAACTTTCAGGAGTTGCCTCTTGAACTGTAAATTCTTCGCCTTTAAATACAAGTTTCTTACCTGCAGATCGTTTAGATGAAAGTAACGTTAACTTCCCGATTGGAAATTCTCGTTTCTCTAAAGTATTTAACATTTGTTCACCAACTGCGCCGGTTGCTCCAACTACAGCGACATGAAAAGTTTTTTGCTTTTCCATCACTATGCCCCTTTCTAGATACCAATCCTTCTATAACTTAGAATCAGAAGGAGTATACAATACCCCTTCTAATCTTAATAACGTTAATTTTATCATATTCTACAGTAAGAATGATGGTTTCATCAAAAATTGTCCGTTTTTTTTCGTTTTTTAATTCATATATCTGAATTTTTCTACGACAACCGGTTGCAATTGCTTCCCTTGCAGCGCTTCTAACACTGTATCTTCAAGTAGCTCCATGCGAGCTACCATTGAGTTCGGTTTTTTCTCTGGTGCATCTTGACCGAATGGGACGAAGTAGATGTTTTTTGTTGCCATTAGGCGCATGAGATTTACCCCATTAAGCCCTAAAGCATCATTCGTCGAAACAGCCAACACGACAGGCTTGCCATTTCTTAGCGTCGCTTTTGCTGCCATTAATACTGGAGAATCTGTCATTGCATTTGCAAATTTACTCATAGAATTTCCTGTTAGTGGTGCAATCACCATACAATCTAGTGGAATTTTAGGTCCTAGTGGTTCTGCACCAACGATGGAATTAATCGCTTTAAAGCCTGTTACTTCTTCAATCTTTTTAATCCACTCTGCTCCTTCGCCAAATCTCGTATTTGTTGATTGAACAGTGTAAGAAACAACGGGGCGTACTTCTGCTCCCTCAGCAATTAATTTTTCTAAATGAGGCATTACTTCTTCGTACGTACAATGTGAACCAGTAAAACCAAATCCTATTCTTTTCCCTTTTAAGTTCATTCCCCATTCTCCTTTCTTGCTATTACGTCTTCTGCTAGTAACTGAGAAAGAACGTTCGCTAAAATTTGTCCTGCTGTTTTTGGAGCAACAATACCTGGTAATCCAGGTGCTAACAGCGCTTTGACTCCTCTTTTTTCCGCATATCTAAAGTCGGTACCGCCTGGTTTAGAAGCTAAATCAATTACTAACGTATGAGCTGGCATTTTTGAAATGACATTCGCTGTCACGACGAGATGCGGAATTGTATTAATGACAATATCGATATTTCCTACTTCTTTCTCAATGTTTTGCATATGAAAAGGAGAAAACATCATTTCTGTAATACGTGCAATATGTTCCGATCGTCTTGCTCCAACTTTGACATGGGCTCCTAATGATTGAAATGCTCTGGCAACACTCATCCCTGTTCTACCAAATCCTAAAACCATTACATTGGAACCATGAATTGTATAGTCGGTATGTTGAATTACCATCATTAATGTACCTTCTACAGTTGGAATAGAATTGTAGATTGCCACATCATCACGATCAAATAATTTAACAAGTTTGCGGTTTGTAGTAGATACGAGTTTTTCCAAGTAAGGCGTACCAATACCTGAATATATAGTAAAGTGTTCTGGTGTATTTTCAATTTGTTCTTTCGTTATAGAAACTTTTTCGTTTGAAAAAATAGTATCTACTTCTCCCTTGGCATTTGTGCCTGCAACTGGCAAAATAATTGCATCTACAGAAGTGAAATCTAAATTTTGTATACTTTCTTTTGCTGCCCCTGTGAAGCCATGATCTAACTGATCAAACCCTATCAATGAAAGTTTCGCATCCAATTCAACTAGTTTGCGAATTACTTCTAGCTGTCTTGCATCTCCTCCTATGACAGCAATATGCATCTCAGTCAACATTCCCTAATTCACCTTCTTTTTCTGTCATTTATAAGAAAAGTGCCTACTTTTTCTTTTTCCTCCACATCATATGTAATGTACGAGTTTTAGGTGATTGAAAAACAAAAAGCACGTATGATTTATCCCGCTATTTGTACGCAGTTAGACCCCACCTCAACATTCGGCATATGAGAGGACATTATACGGGAAATTGATTTCCGGTATAAGCTCGATTCATGTGAGCTTTTACTCAGCGGCGAATGAACAAAAAAAGATGACCAAAATGGCCATCTTTCAATTCGAATTTGAACGATCCGTAATATCACAAAGGATCATATCATGCCCCACTTTCTTAATTTGACTCCACGTTACTCTTACTTCTTGTGGTTCCTTTTTAAAACCTCCCCATTTCCCAGTCGGTATGATAAGAGCCTGTATTTGCCCATTCTTCTCATCGATTTCTAAATCCACATGGCCTAAAACTCCCATTTTTTCTGCTCTTTCTAAATTTACGATTTCTTTACTACTTAATTCGCTTAAACGCATACACTCTCCCCCTACCGAATTATGAATTTAAGTTATCCATAATTAGTACCTATTCTGTATATCCCAAAAAAATAACCGTATCTCTTTTAAAAGAGATACGGTTATTTTTACATACTTCATATAAAGCAATTATAGTTTTATTCCTTTTGGAAGTTTTCCATCTGGACTAATTAATGCTGCAGAGAATTCATCTGTAAACATGTTACGAATTAACTCATCAACATTTTCTTTTGTTACTGTGTTTACACTTTCAATAATCTCATCAAGTGAACGATGCTTACGAAGTAGCAATTCATTTTTACCATTACGGCTCATACGGCTATTCGTACTTTCTAAACTTAACATTAAGTTTCCTTTTAATTGCTCTTTACTATTAATAAGCTCTTTTTCTGTAATACCTGTATTTTTCAATGTGTCTAATGTTTCTTGCATTGTTTCATACAGTGTATCTAATTGTTGGCTACCTGTTCCACCATACAGTGTTAACATACCTGTATCTTCATAAGAAGAATGGTAAGAAAATACTGAATAGGCTAACCCGCGTTGCTCACGTACTTCTTGGAATAAACGGCTACTCATACTACCGCCTAAAACGTTATTTAATACAATTAAGTTATAAATATCTTCGTGTCCCATTTGTAAGCCTTTATATCCTAAACATAAATGAGCTTGTTCTGTTTCCTTTTTACGTGCTACTTTATTAAAATGGAAAATTGGGCTATGTACTTGTTCACGGTTTGTTGTTCCTTCATAACTACCGAAATATTGCTCTACCGTTTGTAAGAAGGCTTCATCAATATTTCCTGCAACTGAAACAACTACATTTTCAGGTGTGTAATGATCCTTAATATATTGGCGTAGCGTATCACCTGTAAACGTATCAAGCGTTTCTTCTGTTCCTAAAATAGGATATCCAAGTGGATGCGTTTCATATGTTGCTTTCGTTAACATATCATGCACAATATCATCTGGAGCATCTTCATACATTTTAATTTCTTCACATACGACATTCTTCTCTTTTTTCAGTTCTTCCTCATCAAATGTTGAATTAAAGAACATATCTGCTAATACATCTAAAGCATATTTAGCATGCTCATCTAGCACTTTTGCATAGTAACAAGTGTATTCTTTTGAAGTAAAAGCATTCACTTGCCCACCAATGCTATCAAATGATTCTGCAATTTCGCGTGCACTACGTGTTTCTGTCCCTTTAAAGAACATATGCTCTAAAAAGTGGGAAACCCCATTATTTTTTTCATTTTCATTTCTTGATCCCGCATGGATCCAAATACCAATCGCAACCGATCTTACGGTTGGTATATTCTCCATAACGATTCTTACACCATTTTTACAAGTATATTTTTTAATCAAAAACTTTCCTCCTACTGCCAGTTTCTCTAAATAAGTGCTATTATTTAATGATAACAAGTTTAAGGATGAATGTCATGCAAATGTATTTAATCCACACGTTTTTCATCCAGTAATTCTGTTATATTCCCTACTTTATATCCTTGTTCCTTCAATTTTGTAATCATTGTATCTAATGCTTCTGCTGTAGATGAAGTTGGATGCATTAATACGATAGCACCTGGATGTATTTTTCTCATCACTCTCTGCAATAGTACATCTGGATCCGGTCGCTTCCAATCAATTGTATCTACAGTCCACATAATCGTTCCCATTTGGAAATCATCTGCAATTTTCACGACTTCATCCCGAAAACTTCCACTCGGCGGAGCAAACCATCTTACCTTTTGATTCGTAGCTGCTTCGATCATTCGATTGGTTTTTTGTAACTGATCTCGTATTTCATCAGAAGATAGCGTTTTCATATTAGGATGTGTGTAAGAATGATTTCCAACTTCTTGATTTGCATCGACAATCATTTTTGCAAATCGTAAATTTTCTTTCACCCAACGTCCTTCTAAAAAGAAAGTCGCCTTCACATCATGTTTTTTCAATATTTCTAATATACGAGGCAAATACTCGTTTCCCCACGCCACATTTATTGTTAATCCCACCATCTTTTTATTTGGATGTCCCCTATAAATTGGAGCTGGTGATAAATCTTCTAAGTGGACACCCGGTGATACTTCCCTAAATTCCAGATATTTTTGATCAAATTTCTTTAGCTTCTTCATATTATTATAGGATGCTTCGATATCAACTTTTCTTCCATTATATCCTGGTGTTGATTTCCATATTTTATCAATCATCGCATTTTGAGGTGCAATCTCATATTGTTTTGCATGTTTTTGAATTTCTTCATACAAATTATCCTGTGCAAAAACGGAATAAGAGCCTACACTGACATATAAAAAGAATATACATATGTATGCCAATATACGAGCTTTCATATAAACCCTCCCATTAACTATATAAAAACCTTTTTTCTTCTTATCTTTGTTAATTTGAGCGTTATAATGAAAACTATACCTATACTGACATAAAAATATATATAAACCATATTTTTTACATAACAAAAAAAGCCAGTTTAACTGGCTTTTACTTATTGCTGCTCTTGTTTGTTTTCTTCTTTAGCAGCTTCTTTTTCTTGCTCTTCTTTTAGCAATACTTTTCTAGATAGATTCACGCGACCTTGCTTGTCAATCTCGATAACTTTAACTGTAATTACATCACCGATTTTCACAACGTCTTCTACTTTACCTACACGCTCAAGTGCAAGTTCAGAAATGTGCACTAATCCGTCTTTACCGCTGAATAATTCAACGAAAGCACCGAATTTCTCAACACGTTTCACTTTTCCTTCGTAGATTTCATCTACTTGTACTTCGCGAACGATATCTTCGATAATTTTCTTAGCTTTGTCATTCATTTCTTGATTTATTGAAGAAATGAATACTGTACCATCTTGCTCGATGTCAATTTTAACGCCAGTTTCTTCAATAATTTTATTGATTTGTTTACCGCTCGGCCCAATAACGTCACGGATTTTATCTGGGTTAATTGTCATTGTAATGATCTTTGGAGCATAAGCTGATAATTCAGTACGTGGCTCTGCAATAACAGATAACATATGATTTAGAATGTGCACACGACCAACTTTCGCCTGTTGTAATGCCTCTTCTAAAATTTCACGAGATAGACCATCGATTTTAATGTCCATTTGCAGTGCAGTTACACCTTTTGCTGTACCTGCTACTTTAAAGTCCATATCACCTAAATGATCTTCCATACCTTGAATATCAGATAAAATTGTGTAATGCTCACCAGTTTTAACTAGACCCATTGCAATACCTGCAACTGGAGCTTTAAGTGGAACACCAGCATCCATCATTGCTAAAGTACTACCACAAATACTTGCTTGTGAAGTAGAACCATTTGATTCTAAAACTTCAGATACAAGACGTACTGTATATGGGAAATCTTTTTCAGATGGAATTACAGGCTCAAGAGCACGTTCTCCTAGTGCACCGTGACCAATTTCACGACGACCTGGTCCACGCATCGGTCTTGTTTCACCAACACTAAATGATGGGAAATTGTAATGGTGCATAAAGCGTTTTGATTCTTCTACACCAAGACCATCTAAAATTTGCACATCGCCTAATGCACCTAATGTACAAATACTTAATGCTTGTGTTTGTCCACGTGTGAATAAACCAGAACCGTGTGTACGAGATAAAATACCAACCTCTGATGCTAATGGACGGATTTCGTCACCTTTACGGCCATCTGGGCGGATTTTTTCAACTGTAATAAGACGACGTACTTCTTCTTTTACAATTTTATATAAAATCTCACTTACTTGTCCTAATGTATCAGCGTCAGCTTCCTGCGCTTCGTAATGCTCAATTACACGCTTTTTCACTTCGTTAATTGCATCTTCACGTGCATGTTTCTCATGTACTTGAATTGCAGAATGCATATCCTTCTCAGACATTTCACGTACAGCTTGATTAAGATCAGCGTCAACTTCATAAAGTTTCACTTCTGTTTTCTCTTTACCTACAGCTTGTACAATCTCTTCTTGGAATGCAATTAGACGTTTAATTTCGTCATGTCCAAACATAATTGCTTCTAACATTGTTTCTTCAGGCACTTGATCTGCTCCTGCTTCAACCATGTTAATTGCATCTTTCGTACCAGCCACAACAAGGTGAATATCACTTTGTTCTTGCTGTTCTACTGTTGGATTAATAACGAATTCTCCGTTAATACGACCAACTGTTGCACCCGCGATTGGGCCTTCAAATGGAATATCTGAAATCGATAACGCTAATGAAGAACCAAGCATAGCTGCCATTTCAGAAGAACAATCTTGATCAACACTCATTACAATACTGACAACTTGTACTTCGTTACGGAAACCATCTGCGAAAAGTGGACGAATTGGGCGGTCGATTAAACGACTTGCCAAAATTGCTTTTTCACTCGGACGACCTTCACGTTTAATGAAACCGCCAGGAATTTTTCCGACTGCATATAAACGCTCTTCATAGTTTACTGTAAGTGGGAAGAAATCTACATTTTTTGGTTCTTTTGATGCAGTTGCTGTAGATAGAACCGCTGTATCGCCATATCTTACTAATACTGCTCCGTTCGCTTGCTTCGCAAGCTGACTTGTTTCAACTGTTAGCTGGCGACCAGCTAAATCTATCGAGAAGACTTGCTTTTCTTGACTCATTTAAGTACCCCTCTCAATTTAAAGTATTCAATTCTTCTATGTAAATGGATAGTATATCACAATATTCTACCTCTAGTATTACCGAAAATGAAGTAAGCTATAAAGGGTAGAAGATATATTTTTACCTAACAAAAAAGCGGGAATATTCCCGCTTCTTTGACTATCGACGTAAGCCAAGCTTTGTGATTAATTCACGGTAACGTGTGATATCGCTATTACGAAGGTAAGTTAGTAAGTTACGACGTTTACCAACCATCTTTAATAGACCACGACGTGAATGATGATCTTTCTTGTGAGTACGTAAGTGCTCGTTTAGAGTGTTAATTTGCTCCGTTAGGACAGCAATTTGAACCTCTGGAGAACCAGTATCAGTCTCATGAGTTCTAAATTGTGCAATGATTTCATTTTTACGCTCTTGTGTTAAAGCCATCCTATTTCACCTCCTATTAATTAAACCCCCAATTACCTAGCAAGCGTCGGTGAGTCGCAATGCCAAGCAATGGTTGTCATAAAGTACATAACATAGAATACTACTTTTCATTTGAAAAAGCAAGTATATTCTTTTCGTTCGCAAAATATTCTTGTGCTGTTTTCTTATCTTTTGCAATTTGTTCAACTAATTCATCGATGCCATTGAATTTCTTCTCTTCTCTTATACGCATATGCCACTCTACTGTAACGTTTTGATCATATATGTCTTTGTTAAATTCAAATAAGTGCACTTCAATAGATAATTGACGCTCATCTTCTTTAAAAGTTGGTTTATATCCAATATTACATACACCATCGTACCATTCATCGTGAACTTTTAATCTCACTGCATAAACACCTACAGGTGGTAATAGATACTCATCACTTAAACCTACATTAGCTGTGGGAAAACCAATTTGGCGTCCACGCTTATCACCGTGTACAACCGTTCCCCCTACTGTATATGCTCTACCTAAAATAGATGGAATTTGTTCCATTTCGCCATTTCGAATTAACTTTCGTAATGCTGTAGAACTTACTTTCTCTTCTTGAAATTCAACTTTTTCAATCACAGTCTGTGTAAACTCCCCTCTTGCATGAAATGGTAAAGTCTCCATCTTTCCTTTTCCTAAACGTCCATATGAATAATCAAACCCTGCTACTACATGCTTTACATTCAAACCAATAATATAATCATCTACAAATTGTTGTGGCAATAAGCCTGCAAACGATTCATCAAATTTAATAACATATAATATATCGATCCCTAAGTTTTCGACTATTTTTTCTTTATCACACATTGGTGTAATATACTCCGCATGCGCTTCCTTTTTTCCTAAAACAACAGATGGGTGCGGATAAAATGTCATAACTGCACTTTTATATCCTCGTTCATCAGCTATTTGTTTCGCAGTTCGAATCACACATTGATGTCCTAAATGAATGCCATCAAAAAATCCTAATGCCATTACAGTAGGTGGTAATTCTAATTTTTTTTGTTCATGTGGATGAGTTAAATGAATAAGTTTCACGCTTGAATTCACCTTTTTCTGTAATAATCCTTCCAATAATTCATTATAGCTTTAGTTCTTGATTATTCACAAGTACTTTCATCGGCTTTAGCATACCAGGGTGTTTTGGATGGTGCTCAAAAATTGCAAGGCAGCGATCATTTTTATCAAACACTGTTATAAATGGCGCTGTTATTTGCAATTCATTTTTTAAGAACATACCATTCTTTATTTTCTCTGCTTGCTTTTCATCTACAACCATTTTCGGGAACTTACTTAACGCTTCATCAATTGAAATGAAGATAGACTCTACTGTTCCATTTTGCACGTTTTCTTCAATTTCTTCAAATGATATGCAATCTTCTAATAAAAATTCACCAGAAGCTGTTCTTACAAGGTGAGACATATGTGATGGAAAACCAAATTTTTCACCAATCATTACTGCTAACGTTCTTACATATGTCCCTTTACTACAAGTTACACGGAAACGAAATGAAATATTTTCCCCCTCAAACACTTCACGGTCATCTAGTAATACAAATTCATGAATTGTAATTGTACGAACTGGACGTTCAACTTCTTGTCCTGCTCTTGCATATTCATATAATTTTTTCCCGTTAACTTTTACAGCTGAAAACATCGGAGGCATTTGTTCAATCGTACCTGTTAATGCAGCAAGAGCTCCTTCTACTTCCTTACGAGTAATAACACGATCTACATTTTTCGTTTCAACAACTTCACCAGAAGCATCTTCAGTTGTCGTTGAAAACCCAAGTGTTACTTCACCTTCATATGTTTTCGTCTCACTTGTTAAAAATTGTGCAATCTTCGTTGCTCGTCCTACACAAATAGGTAATACTCCGGTTACATCTGGATCTAATGTTCCTGTATGACCAATTCGTTTCTCACGCAATATCTTTCTTAATTTAAATACACAATCATGTGATGTCATGCCTTTTGGCTTATGTAATAATACTACACCTTCCATATATGTTCACCTCATCATAATTCTTTCATAGTAATTATCCAAAATTAATTTTGCATTGAAAAAATGGATAGACAAATGTCTATCCATTATTCTTCACGTTTACCGTCTTTATTAATTTGATGTAAAAGTGTATCAATTCGATGACCATATCCGATAGACTCATCAAACTCAAAGGAAATTTCCGGTGTTTTACGAAGACGAATACGCTGGCCAATTTCTGAACGAATGAAGCCTTTTGCCTTCGCTAAACCTTTTAATGTACTTTCTTTCTGCTCTTCATCACCTAAAACAGAAATATATACTGTAGCAATTTGTAAATCTCCACTCACTTGTACATCTGTTACTGTAACAAATCCAACACGTGGATCTTTAATTTTACGACTGATGATGTCGCCTAATTCTTTTTTCATTTGCTCGCCTACACGGTTTGCACGTAATTTCATAACTCTTCACCTCATTCAATACCATTCCAATTGTGTTATTGTACGTTCAATTTCAGGAAATGAATCGATGTACTCGAGTACACGATTCATTTCTTTTTCACAAATAACACGATTAGAGGATACAGAAACAATTGCAATTTCTGTACGTTGCCATACATCTTGATGCCCTACTTCTGAAACAGCTACATTATAACGCTGCTTCACACGAGTTAGCACCCGTTGCAAAATTGCTCGTTTCTCTTTTAAAGAATGCACATCGTAAATCATACACTCGAATGAGAGTGAAGCGATAATCATCGCTTCACTTCTTCCATAATGTACGCTTCAATGATGTCCCCTTCTTTAAGATCATTATATCTTTCAATTGTAATACCACACTCATAGTTTTGTGCAACTTCTTTTACGTCGTCTTTGAAACGTTTTAACGTATCAAGTTGTCCTTCAAAAATTACTACGCCATCACGGATAATACGCACGCCACTATCACGTGTAATTTTACCGTCAATTACGTAACAACCTGCGATTGTTCCAACTTTTGTTACTTTGAATGTTTGGCGTACTTCCGCTTGACCGATTACTTTTTCTTCGAATTCTGGATCCAGCATACCTTGCATTGCTGATTCGATTTCTTCGATTACTTTATAGATAATACGGTGTAAACGAACATCAACATTCTCTAATTCAGCTGTACGCTTCGCATTCACATCAGGGCGTACGTTAAATCCAATTACAATTGCATTAGATGCAGAAGCTAAAATAACATCAGATTCTGTAATCGCACCTACGCCTGTATGGATAATTTTAACTTTAACACCTTCAACATCAATTTTACGAAGTGACGCTGCCATTGCTTCTACAGAACCTTGTACGTCTGCTTTCACAATTAAGTTAATTTCTTTTACATCGCCTTCTTGGATTTGTTGGAATAAATCTTCAAGGCTTAATTTAGATTTTTCACCACGTTGAGCAAGTAACGCTTCTTGTGCACGTGATTCACCGATTTGACGAGCTTTCTTCTCATCAGCGAATGCCATGAAACGATCTCCCGCTTGTGGTACTTCGTTTAAGCCTGTAATTTCAACAGGAGTCGATGGACCAGCAACTTTTACACGACGACCAATATCACTTACCATTGCACGAACACGTCCGAATGAAGTACCAACAACGATTGGATCTCCAACTCGAAGTGTACCGTTTTGAACAAGTAATGTCGCGATAGTTCCTTTACCTTTATCAAGCTGTGCTTCAATTACAGTACCAGCTGCATAGCGGTTTGGATTTGCTTTATATTCTTCCACTTCACTTACAAGAAGAATCATTTCTAGTAAGTTGTCAATTCCTTCACCTTGAATTGCAGAAATTGGTACGAAAATTGTATCTCCGCCCCAAGCTTCTGGAACTAATTCATATTCTGTTAATTCTTGCATTACACGATCAGGATTTGCCGCTGGTTTATCCATTTTATTCACAGCTACAATAATTGGTACTCCAGCTGCTTTCGCATGGCTAATCGCTTCAACTGTTTGTGGCATAACACCGTCATCAGCTGCAACAACAAGGATTGTAATATCCGTTACTTGCGCACCACGAGCACGCATCGTTGTAAATGCCGCGTGACCTGGTGTATCTAAGAACGTAATTTTCTTATCATTTACATCAACTTGGTATGCACCAATATGCTGAGTAATTCCACCAGCTTCGCCTGCAGTTACTTTTGAATTACGGATAGAGTCAAGTAAAGTTGTTTTACCATGGTCAACGTGCCCCATAATTGTAACTACAGCTGGACGCTCTTTTAAGTTCTCTTCATCATCTTGCTCATCGATGAATGTTTCAAATTCAGTTTCACTTACAACTACTTCTTCTTCTACTTCAATACCATAATCAGTAGCAATTAACTCAATTGTATCTTTATCTAAGTCTTGGTTAATTGTTGCCATAATTCCTAGCATGAAGAGCTTCTTAATAATTTCAGATGGCTCTTTGCTTAATTTTTTAGCAAGTTCACCTACTGTAAGGCTTCCAGAGAAAGTAATTTTATCTGGTGTTTCTACTATTTGCGTTTGTTGTCTTCCAGCAAAGTTATCTTGACGTTTGTCTTCAGTTCCTTTGCCTTTTTTCTTCTTCTTATTGCTGTTCTTTTTACTGCGAACAACTTTCTCTTCTACTTCAAACTCATCTGCAACAGAAGGTTTTTCCGCTTCAGTGTTATATTCATTATCTAATTTGTTTACTACTTCATCTTCTAACATTGTCATATGATTCGAAACCTCGATATTCATCTCTTTTAGTTTTGTCATAAGATCTTTACTTGAGATATTATTTTTTTTTGCATATTCATGTACTCGAATTTTACTCATACCTTCACCCCCGGTAATTTGTATCGAGCATGCTACGTAGCTTTTTCGCAAAGCCTTCATCTAACACAGCTACAACGACTCGCTCGTCTCTCCCAATCGCATGCCCTAATTGTTGTCGATTTTCGACTTTTTTCATTGGTACGTTGTAGTACGTCGTTTTATCAGTGATACGTTTTGTAGTGTTCGCTGACGCATCTTCAGAAAGCAATACGAGCTTCGCTTTACCACTTCGTACTTCTTTTAAAACGAGTTCTTCACCCGAAATGAGTTTTCGAGCGCGATTTGCTAGTCCTAAAAACGATTTCCAATCGGACACTTATTTCGACTCCTTCTCAACAAGCTCAAGAAGCTCTTCGTATAGAGAACCGTCGATTTTCGCTTTTAGATGATGTTCCAAAACATTTTTCTTTTGGGCTTGAAGAATACTTTCTTTATCTTTTGATAAATAAGCACCTCGTCCTGATTTCTTTCCAGTTAAATCAATGGACACTTCTCCCTCTTTGGAACGAACAATGCGAACGAGCTCTCGTTTTGATTTCATTTCTTGCGTTGCAACACATTTTCGTAACGGAACTTTTCGATTGCTCATACTCATCACCTCTATTCGATTTCGTCTTCAACTGAATCGAATCCGAATGCGATTACGCTATCTTCTTCTGTTACAATACCAAGTTGTTTCGCATCAGACTCACTCTTAATATCAATTTTCCAACCTGTTAATTTAGCTGCAAGACGTGCATTTTGTCCACGCTTACCAATAGCTAATGACAGTTGGTGGTCTGGAACAACAACAGTTGTTGCTTTTTCTTCTTCATCTACAAGCACTTTAACAACTTGTGATGGGCTTAAAGCATTTGCAACATATTCTACTGGATCATTTGACCAGCGAACGATGTCAATCTTTTCGCCTTTTAGTTCGTCTACAATGCGTTGTACACGTTGTCCTTTCGGTCCTACACAAGAACCTACTGGATCAACATCAATGTTCTCTGCATGTACAGAAATTTTAGAGCGATCGCCTGCTTCACGTGCTACAGAACGAATTTCAACAGTTCCATCATAAATTTCAGGAACTTCCATTTCGAATAAACGTTTTAAAAGACCAGGATGTGTACGTGATACGTAAATTTGTGGTCCTTTCGTTGTTTTTTCTACTTTCGTAATGAATACGCGAATACGATCATGTGGTTTGTACTGTTCGTTTGGCATTTGCTCACTTACAGGTAATAAAGCTTCTACTTTCCCTAAGCTTACATAGATGAAACGAGCATCTTGACGTTGTACGATACCCACCATGATATCTTCTTCACGGTCACTAAACTCAGAGTAAATAACACCACGCTCTGCTTCGCGCACTCGTTGTGTTACAACCTGTTTTGCAGTTTGTGCTGCAATACGACCGAAATCTTTTGGTGTTACTTCAATTTCTAGTACGTCACCATCTTGATAGTTTGGATTAATTTGTCTTGCTTCTTCAACAGAAATTTCAAGACGTGGATCAAACACATTATCAACAACGTCTTTACGTGCTAAAACTTGAATTGTTCCCACTTCTGGGTTAAAGCTCACACGAACGTTTTGTGCTTGGTTAAAATTGCGTTTATAAGCAGAGATTAACGCTGCTTCAATCGCATCAATAATAATATCTTTGCTAATTCCTTTTTCTGACTCTAATACGAGCAAGGCATCTAACAACTCAGTGCTCATGAAGATCCCCCTTCTAACTAAAACGTAACAGCAAGTCGCGCATTTGCAACTTTATCCATTGGAATTTGGATTTCTTTTTTACGTGTTTTAATTGTTAATAATAATGTAATTGTAGTACCATCGTAGGAAAGTAGCTTTCCTTCAAACATTTTTTCACCATCAATCGGCTCATATGTTTTAATTGCCACTTGTTTTCCTACCGCTTGCTGGAAGTCTTTCTCTTTCTTTAATGGGCGTTCCGCTCCAGGAGATGATACATCCAAAAAGTAAAGATGAGGAATTGGATCCTCTTTATCTAAAGCTTCGCTTAAACGTTCACTTACCGCACCGCATTCTTCAATGTCGACTCCCTTTTCAGAATCGATGAATACGCGTAAGAACCAGTCTTGTCCTTCTTGCACATACTCTACATCTACAAGTTCAAGATTTAACTCTTCAACAATTGGCTGCGCAAATGCTTCTACAACTTCTGTGACTTTCTTATCCATAAACAGCCTCCTTCCTGCCGCCATGTACCATTTACAAGAAAAGACCTCCGTTCATAAAAACGGTCCATCTTATTCTTTCTCGTTAGCTAACAAAAGCCCCTGCCATTTAGCAGGGAATATCTGTCTTAGTATTACCAAATTTAAGAAGTAAAACTTGTAACAAAATATGTATATACGACAGAAATTTCTTACCTCTCCACATCAATAAAACGTAGATAGTAACACGAAAGAGTGGGTTTCCCCACTCTTTTTTTTACACAATATACATGACATGGTTATCTCGGTTAATAGTATACCATAGCAAATGTTGATTTGCAAAGACTTTTCCTACCTATTAGAACAGTGATAACTGGTTTTGATCAGGTAAATCGCCTAAGCAACCTTGACTATCTAAATACTCAATAATTGTTTTCGAAACCTTACTTCGCTGCTGTAAATCTTCTTTTGATAAGAAATCTCCATTTTTGCGTGCTTCTACAATACTTAAAGCTGCGTTTGTACCAAGTCCAGGCACTGCATTAAATGGAGGAATTAAAGTATCCCCATCAATAATAAATTCTGTTGCATGCGAACGGTATAAATCAACCTTTTGGAATGAGTATCCACGCTCACACATTTCCAGTGTCATTTCTAGTACTGTTAATAAACTTTTTTCTTTCGGCGCTGCATCCAAACCTTTTTGCGCAATTTCATCAATTCTTACACGTATAGATGCTGAACCTTTCGCCATCGCCTCTATATCAAAGTCATCTGCACGAACTGTAAAGTATGCCGCATAGAATAAAAGCGCGAAATGTACTTTAAAGTATGCAATACGTACAGCCATAAGTACGTAAGCAGCCGCATGGGCTTTAGGGAACATGTACTTAATTTTCTTACATGAATCAATATACCAACCTGGTACATTATTACTTTTCATGTCATCTTCCCATTCTTCCGGTACACCTTTACCTTTACGAACTGACTCCATGATTTTGAAGGCTAATGATGGGTCTAAACCTTGATAGATTAAATATACCATGATGTCATCACGACAACCGATAACTTCACTTAGCGTACATGTACCGTTATAAATTAACTCGTTTGCATTACCAAGCCATACGTCTGTACCATGTGATAGTCCAGAAATTTGGACTAACTCAGAGAATGTCGTAGGTTTCGTCTCTTCTAACATCTGCCTTACGAATTTCGTACCAAACTCTGGTATACCAAGTGTACCTGTTTTACAGTTAATTTGTTCTTCCGTTACCCCTAATGATTCTGGGCCTGAGAAAATTTTCATTACTTCTGGATCGTCTGTCGGGATTGTTTTCGGATCAATACCACTTAAATCTTGTAACATACGAATAACAGTCGGATCATCGTGTCCTAGTATATCAAGTTTCAATAAATTATCATGAATGGAGTGGAAATCAAAGTGTGTCGTTCTCCACTCAGCCCCTATTGAATCCGCCGGAAACTGAATTGGTGAGAAATCAAAGATATCCATGTAATCTGGCACAACGATAATACCACCTGGATGCTGTCCGGTTGTACGTTTTACGCCCGTACATCCTGCTACTAAGCGGTCAATCTCCGCATTTCGAATCGTTAAATTATGATCATTTGCATAACCTTTTACATATCCATAAGCCGTTTTTTCCGCAACTGTACCTATTGTACCCGCACGGTATACGTAATCTTCACCGAACAATACTTTCGTATAGTTATGGGCACGTGGTTGGTATTCCCCGGAGAAGTTCAGATCGATATCGGGTACCTTATCTCCTTTAAATCCAAGGAACGTTTCGAACGGAATATCATGTCCATCTTTCACGTATGGAACATTACATGCAGGACATTCTTTATCCGGCAAGTCAAAACCAGAACCTACAGAACCATCATTAAAGAATTCTGATTGCTTACACTTCGGACATACATAGTGTGGTGGTAATGGGTTTACTTCTGTAATTTCCATCATCGTTGCAACGAATGATGAACCTACCGATCCACGCGAACCTACTAAATATCCGTCTACTAACGATTTTTTCACAAGCTTATGTGAAATTAAATAAATTACGGCAAATCCATGCCCAATAATACTTTTTAATTCTTTTTCTAAACGCGCTTCTACAATTTCAGGTAACTCTTCACCATAAATGCTACGCGCCATTTTATAACTCATGTCACGCGTCTCATCATCTGCACCTTCAATTTTCGGTGTATATAGATCATCTTTCACTGGATGAACATCACCAATTAATGATGCAACCTTTTGTGTATTCGTTACAACAATTTCTTTCGCTATGTCTTCACCTAAGAATGAAAAACACTCTAACATTTCATCCGTTGTACGGAAATGTACAGGCGGTAATGAATGTCGGTTTAACGGATTGGCTCCGCCCTGCGAACTGACTAAAATTTTGCGATACATCGCATCCTCTGGGTCTATATAATGCACGTTTCCTGTAGCAACAACTGGTTTATCTAACGTCTCACCTAGTTTTACTAAGTTAGAAATAATTGTTTTTAATTGCCCCTCATCTCGAACAAGTTCACGCTCTACTAAATGACGTAACACCTCTGGAGGCATTACTTCAATGTAATCATAGAACTGCGCAATTTCTTCTACCTCTTCAGGAGCTTTTTGCATCATCGCCTCAAACACTTCACCTTTATCACAAGCCGTTCCTACTAAAATTCCTTCACGATATTTTTTTAATAGTGACCTTGGTACTCGTGGTACACGGTAAAAGTAATTTAGGTGAGAATAGGAAACAAGTTTATATAAATTTTTCAATCCTACATCTGATGTCGCAAGCAACGTCATATGACTTGGACGTCCACGCTTATACGCATCCCCTTGCCCCATGCTATCATTTAATTGATCGTGATATTCAAATCCCTTTTCAATCACATCTTTTAACATTTTCACAAGTAAGTATCCCGTTGCTTCTGTATCATAAATCGCACGGTGATGTTGCGTTAATTCAATATCAAGCTTTTTACACATCGTATTTAATCGATGGTTTTTCATTTCCGGGAATAAGAATCTCGCAAGTTCTAACGTATCAATAACAGGATTATTCGTTTTTTCTAGTCCAGCCTTTTTAAAGCCTACGTTAATAAAGCCCATATCAAAACTTGCGTTATGAGCAACAAGTGTATGGTCGCCCATCCATTTTTCAAACTTTTTAAACACTTCATCCACTTCTGGTGCATCCGTTAACATATCATCTGTAATACCTGTTAATTCAATAATCGTCGCAGATAATGGTTGATGTGGATTTGCGAAAGATTCAAAGCGGTCAATAATTTCGCCACCTTTTACTTTTACAGCCGCTAACTCGATAACTGTATCATATACAGCTGATAAACCTGTCGTCTCAACGTCGAAAACAACATACGTTTCCTCTGCAAGTAAACGATGCGCTTCGTTATATGCAATCGGTACACCATCATTAACTAAATTCGCCTCTACACCATATATAACTTTAACCCCAGCCTTTTTACCCGCAGAATATGCTTCTGGGAAAGACTGCGCAACAGCATGGTCTGTAACAGCAATCGCCTCATGTCCCCATTTACCTGCTTGGGCAACAAGTCTAGAAACAGGAGTAACGGCGTCCATTTGGCTCATCGGTGTGTGAAGATGCAGCTCTACACGTTTTTCACCTTCTGGCGCTTTATCTTTACGAGACGGTCCTGTTATTTCATTAATATCATTTGCAATCATTACTAAATCTCGAACGAATGTATCATTTTGGACAGAACCACGTGCCTTCACCCACATTCCTTTTTTCAAGGATTGTAGCATTGGAATATCTTCTTTATCACGTGAGAACATTTTGATCATAATTGAATCCGTATAATCCGTTATTTTTAAAGTTAATAACGTACGTCCACTACGAAGCTCTTTCGTTTCCACATGGAAGACATATCCTTGAACCGTTTTTCTTCTTTCTTCATCTTGAATTTCTCGCATCGGTGTAATCTCTTCATCCGGCTTAATAAGATACCCGAGTGTGATCGGTCCTTCATGCACAACGCTACTTTCTTCAGCTTGCTTCTTCGCCATTTCTTCCATAGCTTGTATAACACGCTCACGGTCTTCTTGCTGCGTTTGCTCACGAAACTTTTGCATTTCTTCTGTATTTTGCTGTATATGTGTGTCTAACTGGAAACGCGGGAATCCAAAAGCTTCGTATTGATCCCCTACTGGTTTCGCAACGTTTTTCTTTAAAGCAGTAGATTCCAGCTCATTATTCACATTTATTAGCAACTTCACTCCATTCACCTGCGGAAGCTGCTTTTTTAAGTAAGCAAACATAGGTGAAAATGTAATTCGTTCCGTACAAAGCGGCCAATACGCCCTCACTTCTTCTTCTGTAAATTGTTTATTCTCTGTTTCTAATGCAAATGTTGTTCTTGCAATATGAGAAAATGATTGCTTAAGCTTTGTTTCTAGCAATTCATATAATTCTGTAGGCAAAATACGTGGCACTTGTAAATCAAAATGCCAACTTTTATTCGCTTTATCAATAACGAGCCTTTCAATACCACCACCTTGTAAATATTGATTTATAAGGTCGTCTGGTATTTGCAACTGCTGGAGCAAAATTTGAAATCGCTCTTGTTGTTCATTTGTTAAAGACATAAGCACTCTCCTTCCATTTGCTATTATAAATTGAAACGTACTACAAAGAAAGATTTCTCACTTCTTCTTTTACAAAATACGTTTACAAAGAAAGAGAAGGTACCTCATTACGAGGTACCTCTTCTTATTTTAAAATATTTGCAATATATGTTTGAAGTTCTTCTACTTTCACTTCTTCAGACTCGCCTGTAGCACGTACTTTCACTTCTACAATACCTTCGTCTGCTTTTTTACCAACTGTCACGCGAACTGGAAGGCCGAATAAATCTGCATCCGCAAATTTAACACCTGCACGTTCTGCACGATCATCTAGTAATACTTCGTACCCTTGCTCTTGTAATGAGTTGTAGATGTTTTCACCCATTTCACGTTGCGCATCAGATTTCATATTTACTGGAATTACATGCACATGGAATGGTGCAACAGCTTTTGGCCAAACTAAACCGTTCTCATCATTAAACTGCTCTGCGATTGCTGCCACTGTACGAGATACACCGATACCGTAACAACCCATAATAAGTGGTTGTGTTTTTCCGTTTTCATCTAGGAATGTTGCGTTCATTGCTTCACTATAACGTGTTCCTAATTTGAATACATGACCAACTTCAATTCCGCGTGCGAAAAGAATTGTTCCATTTCCGTCTGGA
This sequence comes from Bacillus sp. ES1-5, assembly GCF_022487605.1. Taxonomy (NCBI): domain Bacteria; kingdom Bacillati; phylum Bacillota; class Bacilli; order Caryophanales; family Bacillaceae; genus Bacillus; species Bacillus sp. ES1-5. Next base: position 387,082 of record NZ_JAKVPU010000002.1, on the reverse strand, counting down.
GATTGGTCTCCTTCTTGAATGAAGCGTAAATCTGTATATTGACTTACTTTAAAGTCGCGTTCTGGATTTACATTTACATAATGGAATCCTTCTTCGTTTGCTCCTGAACATCCGTTAACAATTGATGCTACAGCATGGTCAGCGATAATTTCGATATCACCTGTTACACCAATTGGTCCTAGAGAACCAACTTCACAGTTTAATAATTCTTTCACTTCTTCATGAGAAGCAAGCTCAACAACTGAAGCGCCGTATACGTTTTTCACTTTTACATCGTTTACTTCATGATCACCACGAACAAGTACAACTACTAATTTCTCATCTACTTTAAATACCATAGACTTAATGCACTTGTCAGCTTCAATGTTTAAGAATGCAGATACTTCTTCAATTGCTTTTTGATCTGGTGTTGCTACTTTTTCAAGTGCCTTTTCTGCTTCATCACTCTTCGTATACGTAGCTACCACAGGAGCCATTTCGATGTTTGCTGCATAATTAGATGTATCAGAGTATGCAATTGTATCTTCACCAACTTCAGATAATACCATAAATTCATGCGTATCTTTTCCGCCCATTGCTCCAGAGTCAGCAATAACTGCACGGAAATTCAAGCCACAACGAGAAAAAATGTTAGAGTATGCTTTGTATAAGCGATCGTATACTTCATCTAAGCTCTCTTGTGTAGCATGGAAAGAGTATGCATCTTTCATTAGAAACTCTCTTCCACGTAATAAACCGAAACGAGGTCTTTGTTCATCACGGAATTTTGTTTGAATTTGGTACAATGTTAACGGTAATTTTTTATATGATTTCACTTCATCACGTACAAGATCTGTAATTACTTCTTCATGTGTCGCTCCTAATGCGAATTCACGAGCGTTACGATCTTTCATACGCATTAATTCAGATCCGTAAGAATACCAACGGCCTGATTCTTGCCATAATTCTGCAGCTTGCATCGCTGGCATTAATAATTCTACAGCTCCTGCGCGCTCCATTTCTTCTCGAACGATACGTTCTACTTTGTGTAGTACTTTTAATCCAAATGGTAGAAAACTATAAATACCAGAAGCATTTTGACGCATAAAACCTGCACGAAGTAATAACTGATGACTCTTAATCTCCGCATCAGCTGGAACTTCACGTAATGTAGGACTGAATACCATACTTTGTTTCATTTATTCGCACCTCTTCATTTTACTCTTACACGCAGTAAAACCCCTCACCTCGAGTTAGGTGAGGGATTTTATTCTACGAGCTCTATTTCATTATAAGTTTCACTTTATTTTACAAGAAAAACTTACGAATGTCATTCCAAGTTACAACTAACATAAGTAACATTAATAATGCAAAACCAATAAAGTGAACCATTCCTTCTTTTTGGCGGTCAATTGGTTTCCCTCGTAACGCTTCAATTAAGAAGAAGAACAAACGTCCACCGTCTAAAGCAGGGACTGGTAGTAAATTAAATAAACCAAGGTTAATACTTAAAACTGCCGCTAAACTTAATACACGCGTAAATCCATAATCTACAACTTGATCTGTTAGATTATAAATTCCTACTGGACCTGACAACTCATTAATAGAGAATTGACCAGTTACTAATTTCACAAGTGAATCAAAAATTAGTTTTGTCCATTGGTATGTTTGTTCAAATCCTGATTTAATCGAACCCATTACTGTTTTCTCTACTGGAGAGTAAACACCAATTCTACCTACTTCGTCTTTTCCTTCTTTATCAAGCGTCGGCGTTACTTTTACATTAAACTGTTCATTATCACGCTTTACTTGTAACGTAATTTCTTTATTTGGGTTTTCACGTACAATGGTAACAACATCTTTCCATGTACTTGTGTTTTTCCCATCGATTGCTTGAATTGTATCATTTTCTTTTAATCCAGCTTGCTCGGCTGCACTATTCTCCATTATTTTTCCGACCATTGGCTTGTCAACAGGAACACCTTGTACAAATCCAAGAATCACAAAAATAACAAATGCTAAAATGAAGTTCATTGCAGGACCTGCAAAGATGGTTAAGGCACGTTGACCCAATTTCTTGGAGCCGAACTGCCTATTATACGGAGCAATTTGTATTTCTTCACCAGCAGTAATAATACGAGCCTTTTCATTCACTCGGAATGTTTGAAGCTCTTCCTCGTACTCTTCATAGCCCGAAATTGTTAAATTATGCTCTAAATCAGCTTGTTCGACTTCAATGACACGAACATTTGGATACTTTTCATATCCATCAAAAACTAATTTCGCAACTTCGTCTTTTTCATTTAATACAAGGCCAACCTTTTTTCCAGGCTTTAACTCAACTGTGTCTGCATCTTCGCCAGCCATTCTTACATAGCCGCCAAGGGGCAGTAATCGAATCGTATACACCGTTTCATTCTTTTCAAATGAGAATATTTTCGGACCAAAACCAATCGCAAACTCACGGCATAAAATACCTGCTCTTTTTGCGAAATATAGATGCCCTAGCTCATGGAAAAATACGAGTGCACCGAAAATTAATATAAAGGCAATCGCTGTATTCAATTCCATAACCACCTTTGCTAAATTTCTTCCATCACAAACCGTCTTGTGGCTGCATCAATTTCCAGAATTTCCTCTAAGCTCGGACGTGCAATGACATTGTGATGGTTCATTGCTTTTTCAATGAGGTCTTCCACTGTTAAGAAACCAATTCTCTTTTGCAAAAAAGCTTCAACAGCTACTTCATTCGCTGCGTTCATTACAGCTGGCATACTTCCACCTGCTTTTCCAGCTTCATACGCAAAACGTAGGCAACGGAATCGTTCTTCGTTCATTTTCTCAAAATGCAACGTCCCTATTTCCCATAAGTTTAACTGTTTTGTGTCTGTTAGAGGCAATCGATCAGGATATGTAAGCGCGTATTGAATTGGTACTCGCATATCAGGTGAGCCAAGCTGTGCCATTACACTACGATCTTCAAATTCAACCATAGAATGGATAATACTTTCTTTATGTAAAACAACATCGATTTGCTCATAAGGGATACCAAAAAGCCAATGTGCTTCAATTACTTCTAGCCCCTTATTCATCATTGTAGCAGAATCAATTGTAATTTTCGAACCCATTGACCAGTTTGGATGTCGAAGCGCATCTTCTACGGTCACATGATGCAATTCATCTCTCGTTTTATCACGGAAACTTCCACCGGAAGCCGTTATAATTAGTCGAGAAATTCTTTTTTCATTTTCACCATTCAAACATTGAAAAATAGCTGAATGTTCACTATCTACCGGAAGTAACGAAACATTATGTTTTCGTGCTGCTTCCATTACAAGATGCCCTGCAGTTACTAACGTTTCTTTATTTGCAATTCCAATTGTTTTTTTCGCCTCAATTGCACGAAGTGTTGGTAACAACCCTACGCTACCTACAACAGCATTTACTACAATCTCCGCATCTGGATGTAATGCTACTTCTAAAAGCCCTTCACTACCATACACAACTTTTGTATTACCAGAGACAGCTTGTAATTTTAAAACATCTTCCTCTCTTTGCACAGAGACGATTTGCGGAGAAAATTCTTGAATTACATTTACTGCGTAGTCAATATTTTTCCCTACAGAAAAAGCAACGAGACGGAATTGGTCTGGGTGCGAGCGTAATACATCTAAAGTTTGTGTACCAATTGATCCGCTTGCACCTAATAAACTAATGTTTTTCATGACTCCAACCCCTCGTTCATTTATTAATTGTATTGTAATAAGAAGTAGAGAATTGGTAAAACAAATAACCAACTATCTGTTCGATCTAATATACCACCATGTCCAGGTAAAATTGTACCTGAATCCTTTACGCCATAATGACGTTTAAATGCAGACTGTACTAAGTCACCAATTTGTCCAAAAATAGAAATGATAATTGTCAACACAATTAAAATCCCTACATTAGCCTCAACAGGGAAGAACATATTGTAAACGAGTGCCACAACAATTCCACAAACGATGCCACCTAATGAACCTTCAATCGTTTTATTCGGACTAATTTCTGGCCACAATTTCCTCTTTCCTAATGCCTTTCCTACGAAATATGCGCCTGAATCAGTAGCCCATATAACAAATAATGCACAAAACACATATTTAATTCCTAATATTCTCGTTTCATTCAAATATAGGAATCCCATTCCAACATATGTTGTTGCCATTAGTAAAAATGAAGCATTGTCAAAAGTAAATGTATTCTTAGAAAGGACTGTATATGATAAAAGTAATAAAACAATCACAAATGTGATTTCTAATTTACCTAATCCAATCTGAGTAAACAGTTCTGATGCACTACTTGGAATTAAAATAATCCATAATAATACTGCAGCTAAAACTGTTGGTATTGAAATAAGCGTAAGCTTATTCATACGAATTAATTCATATAAACCTATAGAAGCAAGTGCATACACTAAAACCGTAAAAGGCACGCCACCGTAAATTACGATGGGAATGAATAGCGCGGCAGCAACCACTCCAGTAATAATTCTCTGTTTCACTACCAAACCCTCTCTTTCTACACGCCTCCGAATCTGCGCCCTCTATGCTGAAAGTCTGTAATCGCATTTAGCAAATGTTCCTCGGTAAAATCTGGCCAATACACATCTGTAAACCAAAATTCCGAATATGCAATTTGCCATAACATGAAATTACTAATACGTAGCTCTCCGCTCGTACGGATTAACAACTCTGGGTCAGGTAAAGAACTCGTCATTAAATAAGAAGAAAGCATTTCTTCACTTACATCTTCAACACGAATTTTTCCTTCCTCACTATCTTTCACCATATGTTGCACAGCAGAAACGATTTCATCTCGACTTCCATAGTTTAACGCGAAATTAAGAATTAATCCCGTATTCTCTTTCGTATCTTCCATGGCCTTTTCCATCGCTCTGCGTGTATGCGTAGGAAGACGATCTTGTTGTCCTATTACTCGGACTTGTACGTTCTCTTCAATCAATTCTGGTAAAAATGTACCTAGAAATTCTTCTGGAAGCCTCATTAAATAGTCAACTTCCTTTTTCGGTCTTTTCCAGTTCTCAGTTGAAAAAGCATAAAGAGTTAATACTTTTACATTAAGTTTGCTTGCAAATTTTGTAATTTTCTTTACAACTTGCATGCCTTCATGATGTCCCGCAATACGAGGCATCGCTCTCCTCTTTGCCCATCTTCCATTACCATCCATAATGATGGCAATATGTTCTGGGATGTATCCTTTTTTCACTTTTTCAACGAGATGATCAAACGATGCGACCTTTTTACTTTTAAAAAAAGGAAAGTTTTTAAACATCATTCATACCCTCCAGCAAGCAGACGTATGCCTAAAAGTGTAAAAAGACCCCCTTAAGAAGAGGGTCATATTTGCGAAGGTATCGCTATTACACTTCCATGATTTCTTTTTCTTTGTTTTTTGCGATTTCGTCAACTTTTGCAATATATTTATCTGTTTCTTTTTGGATATCTTCAGTATATCCTCTTAAATCATCTTCTGTAATATCGCCAGCTTTTTCAAGCTTCTTAAGATCATCGTTACTGTCACGACGTACATTACGAACAGCAACTTTTGCTTCTTCAGCATATTTTTTCACAACTTTTACAAGATCACGACGACGCTCTTCTGTTAATGCAGGGAATGCAATACGAATTACAGTTCCATCATTAGAAGGGTTTAAGCCTAAATCTGCTTTTAAGATTGCTTTTTCAATATCACCGATAGAAGTTTTATCATAAGGTTGAATTACAAGTAAACGTGCTTCTGGAACTGTAATGTTCGCTAATTGCACAACAGGTGTTGGTGCACCATAGTAATCAACTTGTACCTTATCTAATACAGACGAGCTTGCACGACCTGCGCGAACTGTTGCCAATTCACGAGAGTAAGCAGCAACTGCTTTTTCCATTTTTTCATTTGAAGACTTCAATACTTGTTGTCCCATATTTATTTCCCCCTTACAACTGTTCCGATATTTTCGCCTAAAACGGCACGTTTAATGTTACCTTTTTCCATAACCGAGAATACAATTAATGGAATATCATTGTCCATACATAAAGAAGAAGCTGTTGAATCCATTACACCTAAACCTTCTTTTAATACATCTAAGTAAGTAAGTGTTTCGTATTTCGTAGCTGTTGGGTCAAGAGATGGATCTGCATTATATACGCCATCTACATTGTTTTTCGCCATTAAGATAACGTCTGCTTCGATTTCCGCTGCACGTAGTGCTGCCGTTGTATCTGTAGAGAAATATGGGTTACCTGTACCTGCTGCAAAGATCACAACACGTTTTTTCTCTAGATGACGAATTGCTTTACGACGAATGTAAGGCTCTGCTACTTGACGCATTTCGATTGAAGTTTGAACACGAGTTTGAATTCCAATGTTCTCTAGGCTATCTTGAAGAGCTAATGAGTTCATAACTGTTGCTAACATACCCATGTAATCTGCTCCAGCACGATCCATTCCCATTTCACTTCCGATTTTTCCACGCCAAATGTTTCCGCCACCAACAACAACAGCAACCTCTACATCAAGTTCTGCAATTTCTTTCACTTGTTCCGCAACTGATTTAATAACAGATGGGTTAATTCCAAATCCTTGTTCGCCAGCTAACGCTTCTCCGCTTAGCTTTAATACGACACGATTATATTTCGGTTTACTCATAATGAACCTCCAATTGCTTACATCTTTATTTTAAAAAAGGGAACACAATGTGTTCCCTAATCTTTATTAGTTGCTACCTTTTACTTGGTTCATTACTTCTTCAGCAAAGTTGTCTTCGCGTTTTTCGATACCTTCACCAACAGCGTAGCGAACGAATCCTTTTAATGTTCCGCCTTTAGACTCAACGAACTGACGAACTTTCATATCAGGGTTTTTAACGAATGCTTGGTCAAGTAAGCAAATTTCTTCGAAGAATTTGCCTAGACGGCCTTCAACCATTTTTGCAACGATTTTTTCAGGCTTGCCTTCGTTTAAAGCTTGTTGTGTTAATACTTGACGCTCATGCTCAACTTCTTCAGCTGTTACAGCATCGCGGTCGATGTATTTAGGGTTAACTGCTGCGATGTGCATTGCTACATCTTTAGCAGCTGCTTCATCAGTAGAACCTTCAAGAACTGTTAGAACACCAATGCGTCCACCCATGTGTAGGTAAGCACCGAATGCATCTGCATCAGTTTTTGTTACGATTTCGAAACGACGAAGTGTAAGTTTTTCACCAATTTTAGCGATTGCTTCGTTGATGTGCTCTTCTACTGTTTTGCCGCCTTCGATTGTTTGAGCCATAGCTTCTTCAACGTTAGCTGGTTTGTTAGCTAATAAGTGAGCAGCTAATTCTTTAATTAATGCTTGGAAACCTTCGTTTTTCGCAACGAAATCAGTTTCAGAGTTTAATTCTAAGATTAAACCTTCGTTACCGTTTGTTTCGATGAAAGTTAAACCTTCAGCAGCGATGCGGTCTGCTTTTTTAGCAGCTTTCGCAATACCTTTTTCACGTAAGAAGTCAATTGCTTTCTCCATGTCGCCATTAGTCTCAGTTAAAGCTTTTTTGCAGTCCATCATACCTGCGCCTGTTTTTTCACGAAGTTCTTTTACCATTTGTGCAGTGATTGCCATATTTTTCATCCTCCTAAAATATGTATTTATACCTTTTATAAAGGTGTTTATACCTTAAAAAAGGTGATAAAAGGCCGAACCCCTTATCACCTTTCCAAATTTGTTACGCAGTAACAGTTTCTTCACCTTGTTTTGCTTCAAGGATCGCGTCTGCCATTTTAGATGTAAGAAGTTTTACAGCACGAATTGCATCATCGTTTGCTGGGATAACGTGATCGATTTCGTCTGGATCACAGTTTGTATCAACGATACCGATGATTGGAATGTGTAATTTGCGTGCTTCAGCAACTGCAATACGCTCTTTACGAGGGTCTACTACGAATAATGCACTTGGAAGACCTTTCATATCTTTAATACCGCCTAAGAATTTCTCAAGACGCTCTAACTCTTTTTTAAGTTGAACAACTTCTTTCTTAGGAAGTACTTCGAAAGTACCATCTTCTTGCATTTTTTCGATGTCTTTAAGACGCTTGATACGCTTTTGGATTGTTTGGAAGTTTGTTAAAGTTCCACCTAACCAACGTTGGTTAACGAAGTACATACCAGCACGAGTTGCTTCTTCTTTAATAGCTTCTTGTGCTTGTTTTTTAGTACCTACGAATAAGATGTCTCCGCCTTCAGCAGCGATGTCACGCATCGTTCTGTAAGCTTCCTCAACTTTTTTCACAGTTTTTTGTAAGTCGATGATGTAGATACCGTTACGCTCTGTGAAAATGTAACGCTTCATTTTTGGGTTCCAACGACGAGTTTGATGTCCGAAATGAACACCAGCTTCAAGCAATTGCTTCATAGAAATTACTGACATAATATAGTTCCTCCTAAATGGTTTTTGATATCCTCCGTTTACTTCATCTCTAAGCGAAACTACAAACGTAGCACCAACACTTAAATCAGTAAACGTGTGTACTTTGTACTGACACCACTGCTTACTATATCATACTGAAATATTACAATCAAGTCGAAAATGCGAACAATGTAAAACTTTCTTTGTTCACACTCGAATTCTAGTATTACCAACCTGTATTTCCTTTAAGCAAAAAAATAAAATTCAATTCATAGCTTTTCCGTAAAATACGATTATGACGCTATTTACAAACAACATCAATCTTTTATACACAAAAAAACTCTCCTCAAAAAATGAGGAGAGTTTTATAAATTAGTTTGTTTTTAATTTAGCAAGTTCCTGTAGAAACTTGTCGTTTAGCACTTTAATGTATGTTCCTTTCATACCTAAAGAGCGAGACTCAATAACACCAGCACTCTCTAATTTACGAAGTGCATTTACGATTACAGAACGAGTAATTCCTACGCGATCAGCAATTTTACTTGCAACAAGTAAACCTTCTGTTCCATTTAATTCTTCGAAGATATGCTCGATTGCTTCTAACTCACTGTAAGATAATGAGCTAATCGCCATTTGAACAACAGCTTTACTACGTGCTTCCTCTTCGATTTCTTCTGCTTTTTCACGTAAGATTTCCATACCTACTACAGTTGAACTGTATTCAGCAAGGATTAAATCATCGTCTAAGAACTCTTGACCAAGACGAGCTAACACTAATGTGCCTAGACGCTCACCGCCACCAACGATTGGTACGATTGTAGTTAAACCTTGACCGAATAATTCTCTATTTTCTACTGGGAATGCTGTGTAAGCACTGTTTACATCTAAGTTTGAAGATGTTTCTGTAATGTTGAATAAGCTTTGCGTGTATTCTTCCGGGAATTGACGCTCTGCAAGCATTTGTTTCATACGCTCATTCTCAATTTGTTGGTGAATTGCATAACCTAGTAATTTACCACGACGGCTTACTACGAATACGTTCGCTTCGATTACTTCACACATTGTGTCAGACATTTCTCTAAAGTTTACAGGCTTTCCTGCTGCGCTCTGTAATAACGCATTTAATTTTCTTGTTTTTGCTAATAATTCCATTTCAAAAGTTCCTCCTACATGTTACTTACATATTTTTTCATCACTTGGAAACTAGGGCGAGTCACCTGATGACACTATTACAAAATAAACTGGCTCACATCTTTATTTTTAGCAATCGTTGCTAATTTCTCCTCAACGTATTGAGGTGTTATCGTTATTTTCTCTAACGTAATTTCAGATGCTTCAAACGATAAATCTTCAAGGAGTTTCTCCATAATCGTATGAAGTCTTCTTGCTCCAATATTATCTGTATCCTGATTAACTTGATAAGCAATCTCAGCAATCTTACGAATAGCTTCGTCTGAAAATTCAATTTCTATACCTTCAGTCGCTAATAAAGCCATATATTGTTTAATTAACGCATTGTCAGGCTCGATTAATATTTTAACAAAATCATCTGTCGATAATTTTGTTAATTCTACTCGAATCGGAAATCTCCCTTGCAGTTCCGGAATTAAATCCGACGGTTTAGACATATGAAACGCTCCAGCTGCAACGAATAAAATATAATCCGTTTTTACTGATCCGTATTTTGTCGCAACATTCGATCCTTCTACAATTGGTAAAATGTCACGTTGCACACCTTCACGTGATACATCTACGCTATTCGACTGCTTACCAGCAATTTTGTCAATTTCATCGATAAAAATAATCCCGAGCTGTTCAGCACGATAAACAGCCTCTTGTGTAACTTCATCCATATCAATTAAGCGCTGTGCTTCCTCATTTGTCAAGAGTTTTCTTGCTTCTTTCACAGAAAGTTTACGTTTTTTTGTTTTTTTCGGCATAAAACTTCCTAATGCATCTTGGAAATTCATCCCCATTTGTTCCATACCAGTTCCTTGTAACATATCGAACATGGAAGACTGTTGCTCAGTCACTTCAATCGATACAATTTCATCTTCAAGAAGTCCTGCAGCAAGCTTTCTTTCCACATCTTGACGTTTCTTTTCGATTTCAACATCTTCCTGTGCATCAGATGTTTGATTCGAATTTTGAGCACCGCCAAATAGCATTTCTAATGGGTTTTTAAATCCAGATTGTTTCTCTGGACTCGGCACTAAAATTTCAACAAGACGTTGGTTCGCTTGTTCTTCTGCTTTGTCTTGTACTTTAATTACCATTTCTTCTTTCACGATACGAACTGACGTTTCCACAAGGTCACGTACCATCGATTCTACATCTCTACCTACATATCCAACTTCTGTAAATTTGGTAGCTTCAACCTTAATAAAAGGTGCTCCAACGAGTTTCGCCATTCGTCGTGCTACCTCTGTTTTACCAACACCTGTCGGTCCAATCATTAAAATATTTTTAGGCGCAATTTCATCACGTAGATTTTCAGCTAATTTACTTCGACGATATCGATTTCTTAAAGCTACAGCAACCGCTTTCTTCGCATCTTTTTGACCGATAATGTATTGATCTAATTTTTCCACAATTTGACGCGGAGTAAAATGTAAATGCATATAAAATGCCTCCCTTACGATTCTACAATTCTTCCACAATTATATTGTGGTTTGTATAAACACAAATATCGCCAGCAATGTCTAAACTCGCTTTCGCAATTTGCTTCGCTGTTAAATGTTCACTTGCATATTGCTTTAAAGCACGACCTGCAGAAAGCGCATAATTCCCACCAGATCCAATCGCTAAAATACCATCATCCGGTTCAATCACTTCTCCTGTACCTGAAACAAGAAGCATAGTTGTTTTATCCATGACAATGAGCATCGCTTCTAGCTGACGTAACATTTTGTCGCCACGCCATTGTTTTGCCATCTCGACTGCAGCACGCTGCAAGTTCCCATTGTACTCTTCTAATTTCCCTTCAAACATTTCAAAAAGAGTAAATGCGTCAGCAACGGAACCTGCAAAGCCAGCTAAAACTTTCCCTTGGAAAAGTTTACGGACTTTACGAGCTGTATGTTTCATTACAACTGCATTTCCCATTGTCACCTGACCATCTCCAGCCATTGCACATTCTCCATTATGATGAACTGCAAATATCGTTGTAGCGTGGAAATTTCCCATAGAAAAAACTCCTTTATATGTTTTTATAGCTTTAAAAGCAATTTATGCCCGCGGGTGATGCTTCATGTAGACCGAACGCAATCTTTCTTTAGAGACATGCGTATAAATTTGTGTCGTCGACAAATTCTCATGACCGAGTAGCTCCTGTACAGTACGTAAATCTGCCCCTTCATCTAACATGTGTGTAGCAAATGTATGCCTTAACATATGGGGACTTATCCGCATTGTCAGTGAAGCTTTCTTAATGAGTTCGTTTAATACATAGCGTACCCCTCGACTTGTTAGCGGCGTGCCTTTCGCATTTAAAAATACCATATGAGAGTGTTCTTCAGTTTTGTGAGCTAACTGTTTTCTCCCGTTCTCTATATAAGTAATTAAAGCATCTTGCGCATAGCTTCCGAACGGAATATACCTTTGTTTTTTCCCTTTTCCCATTACTAAAATTGTTCCCACCGCGAAGTCAATATCGGTAAGTTGTAAATTGACACATTCACTCACACGGATTCCAGTCGCATACATCAACTCTAATAAAGCTTGATTCCTTTGACCTAGCGGCGTTTCCGTATCAGCAACTTCAAATAATTCCTCTAATTCTTCAGCATATAAAAACTTTGGGATTGACAATTCTTTTTTGGGGAGTGACGCAAGTGCAAACGGATTATCTTTCCGATAACCTTCACGCATCAAAAAACGATATAAACTTCGTAAGCTTGATACTTTTCTTGCGACAGATTTACGGGCTAACTTTTCATCGTGCAACGTCGTTAAGTACAAACGAACATCCGCGTATGTAACATCTAAAAAAGAGGATATGCCTTCTCGCTCCATAAATTGCACAAAATGTTCTAAATCATTTTGATAACTTGCAATTGTATATTTTGAATAATTTCTTTCAATTTGTAAATATCCAACGAATAATTGTAACAATTTCTTCACATTCACACAATTCACCTCAATAAAGGCTACTAAATCGTATCACAACTTAGTAGCCTTTGCAAGAAATTTAACTAAATATTTACAAAATTTTGAATTGTTTCTAAAGCGCGTGTTGCATATGCTTCATTTCGTTCTGCTTTCCTCTTAATTTTCTTCTCCAACGGTGCAAACAAACCGAAGTTTGCATTCATTGGCTGGAAGTTTTTCGCGTTTGTCGCAGTAATATAATTCGCCATACTTCCCATTGCAGTTACAGGCGGTAATACAACCGGTTCTTCACCTTTCACAAGTCGAGCAGCGTTAATACCCGCTAGTAATCCTGACGCCGCTGATTCAACATATCCCTCTACTCCAGTCATTTGACCAGCGAAGAATAAATCATCACGTTGTTTATATTGGTATGTTGGACGAAGCAAGTTAGGTGAATTAATAAACGTATTACGATGCATTACACCATAACGTACAATCTCTGCGTTTTCCAGTCCTGGAATCAACTGTAACACTTCTTTTTGTGGTCCCCACTTTAAATGCGTTTGGAAACCTACGATATTGTATAACGTTCCGGCTGCATCATCTTGACGTAACTGAACAACAGCATATGGCGTTTTCCCTGTTTTCGGATCTTCTAATCCAACAGGTTTCATCGGTCCAAATACTAACGTCTGTCTTCCTCTACTTGCCATAACTTCTACCGGCATACAACCTTCAAAGAAAATTTCTTTTTCAAATTCTTTTAAAGGTACTGTTTCAGCAGCAATTAAAGCCTCGTAAAAACGGTCAAATTCCTCTTCCGTCATTGGGCAGTTTAAATATGCAGCTTCACCTTTATCGTAACGAGACTTTAAATATACTTTATTCATATCAATGCTATCTTTCTCAACAATCGGTGCTGCAGCATCATAGAAATAAAAATAATCTTCACCTGTTAATTCTTTTAATTGTGCAGCAAGATCAGGAGACGTAAGTGGACCTGTCGCGATAACAGTAGGACCTTCTGGAATTTCAGTAATTTCTTCATTCATCACAGTTACGTTCGGATGGTTTTTCACATACTCCGTTACCTTTGCCGCAAATTCATGACGATCTACAGCTAAAGCCCCTCCTGCTGGTACAGAGCACTCATCAGCTGCACGAATAATAACAGAGTCCATTAGACGCATTTCTTCTTTAATAACACCAACAGCGTTTGTTAATGTGTTTGCGCGAAGCGAGTTACTGCATACTAACTCTGCAAATTTATCTGTGTGATGAGCTGGCGTTTGCCTTACTGGTCTCATTTCATATAATTTTACTTGGACACCACGTTTTGCAATTTGGTAAGCTGCTTCACTTCCTGCAAGACCTGCGCCAATGACGTTTACTACTTGTGTTGTCATATTTATCACCTTTCCTTTTCTTCCCGAAAAAAATGTGAGCAGTTACGCTCACATTTGTTGTTCTTCTTCATAATCACACGAAATACATTGTACTTGCACGCCTTTTTTCAACTTCTTCTCTACAAGCATACCTTCGCACTTCGGACATTTACGACCAATTGGTTTATCCCAAGATACAAAGTCACACTCTGGATACGTACCGCATCCATAGAAAAGACGTTTCTTTTTATTACTACGGCGTTCAATAATTTGACCTTTATCACACTTCGGACAAGTAACACCGATTTCTTTCACAATCGGTTTTGTATTACGACAATCTGGGAAATTCGAACAAGCCATAAATTTCCCGTATTTACCCATTTTAAAGACCATTGGGTGATCACACAGTTCACAATCTTCCCCAGCTGGTTCATCTTTAATTTCCACTTCACGCATTTCTTTTTCCGCTTTTTCTAAACGCGGTTCAAAACCTACGTAGAAATCATCAACAATTTTTACCCAATTCGCATTTCCTTCTTCTACTTCATCAAGACTTTGCTCCATGTTAGCAGTAAATTCAATGTTAATAATTTCTGGGAAAAACTCTAAAATAAGTTCAATTACTATTTCACCAAGTTCAGTTGGAACGAAGCGTTTATTATCCAAACCTACGTATCCACGTTTTTGAATCGTTTCAAGTGTCGGCACGTAAGTCGACGGTCTTCCAATTCCAAGCTCTTCAAGTGTTCTTACTAGACGAGCCTCTGTATAGCGCGGCGGAGGTTGTGTAAAATGTTGCTTCGGTTCTAAATCCTTAGAAAATACCGTTTCCCCTACTTCTAAAGGTGGCAACATTTTATCCTTTTCTTCAGCCCCGTCATCTTTCGACTCTACATACACTTTCATAAATCCTGGAAACTTTACAACCGATCCACTTGCACGGAACTGAACATTGTTATTAATGAGTCTAGCTGTCACAGTATCCATTATAGCAGACGCCATTTGACTTGCAACAAATCGCTCCCAAATCAGTTTATACAACCGAAGTTGATCACGACTTAAGAAACTCTTTAGTTCCTCTGGCCTTCTCATTACCGAAGTAGGACGAATTGCCTCATGCGCATCTTGCGCGTTCGACTTTTTCGTTTCTTTCTTCTTTTCTGTCCCTATGTATTCCGCACCAAACGCCTCAGTAATGTAAGTACGCGCCTCTGTTTGAGCTGTTTCTGAGATACGTGTTGAGTCAGTTCTCATATACGTAATAAGACCTACAGTCCCTTGCTTTCCAAGATCTATACCTTCATACAATTGCTGCGCGAGCATCATTGTTTTCTTTGCTCGCATGTTTAACTTACGAGCTGCCTCTTGTTGCAAGGAAGATGTTGTAAACGGTAATGCAGGATTACGTTTTCGCTCTTTTCGCGTTACATTTTCAACTGAAAACGCATTATCTTTCATCTGTTCAATTATTTCATTCACTTGCGTTTCATTCGTTAATTGAACTTTTTCACCATCTACACCGTAAAAACTTGCTTCAAATGTGTCTTTCCCTTTCACAAATTCTGTCTTAATTGTCCAGAATTCTTCAGGCTCAAAGATTTGAATTTCTTTTTCACGTTCGATAATTAAACGAACTGCTACAGATTGTACGCGTCCTGCACTTAATCCTTTTTTTACTTTCTTCCATAATAAAGGACTAATATTGTAACCAACAAGACGATCTAGTATACGCCTTGCTTGTTGTGCATCTACTAAATCCATATTAATCGCACGAGGATGTTTAAATGATTCTTTTATTGCATCTTTTGTAATCTCATTAAACACAACTCGGCAATCTGATTCAACGTCCACATTTAACGTATTGGCTAAATGCCAAGCAATTGCTTCCCCTTCGCGGTCTGGATCGGCCGCGAGATAGACTTTCTTTGCTTTTTTGGCCGCTGATTTTAAATCTTTTAAGACGGGACCTTTACCACGAATGGTAATATACTTCGGGGTGAAGTTGTTCTTTACTTCTATCCCCATTTGGCTTTTAGGTAAATCGCGAACGTGTCCCATAGACGCGACAACTTTGTATTTTTTCCCTAAATATTTCTCAATGGTCTTCGCCTTAGAAGGCGACTCCACGATTACGAGGTAATCTGACATGCTAGTGCCTCCTTAAGAGGTGGATTCAAGTCTTCATCAATCTTATTGATTTCTCTTGTTTTTGTCAATCAAGAATGAATATACCATACAGTGCCTATCTACCATTTGTCAATAATTGTTTAATAAAAACATAAAAATATAAGGTTAATTTAAAACCTCTTCCAAGATATCTTCTGCATTTCTTACTAGTTTTGCTCCTTGTTGAATCAGATGATTCGTTCCTGATGCACTATCTATAAATATAGGTCCAGGAAGTGCAAATACCTCTCTATTTTGCTCTAAAGCAAGGTCCGCAGTAATAAGTGTTCCACTTCTTGATTTCGCTTCTACAACTAAAACACCCTTACTTATACCACTAATAATCCGGTTCCTTTTTGGAAAATACCATTTTTTCGGTGCATAATGCGGCGGATACTCCGTTAATAACAATATATATTCATTCCACGTTTCATATAAATGTCTATTCTCTTTTGGATACATATACGATAATTCATGTCCTAGTATTGCAATAGTCGGGCAATGCCGTCTTACTGTAATTTCATGAGACATTGTATCTATCCCTCTTGCAAACCCACTGACAATAAGCCATTCCCTTTCTAATAATGGGTGTAAAATAAATTTTAAACTCTCATGTCCATATAAAGTCGGTTCTCTCGTTCCAATAACCGCTAATTTATTCGCTTTATTGAGAAAATCCTTCTCTCCTTTTCCATATAACACAAAGGGGGGATCTTGTATTTCACGTAATAATTGTGGATAATCTTCATCCCATATAGTCATATAAAAGATTCGATTTTTCTCTAAATAAGATATATATTGCGGGAGATTTGAACTTTGAAGAAAATTTACTAATTCTGAAGATTTTTTCGAGGATATTCCAGTGTAGTATTCCATTTGTTTTGTATTAAACGTGTATATTCCCTTCAATTCAGGATCGACATATAGTAGTCTTTCCATCGCCTTCCAATGATCCGCTAAAAAATAATGAAGATGTAACAATCGTTCTCTTTTCATCTTAATTCTCCTTACCCATAATTTTTATTATGTAAACAAGAATTACGTAAAAAGACACCTTCAAGTAAGAAGGTGTCTTTCAACAGATTAGTAGTTTTTACAAGTCTCAAATAGACCTTTTTCTTTTAAGACAGAGATTAGCGTTTCGCCCATAACCGCTGGAGTTTCCGCTACTTTAATACCACAAGCTTCCATCGTTTTAATCTTTTCTGCAGCAGTTCCTTTACCACCAGAAATGATTGCACCAGCATGGCCCATACGTTTGCCAGCAGGCGCTGTTTGGCCACCAATGAAGCCTACAACAGGTTTTGTCATATTAGCTTTCACCCATTCAGCTGCCTCTTCTTCTGCTGTACCACCGATTTCACCAATCATAATTACAGCATGCGTTTCTTCATCTTCATTAAATGCTTTTAAAGCATCAATAAAGTCCGTACCGTTAACTGGGTCCCCACCGATACCTACAGCAGTAGATTGGCCAATACCTTCTTGTGTTAACTGATGTACAGCCTCATACGTTAATGTACCAGAGCGAGATACGATACCTACATGGCCTTTTTTATGAATATACCCTGGCATAATACCAATTTTACATTCATCAGGCGTAATAACACCAGGACAGTTTGGTCCAAGTAAACGTGTATGTTTACCCGCCATATATCTCTTTACGTTTACCATATCTAATACAGGAATTCCTTCAGTAATACATACTACTAAATCGATTTCTGCATCAACTGCTTCCATAATTGCATCAGCCGCAAAAGCGGGTGGAACGTATACAACTGAAGCGTTTGCGCCTGTTGCTTTCACTGCATCTTCTACAGTATCAAATACTGGTACACCTTCAATATCAGTGCCACCTTTACCTGGCGTTACACCACCGACAATTTTCGTACCGTATTCAATCATTTGTTTTGTGTGGAATAAACCTTGAGAACCTGTAATACCTTGAACAATAACTTTTGTATCTTTATTAACTAATACGCTCATTTTTCTCCCCCGCTTTCTATTAGCCCACTAGTGAAACAATTTTTTGTGCACCGTCTGCCATAGATTCTGCTGCAACAATATTTAAGCCAGACTCATTTAAAATTTTCTTACCTAACTCTACGTTTGTACCTTCAAGACGTACAACTAAAGGCAATTCAAGACCTACTTGTTTCGTCGCTTCAATAACACCTTCTGCGATAACATCACACTTCATAATGCCACCAAAAATGTTAACGAAGATACCTTTTACATTTTTGTCAGAAAGGATAATTTTGAATGCTTCTGTAACTTTTTCAGCTGTTGCACCGCCACCAACATCTAAGAAGTTAGCTGGATCGCCATGGTAATGTTTAATGATATCCATTGTAGCCATCGCTAAACCTGCACCATTAACCATACAACCGATATTTCCATCTAAAGGAATGTAGTTTAAGTCATATTTAGAAGCTTCAATTTCTTTTGAATCTTCTTCATCAAGATCACGAAGTTCTAAAATGTCTTTATTGCGATATAAAGCATTAGAATCAAAGTTTAATTTCGCATCTAATGCCATAACTTTACCGTCACCTGTTGTAACAAGTGGATTGATCTCCGCGATAGAGCAATCTTTTTCGATAAACGCACGGTATAAGCCCATCATAAACTTCACAGTTTGTCCTACAAGCTCTTTTGGAATATTAATGTTAAATGCGATTCGGCGCGCTTGGAAGCCTTGTAAGCCTACTGCTGGATCAATATATTCTTTAAAGATCTTTTCAGGTGTTTGCTCTGCTACTTCTTCAATCTCTGTTCCACCTTCTTCAGATGCCATTAAAACAACTTGAGAAGTTGCACGATCTAAAACTAGACCAACATAATATTCTTTTTTAATATCGCAACCTTCTTCGATAAGTAAGCGTTTTACTTCCTTACCTTCAGGACCTGTTTGATGTGTCACAAGTGTAGTTCCTAAAATGCTCTCTGCATATGTACGAACTTCATCTAAATTTTTTGCAACTTTTACTCCGCCAGCTTTGCCGCGTCCACCAGCGTGAATTTGTGCTTTTACTACACATACATCCGTTCCTAATTCTTTCGCTGCTTCTACAGCTTCTTCTACTGTAAATGCAACCTTCCCGTTCGGAACGCTAACCCCATAGCTTCTAAGGACTGCCTTACCTTGGTACTCATGGATATTCATGGTCCCATCCTCCCCTGTTTTCCTGTTTTACTCGAAAAGTTTTTTAATGTTTAAAAAACATTACATTGCCATTGTATAAGATGATTGGCACGCTGTCTACAATAAAGTGTCAGAAAACTGAAATCGCTTTATTCTTTTTTGGAAATAATAATGTTCATATACCAAAATAAAAAAATAAGCTGCATATTCGCAGCTTATTTTTGAATCATATCTTTAATTGGTGCAAACGATTTCCGATGTTCTTCTAATACTCCATGCGCTTCAATCGCTTCTAAATGTTGTTTTGTTCCATATCCCATATGTTGTTCAAATCCATATGCAGGATACTTTTCTCCAAGCTCTTTCATCATACGATCTCTCGTTACTTTCGCAATAATGGATGCAGCTGAAATAGAAATACTTTTCGCATCACCTTTAATAATGGATGTTTGCGGAATTGGTGTAGGAAGTTTCATCGCATCAATTAATAAATATTCTGGTGCACAAGATAAATTCGCAACAGCATCTAACATCGCTTGTTTCGTCGCTTGATAAATATTTATCTCATCAATAATTTGCGGTGATACAATTCCAACTCCAATTGCAATTGCTTGTGCTTTAATTTCATCATAAAAACGCTCTCGCTTCGCCTCACTCAGCTTTTTCGAGTCATTTAACCCTGGAATATAAAAATCTTCCGGAAGGACAACAGCTGCAGTCACGACAGGCCCAGCTAGCGGCCCACGCCCTACTTCATCTATACCCGCGATAAGTGTGAGCCCTTTTTCACGTAATGCAATCTCGTACTTGGACATTTCGAAAAACTTTTCTTTTTCTTTCTGCGCTAACTCTTTTTGTTTATGCCACTTCAAAATGAGCTTTTGTATTCCTTTTCGCTCGTCTTTCATTAATATTTGGAAGCGGTCATCTTCTTCACTCATTATTTCATGCAGTAAACGTTCCGCTTCTTGAATAGTCACTTTTTGCATTCATGCCACTCCCTTTATATACAAAAAAGAAAAGACGTACAAACGCACGTCTTATACTTCTTCTACTTTTTCTGCATCTTCTGTCTGCTCCGCAAACTCTTCTGGTGTTTCAAACGTCATTTTCCCAAGTTTTCCACCACGAAGCTCACGAAGTATAAGCTCAGATGTTTTATCATAATCAATCATTCCGCCGCCCATTAAACAGCCTCTATTTTTTCCAATTGCATCGAATAACTCCACAATATCTTCTGGAATTTCATTTAAATTATATCGATCTTTCAAACGTTCTGGATAATGTTTTTCCATAAAACGTAAAGCGTAAACAGCAACATCTTGTAAATTTAAAATTGAATCTTTAATTGCGCCCGTTGTCGCTAAACGAAGACCCACTAATTGATCTTCAAATTTAGGCCATAAAATACCGGGTGTATCTAACAGTTCCATTTCCTTCCCAACTTTAATCCATTGTTGAGCTGTTGTCACACCAGGACGATCTCCTGTTTTAGCAATATTTTTCTTCGCCAACTTATTAATTAACGTAGATTTACCAACATTCGGTATACCTACAATTAATGCACGAATTGCTCTCGGTCTAATACCTTTTGCAACCATTTTATCAAATTTTTCTTTCACCAACACTTTACAAGCCGCTGCAATTTCCTTCATACCTTGTCCAGCTTGTGCGTTAATTGAAATTGCCATCTGGCCTTTTTCTTTAAAATATGCGATCCACTGCTTTGTTAAACGATCATCTGCCATATCCGCTTTATTTAAAACAACAAGCCTCGGCTTATGTGTAATAATCTCATCGATCATTGGATTTCGAGAAGATAAAGGTAATCGAGCATCTACAAGCTCAATTACAACATCAATTAACTTTAATTTCTCTGTTACTTGGCGTCTAGCCTTTGCCATATGTCCCGGGAACCATTGAATTACCATGTTGCCACCTTCTTTTTCTTTTATTTCACAATACGAGCATCTTTTAACGGCCAATATAGTATATTTGCTTTTCCAATCACTTGGTCCATTGCAATTGTACCAATCGAACGGCTATCTTTACTAAAACGACGATTATCGCCTAAAACAAATAATTGACCTTCTGGAACAGTTTTCTTCCCTGTCATTTCTTCAAGAGTAAAATCATATGTAAGCGGTCCGTCAGCAATTTGTTTTTTCTGCTTGTCTAAATACGGCTCCTCATAAGCCTTTCCGTTAACATATAGTTTATCATTACGATACTCTATTTCATCACCTGGCAGGCCGATAATGCGCTTAATATAATCTTTATCTTCCGTCGCTCGGAATACGATAATATCAAATCGCTTCGGATCTCCTATGTGATAACCAATTTTATTGACAATCATTCGATCGCGATCATGTAAAGTAGACGCCATCGATACTCCATCTACGAGAATTGGCGCAAAGAAAAACTGTCTAATAACACCCGCTAATACAACAGCAATCAAAATTGCTTTGATCCATTCCCAAAGTGAACTCTTTTCTTTCTTCATGCATTTCCCCTCCACGATTATGTAAGCTGCTCGTATTATATCAAAATTTTATATAGATTGGAAAAAGGGAGCTTGTGTATTTACAAGCTCCCATACATGTCTTATCGAATTTCTTTAATACGTGCTTTTTTACCGCGAAGGTTACGTAAGTAGTATAACTTAGCACGACGTACTTTACCACGGCGAAGTACTTCAAGTTTCGCGATTCTTGGCGTGTGAACTGGGAATGTACGCTCAACACCTACACCGTAAGAAATCTTACGAACTGTGAATGTTTCACTGATTCCGCCACCACGACGTTTAATTACAACACCTTCGAAAAGCTGAATTCTTTCACGAGTTCCCTCAACTACTTTTACGTGTACACGTAAAGTGTCTCCAGGACGGAATGAAGGAAGGTCAGTTTTTAATTGGCCTTGAGTAATTTCTGCGATTAATTGTTGCATATTAAATTCTCTCCTTTAAACAGATGCTCTTATAAAGTCTTAATAAATTACAGCGGAACATCGTTAATACGGCCACTGATTTCAGTAGCACAAGTGTTATAATAGCATATTGCTAGGACTGTTGCAATAGCAAATATATCAAGCCCTTACTTGTCTTCTTTAATCTGTTCTAGCCATTTCGCTTCTTGCTTAGATAATTCTCGTTCTTCCAGTAAATCTGGTCTACGCGTGTACGTACGACGTAGTGATTCTTTGTGTCGCCATTCATCAATATTTTTATGATTTCCTGACATTAGTACATTCGGTACCTTCATACCACGAAAATCAGCTGGACGTGTATAATGAGGATGTTCTAATAAACCTGTACTAAACGAATCCTCGACTTGTGAAGCATGATTTCCTAGCACTCCCGGTAGGAGACGCACGACACTATCAGTAATAACCATAGAGGCTAACTCTCCGCCGGTTAATACGTAGTCACCGATAGAAATCTCATCTGTTACGAGATGCTCACGAATTCGTTCATCGTACCCTTCATAATGACCACACACAAAAATAACATGCTCTTCTTCAGCAAGTTCTTCTGCCTTCTTCTGCGTAAAACGCTCTCCTTGTGGACACATTAGGACAATTCTCGGTTTACGGTCTGTTTCCTTCGTTAACTCTTCCACTGCGTCAAAGATAGGCTGGGGGGTTAATACCATCCCAGCGCCACCGCCATACGGATAATCATCTACGCTATTATGCTTACTCGTTGTATAATCGCGGAAATTGACAACACGAAGCTCTACCGCTTCTTTTTCTTGTGCTTTCTTTAAAATTGAAGATCCAAACACACCCGTAAACATATCTGGAAACAATGTTAAAATGTCAATTTTCATTATAATAACCCTTCCATTACATGAATGGTTACTAATTTATTCTCAATGTTAACTTGAAGTACAACATCATCAATATAAGGAATTAATAGATCTTGACCTTTTGGACGTTTAATTACCCAAACATCATTTGCACCAGGAGATAAAATTTCTTTTATTGTTCCTAGCGCTTCTCCTTCTTCCGTTACAACACTGCAACCAATAATTTCATGGTAGTAGTATTCGCCTTCAGCTAGTTCGCCTAACTGCTCTTCTGGTACTTTTATTAAAGAACCTTTAAACTTCTCTGCTTCTTCTACATTGTTGTATCCTTCAAATGTTAATAGATCAAATGTCTTATGTTGACGATGAGAAGTTACTTTTACCGGAAGGTAGTCTGTACTTTTCTCATTACTTATGTATAACGTGTTTCCTACTTTATATCGCTCTTCTGGAAAATCAGTACGAGAAATAACACGAATTTCTCCTCTTACGCCATGAGTATTTACAATTTTCCCTACGTTAAACCATTTTGTCATAAATAGTATGTCACCCCTGGTTTCTATATAAATTAAGCATCTCCATTTCACATATGGAACATGCAACTTCTCTTTAAATGTTAAAAAAGGGAGAGGAAATAACTCCTCGCCCTTTTTACGTTTATTGAATTTCCAGTGTTACTTTTTCATCATTATGATGTCCCACTGAATACAAGAGCATTCGAATTGCTTTCGCAACTTTCCCTTGCTTTCCAATGACTTTTCCAACATCCTCAGGATGTACAGTTAATCGATACTTTATCTCTCCGTTGTAAAGTTCCTGTGTAACTTTTACATCTTCAGGATGATCGACAAGAGGCTTGACAATCGTCTCGACTAACTTCTTCATAGTCATTGCCTCAATTACTTACCTTGTTTAGATAAGTGGAATTTCTCCATGATACCTTGGTTAGAGAATAAGTTACGAACTGTATCAGATGGTTTAGCACCATTTCCTAACCATTTTAATGCTGCTTCTTCGTTGATCTTAACTTCAGCTGGTTGAGCAACCGGATTGTAAGTACCGATTTCCTCAATGAAACGTCCGTCACGAGGAGAACGAGAATCTGCAACAACTACACGATAGAAAGGAGTTTTTTTAGCTCCCATACGTTTTAAACGAATTTTAACTGCCATTTATAAAGCACCTCCGAATTTATTTCACACAGATAATTATATTAGCAAAAAGACTATTGCTTTGTAAAGTATTTTTTCTTAACAGAGCCATCTTTTTTCCTTACATGAATGGAAACTTCAATCCACCTAGTCCTTTTTTCTTACCTTTTTGCATTCCCGTCATCGTTTTCATCATCTTTTTCATATCATCAAATTGCTTGATTAAACGATTGATCTCTTGTACCGTTGTACCGCTACCTTTGGCAATGCGCTTTTTGCGACTAGCATTGATTATTTCCGGTTGTTCTCGCTCTAATTTAGTCATAGAACGAATAATTGCCTCAATATGCCCAATTTGTTTTTCATCAACTTGCGCATTTTTCAGCCCTTTAATTTTATTTGCACCAGGAAGCATTCCTAACAATTCATCAAGTGGTCCAAGTTGACGCACTTGTCCAAGTTGTTCTAGGAAATCGTCAAGCGTAAACGAAAGCGTACGCATTTTTTGCTCAAGTTCTTTTGCTTTCTCTTCATCAACTGTAGCTTGCGCTTTTTCAATTAATGTTAAGACGTCTCCCATCCCTAAAATTCGGGATGCCATACGCTCTGGATGGAACGCTTCAATCGCATCTAGTTTTTCACCCATACCAGCAAATTTAATCGGTGTATTTGTTACCGCCTTAATAGATAATGCCGCACCACCGCGCGTATCACCATCTAATTTCGTTAATACAACACCTGTTAAACCTAACTGTTCATGGAAACTTTGTGCAACATTTACCGCATCTTGTCCCGTCATCGCATCGACAACAAGGAAGATTTCATCCGGTTTCGCAACTTCTTTCACTTTCGCTAATTCATCCATTAGTTCTTCATCAATATGCAGGCGACCTGCTGTATCAATTAAAACATAATCGTGATGATCTTCTTTTGCTTTTGCAATCGCTTGTTTCGCAATTTCAACAGGACTTACTTGATCTCCTAAAGAGAATACAGGCATGTCCAATTGCTTCCCTAATGTTTCAAGCTGTTTAATCGCTGCTGGACGGTAAATATCAGCTGCAACAAGCATCGGTTTACGATTATGCTTTTTACGAAGCAAATTCGCAAGCTTACCTGTCGTCGTTGTTTTACCCGCACCTTGCAGACCAACCATCATTATAACAGTCGGTGGCTTATTAGCAACAGCAATTTTGCTTTGCTCTCCGCCCATAAGTTCTGTAAGTTCTTCCTGTACGACTTTAATTACTTGTTGTCCAGGTGTCAAACTTGTCATTACATCTTGTCCGACAGCACGTTCAGACACACGCTTTACAAAATCTTTTACTACTTTAAAGTTAACGTCCGCTTCTAAAAGAGCTAGACGAACTTCTCTCATCATTTCTTTCACATCGGCTTCAGAAACTTTTCCTTTGCCGCGGATTTTTTGCATTGTCTGTTGAAGTCGGTCGGCTAATCCTTCAAATGCCATATTGCCGCCCTCCTAATCTAATTTTTCGATAGCTTCAACAACTTGTTTCATTTCTTCATTCACATGCTCTTCTTCGCTGATTAGCTGTTTTAGCTTTGCAACAAGTCGCTGTCGCTCTTGAAACTTTTGAAGTAATACTAATTTATCTTCATATTCTTCAAGCATCGCTTCAGTCCGTTTAATGTTATCATACACGGCTTGGCGACTTACATCAAATTCTTCCGCAATTTCACCAAGAGATAAATCATCTAGATAATAAAGCGACATATAACTTCTTTGTTTTTGCGTTAACAACGATTGATAAAAATCAAATAAATAGTTCATTCTCGTTGTTTTCTCGAGCATGTTGGATCATCCTTTGTTAAGTGATTTCCCTTTACATCAATTAGTTTACATGGAGTACAAAAGAGTGTCAAGTTTTTTTCTTAACATCACATATTTTTATAGAAAAAGAAGCGGAAAATACCGCTTCTTTCACTTACACTTCTTCTGTTTCTACTAAGTTCGCAAATAAACCATACACATATTGTTCTGGATCAAACTGCTGTAAGTCATCCATTTGCTCTCCTAATCCAACGAATTTCACCGGTACATCCATTTCGTTACGAATCGCTAATACAATACCACCTTTAGCAGTTCCATCTAACTTTGTTAAAACAATACCAGTAACATTCGTTGCTTCACGGAATGTTTTCGCTTGACTTAAACCGTTTTGTCCTGTTGTTGCATCAATAACAAGTAATACTTCGTGAGGAGCCCCCGGTACTTCACGCTCAATTACACGCTTCACTTTCTCTAACTCTTTCATTAAGTTTACTTTGTTTTGTAAGCGTCCTGCTGTGTCACATAGTAACACATCTACTTTACGTGCTTTCGCGGCTTGTACAGCGTCATACATAACCGCCGCTGGATCAGATCCTGACCCTTGTTTAATCACTTCTACACCAACGCGATCGCCCCATACTTCTAATTGTTCAATCGCTCCCGCGCGGAATGTATCTCCTGCCGCCAATAGGACAGACTTACCTTCTGATTTGAATTTATGTGCTAGTTTACCAATCGTCGTCGTTTTTCCTACGCCGTTAACACCGACAAATAAAACAACTGTTAATTGATCCTCTTGCATATTAATTTCGTTACTAAACTCACTGTCACCTTTGTAAATTCCTACTAACTTTTCTGAAATAACAGCTTGTACTTCTTTTGGATCTTGGATGTTACGACGTTGCACTTCTTCTTTCAATTGATCAATTAATTCCATTACCGTCGAAACTCCGACATCTGCACCAATTAAAATTTCTTCTAATTCCTCAAAGAAATCTTCATCTACTTTACGATAACGATAAACTAAATCATTTACTTTATCTGCAAACGAATTTCTCGTTTTTTCTAATCCATTTTTAAATTTCTCTGTTACCGTATCTGTTTGTTTTGAAATTTTTTCTTTTAATTTTTTAAAAAAGCTCATACTGTCCCATCCTTCCTAATTACTTGCAACTAGTTCTTCTCCATCATCTAAACGAACCGAAACAAGTTTAGATACCCCTGACTCTTGCATTGTTACACCGTACAATACGTCAGACTCTTCCATTGTACCTTTTCTATGTGTAATGACAATAAACTGTGTCTCATCACTAAATCTCTTTAAATACTGCGCAAAACGGGCAACATTCGCCTCATCAAGAGCCGCTTCTACCTCATCTAGTACACAGAATGGGACTGGGCGCACTTTTAAAATACCAAATAACAGCGCAATTGCTGTTAAAGCACGCTCTCCACCAGAAAGTAAACCTAAGTTTTGCAGTTTCTTCCCTGGCGGTTGCGCTACAATATCAATACCAGTATTTAATAAGTCCTCTGGATTCGTCATGACTAAATCCGCTCTACCGCCTCCAAATAATTCAGAGAATACCGATTGAAACTCCATTCGAATTCCTTCAAACGTAGTAGAAAAGCGTTTTTTCATTTCTTCATCCATTTCAGTAATAAGTTGGTGCAATGTCGTTTTCGCTTCTTCTAGGTCATCTTTTTGCTCTAGTAAGAATGTATGACGCTCTGCTACACGCTCATACTCTTCAATTGCCCCTAAGTTCACGGTGCCTAGCTCTTCGATGGATAATTTAATTAGTTTCACCTTTTTACGTGCATCCTCTGCAGGCATCATCATTGTATACTTCAGTTTTGCTGCTTCAAATGAAATCGTATATGTTTCACGTAAATGTTGTAATCTATTTTCTAACTCTACATCAAGTCGGTTTATTTTTACTTCTTGATTTTTCAGCATCTCAAGAATGTATTTATGTTTACCTGTTGTTTCTTTCAGATTACGTTCTAAATGTTCTACTCTCTCTTGTAACGATACGCGTTGTTCACGACGAGAGCGAATTAACTCTGAAGTTTGATTACGATCATATGCTTTCTTCTCAATCATATTCGTAATCTGTTCTTCACCACTTGAATTAGATGTCATTTCTTGTTTTAAGAATGCTAAATCCTCTTTCGTTTTGACAAGCGTTGCATCCGTTTCTTCTTTTTCCTTCGTCAATCGTTCAACTTTTTCTTTTTGATTAGATAAGCGTTGTTGCTTTTCAGCCGCCAACACTTTTAACTCAGTCATTTCCTTTTGCACTTTTTCTTTCGAAGAATGCTGCTCACTTTTTTGTTTTGTTAAAGCGACAATTTTGCTATCTAATTCCGTAATCTCCGCTTGAAGCGTTGCTAAAATCTTTTCTAGCTCTTCTTTACGTCCCTGTATTTTCACTTGATCTTGTAAGAATCCTTCAATCTCTAAATCGTAAATAGATAAACGATCATTAATACGATGTTCTTCTAATTCTAAGCGACTAATTTCTTCTCTTAATTTCTGTTCATCTACACGCTCTGCTTCTACACTTTGCCTTAGTTCGCGTATTTGCACTTCTTTTTCTTGAATCTCTTGCTTTACTGCTTTAACAAAGTTTTCTAACTTTGTCGTTTTTTCTTCCATATCAGTTAACTTGTTCGTCCACTCTTCTAGCTCACGTTGACGTCCTAATAAAGAAGATTTCGCCTGTTTTACCGCTCCACCAGTCATAGAACCACCAGGGTTCACTACATCACCTTCGATTGTTACAATGCGATATCGGTATTGCAGTTGTTTCGCCAACTCATTCGCCCCACGTAAATCTTTCGCAACAATAACAGTACCTAATAAATTTGAAACTACATTTTCATATTTATTGTTATATTGCACAAGTTCTGCCGCCACACCTACAAACGACGGGTGTTGATTTACAATACGTAATTGTTCAAATGATAACGATCTACTTTTAATAACAGCTTGCGGTAAAAATGTTGCTCGTCCATGTTTATTTTGTTTTAAAAACGTAATTGCATTACGAGCATGTTCTTCTTTTTGTACGACAATATGCTGCATCGCTGCACCTAGAGCAATTTCCATTGCAATTTCATATTCTTTCGGTACCGTTAGCAGTTCTGCAACAGCACCCTCAATACCTTGCAACCTATCTTCTCTAGCTTTTAATACTTCACGTACCCCTTGATAGAAACCAGAGTAATCCTCTTGCATCTCTTCTAGCATTTCTTTTCGAGAACGTGCCTGTTGTACAAATTGATACGCTTGATACAGTTTTGTTTCATTTTCACTATACTGCGTCTTGCATTTCCCAAGTGCAGCTTCTGTCTTTTGTATATTCGAAAGGATACCAGCTACTTTTTCTTTCACTTGTTCATAACTTTCCACAAGTTTCGTCTTTTTCGCTGTAATTTCCATGCGTATTTCTACATATTTCGCATTTTCTTCATCGAGGCGTTCATTTTTTGAGTTTTGTTGTTTAGATTGTTCTTCAATCATAGATAACTCATTACGATGACTAGCTTGTTGATTTAAAAGTTCAATATAGTCACCTTTTAAATTCTCAATTTGTTCCTCTAAATTGTCAGCAAAAGTTGCAAGCAGTAGCTCATTATCATGCAATTTTGTCTCCAACTCTTTTACTTGATTTACAAATTGCATCAACACTTCTGTACTGGATTCAATTTCACCATCATAACTTGTAGCTTTCTCTGTTAATTCAACAATTAACTGTTCGAGTTGTGCACAATGCGTCGTTGCATTTTGTTTTCTCTCTTTTAATAACTCACGCTGTCCTTCTAACTTTTCTAGCTCTTTACTAGAAAGAAGCAGTACTTCTTGTAAGGAATCTACAGACTCATCTACTGCTTGTAATTGTCCTCGTAATTCCTCAAGCTCTTCTTCACCTTTTTGTAAATGCGTTGACATTTTAGCTTCTTCGTTTTTATTATGCCCAAACTGATTTCGAAGCGCTTCCCATTTCTCATGTAATTCTTCAATTTCATGTACAATAAGCGCCGCTTCTACTTTCTCTAATTCTTCTTTTTTCTCGAGATAATCTTTCGCAATAGAAGCTTGTCTTTCTAAAGGTTCTACTTGACTACTTAATTCGTGAATGATATCTTGTACACGATTTAAGTTTTCTTGTGTGTCTGCTAATTTCACTTCAGCTTTCTTTTTACGAAGTTTGTATTTCAGCACTCCCGCAGCTTCTTCAAATACACCACGACGTTCTTCTGATTTACTACTTAAAATTTCTTCAACTTTCCCCTGGCTAATAATCGAAAAAGCTTCTCTACCCATACCAGAGTCCATAAATAAATCGATAATATCTTTCAATCTACATGATTGTTTATTAATATAAAAATCACTATCACCTGAACGAGATACACGACGCGTTACACATACCTCATTATATTCAATCGGTAAACGTTGATCTTCATTATTTAAAGTTATTGTTACTTCAGCAACATTAACTGCTCTTCTCGTATCACTGCCTGCAAAAATAATATCCTCCATCTTTGCACCACGTAATGATTTTGCAGATTGTTCACCAAGTACCCAGCGAATCGCATCAGTAATATTACTTTTCCCACTTCCATTAGGTCCTACTACAGAAGTTACACCTGGGACAAAATCAACAGATACACGCTCAGCAAAAGACTTAAACCCTGCTATTTCTAATCTTTTTAAAAACACGAAAGGCCTTCCTCCTATTCTCCGTTGTTATAACTGTTGTCTATACAAAAACAAGCTATTATACGGATTTCCCTTCCCTTTATTCACAAACAAAAAGAAAGTTTCATTCTATGCATAAGGAATCCCCCTCATTCAAAGGGGGATTCCTTATAGTTGTTCTTTTAATTTTTTCAATGCTTCTGCAGCAGCTTGTTGCTCTGCTTCTTTTTTCGACTTGCCACTACCAAGACCTAAAGCCACGTTATTTAACGTAACACGTGACACAAATTCTCGATTGTGGGCCGGTCCTTTTTCCTGCAAAATTTGATACTCAATATTGCCACTACCATCACGCTGAATCAACTCTTGTAATTGACTCTTATAATCCATCACATGAGAAAAAGCACCTTCATTAATTTTAGGGTATACAATTTCTTTTAAGAATCCCCATACTGTTTCTAACCCTTGATCAAGATAAAGGGCACCAATAAACGCTTCAAAGACATCCGCTAATAAAGCTGGTCGTTCACGTCCACCTGTCATTTCCTCACCTTTTCCTAATAAAACAAGGCTACCAAATGACAACTCGTTTGCAAAACGAACAAGAGATGGTTCACATACAATAGCTGCACGTAGTTTCGTTAACTCTCCTTCGCTCATTGTCGGATATTTTTGAAACAGATACTGTGACACAGTAAGTTCCAATACTGCATCTCCAAGGAATTCGAGACGCTCATTGTCTTCATGCGGTTTTTTTCGATGCTCATTCACATACGATGAATGCGTAAATGCTTGAATCAATAATTTTTCATCTGAAAACGTAATACCTATCTCTTCTTGAAATACTTTAAACGCTTCACGATATTTTGTTTCGTATTTTTTTTCTCTATGTTTTCGGTACGGCATAGGTCCCTCCAGATATAAGCCGAGAAGCCCCGCTAAAAAACGGGACTTCACTTAAGCATTATAGATGACTCTCTATGTAAGTCACAGCATCGCCAACAGTAGCAATCTTTTCAGCATCTTCATCAGAAATTTCCATTTCGAATTCATCTTCCAATTGCATTACAAGTTCTACTACATCTAGGGAGTCTGCGCCTAAATCTTCTTTAAAGCTCGCAGCTGGTACTACTTCAGTTTCTTCTACACCTAAACGATCAACGATGATTTTTGTTACACGCTCTAAAACATCTGCCATTCCATTCACCTCCCCTCAAATATTATATTAAATATTGGACAAAAAAACTAGTTGAAATCGATTCTTTTATTACATTACCATTCCGCCATCAACATTTAACGTTTGCCCTGTAATATATTTGCTTTGATCAGAAGCAAAAAACGTTACAGTATTTGCGATATCTTGCGCTTCACCAAACTGAGCTGCAGGAATTAACTTTAACATTTCGGCTTTTATATTTTCATCTAATACATCCGTCATATCAGTCGCAATAAAACCTGGAGCAATTGCATTTACAGTAATATTACGGCTCGCTAATTCTTTTGCTGATGTTTTTGTTAATCCAATTACACCCGCTTTAGCAGCAACATAGTTTGCTTGTCCTGGATTACCTGTTACTCCAACAACAGAAGCGATATTAATAATACGTCCATGACGCTGGCGCATCATATATCGAGATACTGCCTTCGTACATAAGAATACACCTTTTAGGTTTGTATTAATAACTGTATCCCATTCTTCTTCTTTCATACGCATTAATAAATTATCTTTCGTTACACCTGCATTATTTACAAGAATATCAACTTGTCCAAATGTATCTACAGTTTGTTTCACCATATTCGTAACGTCTTCAGCATTTGCAACATCTGCTCTTACTGCAATTGCATCCGAACCTAATTTCTTTATTTCATCAACTACTTCATTTGCCTTTTGCTCATTACCAGCATAATTTACTACAACATTTGCCCCTTGTTTCGCTAAATCAATCGCAATCGCACGACCAATTCCACGTGAAGCGCCAGTTACTAATGCTACTTTCCCTTTTAACATCAGTTTTCTCCTCTCAAATTTGAAATGGTATCTTTTAATGTCTCTTCATCATATATCGCATATGCTTTCACTGATGAATCAATTGACTTCATAAGTCCAGCAAGTACTTTCCCAGGTCCAATCTCAATAAATGTATCTACCCCTTGACTCACCATGTTTTCAATGGACGGGTACCATAAGACAGGCGAATAGAGCTGTTCAATTAGCTTTTCTTGAATATGTGCACCACTTGTAATAACGTCTGCTGTTACATTTGCGATAACAGGAATATTCGTATCTTGAATTGTAATTTCATTTAAGACACTTTGGAACTTCTCCGCTGCTGGCTTCATAAGCGAAGAGTGGAACGGACCACTTACCTTAAGCGGAATTGCTCTCTTTGCACCATTTTCTTTCGCTCTTTGAGAAGCAATCTCGACTCCTTGCTTTGTTCCAGAAATCACAATTTGCTTCGTACTATTCATATTAGCGATTTGTACTGCATATCCTTCACTCGTTACTTCTTCTGTAACTTGTTTCAGCATATGTGGATCAGCACCTAAAATAGCCGCCATTGCACCTTCTCCGCCAGGAACAGCTTCTTCCATATATTCCCCACGTTTCCTTACAGCATATACAGCGTCTTCAAAAGTTATTGCACCCGCTGCTACAAGAGCGCTATATTCGCCTAAACTATGCCCTGCAACAAAGTCTGGTGTAATATCATACTCTTTCAAAGCTGTCAAAATAGCAAAACTCGTTGTTAATAAGGCAGGCTGCGCATTTGTCGTTAATGTAAGCTTTTCCTGTGGCCCTTCAAAAATCACTTCTGAAAGTGAATCTTGCAACACCTCATCTGCTTTTGCAAACACATTTGCAACCTCTTTATTATTCTCCGCTAACTGTTTACCCATTCCAACTGCCTGTGAACCTTGGCCCGGAAAAAGAAATGCTAGTTTTCCCATTTCAAATCCTCCTCTTATTGGAGTGGCTCTTTCTCCATTACGCTTGAAATAGTAGGAATAACTTCTTTCGCTACCATTTCTCTCGTTTGACGAATCGCACTAAATATTGATTGGTCATTGGAAGAACCGTGAGCCTTAATGACAGGAGCTTTCAATCCAAATAATGCCGCTCCTCCATACTCCGAATAATCCATTTTATCTTTTAATACCATAAGTTTTGGCTTTAATACCGCTGCCGCTAATTTGCTCGTAAACGAACTCATTAACTGCTCTTTTAACATAGAAAATAACGCAAGTGCTGTTCCTTCTAATGATTTTAGCGCTACATTCCCTGTAAAACCATCACATACAACAACATCTGCTACACCTTGCAATAAATCTCTTGATTCAACGTTCCCAACGAAATTAATTGGGGCATCCTTAAGCATTGCAAAGACTTGTTTTGAAAGCTCGTTCCCTTTGCCATCCTCTGTTCCAACGTTCAAAAGTCCAACGCGAGGATTTTTAATTCCTCTTACTTTCTCAGCGTATACAGATCCCATTACTGCATATTGATATAAATGAATTGGTTTTGCATCAACGTTCGCTCCAACATCTAACATAACAAAACCTTCTCCATCAACAGTTGGCATTGTAGGGGATAAAGCTGGTCGCTCAATTCCTTCCATACGACCTACAACAAACAATCCAGCCGCCATTAAAGCTCCTGTACTACCCGCTGATATACAAGCATCGGCTACGCCGTCTTTCACTTGCTGCGCTGCTAGTACCATTGAAGCTTGTTTTTTTCGACGAACCGCTCTTACTGGTTCATCTGTCGATTCAATTTTTTCATCTGTATGAAGTATAGTAATTCGTTCTTCACTCGTTAAGTATTGACGAATTTCCTCTTCTTTCCCTACTAACGTAATATGTAAATCAGAATATTCCTTAATAGCTTTCATTGCTCCTAATACGACAGCCTTTGGAGCATGATCGCCGCCCATTGCATCTATTGCGATTTTCATAAGTTGTTACCTTCCTCACTATAATTACTAGATCGATACATTTCAAAAGTGCCTGTAAAAACAAGTTCTTCTCCAACAAAGCTACGCACTTTGACAACGGTCCGTCCTTTATCATTCTCTACATCTTCAACGCGCGCTTTTGCAATAACACGCTCTCCTAATTTTACAGGACGAATGTATCGAATGGTAGACTTTGCAGTTAAAGCTAATTCTTCATCAATAACCGCAACAGCTAGTGAGTTTGCTTGTGCAAACAAATGATGCCCACGGGCAATCTGATTTCTTTTAAATACGTGTTCTACCTTCACTTCGAAGATAGAAATCGCATGTCTATCTAATTCTATATCGATAATTTCTCCGACAACCTCTTCTAACGGTAAAGATTTCACATCTTCTTCATGTTGCTTTGTAGCTACATGTTTAATTCTTTCTCTTAATTCAGGAATAGATAATTCCATACGATCAAGACGTACGGTTTGTATACTCACTTGAAATTTTTCTGCTAAATCTTCATCCGTAATAAAAGGATTCGTTTCTATTGTTTGTTGTAATAATTCTTGTCTTTCTTTTTTACTTCTTCTTTTTTTCATACCGCACCATCCATTTTTATGACTAGGTACTAACAGTAGTATATAATCATTAAAAGTAGAATGCAACAAAAACTTTCGTTGCCTCCCTTTAATCGAGCTTCTCTCCTTGGAACACACCTGTCCCGTCAAGATAAGTACGCAGCGAAGCATACTGATCATTATGCCAAAACGCTTCTGACTCTACTAGTAACGCCGCATCTTGTCTAGCTGTTTCTAACGCTCGATAATCATGTACCATATCAGCAACCTTGAATTCTGGTAAACCACTTTGCTTACTTCCAAAGAAATCTCCAGGACCTCTTAACTCTAAATCTTTTTCTGACAATACAAATCCATCATTCGTTTCGGTCATAATACGCATTCGCTCTTTTCCCGTTTCCGATTTTGGATCCGCGATTAATAAACAATATGATTGTTCACTACCACGCCCAACACGTCCCCTGAGCTGATGGAGCTGCGATAAACCGAAACGCTCCGCATCATATATAACCATTACAGTCGCATTCGGTACGTTCACACCTACTTCAACAACTGTTGTCGACACAAGAATTTGCACTTTATTTTCACTAAATTGTCCCATTATCTCTTCTTTTTCTTGAGATGAGAGTCTGCCATGCATTAATCCGACTTGACATTTCCCTTGATAATGATGAGTCAGCATACTATGTAAGTCGATCGCATTTTGTACATCAAGTTTCTCAGATTCTTCAATAAGGGGACAAATAACATATGCTTGTCTTCCTTTTTTTATCTCCTTCTCCACAAAACCGAGAACTCGATCTAACATATCATGTTTTGCCCAGTATGTTTCAATTACCTTTCTACCAGCTGGCATCTCATCGATTATAGAAACATCCATCTCTCCAAATGCAGTAATTGCTAACGTACGCGGAATTGGCGTCGCCGTCATAAATAAAACATCCGGACTTTCACCTTTCTCCCTTAAAACCCGTCGCTGCGCTACACCAAATCGATGTTGTTCATCAGTAATAACGAGACCTAACCTATGAAAGATAACCTCATCTTGAATTAAAGCATGTGTTCCAACAAGGATATCTATTTCTCCTTGTTCTAATTTTGCCAAAATCTCTCGACGCCTTACACCTTTAACAGAACTGGTTAACAATTCAACCTTCATACCAAAGTGCGAGAACGTCTCTGCGAGCGATTGATAATGTTGCTCTGCTAAAATTTCTGTAGGAACCATTAAAGCACCTTGATAATGCGCTAACTTCGCTGCATAAAGGCCAATCGCTGCAACGACTGTTTTCCCAGAACCTACATCACCTTGCAACAGACGGTTCATCCGATAAGGAGATGTCATATCTTTCATAATTTCATCTACTACCCGACGCTGTGCACCAGTTAAGGGAAACGGAAGAGCATCGACAAACTCTTGCAATTCTGCTGAAGGAATTTCTTTTTTCGTCCCTTTCGAATTTTCCCTCTCCATTTTCCGTAATGTTTGCATTTTTAGCTGAAATAAGAAAAACTCCTCATATACAAAACGGCGACGTGCTTGCTTTAAATCTTCCTGTCCTGCTGGAAAATGCAATGCCCGAAGCGCTTCATAACGCGGCAATAATTTATATCGACTTAGCAATCCATCAGGTAACACTTCAACTATAGATTCCCCATACTCCTTGAACGCTTGGGCAATAAAACGACGCATTTGTTTTACTGTAAGTTTCCCTTTCACTGAGTATACAGGCTCTACTTCTTGTTGACGTACAACTGGTCCAAAATGAAGCTCTGATACCGCAATCGTTTGACGGTGCTGATCCCATTTACCAGTAATCGTTACCGTTTCATCTAAATTTAACTTCTGCTTATAGTACGGCCTATTAAAACATACAGCTGTAATTAAATAACGACCGACGAGGACACGAACCGTAAGACGCGACTTCTTTTTCCCATAATATTGCAGTAAAGGAGCACTATGAACTTTTCCCTCAACTGTTACCCGTTCATCATGCTTTACTTCAGCAAGATCTTTCATCGCATAATCTTCATAACGGTACGGAAAATGTTCTAATAGATGAGAAACTGTATAAATTCCCATCTCGTATAGTAATTCAGATGTTTCTCCTCCGATTCCCTTTACATCCGTAACAGGAACTTGTACAACTTCATTCAAGATTCTCACGCTCCGTCACATTATTTTCTTTGATTCATTCTATTCATACTATTGACATCTGTAATCGCTCTCTTTCACCCTATATATTCTATCATAGGCATTCTAAGAGAAACTACTCAAATCCCTCGTAAGCAACACGAAAGAAAAGAGCCTCACTATTAGCAGCAAGGCTCTTTTTTATCTTCAATATGCTAGCCTTTTGAATAAAAACTAGTAATGAACTTCATATTACTACTTCTTATCCATTAGCAAGTAAGTAATCCATTTATTTTCAAAACGAATTTTTTCTTATTCTACAGAGAAGATGAACGAATACACCGGTTGGTTTCCAGCATGTACTTCTACTTCTGCATCTTCAAAATTCTCTTCTACAAATTCAACTAACTCAGCTACTTCTTCGTCAGTTGCATCTTCACCTTGTAGAATCGTTACAATTTCAGAATCTTCATCAATAAGTGCTTCTAGTAATTGCTTTGCAGCTCCTACTTTTGCAGCATTTGTTGATACGATTTTTCCATCTGCAATACACATGAAATCATCTTTTTGAATTGCTACACCATCAATTTCCGTATCACGTACAGCATACGTAATTTGACCGGTTTTCACATGAGATAAAGCTTCTTTCATGTTTTCTTCATTCTCTTCTAACGTTCCAACTGGATTAAATGCTAACATTGCAGCCATACCTTGAGGAACTGTTTTCGAACGAACTACAATCACTTCTTGATCAACAACTGACGCTGCTTGTTCTGCTGCCATCACGATATTTCCGTTGTTCGGTAAAATAATGATTTTTTCAGCGTTCGCTTCTTCAATCGCCTTCACAATATCCTCCGTACTTGGATTCATCGTTTGGCCACCCTCGATCACTTTCGTCGCGCCAATGCTCTCAAATAAAGTTTTGATACCAGATCCCATAGCTACAGTTACGATACCGTACGGTTGTTTCTCTTTAGACTGGCTAGTCGGCTCAGGCATCATAGTAGGCTCATCTAATAAAGCAGTATGCTGTTCACGCATATTTTCTACTTTAATCTTAATTAAACTACCATAACGTTGTCCATAATTCATAGGATCTCCAGGATGTTCCGCATGAATATGAACCTTAACAACCTCATCATCTGATACAACAAGTAGTGAATCTCCGTACACACTAATATCTTCACGGAATTTTTGTTCAGAGAAATTATGTTCTTTCATTTTTTCAGGCTCTAATTTCACCATGAATTCCGTACAATATCCATACTTAATATCTTCTGTACTCAATTGGCTTTGTACACTACGGTGATGTTCTGCGCGTACCATGTCATTCATAGATGGTTGGGCAGACACATTCGAAGAAATCGTTTCTCCTTTTAAGTCAGCTAAAAATCCTTCGTATACAACAACAAGACCTTTACCACCGCTATCTACAACGCCAACTTGTTTTAATACAGGTAATAAATCTGGCGTACGATTTAACGATGCATTCGCTTCTTTCACAACGTCTTCCATAAACAAAACAAAGTCGCGCTGTTTTTTCGCAACTGTCACTGCATATTTACCCGTTTCTCTTGCAACCGTTAAAATCGTTCCTTCAATCGGTTTCATAACCGCTTTGTAAGCCGCTTCTACCCCAGCATCTAAAGCTGCAGCAAAATCGACTGTTGTTAATTCTTCTTTTTGTTCAATGGATTTAGAGAAACCACGGAATAACTGAGATAAAATAACACCAGAGTTACCACGAGCTCCCATTAATAATCCTTTGGCTAAACTTACGCCGACTTTACCAGCATGCTGTGAAGGATTCGCTTTCACTTCACGTGCGCCTGAAGTCATTGATAAGTTCATGTTTGTACCGGTATCGCCATCTGGAACTGGAAATACGTTTAATGCATCAACAAGCTGAACATTATTTGTTAAATTATTCGCTCCTTGCATGATCATTTGTGATAAACGTTTCCCATCAATTTTTTGAATTGACACAGATTTTCCTCCTTAATGCACATTACAAGTTTATTACTTTAACTCCTTGTACGTAGATGTTTACAGAATCTACTGCTAGTCCTACAGTTTGATCTAATGTATATTTCACTTTCGTCTGCACGTTATGTGCTACTTCTGAAATTTTCGTACCATAGCTCACAATAATATACATATCAATATGTACTTCATCTTCATCTTTACGAACAATAACACCTCTAGTGAAGTTTTCTTTTCGTAAAATGTCTGTTAAACCATCTTTTAACTGATTTTTTGATGCCATACCTACGATACCGTAGCAATCTACTGCGGCACCTCCAGCAATTGTTGCAATTACATCTGTACTAATATCAATTTGACCATACTTTGTTTTAATTTCAATTGACATCTCGTTTCCCCCTTCATAAATGGTGAAAGTGAGCTAGACTACTTTAGTTACTATCATATAATCTTTTTAAAGAAAATTCCATCGTTCTTTCTTTTCACTCTCATATTTTATGTTTTAAATCACATTTTTTATGATGAGCAAAATAGTCCATTGTTATTATACAACATGTACCACTATAATATGTCAAGCAATTTTTCTTGATTTCGGCTTTTCATCATCGACATATGGTGTCAAGTAATTTTTCTTGATTTCTTTTTTCTACGGTGTTGCATTCTCTTTTTAGTTGTGTTAAATTATAGTAGTGTTTTTAGCATCGCAAAAAAGACTAACATTGAAAAATTACGTATGGTAAGGTATCAAGGGAGGGAAATATAAATGGCTCGTGTTTGTGCAATCACTGGAAGAAAAGCTCGTTCTGGTAACTCTCGTTCTCACGCAATGAACGCTACAAAACGTAAATGGGGCGCTAACCTTCAAAAAGTTCGCGTACGCATCGACGGAAAAGTTCAACGTGTTTACGTTTCTGCTAGAGCATTAAAATCTGGCAAAATCGAACGTGTTTAATAATAAAAAAAAGAGCCGATAGGCTCTTTTTTTACTATAAAAATGGAAAAAGCACCGGTAATAGGTGCTTTTTTTAATCTTTTTTGAAGGTATTTAACATGGCACGAACAATTCCACCAAGAAATTTAGGTAACTTAATTGTATAAAATCTCATGGTTTCCCTCCTAATCCCCATTACTCCACTTGTTCACTATATGATGTAAGGAGCAAAATTGTTTCTTTAATCAGTGCTTCTTATCACCATTAATATGCCAGAAGTAAATGAAAAAGTACCTTTTTCCTCAACGAGTTCATTACTAATACAAAGTGTTGATCCCCATTCTATTGTTTTATTAGTTAGAGGATACTTAAAACCAAGTAATGTAATCCCTTCTACTATTTCAGTAACCGGCACAAAAGATACATAAGGGAAATTTTTATTTTCTTCAATTATATGTGTCCCCACTTTTTTCACGCTTATTTCATTTTTATTGTCTACAATACACATTTCTATCCCTACTTCTAACCCTCTTAAAAGCATCTGTATATTTGCTAAACCGTGATCCAGCCTTCCACCGGTGGCACCAAAAATACGAATCAATGTCGGATTTTGTTCCAACGCCCAGTTAATCGCAATTTCTAAATCTGTTTGATCTTTTTCACGAGGAACAATATGTAAGTCATTTGTTTGCTGGCCCATCCATACTAATTCCTCTTCAGTAACTGAATCGTAATCTCCAAACGCAACAGCTGGAGTAATTCCTCCTTTTAATAAACGATATACTCCTCTATCAACTGCCGCCCATACTACTTTCTCATTTTCATATCGAGAAAAATCTGCACAATATTCCGCAGGTCCACCCGCTAAAATATGAATAATCATGTTTCCTTCCCCTTCTATTGTAAAAAGGCAATCTGCCATCCGGTAGATTGCCTTTTTACATATTTTTTCTCTATCCTTTATAAATAGTGAAAACTTACTACACTAGAAGTTTCACTGGGATAAAGACTCGTTCATTCATTATCCACGAATGACACGAATTGCTTCACCGCGGTCTTTTTGATTGTATACTGCTGATCCAGCTACAAGTACATTTGCTCCTGCTTCAACACAAAGTCTTGCTGTTTCAGCATTTACACCACCATCAACTTCAATTTCTACTTCTAGATTGCGCTCTTTAACCATTTCTGCCACTTGTTTAATTTTCGGTAATACAGAATGAATAAACTTCTGTCCACCAAATCCTGGGTTTACTGTCATAAGTAATACCATATCTATATCTTCTAATACATGCTCAATCGTTGAAACTGGCGTATGCGGATTTAATACAACTCCCGCTTTAATGCCATGAGATTTAATTAACTGAATTGTACGATGCAGATGAGGGCAAGCTTCTACATGAACAGTAATAATATCCGCTCCCGCTTTTGCGAAAGTCGGGATATAGTTATCAGGATTTTCAATCATTAAATGTACATCTAATGGTAACGATGTAATCGGACGGATAGCTTCTACAATTAATGGTCCAATCGTAATATTTGGTACGAAATGTCCATCCATTACATCGATGTGAATGTAATCCGCTCCGCCTTTTTCTACATCTTTAATCTCTTCCCCTAATTTTGAAAAATCTGCTGATAAGATCGATGGTGCAATTTTAATCATAACTAATACCTCGGCTTTCTCTCTCTAATTTCTTCTACGAATTGTTTGTAATTTTTATAACGATATTCTGTAATTTTTCCTTCTTCAACCGCTGTCTTCACAGCACATTTCGGTTCAGAAAGATGTGTACACCCTCTAAATTTACAGTATTGGCTCGCTTCTTTCAACTCCGGAAAACAATATGTAAGATCTTCTACCTCTATATCTATGAAATCAAGTGAACTAAAACCAGGTGTATCTGCAACTAGCCCGCTTCCAACCGCAATTAATTCCACGTGTCTTGTCGTATGTTTCCCGCGTCCTAAATGCGAGGAAATATCATTCGTTTTCAGTTCTAACTCTGGACGTAAAACGTTAAGCATAGAAGATTTTCCAACACCAGATTGCCCTGCAACGACAGAAATACAACCTTCTAAGAATGGTTTTAAAATATCAATACTTTCCGATGTATTTATAGAAGTAAATAATACATCATATCCCATCTCACGATAGTCATTTGCATAAGATTCAACAGTCTCTCTCATTTTTTCATCCACTAAATCCATCTTACTAATGCAAATAATCGGCTTAATGTTATGATATTCAATCAGCACTAAAAATCGATCTAATAGTCCCGGATTAAAATCTGGTTCTACTGCAGAGAAAACGAGAATTGCTTGATCAACATTAGCGATAGGAGGCCTAACAAGTTCATTTTTTCGATCAAATACTTCAAGCACATATCCTTCAGTTGGATTATCTGCTTGAAAAACAACTTGGTCTCCTACCAGTGGTGTAATTTTATTTTTTCTGAACACACCACGCCCGCGACATTGTGTAATCCCTTCTTCATGCTGCACATAATAAAATCCACTTAGAGCTTTTACAATTTTTCCTTCTGGCATATAATTCTCCTTTATTTTGTATAAAGTGAAGCTGTCATTAATATTGAATGGTTTAAAATTCTTTAAATACTTATTTCAAAACCCGTCATATACAAGTTAATATATTTAATCTACCATCAAACTTAAAATATTATTTATAACAGTATCACTTTTATAACTTTTTGAATCATATATTTTTGCCTGTTATACAGTCCACTATATGTAGACAGCATAACAGGCAAGAGTAATACATTCCATCCCCTCTAGAAAGAAAATGGAAGTCATTATTATTGAGTTGGGTATGGTACTTCTTTGTCGATAATCGTTACACCATCTCGTACAATTTTATAGTGTCCTTTTGTACCTTCTTGAATTACAAATTCTAAAGAAATAGTTGCCGACTCTGAAATTGTTCTAGTTTCAATTGGTCTATCCATTTTTTGTTGCATATCTTCTTTATAAATTTCTATTGTTTGCGGTTTTTTCTCACCAATTATAGAAGACTCATACGGAATAGAAATATTATCCACTTTCACTGTTTTCGTTACTTTCGGCTTAGGCCCCTCTGAGATGATAATCGTCACTTTATCTCCTTCTTTTAACGGCGTTCCTGGTTTTGGAGATTGCGAAATTACAAGTCCTTTATCAACAGTATCGGAATACTCCCGTTTTATATCTGGAGTTAGTTTTCTCTCATTCAAATAACCATTTACGCTATTTTCAGTCCATCCTGAAAAATCACCTGGTCTAATTTGATAAGGACCTTTACTTACCCAAATTTTCAGTTCTTGTTCCGCCTCTACTACCATTTGATCAGGCGTCGGAATTTGCACTACGATTTCACCTTTTGGCCTATCATTTTCAATATAATTTATTGTAACTTGTTTATATTTTTCTTCTAATTCATTCCTTATACTCTCAAAATCTTTTCCTGTGAGATCGCTCATCTTACTTTTCTTTTTTCCGCCTGATTGATAGATAGTAATTTTAGAGTTTTCTTTCACGACTCTACCTGCCACAGGATCTGTTTTTATCACATCACCGGATTCAACATCATCTGTATATACAATTTTAGGTTCCGTAACCTCAAAACCCTTTTCAACTAATTTATTTACTGCTGTCGTATACTTCATACCAGC
Source organism: Bacillus sp. ES1-5 (assembly GCF_022487605.1). Lineage (NCBI taxonomy): Bacteria > Bacillati > Bacillota > Bacilli > Caryophanales > Bacillaceae > Bacillus > Bacillus sp. ES1-5. The sequence goes on along the minus strand of NZ_JAKVPU010000002.1, from coordinate 343,165 downwards.
CACATCAGGGACTTTTACATCTTTTGGAATAAAGAATCCCGGAATAACAGTAAGCGCTAACGTTATTCCAATTGCTAAAAGTAAAAATGTCGTAATTAAAACTTTGATCCATTTGTTACTTCGTTTTTTCTTCTTATTTAATTCCGTTTCTTCTTTTCTTTTCTGTTCATCCACTTTACTTCCTTTTAAAACAATTGTTTCATCAGTTACATTTTCAAATAATTGTTCTTGTTGAATAATAGGAATCGCTTTTGTCGCTTCCATATCTTCCGGTATGTAAAATGGCTGCTCATTTATCCTCTCTGGATATAGCGCAGTTTCAATATCTCGTTTCATCGCATTGGCAGATTGATATCGGTGAAACGGATCTTTCGCAGTTGCCTTTAATATAATATTTTCGACACTTTGCGGAATATTTTCATTCCATCTCTTTGGAGACGGAATTTCACTTTGTAAATGTTTTAAAGCTATAGCAACAGCAGATTCGCCAGAAAACGGTTGTCTTCCTGTTAACAACTCAAACATAACGATCCCTAGGGAATAAATATCTGATTGTTTATTTGCTATCCCGCCGCGTGCTTGTTCTGGTGATAAGTAATGCACCGAACCGAGTACCGAATTTGTATGTGTAATTGTTGTTGCACTTGTAGCTGTCGCAATTCCAAAATCTGTTACTTTTATTACTCCATCAGCTCGAATTAAAATATTGTGCGGTTTAATATCACGGTGCACAATTTCAAAATGATGGGCGTGTGCCATGGCTGATGTTAACTGCTCCATAATATCAAGAGCTTCTCCTATAGGTAACATCCCTCGCTCAATTATGTATTGCTTCAATGTTTGTCCTGGTACATACTCCATTACAAGATAATATATACCATCTTCTTCTCCGACATCATACATATTCACAATATTTGGATGCGACAACGTTGTAACAGACTGCGCTTCTCGATGGAAACGTTTAATAAACTCTTCGTTATTTGAATAGTCGAGTCTTAATATTTTTACCGCTACATCTCGGCCAAGTATATCATCATGAGCTAAATACACATTGGCCATTCCACCACCACCAATCATTTTTAGCAGCTTATAACGGTCATTTAAGCGTTTTCCAATCAGCACGTTGCACTTCACCTACTTTCGTTTGTCGAACCCGCATAATCAATAAGAACAAGGGTGATATTATCTTCCCCGCCACGATCATTCGCCAATTGAATGAGACGTTGTCCCTTAGTTTCAAGCTGTTCATTTAACTGTAAAATTTGTTGCATATCAGCAATAGAAACTTTGTTAGATAACCCATCAGAGCAAAGAAGTAACTGATCATCTTCCTCAAGCACCAATGTTTTAACATCTAATCCGACTTTTTCTTCTGTTCCTAATGCCCTTAACAAAACATTCTTTTTCGGGTGATATTCTGCGTCTTCTTTTGAAATTTCACCATGTCTCACAAGTTCATTTACAAGTGAGTGATCTTCCGTTACAAGCGAGATTTCTCCCTCTGATACCATATAACAACGACTATCTCCTATATGACCTATTGTCACAAAGTTTGGCGTACAAATCGCTATTATAAGTGTTGTTCCCATACCATTACATTCTACATGTTGCTTAGAGTACTCATATATACGCTCATTAATAATCCCAACACTCGTATGTAACCACTCTTCTACTTTTTTGGGTTCATTCATATTATGCGTTTGCTTCCAATAATCATGGAATAATTGAATGGTCATCGAGCTAGCTACATCACCAGCTCGATGACCTCCCATTCCATCTGCTACTACCGCTAAAATATTTCCATCTAAATTGTGAAAAACTCCCGCACTATCTTCATTATGTTGACGAACTTTTCCTTTATCTGATAGAAACACGGCTTTCATCTCGTCACCTCGTCTCTTCTTTACGCTCCTTCGCACGTAACTGACCGCAGGCTGCATCAATATCATGACCTTGTTCACGGCGAATTGTTACATTCACTCCACGATCTTTTAACGTTTTTTCAAATAAGAAAATTTGTTCACGTGGGGTACGTACATAATCACGTTCAGGTACGTAGTTTACCGGAATTAAGTTTACATGACATTTTACACCTTTTAAAAGCGCAGCAAGTTCTTCAGCTTGCTCAACTTGGTCATTTTCTCCTCCAAATAAGCCATATTCAAACGTAATACGACGCCCTGTTCTATTTACATAGTATTTAACAGCTTCCATTAAGTCTGGTAGCTTATAAGCACGGTTAATCGGCATTAATTTTGAACGTAACTCTGTATTTGCAGAATGCAATGAAATCGCAAAATTAATTTGCATATCTTCTTCAGCGAACTTATAAATTTTTGGAACAATTCCACTTGTTGAAACTGTCATATGTCTTGCACCAATATGAATTCCTTTTTCATGGTTTACAATGCGTAAGAATGACATTAAGTTGTCGTAATTATCAAACGGCTCTCCAATTCCCATAACAACAAGCGAACTTACACGTTCTTCTGTTTCATCAAGTGCACGTTGCACTTCTACTACTTGCGCTACAATCTCTCCAGCCTCTAAGTTTCGTTTTAACCCACCAAGTGTAGATGCACAGAACGTACAACCGATACGGCATCCGACCTGTGTTGTTACACAAATAGAATTTCCATATTCATGTCGCATTAACACTGTTTCAATAGAATAACCATCATATAATTGGAATAAGAATTTAATTGTTCCATCAGAAGATGTTTGTTTTACCAATGTATTTAAAGTAGTAATATCAAAGGAATTCGACAATTTATCGCGTAATCCTTTAGAAAGATTCGACATGTCGTCATAATTTTTTACACGTTTTTTATATAGCCAATCAAAGATTTGTCCTGCACGGAATTTAGGTTCTCCTTGTTCCTTTAACCAATCTTGCATTTCATGAAGTTGTAAAGAATAAATTGATGGTTTTTTCGTTTCTAGATTTTTCTTTTGTTTTCTCACAGTCGTTTCCACGATGCTACACCTTCTTCCTTAAACAAGCAATATAAAAGCCATCTGTTGCAAAATAATGCGGTAAAATTCGTACTTGACCTTCATCAATATACGGATTTAACTTTTCTGGCATGCGATCTTTTATCGTAGTATCCCATTCAAATTCAGGATGCTCTTGTAAAAATTGCTTTATTACTTGTTCATTTTCTATTTTTTCTATTGTGCACGTACTATAAACAAGGCGACCACCTTGCTTTAACAACGGTGCTATTTTTTCTAGTATTGCAAGTTGAATCGTCGATAATCTTTCACTATCGCCTTTATTTTTCCCTAACTTAATATCAGGTTTACGTCTAATCACACCAAATCCAGAACATGGTGCATCTACTAATATTTTATCAAATGTTTCATTCGCAAAGTGTTCTTGCACTTTTCTAGCATCTAGTGCTTTTGTTTCGACATTTTCTAGACCAAGTCGCTCTGCTTGTTGTTTAATTAAACGTACTTTGTGTGCATGTAAATCAAGAGACATAACTTGACCTGTTCCTTTTAATCGCTCTGCAATGTGCGTTGTTTTTCCGCCTGGAGCAGCACAACTATCAAGAACTACATCTCCCTCATTCGGTTCTAAAGCGCGTGCTACAAGCATAGAACTTTCATCTTGAATAGAAAGAAAACCTTTTTTGAACGCATCTGTATGCGCTACATTCCCTCTTTCAATTTGAATCGCATCCTCTGATAAATCGCCGCGCTTCGCTTCTATACCTTCACTAGCCAATAGCTCAATTGCTTCTTCTACTGTTATTTTATCCACATTTACACGCGCTGTTGGTACTGGGGGTAACATGTTTACTTCACACATCTTCTCTGCTGTCTCTAAACCATATTCAGAAGCCCAGTCTTGCACAAGCCACATTGGATGACTTGTTGCGATTGCCAAACGTTCTACTGGATCCTTGATTTCATCTACAGAAGGTACCCCTTCTCTCTGAATCGAACGTAATACACCGTTTACCATACCAGCAATCCCTTTATGCCCGCGACGCTTTGCAATCTCAACTGCTTCATGAATAGCCGCTCTTTCAGGCACTCGGTCTAAATAAATCATTTGGTATAAAGATAAGCGAAGTAATACTCTTACCCACGCCTCAACCTTCTTTTTTAAAAAAGGCTGTAAATAATAATCTAATGTGTCACGACGTTGAATCGTTCCATATACAATTTCAGTTAACAAACCAATATCTTTTCTATCAATTGCATTTTTTTCAATTAGATTATTTAAAAGTAAGTTACTGTATGCACCACTTTTTTCTACTTGAATTAAGCCATCAAGAGCTAATTCACGAACATTTTGTCTCATGCATTTTCTCCTAACTTCGTTCCAATTTCAGGTTTTGTGCCACGTAAAAATTGCGAACAACTCATACGTTTTTTACCAGAAGGTTGCAATTCAGTGATTTTAACAGCTGTCTCATTCCCTGTTGCAACAACAAATCCATCTTCTTCAAGAGCTACTATTGTACCTGGTTCAGCTTTCTCTGTAATAGAGACCTTCTCTCCCCACCATACTTTAATAACTTGTCCTGCCAAAGTCGTATAAGCAACTGGCCATGGATTCAATCCGCGAATGTGATTGTATACTTCTTCACCTGTTTTTGTCCAATCAATTTTCTCTTGCTCACGTTTTATATTATATGCAAACGTTACTTCTTCTTCGTTTTGTTTAATTGGTTCTAACTTACCTTGGATTAATAAAGGTACTGTTTTAGATAGAAGGTGTGCCCCTGCTTCACTTAACTTATCGAATAAAGAGCCTGTCGTTTCACGCTCTTCAATCTCCACTTCTACTTGCGTTAAGATATCACCAGCATCCAATTTCTCTACCATATACATAATTGTAATACCCGTTTTTTCTTTACCTTCCATAATTGCATAATGGATTGGTGCACCACCACGAAGTTCAGGTAGTAAAGACGCGTGGACGTTAATACATCCATACTTCGGTGCTTCTAAAATTTCATTTGGTACAATCTGACCGAAAGCAGCTGTTACAATTAAATCTGGCTCTAATGCCAAGACTTGTTCATATTCGTCTTTTTCACGAATTCTTAACGGTTGTAACACCGGAATACCATGTTTTTCTGCTTCAACTTTAACAGGTGTAGGTGTTAATACTTTTTTTCTACCTACCGGACGATCAGGCTGCGTCACAACACCTATTACATCATAGCCATCTTCTATAAGACGACGAAGCACCGGCACTGAAAAGTCCGGTGTTCCCATAAATACTACTTTTATCATTAAAAAACCGCTCCTTTTAATACCTATTCTAATTCGTTTTCCTCATAATATCTTGTCACTTTCGATGTAAATAACACACCGTGTAAATGATCGATTTCATGTTGAATGGCACGTGCTAAAAATCCTTCTGCTTCTAGTAAAAATACTTTACCTCTGCGGTTTTGCGCACGTACTTTAATGTAATCCGCACGTTCCACTTCACCATAAAGTCCCGGGAAGCTTAGACAACCTTCGGGACCTACTTGTTCACCACGTTTTTCTAGTATCGATGGATTGATTAACTCGATTTTCCCCGTATCATCATCGATATCAACTACCGCTACTTGCAAGCTTACACCTACTTGAGGCGCAGCTAAACCGACTCCGTCCGCAATTAACATTGTTTCATGCATATCTTTCAACAATTTCACTAACTTTTTATCAAAGTTAATTACTCTTTCGCATGGTGTTTCTAACACTTCATTTGGATGCTTTACTATTTCTAAAACTGCCATATTTCCCTCCGCTACATTAACATTGTTGGATTAAAATCAATTGAGATTTGTAGCTCTTTTTGCATTTCTGCTTGATAATGTTCATTTACCATTTTGAGCACGTTCTTTAAGTTTGGTTCCCGTTTGTATTTTATCATGCATTGATAACGATATCTATCTTTTATCCTTGGAATTGCTGAAGCAACCGGTCCTAACACCATCGCTTGCTGCGTGCAGTGCGCCCGTAAATGACCGACAATTTTTCCCGTCACTTGCACTGCCTTTAATAATTCTGGATGAGATACTGTTACAAGTACAACATAGTAATACGGTGGATATTGTCTTGTTCGTCTCATTTGCATTTCTTGGTCAAAAAACACATCATAATGTTGGTTCTTTGCTAACTCTATACTGTAATGTTCTGGCGTATACGTTTGAATTATAACTTCCCCTGGCAATTCATGTCTGCCTGCTCGTCCACTTACTTGCGTCAATAACTGATACGTCTTTTCACTCGCTCGAAAATCAGGTAAGTGAAGCATCGTATCTGCAGTTAAAACCCCGACAAGCGTTACTTTAGGAAAATCTAATCCTTTCGCAATCATTTGTGTTCCAAGTAGTATATCTGCTTTTTCTTCCCCGAACGCCTTTAATAATTTTTCATGCATTCCTTTGCGACTTGTCGTATCTACATCCATTCGAATGACTCGTGCCTCTGGAAATAGTTTTGTAATTTCTTCCTCTACCTTTTGTGTACCTGTACCAAAGAAACGAATATATGTACTTTGACAAGCAGGACACGCAGTCGGCATATTCTCTTCGTGACTGCAGTAATGACATTTTAAACGATGGTTCATTTTATGATATGTCAGCGAGATATCACAATGCGGACATTGTACAACATACCCACAATCACGGCACATAACAAATGTAGAATGACCTCTTCTATTTAAAAAGAGCACCATCTGTTCTTTCTTTTCTAATCGATCTGCTATTTTTTCATGCAATGCTTTCGAAAACATGGAACGATTCCCGTCACGAAGTTCCTCACGCATATCAACAATCTCTACTGTTGGTAAAGCTTGTTTATTCATACGTTTTTCCATCGTTAGTAATTCATACACACCTTTTTTCGCTCTTGCAAACGATTCAAGTGTCGGTGTTGCACTACCAAGAACGATAGGACATTTATGATATTGTCCCCTCCACACAGCTACATCCCTTGCATGATACCTCGGATTATCTTCTTGCTTATAGCTCGATTCGTGCTCCTCATCAATAATAATAATCCCTAAATTTTCAAAAGGTGCAAATACGGCTGAACGTGCACCAACTACAACCTTCACTTCTTTTCTTAAAATCTTACGCCATTCATCATATTTTTCTCCAACAGACAGCGCACTATGAAGAACCGCAACTTGCGAGCCAAATCTACCTTTAAAACGATCTACCATTTGAGGCGTTAGTGCAATTTCAGGAACAAGCACAATAGCTTCTTTCCCTTTCGCAAGCACCGCTGCTATAGATTGTAAATATACTTCTGTTTTTCCGCTTCCTGTAACACCATATAGTAAAAATGGATTGTAAGTTTCATTTGTAATTGATGATAAAATCGGTGTAATAACTTGCTTTTGTTCCTCCGTAAGTGGGAATGGTTTCGTTTGTTCAAAATCATCATCGTCATACGGATTTCGGTACACTTCCACATACTTTTCTGAAATTAGCCCCTTTTTAACAAGTGCTTTAATCGGAGCGTCTGTTATTTGCAACTCTTCTGTTATTACTTTCAACGGCACACTTTTATAATTTTCCACAAAATAATAGAGTACATCTTGTTGTTTTTTACTTTTCAGTTCAAATGCTGCTAATTCCAATTTATCTTCTGACAACTCCGGTTGAACGACTCTTTGTTTCTTCTTTTGCACTTTATCTTTTACCTGATAAACAACTTCAATCGTGCCATTTTTAATTTCTTGTTGAATCGTGCGGTATAGATGCGGCTGCGTCTCAATCGCTTCCCAATCTATCGCCTCTTTGTCCTGAAATAAAAACAGTAATTCAGGTGCTACTTCTTCTTGTTTACGAAGTTGTAGACGCTTTTTATACGTAGCTTTTATCGCCGTTGGAAGCATGACTTGAAAGGCTGAAATCATATAACATAATGTTTCGCTTGTAAGCCAATATCCAAGCTTTAATAATTCCTCGTTTAAAACTGGTGTTACATCTAATATTTCATGGATTGTCTTTAGCTTCTTACTTTCTACTTCAGCCGAATCTTTGATTCCAATAATAAATCCTTGCAATTTCCTTGGGCCAAATGGAACTACTACACGCATGCCTGTCTGGACAATATCTTCCCACTTTTTAGGGATAATATAATCAAATGGTCGATCTGTCTGACGTGCAGGTACATCAACAATTACACTTGCAAATTTCATAGACGATCATCTTCTAACATCATTTCAATTTGCTTTAATATTTCACGAGCAACCTCTTTCTTCGTTAAAAGCGGTAACTCGATAACTTCTCCATCTTTTCTATACATTGTTACAATGTTTGTATCTGTACCAAATCCAGCTCCTTGTGCCTTTACATCGTTCGCAACAATCATATTCGCATTTTTCTCACGTAATTTTTTTGTTGCGTATTCCTCTACCTTTGTCGTTTCAGCCGCAAAACCGATAAGTAACTGTTTATCTTTCATCTCACCTAACGTTTTTAAAATATCTACTGTTCTCTCGAGTTCGATTACAGCATCACCATTTTTCTTTTTCATTTTATTATCATGAACATATTTCGGGCGATAATCTGCCACTGCTGCTGTTTTAATGACAACATCTACGTTTTGATACTGTTGCAGAACTACTTCTAACATATCTTGTGCAGATTCCACTTGTACCGTATTTACATGTAATGGTGGGTTTAATGCTGTCGGTCCCGAAACAAGTATGACATCAGCACCTAAGTTCGCTGCCACTTCCGCAATTGCATATCCCATTTTCCCAGAAGAAAAATTGGTCATAAAACGCACTGGATCAATCTTTTCACGAGTTGGGCCAGCAGTTATTAATATTTTTTTTCCTTGCAATGGTTTTTGTTCTGAAAAAGCCTCTTCTAACCGTGCAATAATTGCTTCCGGTTCTTCTAGTCTTCCCTTCGCAACATAACCACACGCTAAAAAACCTTCTCCAGGCTCAATAAATGTATATCCTAACGTTTTTAACGTCATCATATTTTTTTGTACAATTTTGTTTTCATACATATGCACATTCATAGCAGGTGCAATCCACACTGGGGCTGTAGTAGCTAACAAAGTAGTTGTAATCATATCGTCTGCAATACCACCAGCTAACTTCCCAATACAATTGGCAGTAGCAGGTGCAACAAGTACTACATCTGCCCAATCAGCTAAATCGATATGTGCAATAACAGCCGAGTCTTTCTCATCGAATGTATCTGTATATACGTCATGGCGAGAAAGTGCTTGAAATGTAAGAGGCGTAACAAACTTCATTGCAGACTCACTCATCATTACTTTTACAATAGCACCAGCTTGTGTCAATTTACTAGTTAACGCAGCCGCTTTAAAGACCGCAATGCCTCCTGTTACACATAGAAGTATCTTTTTCCCTTTTAGCATATGGCTCGTCCTCTTTCTTTTTCAAACTTATAATACTGAAACAGAATTCCCAGCTCATCAGTACCAATATTTCTTCCCTATCGTAAAAAAATAACAACCTACTTGTAAATAGGTTGTTACCGTTACATAGAAAATTATAAAGTCTATGTTTTAATTTGTCGAAAAGAATGTCTTAATCGATGATTTTGTCTTCGCTTGGTACATATTTTAATACTTCTGCATCGATTTCTTCTAATGATTTACCTACACATTTATGAGAAACAGGTTGCTCGATAACACAGTTATCAGCAAGTTGCATTTCACGCGCACGCTTTGCAGCTACTGTTACAAGTGTATATTTAGAATCGATTTTTGTTAATAATGAATCAATTGATGGATTTAACATAATTATAGACCCTCCGTCATTTCTTTATAATATTTTGCTACTCTTTCGCGGCGGCAATGTTCACCAACCACAATTGCTTTAATTCTTTCACAAGCTAATTCAACTTGATCGTTTTCTACAACATAGTCGTAAGCGTCCATCATTTCGATTTCTTCTTTCGCTACCGTTAAACGATTTTCAATAACATCTTCAGTTTCTGTACCACGGCCGACAATACGGTTCTTTAGTTCAGATAAACTTGGAGGTGCTAAGAAAATAAATACACCTTCTGGGAAAGCTTTCTTAACTTGAATTGCTCCTTGCACTTCAATTTCTAAGAATACATCTTTTCCTTCTTGTAATGTTTTTTCAACATAGTCAATCGGTGTTCCGTAATAATTACCTACGAACTCAGCCCACTCAAGTAATTTTTCATTACGAATCATTTCCTCAAACTCTTCTCTCTCTTTAAAGAAATAATCCACACCATCTACTTCACCTTCACGTGGCTTACGTGTCGTTACTGAAATGGAGTACTGAAAACGTGTATCCTCATGACTAAACAGCTCTTTTCGAACCGTTCCTTTACCAACCCCAGAAGGTCCTGAAAGAACGATGAGCAATCCTCTTCTGCTTCTCATAAATATGTAAAACCTACCCTTCCTCACTTAAATCTTCTTTATTATTCAAACGATGTGCAATCGTCTCTGGCTGAATTGGACTTAATACCACATGCCCATCATCCATAACAATAACCGCCCTTGTTTTTCTCCCATACGTAGCATCAAGCAAAGCATTATGTTCGCGTGCTTCCTGTACTGTTCGTTTAATAGGAGCTGACTCCGGACTTACAATAGCAATAATTCGATGAGCAGATACAATATTTCCGTATCCAATATTTAAAAACCGCATGGCCATAGTTTGCGCCTCCTAGTAAGTCTATCCGATTTCTCCACCACGTATAACTTTATATATTTTTTGAAAGCTACTCAATATTTTGTACTTGTTCACGAATTTTTTCAAGGTTATTTTTCATTTCTACAACATATTTTGAAATTGTTAAGTCATTTGCCTTAGAACCAATCGTATTAATTTCTCTATGCATCTCTTGCACGATGAAATCCATTTTCCTTCCAACAGGCTCTTCAATCTGCAGTGTTTCACGAAATTGCTCTAAATGACTTTGCAAACGAACTAACTCTTCGTGAATATCACAACGCTCTGCAAAGATTGCGACTTCTGTTAACAATCTTTGTTCATCTAGATCTTGATTATGTAATTCTTTTAAGCGATTTTCTAATCGTTCACGATATTTTTGTGTAACAATTGGTACATGCGGAATAATTGCATTTACACAATTGTGAATCTCTTGTAAACGATACGCTATATCTTTATGTAATCGTTCTCCTTCGCCATCTCTCATCGTTTTTAACATATGAGCAGCTTGGCGAACAGCCTCATATAAACCGTTCTCAAATTGTTCATTTACATTTTCTACTTCTTCAATCGCTGTTACTTCTGGCATTTCCATTAATTGCTGAAGTGTAATAGAATCTTGTAATTGAAATTTTCCTTTTATATCTTCCATAATCGATTGGTACTGCTCAAGAAGCGACCAATTCACACTTAATTTTCTTTCAACAAGCCCTTCACCCGTTATACTAATAGACACTTCAATGCGTCCACGCCGAACTTGTTCTGCAATTATTTTACGAATTTTGTCTTCAAATATCATCATTTGCTTCGGAAGTCGAATACTCATCTCTAGAAAACGGTGGTTCACCGATTTCATTTCTACTGTAATTTGAAAAGTATCATTTTCTACTTTTGATCTTCCAAATCCTGTCATACTACAAATCATTTTTATCACATCCAAGCCATGAAATAACTCAATGAAAAAGGTAATAGAGACAAGGCTCTACTACCTTCTGTAAATTATATCACATTTTCATATCATTGACTATTTCAAGTTTAATCCCTTCTTATATAATATTGGCTTTTCCTTCTTCCCCTTTTTCCCTGTTAATAAAGAACCTACTAGTAAGAAGGTCGGAATTGATGACAAACCTCCAATTAACAACCAATCTCTCGCTTGTATTGGCATTGTACTAAAGATCGGTTGTAGCGGTGGGTAATATATAACCACTAACATTAACAGTAAAGAAATGATAACCGCTCCTACTAAATACACGTTCCCAAATGGATTACGGTGGAAGATAGAATGTTCACTTCGGCAATCAAATACATGAATAAGTTGTGCAAGCACCAACGTCGCAAACGCCACAGTTTGTGCATATTTCAGTTCATTTGGATGTTGATTATATGCAATAATAAACGCCACTAACGTCACTGCTCCAATTAGAAAGCCACGACTTATAATTTTCCAGGCAAGCCCTCTAGCAAATACACCTTCTTTCGGATGACGCGGCGTTCTCTTCATCACGTCTCCTTCCGCCTTATCCAATCCTAATGCCATCGCCGGTAAACCGTCAGTAACTAAGTTCACCCATAAAATTTGAATGGGAACCATCGGCAACGGTAATGCAAGTAACATTGCAAATAGCATGACTAAAATTTCTCCTACGTTCGATGCTAATAAATAACGAATAAACTTACGTATATTCTCGTATATATTTCTACCTTCTTTAATCGCTGATTTAATCGTAGCAAAATTATCATCTAGCAAAACAAGAGAAGAAGCTTCTTTCGCAACGTCTGTCCCTGTAATTCCCATTGCTATCCCAATATCCGCTGTTTTTATAGCCGGAGCATCGTTTACTCCATCACCTGTCATCGCTACTATATGCCCTTTATTTTGCAACGCCTTAACAATTTTCAATTTATGTTCAGGTGATACTCGAGCAAATACATATGTGTCTTCTACAACACTTTCTAGTTCCTCTACATCCATATTCGCGAGTTCTACTCCTTCAACAACACGTCCACCAGGTGGTAAAACCCCTAATTGTTCCGCAATTGCCATTGCTGTCACTTTATGATCTCCTGTAATCATCACTGTTCGAATACCAGCTTCTCTGCACTCTTTTACAGCCTGTTCTACCTCTGGTCTTGGCGGATCAATCATTCCCTGTATCCCGACCAACATAAAATCTTTTTCAACGTCTCTTTCATGTTCAATAGAATCTGTTACTTTTAATGGCTTAAATGCAACCGCAATGGTTCGAAGCGCTTGACTACCTAAACTATGAATAGCCGCCTGTACTTCTTTTCTATACAACTCACTTATCGGTTGTTGCTTATCCCCCCATAAAATCGTTTGACTCATTTGCAAGAGGACATCTGGTGCTCCCTTCGTAACAAGAAACTTTTTCCCCTCTCTATCTCGCACAATAACACTCATCATTTTTCGAGTTGAATCGAATGGAAATTCACGAATAATTTCAAATTTCCCTTTCAGTGCCTCACGCGTTATCCCCGCTTTCATTGCTGCAGCTACTAGTGCTCCCTCAGTTGGATCTCCATCTAATACATACGCCTTTTTCTTTTGAATAATATTTGCGTTATTACATAGTGAACCAAATGTGAGTAGTTGATACAATGCTTTCGTTTTAGCTGGATCGCATTCTTTTTCACCTTTCAAAAAAGAGCCATTAGGTTCATACCCTTGCCCCGTGACTTTCCATAACTCTCCACCTGACCACATATGTGTTACCATCATTTTGTTTTGCGTCATTGTTCCTGTTTTATCAGAGCATATAACAGAAGCGCATCCTAACGTTTCTACCGCTGGTAACTTCCTTACAATTGCTCTCTTTTTAATCATACGCTGTACACCAAGCGATAAAGCTACTGTAACGATTGCTGGTAATCCTTCAGGAATAGCAGCAACAGCTAGCGACACGCCTGCTAAAAACATATGATACACTTCATTCCCTTGATACACACCGGCTAATACGACAAGCGCTGTCAAAATAAGAGCCACAATAATTAATATTTTCCCGAGTTGCTCTAATCTTCTTTGCAGTGGTGTTTCCATTTGCTCTGCATTTTGTAACATATTTGCAATTTGGCCCATCGCTGTATTCATACCAGTTGCTACAACGACCCCTGTTCCAGCTCCTCGTGTAATCATCGTACCCATAAAAGCCATATTTTTTTGATCACCAATTGAAACATCTTGCCCCTGCAGAGCTTCTACCTTCTTCTGCACAGGTACTGACTCTCCTGTCAAAGCTGATTCTTCGATATATAAACTTGATGCCTCAACAAGACGTACATCCGCCCCAATACGATCACCACTAGAAAATTTAATGACATCACCTAAAACAAGTGCTTTAGACGGTGCTTTTACCCACTTTCCATTCCGCATTACAGTAACTTGCGGGGCGGCTAGCTCTTTTAAAGCTTCCAGTGACTTTTCAGCCTTTCTTTCTTGAAAAAAGCCAAGAATACCATTGATAATAACAATCGCAACAATCGCAATAGAATCAATGTATTCACCTAAAAAAGCCGAAACTATTGTTGCACCAAATAAAACAAGTACCATAAAATCTTTAAACTGCGCTAAAAATACCATCAGTGCAGAAGGCCTTTTGGCTTCATCTAATTCATTTGTACCAAATCTTTTTATTCGCCCTTCTGCTTCCTTCTCTGTAAGTCCAACCTTCACATTCGTATTCGTTCTTTCTTCCACTTCGTGTGCGCGCATTCCATACCAGTTCATCCCGCTATCGACCTCCTGATTCCAGACATACTCTATTGAAAGCTTATTCAGCCTCGTCCAAAAAAATGCTATAATTAACTTTTAGTTAGAAAGGAGTGTTCATTTATGGCATTCGATGGATTATTTACAAGGGCAATTACACATGAAATTGCAAATTCTCTTTACACAGGAAGAGTTTCCAAGATATACCAACCTTCAAAATACGAGATTTTATTACATATTCGAGCAAACGGAAAAAATCAAAAACTGATTCTTTCCGCTCATCCGACATATGCACGTTTACACTTAACAAATCAAAATTACGATTCACCTGCACTTCCGCCAATGTTTTGTATGCTTCTCCGCAAGCATCTAGAAGGTGGTTTCATTGAAAAAATTGAACAAATTGATTTAGAGCGTATTATTCAAATCACCGTTCGTAGCAGAAATGAAATTGGTGATGAATCGCTAAAAACATTAGTAATTGAAATAATGGGACGACATAGTAACATCATTTTGGTAGACACAAAAACAAACAATATTTTAGATAGCTTAAAACACGTTTCTTTAGCAGTAAACCGCCATCGAACTGTATACGCTGGAGCTGAATATATTGCACCACCAGCACAACATAAAATTAACCCACTTCAGATTGAAACAAATGATGAATTTATTAGACCGCTAGACTTTCTATCTGGAAACATGGATAAACAGCTTGTCGGCACCTTTACGGGAATATCGCCGTTATTCGCAAAAGAAGTAGTGAAAAAAGCAGGTATGGTAAATGAAAAAGCATTAGCGGACGCATTTTTCTCCATACAAAAACCATTACTAACTCATACATATTCACCAACAATGACTACTTCAAATGGGAAAGAATTCTTTTATCTTTTCCCTCTTGCACACTTGCAAGGAGAAGATAAGATATTTTCATCTGTTAGTGAATTGCTAGACCGTTTCTTTTTCGGAAAAGCAGAGCGCGACCGTGTAAAACAACAAGCTTATGATTTAGAGCGCTTTATGCAAAACGAAAAAAATAAAAATGAGAAAAAACTCATTAAACTAGAAAAAACATTACAAGATGCCGGAAAAGCAGATAAATATCAACTATTTGGAGAACTACTTACAGCCAACATGTACGCTTTGAAAAAAGGGGATAAAGATATTGAAGTCGTTAACTATTACGACGAAAATGGCGGAACTGTAAAAATTACATTAGATCCTTTAAAAACACCATCTGACAATGCGCAACGCTATTTCCAAAAGTACCAAAAAGCGAAAAATTCAGTTGTTGTTGTAGAAGAACAAATCGAAAAAACAAATGAAGAAATTCTTTATTTTGATAGCTTACTTCAACAAATGGAAGCTGCTTCTTCAAAAGATATTGAAGAAATTCGTGAGGAATTAGCTGAAGAAGGTTATATGCGCAATCGTAAAGCAAAAAATGCTAAGAAGAAACCAACTAAACCGGTATTGGACAAATATTTAGCTAGTGACGGAACAGAAATTTTCGTCGGTAAAAACAACAAGCAAAATGATTATTTAACAACGAAGTTTTCCCGTCGTGATGAGATTTGGTTACATACGAAAGATATCCCTGGGTCTCATGTTGTCATTCGTTCTCTTGAACCTACCGAAGAAACTGTGTTAGAAGCTGCTAAAATCGCTGCCTATTTCAGTAAAGCAAAAGATTCTAGTTCTGTTCCTGTAGATTTCACCAAAATACGCCATGTCAAAAAACCGAGTGGTGCAAAACTTGGTTTTGTTACGTACGACAATCAGCAAACCGTATATGTAACACCGGATGCTGATACTGTAATGAAACTAAAAGCGTAAATAAAAAATGCGTTGCTTATAAGCAACGCATTTTTTACATTCGTTCACACTAGTTCATATACCCATTCACTAATTCATAGCATCTTTCTTTTGTCATCTTGTATTTTTCATCTGCAGCTTCAATATATTTCATCGTTCCATTATTTTCATCCGTAGCAATGGCTTTAACCTTACTTTCCTTTTCTTTAACCCATGCAACTTGTTTCGTTTTCAACGACTGAAACGCATCAGCTGACATCGTATTTTTTAATGTACTGTAAATTTCATTTAGTTTATTATCCCACAGTTGATAATTTCCTTCCATTTCATTTACTATGTCATTTGTTGACATAACATTTGTATGTTTTTCTTCGTTTTCTAGAGCTGCTAACTCATTTAAAACCTTAGTTTTACCTACTGCTGACGAAGTTTCTTTTTTTGAACTAGTAGACGTACTAGCATCATTCCCTTTAACTGTTTCTTGCTCTTGAACAAAATCTTTTTTCGTTACCTTTTCTTGCTCTTCATCATCTACATTATGAGCAATAACCGAGTTTTTGGCGTCGACAGCAACTACTCCATTACTTTCTTTAAAAATATATTTCTTATTTCCACTATTCTCTTCTCTAACAAAAGAGACATTCTTGAAACCTTGTACTCTAAGAAGTTCTTTAGCTTCTTCTTTAGTTAACTTTAAATCTACTGGGGTATTTGATGACCATCTATCCATTAACCATTTTCCATCGGTATACACGAAAACAAATTCCCACATCTCCGCTTCATTCCCCATATCATTTGCAAGAGTAAGCGTCTCAATCTTTAAAACATCATTTTTCTGTGAATAAGTTGTCCTCAAGTCCGGCTCAATATGAATCGGAAATGGTAACATATCTGTTTCCCTTGATCTATTAAATGTATCAAGCAATCCTGGAAGCTCCTTCTCCACAAACTTATCTGAAACTAATCCCTTAACGCCTTTTTTAGCTGTAGCTAAATCTCCAGGATTATTTCGGCTCCATCCATTTTCTTTTTCCATCTCACTAAATGCATTTGCTATTGCATCTACACTCTTTCTTACAATCTTTTTCACTTCTTTTTCTGTCACTTCTGGCGCTTCCTCAAGCTGTTCAATCGTTTCATTTACTTGAACTTTATTTTCACCTTTTTCACAACCTGCTACAACTAACATACTAGCCACCAAGCAACATGACATTACTTTACTTAATTTCTTCATGTATTCACAATCCTTAACTCTATTTATTCGTTACGTATCGTTACCTACCAGAAAATACATAACAACCCCTTATTATACCAATTAATATTATTTATTTATATAAAAAATATAATATTATAATTAAAAGGATTATCATGTGCAAGTTTACATTACTCTAAAAAATTTTGACATATTTATTTTATATTTGTCTAGTTTTTTTGACACACAACTCCCTCTCCTCTTTTATTATAAATAAACATACTGGCACAATTCTTGCTTTATTAATATAAAAAGGAGGAATTAAAATGAATATAAGAATAACTAATATCCAAAAACAACTACATAATTACGGAATTGACGGGTTACTCATTACAAAAAAAGAAAATCGTCAATATGCAACTGGCTTTACAGGTAGCGCTGGCGTCGTCTTAATCTCTGCGGATAAAGCTGTTTTTATAACTGATTTTCGTTATGTAGATCAAGCAAAATCACAAATAAAAGATGCCGAAATTATTATGCATAAAGGAAATTTAGAAAAAGAAATTGCAAATCAAGTATCGAAATTAAACATTCAAAGACTCGGAATTGAAGAAAATAACATGACATTACAACAATATAAAAACTTACAAAAATACGTACATGCGGATATGGTTCAAGTGTGCGAAATCATTGAAAATATTCGTATTATTAAAGGCACACCTGAAATAGAAACAATGAAAATCGCAGCTAATATTGCTGACGAAGCATTTCACCACATCATTACGTTTCTAAAACCAGGAATAAGTGAAAATGATGTACGAGATGAGTTAGAATTTTTCATGCGAAAAAAAGGGGCTACATCCTCTTCATTCCAAATCATTGTAGCTTCTGGCGTCCGTTCTTCACTTCCTCATGGAGTTGCATCAAATAAAATAATCGAACGAGGCGACATCGTTACATTAGATTTCGGTGCACTTTACGATGGATATTGTTCCGATATCACACGTACTGTAGCAATCGGAGAACCATCAGAAGAATTCAAAAAGATATACAATGTTGTACGAGAAGCGTTAAAACGTGGGACGGAAGCAATTAAACCTGGGGAAACTGCGAAAAGTATCGATGATATAACGAGAGATTACATTACTGAGCATGGATACGGCCAATATTTTGGACACTCTACTGGTCATGGTCTTGGGTTAGAAATACATGAACCTCTTCGCCTATCCCAAGAAAGCAAGGCTACTTTAGAAGAAGGTATGGTTGTTACAGTTGAACCTGGTATTTACATACCAAACTGGGGCGGTTGTAGAATTGAAGATGATATTGTCATTACAAAAGACGGATATGAAGTTATTACAAAATCAAATCGGGAACTAATTGTCATACCTTGTTAAAATCATGGTCTTTTTAAAAGGAGTTTTTCGCTGCACATAGAATTCTTTCTCTGGAGTCATCGTTTAAAGAGGGGGAATTTTAATTGAACTTTGTAATTGATAAAATAGATGGTTTGCAAGCTGAATTTTCAAAACTTGTTTCCATGATGAATTACGCTCACTATACAACAATGCAAGCGGTGGAAGGTTTAACAATTGAAGAACTTGATTATTTATATGATGAGGAAGCAAACTCAATCGGCATGCTTTTGTACCATATGGCCGCTATTGAATTTTACTACCAAATTCATACTTTTGAAGACCGTGAACCAACGGAAGCTGAATTAGAACGGTGGTTACCTGCTATTGAGTTAGGAGCTCTTGGACGCGAGAAAATAAAAGGCAACTCTATAGAATTTTACATAAACACATTACAAGAAGTACGTTCCAAAACGATCGAGACTTTTCAATCGTTACCTGATGAATGGCTATTTAAAACGACAGAATTTTGGTATGACAAACCTGCAAACAACTACTTTAAATGGTTTCACGTTTTTGAAGATGAAATCAATCATCGCGGACAAATTCGTTTAATTAAAAAGATGCAAAAAGCTCATTCAGTAAAGTAAGAAAAAAAATGCCACCGAATAAGGTGGCATTTTTTTATTCATTAACGAATAACTTTTCGTTTACTTTTTTAGCGACTACCGCTACCGACATTAAAATACATATTAAATATAGCAATTTCGTAATAAACAACCACCCTTGAAACATTGCAATTCCATCTATTATCTCATTTCCTTTCAATAACAAAAATGGAATCGTGCTAATTATAATGACAAACTCGATACTGAAAACAATTTTCTTTTTTCGGCTATATGCCTTCCATTCATCCCAGCGATACATAGGTGCAAAAATCAATACTCCTATACATAATATAGCTGGTACCCATTCACTTTTAAGAAATTGCCCTGAAACAACTGATAATAGTAAACAAACGAGCACACCATAATAACCTATTTTCTTTCTCATTCGTACTCCCCCATTCTACTTCTCCTTTAATATGTAACTTGCTACGCTTATAACAATTCTTAGAAATACAACAACGACAATTACAAGATAAAGACCTTTTGCAGAAGACATCCATTGTTGAAAAATAGACATTTTCTCCATTTGCTTCTGCCCTTCTATTAAAATAAACCCTACGAAAAATGAGCAAACAACAATGATACCTATCATAATTCCGATACTTTTCTTACTATATTGTTTCATATCATCCCAGTTATATAAAAGGATAAATACAAACCCGAAAACAGGTATGATACTGATCCATTCATTGTTTGTAAACAGGTTTAAAATGATTAATAGACTACAAGATGTAACGAATCCCAAAAATCCAATTTTTTTGTGCATAAGCCCTCCTCAAATTCCATTTTTAGGATTAATTGTATTGTAACATCCATTTTTACTTCTTACCATTACTGCTTTCATACAATAAACTACACGAACGCCTAAAGGATGTGAATGTTATGGGAGTTGAATTAACGCTGTTACACGCTCTCTATATTCTTTGTTTACTCACAATTATCGCCTTTTTTATTCTCCGGAAAGATACGACGATTATTTGTATCGTTTTTATCTTTTTATTAGCATTAACCGCTACAAGTTCTATCCCTCTTGCCATTCGCGGTATTTTTCAAAGTTTCATTTACGCCATTACCGAGCTATTACCAACTATATTAATCATCTCCATTATCGTATCAATGAGCAATCTACTCGTTCATACTGGCATCAATGATACGATGATTTCACCATTTACAAAGATGATTCGTACCCCTACCCTCGCCTACTGGATTATCGGCCTTTTAATGATGACAATTTCTTTCTTCTTTTGGCCTTCTCCAGCTGTCGCCTTAATGGGGGCTATTTTATTACCCGTCGCTGTACGCGTCGGCCTTCCGCCAATTGGAGTTGCCATTGCTATGAACTTGTTCGGACACGGTATCGCCTTATCTGGTGACTTCGTTATTCAAGGTGCACCGAAATTAACAGCGGATGCTGCTGGTCTTCCTGTTTCCAGCGTTGTTTCTGCCAGTGTTCCGCTCGTTATCGTTATGGGCATTGTGACAACTTCCGTCGCATTTTTCTTCTTACGAAAAGAATTTCATACAGGCTTATCGATGCAAGAATCTACTCCATCAACTGAGTCTTCTAAAACGCTCACTTCATTATCTTCTCGGACAAAAAAATGGCTCGCTATTTGTATTCCGGTCGTATATGCCATCGATATCCTTTGCATGATTCAATTTAAACTACAAGGAAGCGACGCAACTGCACTTATCGGCGGGACGACTGTTATTATGATTATCATTATTTCCCTCATTGCCTACAAAGGAAATGGACTGAATAAAACGACCGATTACTTTATAGAAGGGCTCCAATTTGGATTTGAAATTTTCGGCCCAGTTATTCCAATTGCTGCACTCTTTTATTTAGGAGATAGCGGTTTTGTAAAAATTATTGGAGACTATTTACCGAAAGGTTCACATGGAATCATTAACGATTTAGGAATCGCTTTATCTCAAACAGTTCCTTTAAATCAATATGTATCGGCGGGAACATTAACTATCGTTGGTGTCATAACAGGCTTAGATGGGTCTGGCTTTTCCGGTATATCACTTGCTGGTTCGATTGCCAATCTTTTCGGAACAGCACTTGGGCATGGAACAGCTACATTAACAGCTCTCGGGCAAATTGCTGCAATCTGGACCGGAGGCGGGACCTTAATTCCTTGGGCGCTTATTCCTGCCGCTGCCATTTGTAAAGTGGATCCATTTGAACTTGCACGCCGAAATTTTTTACCGGTTGTGATTGGCTTAATTGTCACCACAATCGTTGCGATGTTTATCCTATAACATAAGCAAGTGTTCTCTTGCTTATGTTTTTTTATTGTAAAATTCATCATGAATTACTGGCTTTCAAAAGGAGTTATGTATATGTTAGCGAAATTATATTAAGAGAGTATTTATTCCAAAACGTTTACGAGAAACAGATTACTTCCATTAGAAAAGGGGACATAACTATGAATGAATTGATTTTCGTCTTATTAATTTGTCCATTACTTATCTTTATTGTTTCTGTTATTGGAACACGCAAGACGAAAACGTATTACGTAATGCCAATTGTAACGTTTGCTAGTTTTTTAATAATAGGTGTTATCGCCTTTACTCCAAAATTTTTCTTTTGGGTTGGCATGTATAGCATCTTCTCATTTATTGTTTCTTATATGACGCTATTGTTTGTAAGAGGGTATGAAGTTGCGGAAAACGCTAAATAGTTATTAGCGAGGAGATTGTAATTTGATTTTCTTTGATATTGATGGAACTTCACATGAAATTTTAGCAATGATATAAAAAAACGACCGCGTTCCCCCGCAGTCGTTTTTTTCGTGTTACGCTGTGATCCAAGCTTCATTCGCTGGATTTTTACGCCACTCTTGTAATTTTTTCATTTCAGCTTGTCCGATCATACCTTTTTCTGCTGCTACTTCAGTTAATGCACTGTAGTCACTTAAAGAGTATGATGCTACGTTAGCTGCTTCTAGTTTTTCTTTTCCTGATTCTAGCTCGTATGTGAAGATTGATACGATTCCTAACACTTCACATCCAGCTTCGCGAAGTGCTTCTACACATGTAATTGCACTACCGCCAGTTGAAATTAAGTCTTCTACTACTACTACTTTTTGACCTTTTTCAGCTTTTCCTTCGATTTGGTTCCCTTTACCGTGACCTTTTGCTTTACTACGTACGTAGCACATTGGTAAATCCATACGATCGCTTACCCATGCAGCGTGCGCAATACCAGCAGTTGCTGTTCCTGCAATAACTTCTACAGTTGGGAAGTGCTCTTTAATTAACTCTTCTAATCCAGCTGCAATCGCTTGACGTACTTTTGGATAAGATAAAGTTAAACGATTATCACAATAAATTGGTGATTTCATACCTGAAGACCAAGTGAATGGATCATTCGGTTGTAAAAATACTGCTCCAATTTCTAATAAATGCGATGCGATTTCTTTTTTCATACTGTTACACCTTCCCACTGTTGTTTTACTGTTTTATACGCTTCAAGCGGATTTTCTGCTTTTGTAATACTACGTCCAACTACAATGTAGCTTGAGCCAAGTTCCCTCGCACGTTTCGGTGTTGCTACGCGCACCTGGTCATTTACATCATCGCTTGCAAGACGAATCCCCGGTGTTACTGTTACAAATTCATTTCCGCATACTTCACGTAATTTTGGAACTTCAAGTGTTGAACAAACAACGCCATCAAGTCCACTTTCTTTCGTTAGTTTTGCATAATGAGCAACCGCTTCTTCTAACGTTTTCTCAATGCCGATCTCTTTTTTCATCATAGCTTCCGAAGTGCTTGTTAGTTGTGTAACTGCAATACAAATCGGTCTCTCTTTTCCTTCTTGCTTACCTTCCTCTAATCCCTCAATCGCAGCTTTCATCATACTACTTCCCCCAGCAGCATGAACATTTACCATATCAACATCTAGACTAGCTAGGCTACGCATAGCGCTTTTTACTGTATTCGGAATATCATGAAGTTTTAAATCTAGGAAGATCTTATGCCCTTTTTCTTTTAAGTACGTAATAATCGCAGGGCCTTCTTTGTAAAATAACTCCATACCAACTTTGACAAATAACTCTTCCCCTTCAAAGTGGTGTAAGAATTGTTCTACATCTTGTTTCCCTGGAAAATCTAGTGCAACAATTAACGACTGTGACATGTTTGCTTCCAGCTCCTTCCTTGACATTCCGAAATGTGATCAAATCCTAATTCATCTAGTAATGCTGGTAACTCTTCAATAATTGTCGGACAAACGAACGGATCGATAAAGTTCGCTGTTCCAACTGCAACCGCACTTGCACCAGCATAGAAGAATTCAATTACATCTTCCGCAGTTTCAATACCACCCATTCCAATAATCGGAATGTTAACCGCTTGACTTACTTCATGTACCATACGAATTGCTACCGGCTTAATCGCAGGCCCTGATAGTCCGCCCGTACGGTTTGCTAAAATTGGTTTTGCAGTTTTTAAATCTAGACGCATACCAAGCAATGTATTAATCATCGTTAAACCGTCTGCACCCGCATTTTCAATTGCTTTTGCAATCTCCACAATGTTTGCCACGTTCGGTGACAATTTCACATATACCGGCACTTCAGAAACCTCTTTTACTCGCTTCGTTAAATCAGCAGCAATTTCAGGATTCGTACCAAAAGCGATACCACCCGTTTTGACGTTTGGACAAGAAATATTTAATTCTAGCGCATGAACATTAGGTGCCTTTGAAATTTCCTTCGCAACTGCTACATAATCCTCAGCTTGTGAGCCAGCAACATTTGCAATAATCGGAAGATCAAATTGCTCGAGAAAAGGTAATTCAGAATTCATTACCTTTTCTAATCCAGGATTTTGAAGCCCGATTGCATTTAGCATTCCGCCTGGTGTTTCCGCAACACGAGGCGTTGGGTTTCCGTAACGAGGCTGTTCTGTTGTCGCTTTAATCATAATTGATCCAAGTACACTTAAATCATAGAACTGTGCATACTCACGACCAAATCCGAAGCAACCAGATGCTGGGATGATTGGATTTTTTAATGATAACCCTGGTAATTCAACTTGCAATCTGTTCATAGTACAACCTCCCCGATTGGAAATACTGGTCCGTCGCTACACACCTTCTTGTAAGAATGTCCACTCGGATCTGCTTGTAAATGGCATACACATGCGAAACATGCTCCAATGCCACAGCCCATACGCTCTTCTAATGAAATGTAGGCTTTTCTCTCTTTATAGCGTCCTTCTAATGCACGAAGCATCGCTAAAGGTCCACATGAGTATAGAATGTCAAAGTCGATTCCATAGCTATCAATTACATCTGTTACAAAGCCTTCTGTACCATGCGTACCATCAACTGTTGCAACATACGTATCACCAAGCTCTGCGAATTTCTCTTCATAGAAGACAACATCTTTCGTTTGGAAACCTAAGATGTGAATAACGCGTACTCCCTTTGCTACAAGACGCTGTGACAATTCATATAGTGGTGGTACACCAATTCCCCCTCCAACTAATAGAGCCGTTTGTCCAGCTTCCGCTTCTTCTACAGGAAAACCATGTCCAAGTGGGCCTAACACATCTACAAGTTCGCCTTGTTTTCTTTTCGCTAATGTTTTTGTTCCTTGTCCTTCCGCACGATATAGCATTGTAAATTCGTTCTTGTCTTGATCGACATTACAAATACTAATTGGGCGGCGCAGAAGGGGCGTAATGCCCTCTGCTACCTTAATGTGTACAAACTGCCCTGGATCGTTCATTTGCTGCACTAGATCCCCTTGAAGCACTAATTCGTAAATGTTTTTTGCGATTTCTTTTTGGTTAACGACGATCATATTTTGCTTTTGCATCATGCATGTACCACCTCGTGACGCTTCGTTTGCGTAATTTCTTTCATTGAATGAGCTGAGAATGTCATAGATTCTAGTACTCGTAAGATTGCTCTCGTTGTATCAAGTGATGTTAAGCAAGCCACACCATTTTCTACTGATTCACGGCGAATGCGGAAACCATCACGCGCTGGTTGTTTGCCTTTTGTTAATGTATTGATTACAAACTGTGCTTTTCCTTGACGGATAATATCAAGTAAGTTGTATTCTTCAGAATCAATTTTATTTACAACTTGCACTGGAATGTTTTGCTCTGCTAACGATTGTGCTGTTCCAGCTGTTGCTAATAAGTTATAGCCGATTTCATGGAAACGTTTTGCAATTTCCATTGCTTCTTCTTTATCTTTATCCGCTACAGTGATGATTACTGATCCGTGCGTTGGGATGTTAATTCCTGAAGCAACTAACCCTTTGTATAATGCTTTTTCAAGTGTTAAGTCTTTCCCCATTACTTCCCCTGTTGATTTCATTTCAGGTCCTAATGTTGTATCAACTGAACGTAGCTTCGCAAATGAGAATACCGGTGCTTTTACATACACTTCTTTCTCTTCTGGGTGATAACCAGTTCCATATCCTTGTTCTACAAGATCTTGACCTAAAATAACTTTCGTTGCAACATTCGCCATCGGTACGCCTGTAATTTTACTTAAGAATGGTACTGTACGGCTCGCACGTGGATTTACTTCAATTACATACACTTCATCTTTGAATACTACAAACTGAATGTTTAGTAATCCAACAATGTTTAAACCTTTTCCAAGTGCAATTGTATGTTCAATAATTTGTTCTTTCAGTTTTGCAGATAAGCTTTGCGGTGGATATACTCCGATTGAGTCACCAGAGTGAACTCCAGCGCGTTCAATATGTTCCATAATACCTGGAATGAATACATTCTCACCGTCTGAAATTGCATCTACTTCAATTTCTTTACCAACCATGTAACGATCGATTAATACTGGGTGATCTGCGTGAACTTTAACTGCATTTTTCATGTAGTGCAGCAGTTCTTCTTGACGATATACGATTTCCATCGCGCGTCCACCTAGTACGTAAGATGGTCTTACTAATACTGGGTAACCAATTTTGTCAGCGATTGCTACCGCTTGCTCTACAGTCGTTGCTGTTTTACCAACTGGTTGCGGGATACCAAGTTGTGTTAGAGCTGCTTCAAACTTATCACGATCTTCTGCACGGTCTAAATCTTCAAGTGATGTTCCTAAGATTTTCACACCGTGAGCCTCTAATTTAGCAGCTAAGTTAATTGCCGTTTGTCCACCGAATTGGACGATAACACCTTCTGGCTTTTCTAAATCGATAATGTGCATTACATCTTCGATTGTTAATGGTTCAAAGTATAATTTGTCAGAAATACTGAAGTCTGTTGAAACTGTTTCTGGATTGTTATTAACAATGATTGCCTCATATCCCGCTTCTTTAATTGCCCATACAGAGTGAACTGTTGCATAGTCAAACTCAACACCTTGACCGATACGGATTGGACCAGATCCTAGAACTACTACACTCTTACGATCTGTTCTAACCGATTCATTCTCATCACCATATGTGCTGTAGTAGTATGGTGTTGCAGATTCAAACTCTGCCGCACAAGTATCTACCATTTTATAAACAGGAGTTATATTGCTTTCTTTACGCATATCGTAAATTTCACGCTCTGTTTTATTCCAAGCATTGGCGATGTAATGGTCACTGAAGCCCATTTCTTTCGCTGATTGTAATACTTCCATATTTCCT
This sequence comes from Bacillus sp. ES1-5, assembly GCF_022487605.1. Lineage (NCBI taxonomy): Bacteria > Bacillati > Bacillota > Bacilli > Caryophanales > Bacillaceae > Bacillus > Bacillus sp. ES1-5. Next base: position 316,111 of record NZ_JAKVPU010000002.1, on the reverse strand, counting down.
ACATTTGCTTTTACTTCGCGTTCCATATTTACGATATTTTCAACTTTTTGTAAGAAGAAGAAGTCCATTTCACACCAATTGTTGATTTCTTCTTTCGTTACACCTTGACGAATTGCTTCTGCTACAATAAACAGTCGCTCATCATCAGCTTTTATAATGCGTTTTTTCATTGTCTCTTTATCAAGCTCTTTTAAATGCTCTAACTCTAAGTGATAAACACCAAGTTCTAAAGAACGAATCGCTTTTAATAATGATTGCTCTAAGTTACGTCCGATTGACATAACTTCACCAGTTGCCTTCATTTGTGTACCCAGTGTTCTGTTTGCTGATTCAAACTTATCAAATGGCCAGCGTGGAATTTTTGAAACAACATAGTCTAATGCTGGTTCGAAACAAGCATATGTTTTTTGTGTTACTGGATTTATAATTTCATCTAATGTTAAACCGACTGCAATTTTTGCCGCTAGCTTCGCAATTGGATATCCAGTTGCTTTAGATGCTAGTGCAGATGAACGACTTACACGCGGGTTTACTTCGATTACATAGTATTGGAAACTATGTGGATCAAGTGCAAGCTGGACGTTACATCCACCTTCAATTCCTAATGCACGAATAATTCGTAATGAAGTGTTTCGTAACATTTGATATTCACGGTCACTTAATGTTTGGCTCGGTGCTACAACGATAGAATCACCTGTGTGAACCCCAACTGGATCGATATTTTCCATGTTACATACTACAATCGCGTTATCATTTGAATCACGCATTACTTCATATTCAATTTCTTTACAACCAGCAATGCTCTTTTCTAATAAACATTGTGTTACCGGACTATGTTTTAATCCACCTGATACGATTTCAATTAGTTCTTCTTCATTACTACAGATTCCGCCACCTGTTCCCCCCATCGTAAATGCTGGGCGAACAATAACTGGATATCCAATTTCTTTTACAAATTCATGTGCTTCTTCTAGCGTATGAATAATGGTACTAGATGGAATTGGTTCATTTAATTCCTGCATTAAGGTACGGAATAAATCACGATCCTCCGCTTGCTCGATTGCTGATAATTTTGTTCCTAAAATTTCGACTCCGCACTCTTCAAGTATGCCTGATTTCGCAAGTTCAACAGCCATATTCAGGCCTGTTTGACCACCTAATGTTGGTAAGATTGCATCTGGACGTTCTTTACGAATGATACGGCTTACGAATTCTAGTGTTAATGGTTCTATATATACTTTATCTGCTGTTGCAGTATCTGTCATAATTGTTGCTGGGTTAGAGTTAACAAGGATTACTTTGTAACCTTCTTCTCTAAGAGATTGACAAGCTTGTGTACCAGAGTAGTCAAACTCTGCTGCTTGCCCAATTACAATTGGTCCTGATCCGATTACTAAAATTGTGTTAATGTCTAGGCGTTTTGGCATAACTCTTCCCCTTCTTTCTTGAAGTTTTCAATCATTGCTAAGAAATCTTCGAATAAATCGTTTGCATCTTCTGGTCCTGCAGAAGCTTCTGGATGGTATTGCACTGTAAATGCTGGGAACTTCGTATGACGAAGACCTTCTACTGTTCCATCATTTAAAGCAACATGTGTAATTTCAAGTTCTGTATTTTTAACTGATTCTTCTTCTACTGCGTAACCATGATTTTGAGATGTAATTGCTACTTTTCCAGTTGCAAGATGTTTTACTGGATGGTTTAAACCGCGGTGACCGAATTTCAACTTACTTGTATTCGCACCAGATGCTAGAGCGAATAGTTGATGTCCTAAGCAAATTCCGAATAAAGGAACTTTACCGATAATGTCTTTTAACATTTCAATTGCTTCTGGTACATCTTTTGGATCTCCAGGTCCGTTACTTAACATAATTCCATCTGGGCTAAGACGTAAAATTTCTTCTGCTGTTGTATTGTAAGGTACTACAATTACATCACAGTCACGTTTATTTAATTCTCGTAAAATACCATGTTTCATTCCGAAGTCTACAAGTACAACTCGGTGTCCACGGCCTGGGCTTGGGTATGGATCTTTCGTTGATACGCGTTTCACGTGATCTGTAAATACTGTCGCTTTTAATTGGCTCACGATGTATTCTACATCTGCATCCATGTTGCAAAGACGTCCACGTAATGTACCGTATTGACGAATTTTTCTCGTTAATTTTCTCGTATCAATTCCTGCTAATCCTGGGATATTTCTTTCTTTTAAGTAATCATTTAACGAAATTTCATTACGGAAGTTTGATGGGTGATCACAAATTTCGTTTACGATTAAACCATTTACAGATGGGTGAATCGATTCAAAATCGTCACGGTTGATGCCGTAGTTTCCGATTAATGGGTACGTGAATGTTACGATTTGACCGCAATATGATGGATCAGATAATGTTTCTTGATATCCAGTCATTCCTGTTGTAAATACAACCTCACCTGACTTTTCGATTTCTCCTCCGAAACCTTTTCCAATTAATACTGTTCCATCTTCTAAGATAAGTTGTCTTTTCATACTAATGCACTCTCCTTTTGCCATGCGATCTTACCACCAACGATTGTCATTACCGGCCATCCTTGGCATTTCCAACCTGCGAATGGTGTATTTTTTCCTTTTGATAAGAATGTTGTTGGGTCAATCTCTTCTTCTTGTTCTAAATCAATGATTGTAATATCAGCAGTTCTACCTTCTTTCAGGCGACCTGCTTCTAAGCCGAATGTATCAGCTGGTTTTTCTGTTAAGAATTGAATTAACTGCTCTAATGTAATAATTCCTTTTTTCACAAGGTTTGTGTATAGAAGTGGGAATGCTGTTTCAAAACCAGTAATTCCGAATGGTGCTCTTTCAATTCCTTGCGCTTTCTCTTCCGCTGTATGCGGTGCATGATCAGTTGCGATCATATCAATTGTTCCATCTAATAAACCTTCAATTAGCGCTGCGTGATCTTCTTTTCCACGAAGCGGTGGGTTCATTTTAAAGTTAGGATCAGCTGATGGGATATCATCTTCACATAACACTAAGTGATGAGGTGTTACTTCTGCTGTTACTTTAATTCCAGCGCGTTTCGCATCTCGAATTACACGTACAGAACCTTTCGTACTTACGTGACATACGTGATAGTGACAATCTGCCGCTTCAGCAAGCAGTATATCCCTTGCAATATGTACAGATTCACATACTGATGGGATACCGTTTAATCCGTGTTTCTCAGAAAACTTCCCTTCATGTACACAACCTTTATTAATAAGAGTATTCTCTTCACAGTGCGCAACCACTGCCATATTTAATTTCGCTGCACGCTTCATAGCAGCTAACATCATGCTAGCATCTTGTACGCCTACACCGTCATCAGTGAAAGCAAATGCTCCAAGTTCTTTTAATGTTTCGAAATCTGTCATTTCAGAACCAGCTTGGCGTACTGTAATTGCTCCGTATGGTAGTACGTTGACATGCGCTTTTTCTTGAATACGATTTTGCAAGTCTTCCATATGTTCTCTGCAATCTGGTACTGGGCGTGTATTTGGCATTGCACAAATTGTAGTGAATCCACCTTTTGCCGCTGCTAGTGTACCTGTTTCAATTGTTTCTTTATGTTCACCACCTGGTTCACGAAGATGTACGTGTACATCTACTAATCCAGGTGCGATTAACTTTCCGTTCACATTGATTACTTCAGCATTATCTGCCGTAATATTTTCTGCTACCTTAGCGATTTTACCGTCTTGTACGAGAAGATCTGTTGCTACGATTTTTCCTTCTTCATTCATATAACGACCATTTTTAAACAAATAATTCATGTTTCATTCCTCCTAATACATTTGGTAAGGCGCGTTTTAGTACAGCCATTCTTACGTAAACTCCATTTTCCATTTGTTTAAATATGCGTGAACGCTCACACTCAACAAGTTCACTTGCAATTTCAACATCACGGTTTACAGGAGCTGGATGCATAATAATGCTTCCTTCTTTCATACGTTTTTCTCTTTCCACTGTTAATCCGTGTTTCTCATGATACTCTTTCATAATGTCTGTTTCATAATGATCATGACGCTCATGTTGTACACGAAGTAACATCATTACATCCACTTCTGGAACAAGTTCATCTAATGGTTTGTATGTTCCAAATGTGCTGTCTTCATCTTTCCACTCTTCTGGACTTGCAAAGTAAATTGTTGCACCCAGTTTCGTTAATGCTTCTGCATTAGAACGTGCTACTCGGCTATGACGAACATCTCCTACTATCGCAATCTTTAATCCTTCAAATCTTCCAAACTCTTGTTTAATTGTAAGAAGATCGAGTAGGCACTGCGTTGGGTGGTTTCCACATCCATCTCCAGCGTTTAAGATTGGGATATTTACCTGATCTTTTAGTTCATCGAAGTAGCGATCTTGCTCATGGCGGACGATCACCGCTTTTGTTCCGATTGATTCTAGTGTTCTTATCGTATCGTATAAAGTTTCTCCTTTTTGTACGCTAGATGCATCAGCTGAAAAGTTTAAAACTTCAAGTCCTAATCTCTTCTCAGCAACTTCAAAGCTAAATCTCGTTCTCGTGCTATTCTCAAAGAACAAGTTCGCAACAAAAGTTTGCTCTGTCGTTTTGCTCTCTTTTCCATTCGCGAAATCTTCTGCGTCTTGTAGGATTTCTGAAATTTCTACTTCCGATAATTCACTCATCGTTAACAAATGGCTCATCGTCATCCCTCATCTTTCTGATTTTTATGTTACCACTTTTGTATTTTTATAACAACTTTTGTATAAAAATACCCTAGTCATTTGAGACTAGGGTGCAAAGAAGAAGCCACCCTTTCCGGTCTCACAGGACTGAATTAAAAGGTTATTATGAAGCAATCTGCTTAGATTGTTTTATTTGTTTCGTTTCCGGTAGTAGTAGATTTAATAGTACACCTACAATTGCTGCTAGTGCCATTCCTTCTACTTGGAACGATTCTCCTACATGAAGTACCGCTCCACCAATACCGATTACTAGTATTACTGATGCAATCATTAAGTTTCGTTTGTCACTTAGGTCTGTTTTATCATCTACCATCATGCGTAATCCGCTTGATGCGATTACACCGAATAGTAAGATTGATACTCCGCCCATAACCGGTGTTGGTATGGAGTGAATCAGGGCGGAAATCTTACCGATAAAACCAAACATGATTGCGAATACTGCTGATCCTATGAATAAGTATACGCTGTAAGCTCTCGTAATTGCTAGCACACCGATGTTTTCACCATACGTTGTATTCGGTGGTCCACCTATTAGTGATGCAATCAATGTCGCTATTCCATCACCGAAGATTGAGCGATGTAAACCTGGTTTTTCAATTAAATCTCTTTTAATAACATTTCCAAGTACAATTTGATGTCCAATATGTTCTGAAATTGTTACTAGTGCAACTGGTACCATCAAGAGTACAATCTTCCACGAAAACTCCGGAGTATATGTTACAAATGGTACTGTGAAATCTGGTACAACAAACCATTTTGCCTCAGCTACCGGCTTTAAGTTTACTAGCCCTTGGAAGTAAGCGAAGATATATCCGCCGATAATGCCCAGTAACACTGGTATGATACTGAAAAACCCTCTTCCGAATATAGAGCAGATAATTGTAATTGCTAATGTTACTAATGCTACTGAAAAGTGTGTAAAGCTATATTTGCCATCCGCACCGTTCATCGCCATGTTAACTGCTGTATGTGCTAAAGCTAGACCGATTACCATTACGACTGGACCAACTACGATTGGCGGAAGTAATTTCATAATCCACTCTGATCCTGACTTCTTAATTCCGAGTGAGATTAAGATGTACACAAGCCCTGCAAACAAACCACCGAGCATTGCTGCTCCAGGTCCACCTGCTGTTTTCGCTGTTATAATCGGTGCGATAAAGGCGAATGATGATCCTAGATAGGCAGGTACTTGACCTTTCGTTATAAGAAGAAACGCTAGCGTTCCTAATCCACTTGATATTAATGCTACTGACGGATTCAATCCTGTTAAAAACGGAACAAGCACTGTTGATCCAAACATCGCGAACAAATGTTGTATACTTAAAAATAACCATTTTCCCGGTTTCGGTACTTCATTAACGTCTAACACTGGCTTTTGTTCCATTGTTACATCCTCCTTCAGTTTAAATCTTTGCAATAAAAAAACTCTTTGTGCCTGTGCACAAAGAGTCCTACACTTTCGTATGCCAAATTTGACATATGAAAGCCAAGACCCTTTGGCAGCCTCACAGGACTACATTTAAAAGGGCTTTACTTATCGTATATGCTTACTCGATCTTGTTGATCTGTCTCTTGCAAATCAACTTCGATACGCTCTTCACTTGATGTTGGAATGTTCTTTCCTACATAATCAGCGCGAATTGGTAGTTCACGATGACCTCTATCAACAAGAACCGCCAGTTGGATTTGTGATGGTCTACCTAAATCCATAAGAGCATCCATTGCTGCTCGAACTGTTCTTCCTGTATATAATACATCATCCACCAGGATAACTTTTTTCTTCGTAATATCTACAGGGATATCAGAACCTTTTACAAGTGGTTCTTCATTTTTCGATTGTAGTGTTAGATCATCACGATATAACGTAATATCTAGCTCTCCAACTTCCATTTCTTTTCCTTCAATTTGACCAATTCGTTCTGCCAAACGTTGTGCAATAAAAATTCCACGAGTTTTAATTCCGACAAGAACACAATTATCGACACCTTTATTTCGTTCCACGATTTCATGACTAATTCGTGTTAAAGCGCGGCGAATCATTTGGTCATCTAAAACGACAGCTTTCTCTTGCATGCTCTACACCTCCAAGCTTTTTTCTTGCGTGAGAGTAATGGTATAAAAAAAGTCCTCTCAGCGTGTGCGAGAGGACTTTTGAAAAAGGGTACAGCATACCCTATGTATTTCAAACCGTTACCTTCTCAACCTCACGGGGCTGTGTTAAAGGATCATTATTTAACTGTTGTCAGTATCTCAATTTTCTTATGATTTGTCAATACTATTTCCGTAAAATATTTAATGCGTCTTCAAACACTTCTGGAATCGGTGCCTCAAACTGAATATATTCACCAGTACGAGGATGGTCAAACCCTAAAATACCTGCGTGAAGTGCTTGTCCATTCATGTCTAATGTTTTCTTCGGACCATACTTCGGATCTCCTGCAAGTGGATAGCCAATATATTTCATATGAACACGAATTTGGTGCGTACGTCCCGTTTCTAAGCGACATTCTACAAGTGTAAAATCTTTAAAGCGTTCTAACACCTGGAAGTGCGTAACAGCATTCTTACCATTTTCATCAACTGTCATGCTTTGACGTTCTTTCTTATCGCGACCAATTGGCGCATCGATCGTTCCTTTATCATGCGGAATCACACCGTGTACAATCGCTTTGTAACGTCTTGTTACTGTTTTTGCTACAAGTTGATTTACAAGTGACTCATGCGCCACATCATTTTTAGCAACCATTAATAGTCCAGATGTATCTTTATCAATACGATGCACAATACCAGGACGCATTACACCGTTAATACCTGACAGGTCTGTACAATGGTGCATAAGTCCGTTTACAAGCGTACCGCTTGTATGCCCTGGAGCTGGATGTACAACCATACCACGTGGCTTATTTACAACGAGTACATCTGCATCTTCATAATAAATTTCTAAGCCCATATCTTCTGCTTGGATATCTAACTCTTCTGGATCAGGAATCGTTACTGTAATTTCATCGTTTTCTTTAACTTTATAATTCACTTTTACCGATTTTCCATTAACTGTAACGACATCATCTTTAATCCATTGTTGTACTTGTGAACGTGACCATTCACTGTTTATTTCTGCAACGAATTTATCAATTCGCTCACTTTTTTGTTCTTCTGCAACTGTTACTTGTACTACTTCACTCATTCAATTACTCCTTCGTTTTCTTGCCTTCTAATAATGTTTGAATAATAATTAATACAACACCAATACATAATGCTGAATCAGCTATATTGAATACTGGATAGTTGTACGAGAAAATATACACGTGAATGAAATCCACTACTTCTTGTCTAAATACACGATCAATGAAATTACCAATTGCTCCGCCTAATATTAGACCTAATGAAATCCCTAGAAGTTTGTCTGTTTTCGCATATTTTTGCATATAAATTACGATAAATACTACAAAAACGACTGTAATAATGTAGAAAAACCACATTTTATTTTCTAAAATCCCCCAGGCAGCTCCTCTATTTCGATGTGATGTTATGTATAATACATTATCGATAATCGGAATGCTCGTACCCAATTCCATGTTCTTTACAATTAGCCATTTCGATATTTGATCAATGGCAATGACAAATAACGCTATTACATAATATATCATTTTCATTTCCCCCACAAAGACAGTGTACCTCAAAATTTTAGCATAGCTGCAACCTTTTCACAATGAACCTTTATAGAAGAATAAAATAAATTAAAAAAAGGTAATATAATATCGTTGTGCGCATTCATACATTTACTTTTTCATAGAAAAATTCATGAATGGTACGGGCAGTCGGCATCGTCTTCATTTGTTTTACCGAAATTGCTCTCCCCGTTTCTTCACAAATACCATACATATCTATTTCCATTTTAAATAATGCACGTTCTACATCTTTTAAGTCCTCTTTTATATCATGTAATAGGAGTTTTTTCTTTATCTCTTCCTTAATTTCATATCCAAGCTCTTCGCTAAACTCTGTATCATATTTGTGCATGACCTCTTTAGCTAGCCTCTCTTGTAACTCTTTTCGCATCAATTGCAATTCTTCTTTGATTTCCATATACATTTCATTCACGTGTACATTCCTCCCAGCTGCAATGTACGATTAGTGTGTCCGAAATTTCTATGCTTACCTCAAACACATTTTTCCTTCATAGGAAAGAGAGCGAAAGTTATTTTAATATATCATCAATAAAAAAACTGACTGTACTTACGCACAGTCAGTTTTTTATTATTTCACATAGTTTTCTTTAACAACTGTTGCACAACGCTCACATAATGTTTCATGTTCAGCGTCTTTACCAATTGTTTCTGAAACTACCCAACAACGTTCACATGTTTCACCAGTTGCTTGAGCAACAACAACCGCTGTATGCTCATACTTCGGCGCATCTGCTGGCGCTTCTTCCATCATACCACCAAGTTTATACTCAGAAACGATGAATAATTGCTTTAAGTCTTCGCTAATAGACTCTAACATAGTTTTCATTTCTACAGTCGGATATAGCGTAATACTTGCATTTAATGACTTACCGATTACTTTCTCATTACGAGCTACTTCTAACGCTTTTAATACGTCATCACGCAGCGTCATAAATGCATCCCATTTTGTTTTTAATGCTTCCGCACCATCTAATTGTACAGCTTCTGGCATATTAGTTAATTGTACACTTTCTTCTGTTACACCCGGAATATATGGCCATACTTCATCAGCTGTATGCGGTAAGATTGGTGTTACAAGTTTCGTCAATGCAACAAGAACATCATATAATACAGTTTGAATTGCACGACGATCTTCATGGTTTGCACCTTCAATGTATAAAATGTCTTTTGCAAAGTCTAAGTAGAATGAACTTAAATCAATTGTACAGAAGTTATGAATTGCATGATACACAGCAGCGAAGTCGTATGTTTCATATGCTTCTTTTACTTTTGTAATTAAGTCATTTAATTTCACTAACATGTAACGATCTACTTCACGAAGTTCAGCTACAGCTACTGTATTTTCACTTGGCTTAAAGTCATCTAAGTTTCCTAATAAGAAACGGAATGTGTTACGGATTTTACGATACACTTCTGCTACTTGTTTTAAAATATCATCTGAAATACGTACATCAGATTGATAGTCAACAGAAGATACCCATAAGCGTAAAATATCTCCACCTAATTGATCCATAATTTTCTTCGGTACGACGATGTTTCCAATCGACTTACTCATTTTACGTCCTTCACCATCTAATACGAAACCATGGCTTAGTACGCCTTTATATGGAGCTTTACCTGTTACAGCAACTGCTGTTGATAATGAAGAGTTAAACCAACCACGATACTGGTCTGATCCTTCTAAATATAAATCAGCTGGACGTTGTAAGTCTTCGCGCTCTTCTAATACCGCTTGGTGAGAAGAACCTGAATCGAACCATACATCCATGATGTCTGTTTCTTTACGGAATTCACCATTTGGGCTACCTGTATGTGTAAATCCTTCTGGTAATAGATCTTTCGCTTCACGCTCGAACCATACGTTAGAACCGTGCTCACGGAATAAATCTGCTACATGGTTAATTGTTTCATCTGTAATAATTGGATCACCATTCTCTGCATAGAATACAGGGATTGGCACACCCCATGCACGCTGACGAGAAATACACCAGTCACCACGGTCACGAACCATATTATGAAGACGAGTTTCTCCCCATGCTGGTACCCATTTTGTTTCCGCAACAGCTTCTAATAATTCTTTACGGAACGCTTCAATAGATGCAAACCACTGTGCTGTCGCACGGAAAATAATTGGTTTTTTCGTTCTCCAATCATGTGGGTATGAATGCGTAATGAATGTTAGTTTCAGTAACGCGCCTACTTCTTCTAATTTTTCTGTAATTGGCTTGTTAGCTTTATCATAGAATAGGCCTTCAAATCCAGGTGCTTCATTTGTTAATACACCTTTATCATCAACTGGGCAAAGTACTTCTAATCCATACTTCTTACCAACAACGAAGTCATCTTCCCCATGTCCTGGTGCTGTATGAACACAACCTGTACCTGCATCTGTTGTTACGTGATCTCCTAGCATAACTAATGAATCACGATCGTAGAATGGATGTTTTGCAACTGTGTACTCAAGTTCGCTACCTTTTACCGTTTTCACAACTTCAGCATTTTCCCACTCTAACGTTTTTGCAACTGTCTCAAATAGTTCAGAAGCAATAATATATTTTTCATCATTTACTTTTACAATAGCGTATTCAAGTTCTGGATGAACAGAAATACCTAAGTTTGCAGGTAACGTCCAAGGTGTTGTTGTCCAGATAATGAATTTCTCATCACCTTCTAATACGTTCTTTCCGTCTTTTACAGGGAATGCTACGTAAATAGATGCTGATTTTTTATCTTGGTATTCAATTTCAGCTTCTGCTAAAGCTGATTCACTCGTTGGAGACCAGTAAACTGGTTTTTGCCCTTTATAGATATAACCTTTTTTCGCCATATCACCGAACACTTTAATTTGTTGCGCTTCATAAGCTGGCTCTAAAGTAATATATGGGTTATCCCAATCAGCACGTACACCTAAACGCTTAAATTGTTCACGTTGACGTTCTACTTGTTCATATGCATACTCTGCACATAACTTACGGAACTCAGCAACTGTCATTTCTTTACGCTTTACACCTTTATTTGTTAAAGCTTGCTCAATTGGTAAACCGTGTGTATCCCAACCTGGTACATATGGTGCGCAGTAACCAGTCATGGATTTATAACGAACAATAAAGTCTTTTAACACTTTATTTAATGCATGTCCCATATGAATGTCACCATTCGCATATGGAGGTCCATCATGCAGTACAAATAAAGGACGACCTTTCGTATGTTCTTGTACCTTTTCATAAATATTCATTTCAGCCCACTGTTCTTGCATTGCAGGCTCACGTTTTGGTAAATTCCCACGCATTGGGAACTCTGTTTTTGGCATTAGTAATGTATTTTTGTACTCCATGCTCAATTCCTCCTTACATGTATAAAAGAAACACTTAAAAAACGGAATAAAAAAGAGACCTTCTCATCCCAAAAAGGGACGAGAAAGTCTCCCGCGGTACCACCCTAGTAGATCCTATACGTATGTATACAATCCTCTTTATATTCTTAACGCGAATATACGCCTACGCTTACTCTATTTGTTCAGCGCGGAACTCCAGGGTGATATTCCCATTATCTCCTTATCCTGAGCTTACACCATCCTCAGTTCGCTATATAAGGTATGAAAAAGGTACTTATCCCTATCTTCGTTTTTCTTAATAAATATGTTGTTTAAAATTATATGTAATAATGAGAAAAACGTCAAGCTTACACTGTTTCTTCTTTTTTCAACAGTTCATCTACTTCGTCTTCTAACTCAATTAGTTTATCCCAATCATCGTTGTTTAACATTTCAAGCTGTGTTTCTAATAACATACGGAAACGAGTGCGGAATACTTTCGCTTGTTTCTTTAGCTCTTCAATATCAAAAGCAACTTTTCTTGATTTTACTAACGCTTCGTTAATAATACGGTCTGCATTCTTTTCAGCTTCACGTACGATTAATTTTGCTTCTTTTTGCGCATTACGTTTTACTTCTTCCGCTGCTTCTTGTGCAACGATGATAGATTTGTTTAACGTATCTTCAATATTAGAGAAATGATCTAACTTCCCTTCTAATTGCGCAACTTTTTCTTCTAAAGCTTTTTTCTCACGAATGACTAATTCATAATCTTTGATAATTTGATCAAGAAACTCATTTACTTGATCTTCATCATAGCCACGGAATCCGCGACCAAATTCTTTGTTATGAATATCTAATGGTGTTAACGGCACAACGCCACCTCCAAGTAGTTATCTAAATTTCCTCTTTCAATTATATCTTTTCTTCGACAAAATAGGAGAATTTCCTTCTAAAAAACCAATCATTTTAGTATACCATACAAAATTCTCCATTTGTCGCGCTTTGTTCTACCTTCTACAGAAAACAATTTACTTCGTCCATATCCTCTCACTGAAAAAACATCTCCTGGATAACATTCATAAGAAGTTTGCTCCACTGTTTTCCAATTAACTTTTACTAAACCATTTTTTATGAAAGGTTGTACTTTTTGTCTGGATATATGTAACATTTCAGCTAACATAACATCTAAACGAAGTGAAGAAACCGTTCCAGATTTCTCTCCCCACGTTTCTTGCATCTGTATAATTTTTTCTCCTTGCACTGATGATAAGGAGACTTTCACTTTCGCTATAGATTGTAAGTTCATCTCAATATAAGATACAACTTCTTTCGCGACTACAATTTGGGCACGATCTTCTTGAAGCAAAATATCACCACATTTTTCTCTCGTTAAACCAAGAGACATAAATGTACCTAATATTTGCCTATGTTCTAGCGTATAAAACTTGGAAGGGTAGTCAATTTCCAATACTTCCACTTGAAATTCCTCTTCATTCATTACTAGATAGTCCGGATAAATGAGTGCTCTCTTACGCTCTGCATAAGGCGTTGCACCATCAAACTGTACAGCAACATCCCCTTGTCCTATTACCATAGTGACAATTTGTTGTTGTCTTGGATCAAGGAAGTCTGTTAACTTCACTTGATGGTACTCCGCTGCTCGCTTCCACTCTAACACCTTATCCACAAAGACCTCTTCATCGGGTCTGAAATGTTCATAGATGCTCATTTATTTAACCTCTTACTATAAGAAATAGTTGAATATACTTATTAAACCATTCGTAGCAAGCTTTAACGTGAAAATCGCAACGAGTGGAGAGATATCAATCATACCAAGCGGCGGAATAAATCTGCGAAATGGGTCTAAATACGGTTCACAAATACGCGCAAGAATATCTCCGAAGGTTGATTCCTTTGCACCTGGGAACCATGATAGGAGAATGTAAATAATAAGTGCCCACGAGTAAATCTCGATAGCATAAACTAAAAGCCTTAAAACTGTTTCCATGGCGTATTACCACCTCTTTATATTTGTGTCTTCTTCTTCACCGAATAACTCTGAAATTGCACCAACAATATCTACATTTTCAGGTGTACACATAAATGTTTTCGGTCCTATTTTTTGAATATCCCCGCCTATAGCGTATACAGTACCACTTAAAAAGTCAACGATACGTACAGCTTGATCAGTAGACATTCGTTGTAAATTAATCACAACAGCTCGTCTACCTTTTAAATGGTCCGAAATCCCTTGCGCTTCCGAATATGTGCGTGGTTCTAATAAAACAACTTTTGAAGATTGCTTTGCCGTTTCAATGCTCACAACATTTTGTTTCGGTTGCGCTTTTGGAAACGTAACATCTTGTTGTTCTGGCGGATCTTGCTGCTTCTTCATGTCTGTTTGCTCCTTTTCATAACTATATTGAGCTGCTTCTTTTTCTTCCGGTGTATCAAAAAAGAAGTATTTTACTTTTGACCAACTCATAATAAGATTCTCCTTCCTTTTACGCTTTTCCTACTAAAATCGTCCCCAAACGAATATATGTAGCACCTTCTTCAATTGCAATCGTGTAATCATTAGACATTCCCATTGATAATTCTTTACATGGCGCATGTAATAATTCTAACTCCTGCACCTCTGTTTGTAGCATACGTAACTCCTTAAAACAGCGTCTGATTTCGTCCTCTTCTTCTGTAAACGGAGCCATTGTCATTAGTCCAACCACTTCAATCTTATCCAATTCTTGCAAACTTTGAATGAAAGAAACGGTTTCTTCTATTGCCAATCCTTGCTTTGATTCTTCAGATGATGTTTTCACTTGAATAAAACATTTCACTTTCTTATCAGCACGTTTTTGAATTTCTTTTGCAAGTGAAAGTCGATCTAACGAATGTAAATAATCAATTTCATTAATGATTTCTTTTACTTTTCTCGTTTGTAATGATCCAATAAAATGCCAATTCACTTTTGAACCGAAATGTTCGTACTTCTGTAAGAAACTTTCATTTCTATTTTCACCTAAATCGCTAATTCCAGCTTCAATTACTTCGTTTGTCTTTTCAATTCCTACCGTTTTTGTAACTGCAACGAGTTTAATATCTTGCAAAGAACGTCCCGCTCGTGCGCAAGATTGTTTAATTTCTTCGTTTACAGTTGTTAATTTTTTTTGTACTGTCACTTGCTTTCTTCCTCCTTAAAACCTATGAAACTCAACATTCTCCCTGTCTTACCTTGATCACGACGATGAGAGAAAAATAGTTGTTCTTCACAGCTTGTACAAAGAGATGACATTACAATATTCTCTTCTTTTATGCCTACTTGTACACATAATATACGATTAATTTCTTTTAAATTAATTGCGTACTGCCCATCGGAAATTTTTTTATAAGGGACAGAACCGTTTACTACTTGCTCTGCTGCTGTTAACACTCTATCATCAACAACGTAACAACAAGACCCAATTGCTGGTCCAATTGCAACATGAATTTCATCGCTTGAAATCCCTTCTGCATTCCATTTTTGAATCATTTCCTTTGCAATCTCTTTTACAGTCCCTTTCCATCCAGCATGCGCAAGTCCTATCATACCATGTGATGGCGCATAAAAATAGAGTGGAACACAATCCGCGTAACATGATGTTAGAAGAACATCATTATTAGTCGTATAAATGCCATCTGTTTTTGAAATGCCGTCTTCATATGAATAGACGCCACTTCCTTTTTCCTGTTGTCCTACTTTTTCAACATGATGATCATGAACTTGTTCAGAGCAAATCCAGTTTTCTAATGGTTTTTGTAACTTATTTGCTAAAATGCGTCTGTTTTCATGAACGTTCTCCACGATATCATTCACATGTAATCCTAAATTCATCGCATGAAAGGAGCCCGTACTTACCCCACCATCTTTTGTCGTAAATCCAGCAGTAATGTTTCCAAGTTCTTTCCACGCTTGTAAATATAGTATACCGTCCACATATTTAAATGGTTCTCTCATAACAAAGCGGCTCCTTTTAATTAAAATAACATAAAAAAGCATGGTACTTCCTGTCTATTTTACCATACTTTTATTTTTTCATAATGCCAACAGAAAAAAAAGAGGAATTTGTAATATTCTTTATGAAATTGTCGGTGTTTGTATTGACTCTGTTACAGAATTAACAGGATTTACTCTAACAAGTATGACATCTTCCCCAATTTTCATAATTTCCTCCCAAGGAATTACAATTTCTACATCCTTCCCAAAGATCCCCAACATACGTGCCTGTTTGGAAATAATAATAGACCCGATCTTCCCTGTGTTCATATCAATTTCAATATCTCCAATATTCCCAAGCCTTTTTCCATCTGAAACATTTATTATCTCTTTCATCTGCAACTCCGAAATTCTTATCATTTTCATTCTCTCCCTTATATATGACGAATTGAAAAAACACTGTTTCTCAAATTAACAGGAAGCACCCTCTACTAATCCCATATTATTTTCATTATATGAACACAGCTTCCCTACTATGAGCGAGGACAAACTATATTACATATAAAAAGGTTTCACCATAAATGGTGAAACCTTATCCTTGGATCGTTTTATTCATTTGTTTAATAGCTGATTTCTCTAAACGTGACACTTGTGCTTGAGAAATCCCAATTTCTTCTGCAACTTCCATTTGTGTCTTTCCTTGAAAGAAACGTTTTCGAATAATCATTTTCTCACGATCATTTAAACGCTTCATCCCTTCTTTCAGTGCTAACTCTTCAACCCACTGCTCGTCCTTTTGTTTTTCATCACTTAACTGATCCATTACAAAGATAGGATCTCCCCCATCGTTATAAATCGGTTCAAATAATGAAACTGGATCTTGAATCGCATCTAATGCAAAAACAATTTCTTCATGAGTCACTTCAAGCACTTTTGCAATATCCATTGCTGTTGGTTCTTTTGAATTTTCTGCAATCAATTTCTCTCTTACTTGTAACGCTTTATACGCAATATCTCGTAATGATCGAGATACACGAATCGGATTATTATCACGCAAATATCTGCGTATTTCCCCAATAATCATCGGCACAGCATACGTTGAAAATTTTACATTTTGGCCTAAATCAAAGTTATCAATGGATTTCATAAGTCCGATGCAACCAACTTGAAATAAATCGTCAACATATTCTCCTCTGTTATTAAATCTTTGGATGACGCTCAGTACAAGACGTAAGTTTCCATTCACTAATTTCTCTCTTGCGCTTATCTCTCCACTTTGCATTTCACGAAATAATTTACGCATTTCATCATTTTTTAGTACGGGAAGTTTAGCTGTATCAACACCGCAAATTTCTACTTTGTTTCTCGTCAAAGTGTTCCCTCCTATCGGGAGTTGCTGTACAGTGTAAAGTATTTCCTTTGAAGGGGATTTTATGCATGCGGTTTTCTCTTCATTTTTCATTTTCGTTGTCTCTTCTCATACAACGAAAGAGAATAAGACCAGCCTAGATAACGGCTGGTCTTATTCTTTACACCATTTTATTAAATTCTTTTCGTAATCTTTTTATAATTCTTTTTTCTAAACGCGAAATGTATGACTGTGAAATCCCAAGCATATCCGCCACATCTTTTTGCGTCTTTTCTTCTTCTCCAGCAAGCCCAAACCGAAGTTCCATAATTTGTTTTTCACGATCATTTAATTGATGCAATGCTTTCATTAGAAGATGACGATCTACAGTAGCTTCTAAATCTTTTGTAATAATATCATCATCTGTACCTAATACATCTGATAACAAAAGTTCATTCCCATCCCAATCAATGTTAAGCGGTTCGTCAAAAGAAACTTCTGAACGATTTTTATTATTCCGGCGCAAATGCATTAAAATTTCATTTTCTATACACCGTGAGGCATATGTTGCTAATTTTATTTTCTTTTCCGGATTAAATGTATTCACTGCTTTAATAAGGCCGATTGTTCCTATACTAATCAAATCTTCAATATTTATCCCTGTATTTTCAAACTTTCTTGCTATATATACAACTAACCGTAAGTTGCGTTCAATCAGTAACGATCTTGCTGCCTGATCTCCTTTTGGCAATTTATTCAAAAGAACTTCCTCTTCTTCTTTCGTCAACGGTGGTGGCAGCGCTTCACTTCCACCGATGTAATAAATTTCATCGGTCTTAATTCCTAATTTCAGCAATACTTTATACCAAAGGTATACTAAATAAAATTTTAATTTCATCATATTATCCCGCCTCCCATTATTAAGCAATGACCATTTTTTGCGAAATTAACATTTTCGGATGCACAATACATTGATACTCTCCATTGGTTGACAACTGTTGTGTATTTAATCCAATCAATACTTTGCTGACTACAATAGAACTACCTTCATGATAAATTTGCACACTGTCTGGCTTAATTGCCCATAAAAATTGATTCTCTACTCCTACTGCTCTGAAAGGAATTAAGCGTAATTTTGTCGCCCATCCAGAATCATTTTCTGGTATTTGAGGAATCTCTGTTTTGGAATAAATTTGTTCTGTTAACCAAGCTGGCAAGCAATGCTCTAATGATGAAATATGCATAATCATAACGGGTGTTTTTGTTAACGGGTCGTAAAGTTGGTTCCCACTATCAATTAAACCTGCGAGTTCTAGTTCCTCTTCAGCTAATTGAATTTTCAATTTCACAATTTGATCATAGTGTATTTTTGTAACCTCTACGCTTTCAATACGCTTTTTAGAAAAATAATAAATTACTGGAAAACCAAAAACAACAAACAACCAGCTAATTGGATCACCGTAAGAAATTGATTGAGATTGAACCAACCCATTTACCATTTCATTCGTTTGCAAAAAGAAATGAGTCCCAATTAACCCTCCGCCAACCATAAAGGTTACAAAGTAAAAAGTAAAAACAGTTTGTGCATAGTTTCTAAACGTTGTAAACCCAAATGCTGTATACACAATAAGTAACGAATACAGTAGTTTCATAATTGGATGTGTCATCATAGAAGCAAAAGGAGTAAAGGCAAAAATAACAATGGTTGAACCTATAAATGCCCCTAACACAAGCCTCCATCTTTTGATCTTCTTTTTTAACACGGTAGCTGTTAATAAAAGTAAAAGAAAATCAATGCAGGCGTTTAACAACCAAACAACGTCGGCGTAAACAACCAAACAATTCACCTCTTTTTTTAAGTTGAGACTAGTATAATGCATATCCAATAGGAAAGTGTGTCAATTTGCGGAGGTGTTTTTTTGTTATTTTGTGCTTTCTAGACAGAATCTGTCGGTAAAAAATAAAAGTATATGTTTCATAGAATAGAATACTATACTTTTTTACTTACATATAAAGTGAAACTTTAATTAGCCCTCACCAATCAGGCTTTTACGGGCAGCCAAGCACATAGCTGGATAAATCGAAATATATAAAATAAAAAAAGACCTGCTTAGCAGATCTTTTCCCTGTATAAAACAAAAAAGGAGCATGAAAGCTCCTTTTCTTTTATCGTCTACGACGGTTACGTAAAAATGCTGGAATATCGATATCATCTGAATCTGAATGACGCTCATGAACAACCGGCTCTTCACGCTTCATTTCACGTTTTACTTCACGTTGTTTTGAAGGTTGAGCTACTGGCTGTTGCTGTTGTTGCGTGTGATTCGCAGTCGGACGGATAATTGGTTTTGGTGGCTGCGTCGAAGCACTATCATCAAAACCAGTTGCAATTACAGTTACAACGATATCATCTTTTAATCCTTCATTAATAACAGAACCGAAGATCATATTTACTTCTGGATCTGAAGCTGAAGCTACAATGTCTGCCGCTTCTTGTACTTCATATAAGCTTAAGTTAGCTCCACCCGTAATGTTCATGATAACACCTTGAGCTCCATCAATAGATGTTTCTAATAATGGACTAGAAATCGCTTTTTTCGCAGCTTCAGCAGCACGGTTTTCTCCATTACCAGAACCAATACCCATTAAAGCAGAACCTCTATTAGACATAATTGTCTTTACGTCTGCGAAGTCTAAGTTAATTAAACCTGGTGTTGCAATTAAATCAGAAATACCTTGAACACCTTGACGTAATACGTTATCTGCTTCACGGAACGCTTCTAACATCGGCGTATTTTTATCAACAATCTCTAATAAGCGATCGTTTGGAATTACAATAAGTGTATCTACATTTTCTTTAAATGCCGCAATACCAGATGCTGCTTGTGTTGCACGCTTACGTCCTTCAAATGTAAATGGACGTGTCACAACACCAACTGTTAATGCACCTAATTCTTTTGCAACTTGAGCAACAACTGGAGCTGCACCAGTTCCAGTTCCGCCGCCCATACCAGCAGTTACGAAGACCATATCCGCACCACGAAGTGCTTCTTGGATCTGTTCTTTACTTTCTTCTGCAGCTTTTTTCCCTACTTCAGGGTTTGCACCTGCACCAAGTCCACGTGTTAATTTTCCACCAATTTGCATTTTTGTTTCAGCTTTTGATAGATTTAATGCTTGTGCATCAGTATTCACAGCGATAAAGTCTACACCTTGTACACCGTGTTCAATCATACGGTTTACAGCATTGTTTCCGCCACCGCCGACACCGATAACTTTTATATTCGCTAATTGATCTTGAGTAGTATCAAACTCTAACATGTCGAAATCCCCCTAGAACCTCATTTTTCGTGTCCAATTTTAATCCCATAAATAACGGAATACACGTTTTACTTTTGACATCATACGTTCATCATTTTGATTATTATTGTTTTGATTACGAGTTTTTTGTTTCGCAGGTTGCTGTTGTACCGGCGTTGGTGCTGGTGCTGATACTGCTTCAAAATGTTCTTGCTTTTCCTGCACATTTTTCCCACGTAATTTAGCTTTTTGATAAGAATGTTTAATTAATCCTACTCCACTTGTATATTGGGGCTCACGCACACCAATATAATCAGGAGTCGCTATACGAACATTTTCATGTAAAATATCATATGCAAGATCAAGAACACCCGGCATAGAAGCAATTCCACCAGTTAGTACATAGCCAGAAGCTACTTGCTTTACTCCTAACTTACGCACTTCATCTTGAACAAACATTAAAATTTCCTCTACACGAGCCTCTATTATATCCGATAATTCCAACTGAGAATATTGTTCTGTTTGATCGCTTCCCATAATAGGAACCGTAAACATCTCTTCTTCAGATGCTGTATCATAAAAAGCATGTCCATATTTCAACTTAATTTGATCTGCATTTTCTGTTGAAGTTTTCAACCCAATCGCAATATCCTTCGTTATATGGTCTCCACCTAACGGTAATACGCTCGTCGCTTGTAACTCTCCATCTTTAAAAATAGATAAAGTTGTAGATCCTCCCCCCATATCAACAAGGGCTACTCCTCTATGTTTTTCATCTGAAGATATAGCAACTGTTGCAGCCGCTAAAGGTTGAAGACAAATATCAACTATTTCAAGACCTGCTTTTTCTACACAACGAAGTAGGTTATGTAGTAAAGTTCTCGAGCCTGTTATAAGTGTACCTTCCATTTCTAATCTTACACCGATCATCCCGCGTGGATCGTTAATCTCGTCAAGACCGTCTACGATGAACTGTCGAGGTACCACATCAATAAACTCACGTTCTGGAGCAATTGACACAACTTGTGCTGCATCTAGAACGCGTAAGACATCTTCATTCCCGATTTCACGATCTTCATTTGAAACAGCGACTACTCCGTGACAAGGAAGTAGCTGTACCTGGTTTGCATTGACACCTACTACAACTTGCTCAATGTGGATTCCCACCATGCGCTCAGCTTGTTCAATTGCTTTTTTAATTGATCGAACAGTCTCGTCTATATCAACTATCGATCCCTTCTTTAAACCATTTGATTTTACATTTCCAACACCAATAATGTTTAAGCTGTCATTAACCATTTCACCAATGATGACTTTAACATTGGATGTACCGATGTCAAGACTAACATATATTTCATTGCTGTTCATTCTTTGGCACCTCCTTCTTTATTTATACCATACAACTCAATATATGGAACAACAATCGCAACTTTACTATTTATAAGAAAAATATTCAACGTCTTTATACGTTTCCCTTTTTTAACCCTATATTTTTCTTATTTTTATTTAACATTCATTTAAGAATATCGCAGTAAACTGTGAATAACTGCTTATCTTGAAATAATTCTATTTCAAGTGTAAAGATTACCGCCAAGTATAAGTCTACACTAAGATGTACTCATAGAAAAGTGAAACTTGTACCAATCCTAGTATGAAACTAAGAATTTTTACATCTTTTTCATCAAATGAACCATTCTTGTAAATTCAGATGCATCAAGTAGAACGTTCGTTTCGTTTTTTCTACAGGAACGTAGTAAAAACTATCGTTCTATTCTTTTTTTTCTTCCGCTCCTAATTCTTTCGTATATGCCCCTACTTCTAAATCAATTAATACCTTTTTACCCGGCTCAATTGTTTTTAAGATAAGCGGATAAGCTTCCATACGCTTTGCGAAATTTTGAATCGTAGTGCTCACTTCGTACCCTTCATTCATATATAAAGTAAGGTGATCTTCATTCGCATTCGTCGGTGAATAACGAATTTCAGAAATAGACCTTAAAATAGTTGGTGTTAATTTTTCAAGCTCAGCAATTAACTCCTTCATTTTTTCCTCTTTAAAAGGTTCAAAAATTGGTGCTGCAACAGGAAGTTTTCCGTTCGGAAGTACATCGAGTGTTTTCCCGTTCTCTAGTAACGGTTGTAATTTCCCATCTTTGTTTATATAACCAATCGTTAAATATTCTTCAATATGAACATCAATTTTATTTGGAAAACGTTTTTTTACATTTACTGCTTTAATTTCTTTTCGTTTCGTTAGGTTTTCTTCTGCTTTATGTGCTGTCACTCGGAAATAACTTGTATCATACGTCACACCTGATTCCTTCATCACTTGTTCATCTGTCATATAATGATTTCCAAACACACTTATCTTTTTGATATTGCTTAGCGGAGACCGAAAATAAATTAAAAAGAGCACTAATAAAAATAAAATTGATATGTATAAAATCAACCGATGATTAACATTTTTCTTGTTTTTCTTCTGTTGATTTTTTAACTTTGGTACACGATCCTGTAGTTTAATCACTTTACTATTTTTCATGTACGATCCCCCTACGTAACATAAAAAACGGCATGTTCCTCATGCCGTTCTTATCTTCTTATTATAACATAAATGATAATGAGCGGAACGAATAACCGTTATCTTCCAATGATTTCTACTTCTGTATGCATTTCTACGCCAAATTTATCCTCGATTGTTTGTTTTATTAATGCAATTAAAGATAAGACATCTTGCGCACTGGCTCCCCCAGTATTAATAATAAAATTCCCATGCATTTCAGAAATTTGAGCTCCGCCTATTTGATAACCACGAAGCCCCGCCTTTTCTATTAAGTCTCCTGCAAAGTATGGGATTGGATTCCGAAATATGCTTCCTGCACAAGGATGATTCCACGGCTGTGTTTCACGGCGGTAGTCTTTATTCTTTTGCATGACGCTTACGATTCCCTCACGCTCTCCTACCTGCAATTGAAACTCAGCTTCCAAAACAATACCAGGATGTTTCGTTTGCAATACAGAAGTACGATAGGAAAACTCCATTTCTTCATGTGTTAACCAATCAATTGTTCCGTTTTCAAACAAAATAAGAGCTTTTGATAATATGTTTGATATATCCGATTTATGTGCTCCTGCATTCATATACACTGCACCACCAACACTTCCTGGAATACCACTGGCAAATTCCAGGCCGGATAACCCTTGACGACTAAGTAAAGTTGATAATTTAATAAGGGGATACCCACCACCAACTCTTACTCTATGTTTTTCGACTTCTAAGTGGTCTAATCCTTCTCCTAAACGAATAACGACACCTTCTATACCTAGATCAGATACAAGAAGGTTCGAACCTCGACCAATTACAGTCCACTTTGTTTTATATTTTTTTACTAACTGCAACGTTTTTTCAATACTGGCAACATGCTTTGGCACAATTAAAATATCAGCTGGTCCACCTATTTTCATAGTGGTATAACGCGCTAACGCTTCATTTACTAACACGCGACCAACATTTGCTTCTATAAGCTCATTTACTAATTGCTCCATAAACAATCTCCCCCATACTAATTATCCTTATTACAGTAGTATGCAGGGCGTTCACCTAACGTTATTTTTTTACAAGCTTATTCATTACTTCATACAGCTTATTTGCTGCATCTGGAATACCTAATTGCCCCGCAGCCAGCTTCATATTTTGTAATGTTTGTGCATCTAATAAAATCTCATCAATATCACGAATAAGCATTTCTGCTGTTAAATCTTTTTCAAGCAACATTTTTGCTGCTCCTTTATCGACAACGGAACGTGCATTCTTTTCCTGATGGTTATTTGTTACGTAAGGACTCGGTATTAACACACTTGGCTTACCTAACGCGGTTAATTCTGCAAGTGTTGTGGCCCCCGCTCTTGAAACAACAAGATCTACACCTGTAAGTACCTCTGGCATATTATGAATGAAAGGTTTAATAATAACATTATTCGGATTCCCTTTTTGCTTCACTGCTTCCATCACTTTGTCATAATGAACTTCACCTGTTACATACAATATTTCGTAACTTTTATTTCCAAACTGTTCAATTGCCTCTACGAAAGCATCGTTAATCGGTCTAGCCCCACGACTTCCACCAAAAATAAGTACCGATTTTTTAGGAAGAGATAAACCTACTGAACGTTTTCCTTTCATTCCATTCTGATCCATCACTTCTGATGCTCTTGGATTTCCTGTCATCACCACTTTTGACTGTGGAAAATGTTCTGCAGCCGCTTCAAAACAAACCGCAACTTTATCAACATAGCGGCTTAAAAATTTATTCGTTACACCAGGTACACTATTTTGTTCATGTACAATGGTTGGAATACCTAATTTTGCTGCAGCATATACAACTGGTCCACATACATATCCACCCGTTCCAATCACAATATCCGGATTAAAACGACGAATATATCGTTTACTATCTTGTACACCCTTTAGGAAACGCATCACCGTTTTCACGTTATCTAACGATATTTTACGCTTAAATCCACTTATAACAATAGATTGAAACGGTATGCCTGCTTTTGGAACGATCGTGCTCTCTAATCCACTCTCCGTACCAATATATAAAAACCTTGCTTCCGGATTTAATTTTTTTATTTCTCTTATTAGAGCAAGAGCCGGATAAATATGACCTCCAGTGCCCCCACCACTTACTAATACACGCACTACTAACTCCTCCGCTTCTCTTTTCTTATTTCAGTCGTATTTATTTCTATATACATCATGTTTCTTCGCGCACATACGAAAAACCCTGTCTTATAAAACAGGGTTTAGTAGCGAGAATGGCGACTTATATTTAATAATACACCTACTGCCATTAACATTAATGTCAAACTTGATCCACCATAACTTAAAAACGGCAAAGTAATACCTGTTACAGGCATCAATCCTGTTACAACACCAACATTAATCATTACTTGAATCGCAATCATCGCCACAATACCTACTGCTAAAAACGTACCATATAAATCTGGCGCTCCTAAAGCTATACGAATCCCACGCCATAATAATAGACTAAATAATAATAACACAAATGAACCACCAATAAAACCTAATTCCTCGGATAAGATTGCAAATATAAAGTCTGTTTGCGGTTCAGGTAAATAAAGAAACTTTTGTCTACTTTGTCCAAGTCCAAGCCCGAATAATCCACCAGGTCCAATTGCGAGTAACGATTGAATAATTTGAAATCCACTTCCAAGCGGATCTGACCACGGATCTAAATATGATGTAATACGCTTCATTCGATACGGTGCTGATGCAATTAGCCCTACAAATCCTGCTACACCAAGCAAACCAAACATTGCAAAGTGAAAGACCCTTGCTCCCGAGATAAATATCATAATAATACATGTCCCAACCATTACCGTTCCTGTGCCAAGATCTGGCTGTAACATAATCATCCCAAAAGCAAGAAATACAAAACTAAGAGCTGGTAGTAAACCACGTTTAAAAGAGGTAATTAATTTTTGTCGTTCCGCTAAAAATTTTGCTAAGAAAATAATCATCGCAAACTTCATAAATTCTGACGGTTGAATGGAAAATGCCCCGATTCCAATCCAACTTCGCGCTCCTCCTCGAACAAGTCCTACCCCAGGAACAAGAACAAGAATAAGAAGAATGAAGCAAACTAGCAAAATTACTTTTGAATACGTACGCCACACCCAATAATCAATTTTCATAATTAAAAACATAGCCACTACACCAATACTTGCAAATAGTAATTGCCTTTTTGCAAAAAAGAATGAGTCCCCCATTTTATAAGAGGCCCAAACCGCACTCGCACTATACACCATAACCATTCCGATTGTTAACAACGCAAGTGTAACGATGATGAGAATAAAATCAGGCGTTTTCTTCATTAGCCATAAACACCACCTCTTTAGGCAGAAACTTTTGCCCTATGTAACAAAACATCAGTAGGTGTTAGCCTACTGATGTTTTGATTTACTTTATATAAGTTTATGCACAGCTTGTATAAAAATGTCTCCTCTTTCTTCAAATGTTTTAAATTGATCCCAGCTTGCACATGCTGGAGAAAGAAGAATTACATCGCCATCTGTAGAATGAGCATAAGCTTTCACTACCGCTTCATCTAAAGTATCGACACTTTCAATTGTATCTAATCCCGCTTTTTCTGCAGCTCTTACTAATTTGGGAGCTGTTTGTCCAAATGTCACAATTGCTTTTACATTTTTGAAATACGGAATTAAATCATCGAATTCATTTCCACGATCAAGCCCACCTGCTAATAACACAATCGGTTGTGTAAACGCAGATAAAGCTTTCTCAGTCGCTAACATATTCGTTGCTTTTGAGTCATTATAAACCTTACGATTGTTAATAGTTGTTACATATTCTAAACGATGTTTTACACCTGTAAAACGTTTTAACACCGCCGTAATCGCTTCATTAGAAACACCTAATAATTTTGCGATACTCATCGCTGCTAAAATATTTTCTAAATTATGTTGACCAGGTAAAACGATATCGCCTACTTCAACAACTTTTTCACCTTTAAAACAAAGAGCATTCTCTTTTATACACGCACCATCTTCAATTTCTTTCGTTGTCGAGAATAGTACTTTTTGCCCTTTACTATAAGCAGATAAAGCCATTACATCTGCATCATCTGCATTTATTACACTATAATCATTTTCTGTTTGGTTTTTAAAAATATTTGCTTTTGCTAAACCATATTCCTTCTTCGTCCCGTGATAATCTAAGTGGGCCTCAAATAAATTTAAAAACGCAGCAATTTTAGGTTGGAACAATTCTACTCCCATCAGTTGGAACGATGAAAGTTCTGTAACTACAACTTCATTTTCTTTTGCATCCTTTGCTACTTCACACGCTACAGTTCCTATGTTCCCTGCAATTATAGGATGCTTTTGTCCTTCTTTTAGCATTTCAAATGCAAGCATTGTCGTCGTCGTTTTACCGTTAGACCCCGTAATCCCAACAAATGGTGCTTCTGAAATACGATATGCTAATTCAACTTCCGTAACAATTGGAATTTGCTTTTCTTTCGCAGCAACTAATATTGGATTAGAGTACGGGATTCCTGGGTTTTTTACTACAAGAGAAATATTTCTCTCTAACAATTCTAAAGGATGACCACCGCATACAACGTCCATTCCTTTTGCTTGTAATTCTGCAGCAAGTACATTATCTGCTAAAGGCTTTCCGTCATTTACAATAACATTTGCCCCTAATTCTTGTAACAACGTAGCTGCCGCATAACCACTTTTTGCAATGCCTAATACAAGAATATTTTTATTTTGAAATTCAGTTACAGTTTTCAATTACATCCACACCCCGATATAAATTCCTAACACAGCTAATAAAAATCCTACAGACCAAAACGTCACAACAACACGCCACTCTGACCAACCACATAATTCATAATGATGGTGTAATGGACTCATTTTAAAAACACGTTTTCCTGTTGTTTTAAACGAAATGACCTGAATAATAACAGATAAAGTTTCCATTACGAATACTCCACCAATGATTACAAGTAGTAATTCTTGTTTTAATAAAATCGCTACAGCTGCAATGGCTCCACCTAAAGCTAAGGAACCTGTATCTCCCATAAACACTTTCGCTGGATTTGCATTAAATACTAAAAATCCAAGTACAGCTCCTACAACTGCCATACAGAATATCGCTACTCCAAATTGCTCTTGCGCTACTGCAATAATACTAAACGCTCCAAATGCAATAGCAGCTGTTCCTGATAATAAACCATCTAAACCGTCAGTTAAGTTAACTGCATTTGATCCACCAATAAGCATAAATAATACAAGTACAAAATACGCCCAACCTAGTTCAAACTTAACATCTGTTCCCGGAATCATGATGTATGTGTGGAACGCTTGCCCTTTTCCAATTAAAAAGAACGCAATAGCAATAACAAGCTGACCTACTAATTTTTGTTTTGATGTTAAACCAAGATTTCTCTTCTTAACTACCTTTATGTAGTCATCTAAAAATCCAATCAATCCGTAACCAAATGTCACTAATAATAATAACGAAACCTCTGCACCTAAATGATTAAACTTAATCGCCATAATAAGTGAAGTTACCATCATAGATACATATATGACAATACCACCCATTGTAGGTGTCCCTGATTTTTTTTGATGTGACTTTGGTCCCTCATCACGAATACTCTGTCCGAACTTTAATTTCCTTAAAAACGGAATAAACAATGGCGAAAGGGCAACAGAAATTAAGAATGCTACCCCAGCCGTTACTAATAAACCTTGCTCAAGCACATGTAGTCCTCCTCTCACGTTGTTACTCTTCGTTGTTTAAAAGCTCTGTAATTACTTCTTTAGCGACTTCACGATCGTCAAAATGATGAACGTCTTTACCAATAATTTGATACGTTTCATGACCCTTACCAGCAATAATTATGATATCTTCAGCTTTCGCATTAGTAATTGCATGGTATATCGCTTCTTTTCTATCAATAATTACTTCATAATTATTCCCATTTGCACCTTGCACCATATCATCTAAAATAGCCCCTGGCTCTTCACTTCTTGGATTATCTGAAGTGTAAATTGCATGAGTTGCATATTTTGTTGCAACACTTGCCATGATTGGTCTCTTTGTTCGATCTCTATCTCCGCCACAGCCGACGATACAATATACATCGCCTTTTGCAAACTGTTTTGCTGTTTTTAATACATTTTCTAAGCTATCTGGTGTATGTGCATAATCAACAATAACTGTATAATTTTGTCCACCATCAACTACTTCAAAACGTCCTGGAACTCCAGCTAGTTGCTTTATTACATCAATAACCGTTTCTAAACTTACACCAGAAACAAGTCCTGCCGCTGTTGCCGCTAGTACGTTATATACATTAAATTTCCCAATCAATTTCATCGTAACATTTACACTTTCATACGGTGTTACAAGCGTAAATGTAGTTCCACCACTCGTCATAACGATATCTTTGGCCATAATATCACTTGTTGTATCAATTCCATACGTTACAACAGTTGCCGCAGTACTTCTCATATATTCCGCAGTTACAGCATCATCGTTATTCAGTACCGCGTACTTTTCACGATTATGATTATAACTATTGCCAAGTTGTGCAAATAGCAACCCTTTTGCATGTTTATATTCTTCCATCGTTTTATGATAGTCTAAATGATCTTGTGTTAAATTTGTAAACACTGCTACATCGTAATCACATCCGTGTACACGACCAAGATCTAAAGCATGTGACGAAACTTCCATTACTGTACTATCTACACCGTGCTCAACCATTTTTGAAAATGTGTGTTGAAGTGTTAGTGCATCTGGTGTTGTATTTTTCACCTCAAATGTTTCATCACCAATTTTCATATTAATCGTTCCAATTAGCCCTGTTTTATGACCATGTGCGCGCATAATCTCATCCATAATATGCGATGTTGTTGTCTTTCCATTTGTACCTGTAATTCCGATTAAATGTAACTTGTGTGTTGGTTGACCATAAAAATAATCAGCTAAAACCGCTAACGAACGAAAAGTGTTTTTCACAAGTACAACTGGAACGTCAACATCAATTGGTCTTTCCGCAACAATAGCAGCCGCTCCTTGTGCCGCTGCTTGCTTAGCAAAATCATGGCTATCAACCGTATATCCTTTCATACATACAAATAAGCTTCCCTCTTTCACTTTACGTGAATCAGCTTCTATAGATGTGATTTCTGGATTTTCTTTTGGAACAACTGGAAAATCATGCAAACATGATAAAAGTGTATGCAACTTCATTTCACTAAACCCTCTCTACATTGTGTATTTATCTCTTTTTTAATAAGCAACACGTTACCTCCTAATTATGTAAAATAGGAGGTAAGTGCTACTGTGTCTAATAAATAGACCTATTTATAATTGAGGCTCTTACAGCCTCAAATTAAGTAACTCTTCTATAAAGAACTCACTTCCACCAATTGTACCATAAAACGTACTAGGTTACCTTTAATTCCCGAAGTAAATTCTAATTTTTGAGCCTTCTTTCACTTTAGCTCCTGCTTCTGGCGATTGTTTAATTACTTTCTCCCCGTCTCCACTTATATCAAGCTTCAAATCGACGAGTTGTGTCTGTAAGTCTTTCTTTTTCATACCAATTAAATTCGGAACTTCTACAGTTGGTGTATCGCCCCATTTATATTCTCTCTCAACTTGTTCTTGTCTCGGTTTCACTCCCATAACAGGAAGTGCATCCCGAAGAATATTCCCAACAATTGGAGCTGCTACTACTCCACCAAATTGCGTAACACCTTTCGGATTGTCAACAGCAACATAGACAACAATTTCCGGATCATCTGCTGGAGCAAAACCGATAAAAGATACTATATAATTATTCTCTAAATATTTACCATCTTTCACCTTTTGAGCCGTGCCTGTTTTTCCACCTACACGATACCCATCAATGAAAGCACCTTTACCCGATCCCTTTGCTACAACATTCTCTAATGCATACCGAACTTTTTCTGAAGTTTCCTTGGAAATAACTTTTCTTTTTTCCACAGGTGTCTTTTTACTTACAACTTGATTATTTTTCGGATCAATAAATTCCTTAGCTATATACGGTTGATACAATGTCCCACCATTTACAGCCGCTGCTACTGCTGCTACTTGTTGAATTGGTGTTACAGAAACCCCTTGACCAAATGAAGTAGTTGCTTGCTCGACTGGACCAACTTTATCTAAATTAAATAAAATCCCACTACCTTCACCTTGCAAATCAATTCCGGTTTTCTGTCCAAAGCCGAAATTACGAATATATTTAAACAATCGGTCTTTACCAAGACGATCACCAAGTTCGATAAATCCTGGATTACAAGAGTTTTGAACTACTTCTAAAAACGTTTGGCTACCATGGCCTCCCGCTTTCCAGCATTTCAATCTAGCTCCACCCACTTCAGCTGCTCCATCATCATAAAATGTATCTTTCTCTAAGTCTACTAAATTTTCATTCAAGGCTGCTGCTAACGTAATGATCTTAAATGTTGAACCAGGCTCATACGTACTCCATACTGGTAAATTTCTATTATACACTTCTGGAGAAACACTTTGAAAATCTGCTGGATCAAAGCTCGGCCGACTCGACATGCCTAAAATTTCACCATTTTTCGGATTCATTGCAATCGCAATCATACCATCTGGATTATATGTCGACTCCGCAATATTCATTTCTCTTTCCATAATTCTATTAATACGTGCGTCAATTGTTAATCCTAAATTCAAACCAGCTTCTGGTTTTTTGAAATCATCGCCAACATTAGGCATCCTTTGTCCTTTTGCATCTGCAAAAAAACGCACATGACCTTCATCACCATTTAGCTCTTTATCATAATATTTTTCTAGTCCCATAAGACCTTGGTTATCACTACCAGCAAACCCTAATACATGTGATAAAAAGTTCCCAAATGGATAGTACCGGATAGAGTCCTCTGCGATATAAACACCTTTCAAACTTAATCCTCGTACCTCTTTCGCTTTATCATGTGATATTTTCCTTCCACCTTTATCTAACCTTACAATTGATTCTTTTTTTGTAATCCGCTTATAAACCTCATCTTTTTCCACACCTAATACTGCAGCTAACTTCTCTGCAGTCTCTGCTGGTTTTTCAATTTGCCTCGGTACAACAAAAACAGTTGGTGCACTTTTATTCGTAGCAAGTTCCACACCATTCCGGTCTAAAATTTTCCCACGTTCAGGTTCAAAAGTAATATTACGACTCCATGAATCCTTCGCACGATCCGTTAACATATTGCCAAGAAAAAATTGCACATATCCAAGACGAATATCGATGATAGTGAAAATAAGTATACCTGATATGAGTATAAAAATAAGTCGTTTTCTAACTGTTACATTTGATACACGCATATTGGAACAAGCCTCCCTTACGCCTAGCTTGTTCCAATATATGCTTGTACTTATTTAATTAGAACTTCTTCTCTTTTACCATTACTGTTTTTCTGCTTCTTGTTGTGGTTCAAGTGGCGGTACAAGTGTTACACCTAACTCTGTACCAGGTTGCAACAATGTTCCTTCTGCCACACTTTGTTCAGTTACGTATCCGGTACCAGTAGGTTTTAGGTTAAGCTTTAATGTTTTTGCTAAATTCATAACATCACGCAGTGCCCAGCCTTGTATATTTGGCATTGTAGGTTTATCTCCTACTAAGAAGACTCGATCACCTTTTAATGTTTGCTCAGTTGCTTTCGGCACTTGCTGCTGCACTTTCCCTTCACCTAATACGATTGGACGAAGTTTTGCTTTATCAATTGCTTTTTTCGCTTCTTCCATCGTTTTCCCTGTTACATCCGGAACGACAGTTTGTTGTTCTTTCACATATTTTTTCGGGTCTTTTATTTCATTTGGCTTAATCTTTAAATACTCTAAACTATTTTTAGTTACATATTTAAAAATATCAGCTAAAGGCTGTGCGCCATTCTCATCATCTTTCAATTTCGGCTGTTTTACAGCTACATACACGACAAGTTGCGGATCGTCCATAGGTGCCATCCCTAAGAATGAGAATATATAATTCTCTCTTCCCGTCATATAGCCACCTTTGCCATCCGGAATTTGCGCTGTCCCTGTTTTACCACCAACTGAATATCCATCGATTTTATAAGCAGTTCCTGTTCCTTTCGGCGATGTAACAACGCGTTCTAATAACTGTCTTACTTGCGCTGCTGTTTCTTTCGTAACAGGTTTTCCCACTTCTTCTGGCTTATGTTCTAATTTTACTTCGCCTGTTATTGGATCTACAATTTTATCAATTGTATAAGGTTTCATCATTTTTCCATCATTTGCAATAGCAGTTGCAGCTTGTACAAGCTGTATTGGCGTTACAGTAGAACCTTGTCCAAAAGCTGTTGTTACTTGCTGTATTTGCTGATCGAATCCAATTGTATTTGAACCTTCACCAGGTAAATCAATGTTCGTTTTTTCATCTAATCCAAAACTATGAATATATTTTCGGAAACGTTCGGGGCCAAGTTTTTGATCCCCTAAAATTGCAAACGCTACGTTGGAAGAGCGCTCTACCCCTTCATCAAATGTGATAGATCCCCATCCAGCGCCGCCGTTATGATCTTTTATTTTTCGGTTTCCGACTTGATATGTACCAGACTGATAATAATCTTGTCCTTTATACACACCTTCATTAATAGCTGCTGCTAGCGTGAAAATTTTCATTGTTGATCCAGGTTCAAATGCATTTGCAATTGCATCATTGAAGAAATATTTAATTTGACGATCATTTGGATCATAACTAGGTTTACTAGACATCGCTAATATTTTCCCTGTTTTTGGATCCGCAACAATCCCTATTAAACTTTCTGGATCGTAATGCTTACTTGCAGCTTTCATCGCATCTTCTAAGTAACTTTGAATACGCTGATCTATCGTTAAATACGCGTTATCTCCGTTTTTAGGTGCCTCTACGTTCACTTTCCCACCGTCAAGAGACACACCTTTACGATCACCTGTATAAGCTACTTTTCCGTTAGAAGCACTTAAATACTTATCTAAACTTTTTTCTAAACCAAATTGCCCTACCGAAGTTCCCTCTTCATTCGGTTTAGCATGACCTATAACGTAAGATGCAAAATCACCGTTCGGATACACTCTTGCATTTTCAGTAATAAAAGATATGCCTGGCAATTTCAATGCTTCTATTTGTTCCTTCTGTTCTTTCGTCAAATCTTTACCTAGCGTTCCAAATTCGACTTGATTTTTATCTTTTTTATTTAACGTGGCTAAAATCTTCTCTTCGTCTTTTCCGAGTACTGCCGCAATTTTCTTTGCAGTATCCTCTTTATTTTCAACATGATTCGCACCTTTTAATTCCGCTACAAGTTTATAAGAGTTTGCATCTTGCGCTAATACATGACCGTTTTGATCATAAATCGTCCCGCGATTTGCTTCCAGAACTCCTGTTTTACTATGTTTTTGCTTAGCAAGTGCATCCAAATCATGATTATGAACTGACCCTGTTGCTTGTATGTAAAAAAACCGGGCTAACAATAGCAAAAAGAGCAGGAGGAATAAAATCATAAAATACCCTGCTCCCTTATTGGTATGAAATTTAGTCATATTTCTCTTCATTTTCCCTTCACACCTATTGCCTTATTTGAGGCCCTTCACATTATTCGCATTAATTTCTAGCCCGTGTTTTTTTGCAACTTCAGCGATTCGTTCATAGCGACTTAACTTCTCTACTTCAGCCTGTAACTCTTGATTTTCTTTTTGCTGCTGTACAATTTTTTGTTCTATCGTCGCTGCTTCTACATTAACTTGATAAAGGCCTGCTTTATTTCCAATAAACGCTACACAGGCATACAATAAAAAGCCAATAAATGCTACATACAACAGTTTTTCGATTCTTGTAATCTTCGCTTTAGCTTTTGGCTGAACCATCTGCTGTGGGGGCGTTTGAATCTGTACCTCTTCTTGCGCTTGTTGTTTGTACTTTACAGCTAAGTTACTCATACCTCTCTCCCCTTTTTATCGTTTTTCAGCGATTCTCAATTTCGCAGAACGCGCTCGATTATTTTCTTCTAACTCTATATCAGAAGGTAAAATCGGTTTTCTTGTAATAAGCTTTAATTTTGGCTTAAATTCATCAGGAATAATTGGTAATCCTGGTGGCAATTGTGGCGTTGTACTATTTCGCTTAAACGTCGTTTTACAAATACGGTCTTCTAAAGAATGGAATGTTATAACACTAACTCTTCCGCCCGGCTTGACCATCTCAATTGCAGATTCCAACGCTTCTTCAAATACTTTCAATTCATCATTTACCGCAATACGGATTGCTTGGAACACTCGCTTCGCAGGATGTCCACCGGTTCTACGAGCAGGAGCTGGAATACCCTCTTTAATTAGCTCTACTAATTCTCCTGTCGTTTCAATAGCTTTATTCTCACGATACGCTTCAATTTTCCTTACTATTTGTTTTGAAAATTTCTCTTCACCATACTGGAAGAAAATTCTTACAAGTTGCTCATATGACCAGCTATTTACAACATCATATGCTGTTAATGGGGCATCTTGATCCATCCGCATATCTAACGGTGCATCATGATGATAACTAAAGCCACGCTCTGGTGTATCTAATTGTGGGGATGAAACACCTAAATCAAATAAAATACCATCTACTTCTGTTATACCTAATTCCTGTAGTTTTTCGGATAAATAACGGAAATTACTCTTTACTGTTAT
This sequence comes from Bacillus sp. ES1-5, assembly GCF_022487605.1. Lineage (NCBI taxonomy): Bacteria > Bacillati > Bacillota > Bacilli > Caryophanales > Bacillaceae > Bacillus > Bacillus sp. ES1-5. The sequence continues at coordinate 280,467 of NZ_JAKVPU010000002.1, read as the reverse complement.
GAACTGCTCACCGTATGAAGAGAATCTTTCTTTCGCATTTTGAATCGCTATCTCATCTTGATCAAACGCGATTAATCTTCCACCTTCAGTTAATTGGGATAATAAATAAGAACTATGTCCTCCTCCCCCCAGTGTACAATCTACATATGTACCACCTGGCTTTATATCTAAGCCGTCTACTGTTTCCTTCAAAAGCACTGTTACGTGTTTAAACATTGTTGCACCTACTCTTTTTCCAATTAATTATGTTGAATGCATCTCCTCCTCCAAACGCATATTTCACGATTAGAGAACGAAATACTATGAAAGAACGACTCATTTAACTTGCCTACAAAGGCAGCATACTATACAAATCGCTATTTTCTTTTATTATATACTAAATTTTATCATCTTTTGCGGGAATTTAAATAAAAAACTGTCGAAAAAGATGATAATACGTTTACATTTTGTGCTATTTTGTCATATATTTAAGTATCCTGCATAATTACGATATTCACCGTTTTTAAAATTAATAATTCAGAAAAATTTCACTTCACAGTAAATTCAACAGGACAAAAATAAAATCCTGCTCCTAAGAGCAAGATTCTATAGTTTTATAACATGATGTTTTCCGTCCCAAGAAAACGGTTTTTCCATTACACGATCAACGAAATCCAAACCGAACTGATTTAAATAGTAACATACATTCCACACACGCTCTTGCGGCGCCCCTAATGGACGAAGTGCAAATTGTATGCGACGGAATTTATTTAGCTGTACTTCATGTTTTTTCTCAACATTTCTTTTCAACATTCTTTCCAACAGTTCAATTTGTTCATTAATTTTGAATTCATTTTTCCCTGCAAACGCACTTAATCCAGGATCTATTTTCTTCACAAACTGTTGTAATGACGTATGGATATCAATTATTTCTTTTTTCGCCTCTACAAATCGATCATCTATCGGTTCCTCTATTTGATTAGATAACCAGTTTTCACGCAACTTATCTACGTTATTTAAAAACGGATCACTGTCTTGCAATTGCACATCGTATAAATCTGTCGCTATATCCCTCTCTACATAAGTGATTGTAATACGCGGAACGACAGGCGGCATTTGGAAACCGATCGTATGGAAAACTTGTTGCAATTCACTCCAGTAAGCTAATTCCCCTGGTCCTCCAATAAACGCGAGCGTAGGAAATAGATACTCTTGCATAAGAGGGCGCGTTACAACATTATTACTAAAGCGTTCCGGACTTCTTTCCATCTCTTCCATCAATTCCTCATATGAAAAGGAATACGCTCCATCCTTCCCTACAAACTTCCCTTGATCATCTTCAAGTAATACTCGCTCATTATCAATTTCCATGAATATATGTACTGCATTATACTTCGTTTCAATAATCGGTTTATATCCTAATTCTTTAATTATTTCCTGTTGGTTATGAAGCCCCTCTTGCACTTCTTTATACTTACCTATAATTTGCTTGAAAAACGGCACTTCTAATTTTCTTAATTCAGGATGATGTGAATCAACAAGAATTAAACCAGAATTCACGAACATTTTCATAATAAGATGGGCAAAGAAATCTACATACGTATTCGATTCCCCCAAAGAATCATCAATAAATTGCAGTACATCCTTTGTAAAATTCGTTTCAGGGTATGTTTTGAAAATTTCTTCAATCCACTTTCTACAGTCTTCCAAAGAAAGCTCGGACTCTGAAGCACTCGCCTTTTTCGGATTACGATCATGAAAAATAGTCTTTTTTATTTTTTTATTCTTCGTTACAAAAGTATGATTAATTTCATCCATATCATGGTCTTCACCAGCAATCCAGAAAACAGGAACAACTTTAACACCTAAACTTTCTTCCTTTTCCCTCGCAAGCTGTAAAACTGAAATGATTTTATGAATTGTATAAAGTGGTCCAGTTAATAACCCGGCTTGTTGTCCAGCTATCACAACATATGTATTTTCTTCTCCAAGCGCTTTTACATTTTGAATCGTAGCTTCTCCCGCTTGTAATTTTGTATTATATTCTAATAAATGCGCTACTAAATCTTGGCGTAAAAACTCCCTCTCACGCAAATCATGTACACGCTGTTTAAAAGCATCTTCTGTTAACATATAGTCAAAACACGACTGTATCTCTTTTTTACCGTTCATATAGTCCGCTACAACACCTTGTTGCGGAACAGAGATTTCTTTTATCTCCATATAATTCTTCCTTTCGTATCCTGTTCTCTCACCAATCCACATTGTAGTCAATGTTGCACGTAAAAGCAAAGAATTACACTTATTCTTTTACTTCTAATCCTTTTATTGCATCGAACAAAAATTGAAGTGTCGGAACGGATCGTTGCTGTTTCTTAGCTTCCTCTAATACATATCCAACAATCGCACCAATTTCCGTTTGTCTATTCGCCCTTACATCTGCCAGCATAGATGATGTATTATGAGACGTTCTTTCACATACGTGACGTACCATTTTCCATACCATTTCTTTTTCTTCTTTAACAAGAAAAACGACTTCCTGAAATACTTGCTCCATCAATCGATAAAAAAACGGGTTCGTAATCAACTCTCCGTTCTGGACTTGTAATAATGCTGTCAATGGATTGATACATACATTAACTACTAATTTTTTGTGCATGACATCCTTCCAATCATCTTCTATTTGAATCGGAAAATGAGGAAATGGAAAGCACTTAAATATTTTTTCAAAATGTATAGACTGGCCGTGCACGATTCCAAACTTCGTTACACCTATCCCCGTATGATAAACGGTATGTCTTTCTTCTTTTTTTGCACCATGCTCAACAATCCCAACTGCAATATTTTCATTCCCTATTTTCTGCATAGCATGAAGATGCGACATTCCATTTTGCAAAAAGATTAATGAGGATTCCCCTCGCACAAAAGGCAGTATGTCAGTTATATGATATTGCTTAACAGCAATAAATATATAGTCTAGCTTCTGGTCTAGCATACTTTCTATTGGCAAAACAGGCGGGAATACAGTTTCACGTTTTTCCTCACTCATACAAGTTACACCCGTTATATTCAATTCCTCAGCCTGTTTAGCTGTCCTTGTAAACAACGTAACATCTTGATTACTTTTTTGTAAATAAAATGCATATAACAGACCGATAGCTCCTGGTCCCACAACTCCGATTTTCATTTTCACACAAGGAACTCATATAAATACGATACACAAGTCCCTTTTCCCTCCCCCTTTTTATCCCGCAAACGCCTGATTGGTACGGAATCATAATTAACTAAAGGTGAATAAATCCCACCGATTACAGTTTCACTTTATCTTTCTCAATTCCATGAACACAGTTTACAATTTCATTGCTCTTTACCAAACAAATGCAACCCCTTCTTTCAATATGTATATACTACCTATTAATATGCTTCTACTCTTAGTTTAGCAAATCCTCAAAAAAATAATAAAAGAAATATACTATCTTCTTCATAAAAATAAAAAAATGAGTTATAATATTATTATAAATATTTTTACTTTTCTGCATTCAACGAGACAAGAAAAGGATGTGATGTTATGGGATTCCCAAAAGTTGAGCGCTTGCTCATCAATTATAAAACATTAGACGAATTTAAAAAATTTAAAGGTTGCGGAGCTCAAGAATTATCCATGCTAGAAGAATTACAGGCAAACATTATTGAAAACGATAGTGAATCTCCATTTTACGGCATTTATTATGGCGGATCACTAATTGCACGTATGAGTCTATATATGAAAAGGAACGGCGGGGAACCATTCGAAATTACAGGTACTTACCTAGAACTCTATAAACTTGAAGTGTTACCAACTTTCCAAAAACAAGGATTCGGAGAAATGCTTGTAAATTATGCGAAGGGGCTACAGTTCCCAATTAAAACGATCGCACGTATCCATTCAGCTGGTTTTTGGGATAAATTAAATTTCCAGCCTGTATCAGTACCTGATGGTGATTTTTATGTTTGGAACCCAGAAACAAATTTGAATACGATTACAAATGAAGAGTCTGCATAAAAAATAAAAAAAACAGCTACATAGCAGCTGTTTTTTTATTTCTTTAACTTTTCTAATTTCCCATTCGAACGAGCGCTATTTCTTTCTGCTACCATTACACTTCTTTTTTGATCGATATAATCAAGCAACGTTCTATACTCTTCCTCATATACTGATAATCGCTCCAAAAGACTCTCTCTCTCTGTTTGTAACGATTCAATTTGCTGTTGTAACACCATTAAAGAGTTTTCATCTTTATAATTTTGCAAGAAATCAATAACATCATTCAATGTAATTGACATAGGCTCTACTACCTTTGTCTCTTTTACTTCATAATTTTCTACTTTACGTAGTTGCTTCGCTTCTTCAATACGTTCTTTGTATTGCTTTCTAACGTAAGAATTCCATCTAAAGCCACATGCTGCTGGTGTACGAGATAAATGTCTTCCCACTTCTTTAAAGGCAGATAATTGCGTTCCACCTTCTTGAATATGCCGGAGTACTACTTCTGCCAGAAGCAAATCTTCATCATCAGTCCAAGCATCTTGTCTTGTTGTCGCCATCTCTCTAGTCCTCCCTATGCATTTTTTATTAAGCATATGCAGTTACTAGAAAAGATAGAATACAACAAATAAAGAATAAGACAAAAAAAATAAACGTAGAAGATATCTTCTACGTTTATTTTCCCGCAATTACTTGCTGATTACTTCTTTACCTTTGTAAGTACCGCATGCTTTACATACACGGTGAGCTAATTTCGCTTCACCACAGCTTGGGCACTCTACCATACCAGGTACTGATAATTTGAAATGCGTACGACGCTTTCTTTTTACTGTTTTAGAAGTTCTTCTAAAAGGTACAGCCATTCTTCCCACCTCCTTAAAAGAAATAGTTATTTTCATATGAAGGCCTAAACCAGTCTTCCGATTATTTGTCAAAAAACTTTGCAAGTCCTGCTAATCGTGGATCAACAGTCTTTTCTTTGTTTTCTTCCGAAATCACTTGCCAGTCTTGACCTTGCATCGGTGCTCCACCAGAAACATCATCACTGAAAATTTGCATTGGAATCTCCAAAAGTATATTTTCCTTGATTACGGGCAGTAAGTCAAGTACTTCTCCTTCTAAACAATGAATTTCAGCTTCAGTTTCAAATTCTTCTTGTGAAGTTTGGAACACCTCAGTTGTTTTAATGTCAAATGGTAATGTCACATCTACTAAAGAGCGAGAACATGGTAAAACCATGCTTCCAGTTATATGTAGATGGAACGTAAACTTACCGGAGCCAAAATCAACTCTTCCTGTTACATGAGCAGGATTAATTTCACGAATATCTTTCTCGACCTCTTGTAGCTCACTTACATCTACCATCTCATCCAATGTCAATCCTTTATTTCTCAATTTATTCAATTGATGGATGGACCATTTCATATCATATCACCTCAAGGCAACAAACAAAATTATAGCTAGCCATTTTATATTTGTCAATGTTTTTTCTTTACACTATAATGAAGTCATCATAGTAAATAATATATAGAGTATCACGTTTTTGAAAAAGATGCTACATCGAAAGGAGAGATTACCATAAAAGCCAGTGGTATTGTTGTTGAATATAACCCTTTTCATAACGGTCATGATTATCATGTGCAACAAACAAAAAAGTTAACACACGCCGATATTACAATCGCTGTTATGAGTGGCCCTTTTTTACAGCGTGGTGAGCCAGCACTCCTATCCAAATGGTATCGTACCAAAATGGCCTTATCATGCGGTGTAGACCTTGTTGTAGAGCTTCCATACGCCTTCTCAACACAAAAGGCTGAAACCTTTGCAAATGGCGCTATTTCTATTTTAAACGCCCTGCGTGTTTCTGAAATTTGTTTCGGTAGTGAAGATGGGCAGATTGAAAATTTTCATAATACCATCTCTGTGCAAAAAAATGAAGAAGATACTTTTAATCGTCTTGTAAAGCAATTTATGAATGCAGGTAACAGTTACGCAAAAGCTACATCTAAAGCCTTCCTACACATTTTACCATCCGAAAAAAACATAGACATGTCACAACCGAATAACATATTAGGATTCCAATACATGAAATCAATTTTCTTACAAAATAGTTCTATGCAAGCACAAACGATAAAAAGATTCGCATCTCATTATCATGATGAAACATTTAGCGACCAACACATTGCAAGCGCAACCAGTATTCGTAAACAACTTTTTAGCGAAAATAGTTCTTTTACAGAAATTGAGCCTTTTATCCCAAAAGCGACTGCTTCTCTTTTAGCAAGTTACAAACAAAACTACGGGATATTACATAATTGGGAACAATACTTTTCATTTTTCAAATACAAACTCATGACGATGTCTCCAGAAGACTTACGACATATATATGAAATAGAAGAAGGTTTAGAGCATCGTATTTTATCAAAAATACAAAACAGTTCCTCCTTCCATTCATTCATGGAAGCATTAAAAACGAAGCGTTATACATGGACTAGATTACAAAGAGCTTGTACACACATTTTAACAAATACAACAAAAGAAGAAATACATAGCGCAAATATAGAGCAGCATGCACCGTACATTCGTCTACTAGGCATGTCACAAAAAGGACAAACTTACCTTTCAAAAAACAAGAAAAAAATAGAACTTCCCGTCCTTACCCATACAAAAACATTTGACCATCCTACTTTACATATAGAGCGAAAAGCCAATTCTGTATATTTCTCCATCATGCAAGAACCATTACGAACACAACTACTAAAACAAGATGCAACACACCATCCAATTCGTTATGATGAAACAACTGCAAAATTTCTATAAATAAACCTCTCTTTTTCAGAGAGGTTTATTTTTTCTCACCCATTTTTTCCAAATACAGCAATGCGTCATCCAGCGTATCAACTGGTACAACTTTCATTTTTGTTTTAATATCTTTCGCAGCCTCAAGCGCATCTTTATAATTCGATTTCTCCGCACCTTTTTCATTTGGCGCAAAGAACACTTCAGCACCAGCATCACTTGCAGCGACCACTTTTTGCTGAATACCACCAATCGGGCCAATTTCTCCCTTTTCATTTATCGTCCCTGTTCCAGCTATTTCATGCCCTCTTGTTAAATCATCTTCCACAAGTTGATTATATATTTCTAATGTAAACATTAGGCCTGCCGATGGTCCGCCTATTTCATGAGAATCAATTTTCACTTTCGGATCTACCACTAATTCTCTTTCAGTAACGATAGAAACCCCTATACCAACACGCCCATTTCCATTCGGAATAGTCTTTACATTTAAATTTTCTTTTAACTGTTTTCCATTCCTCTTGTACTCAATATTTACTGCTTCCCCTTCTTTTTTTCCTGTCATATATTCAATAAATTGCTCCGTCTTTTCAAATGTTTTTCCGTCGACAGCTATGATGACATCTCCAAGCTTAAGCTTTCCTTCTGACGGCATCCCTTTCGCTACTCCTGCAACCAATACACCTTTATTTTCAAAAGAAACAGTACGGTTTGCACGTTTATAAGCATTATAGATTGCTGCATTTTGCGAATCTTTCATCGCATAATTTTGGCGAAATTGATATTCTTCATCACTCTCACCTTTTTGCAATATTTCTTCCGCTTTTGAAATGTGTGTATATTTATTAAACTGTGCCGCTATTAAATTCACCACATTTGCTGGTCCCATTGAAACCGTAACAAGCATAAAATCACCAGATTCTTTCGTTCCACCCTCAACTTGAACGTAAGGCTCTAATTTTGCCGCCATTCCTGGTTTTGTTACATAATACGGTAAACGTACGTAAACAAGTAACATCGCCAATATAACCCCTATTAAAATTGCATATATAAACCGAAAACGCTTAAACATTATGTTTCTCCTTCCACTGCTCAATTAATAAATAAATATTTGCAACATGTTTTTCCGCCTCTACTTCTCCAACTCGAATAATGTCTTCAATGTTTGTAAAAGCACGTGAACTAAATTGTTCTACAGCTGGTCGCATCATTAAATCCGATGCAATTTGTCGATTCATCACCAGCTCATGTTGCATAATTTCAATACTCTGCATAATTACATCATAAATAGACGTAACCTCTCCATTCACTTTAATCGGGGATACATCAACAGCAATAACAATATCGGCACCTAACTCTTTCACAACCGATACTGGAATGCGATCAATCACTCCGCCATCCACCAATAATCGTCCATCTATTTTTTCTGGTACAAACACTCCTGGTACAGATATGCTAGCTCTCACAGCCTCTGCAACAGGACCACTTGTAAAAACTACTTTTTCCCCCTTCAAGATGTCAGTAGCCACAACAGCCGTCGGGATATCTAACTCTTCTAAATTTTTATTATATGTAAACATTTTAATCATATCTTTGACACGTTTTCCAGCAATAAATCCCATTTTCGGAACTGTAAAATCTAAATAATATTTCCTCTTAAAAACATTTGCCAGTTTATACAACCTTTCAACGTTTGAGCTAGCTGCATAAAACGTACCTACTAAAGCCCCCATACTACTTCCTGCAATCATATGAATCGGTATACCATTTTCTCTTAAAACTTTTATAACACCAATATGCGCAAACCCTTTTGCGCCCCCAGATCCAAGAGCTAAACCAATTTTCGGTTCTTTCATTTTTCTCACCCTTTAATTTTTTTCATTCCTTTTTCATACTTATGGTCTAAATGCACTACGTATCCACGTATACTGAAATGAACGTTTTTTGGGACAAAGGGGGATTTACTTACATGTATGAAAAATGGAAAACGGCTTTTCTTACCATATCAACACTGTTTTTAACCTTTTCTCTTGTACTTCACCCCCAAGCTGCTTTGCAAGCTTCCATTCGAGGGTTAAATATATGGTGGGAAGTTGTATTCCCTTCACTTTTACCGTTTTTCATCATTGCGGAACTTCTAATTAGTATTGGTGTTGTAAAATTTATAGGTGTTATATTAGAACCACTCATGCGACCACTTTTTCGCGTTCCAGGGATAGGCGGATTTGTTTGGGCAATGGGAATGGCTTCAGGATTCCCTGCTGGCGCCAAATTAAGCGCTAGACTGCGTAAAAGTAATCAGCTAACACAAATCGAAGCAGAACGCCTCGTATCTTTTACAAACTCATCTAATCCACTTTTTATTTTTGGAGCTGTTTCTATCGGTTTTTTCAATAATCCGAAATTAGGAATCGTATTAGCTGCTGCACATTATTTAAGTAACTTTGCCGTCGGGTTATTGATGCGTTTTTACGGCAATAACAATATTTCCACGAAGGATCAACATCCTACTAAAAAACGTCCTTTTCAAAACCCTTTTTCAGTCCTCCACGAGACGCGCATGCAAGAAAAAAGACCAATAGGAAAAGTACTTGGGGACGCTATCGTTTCTTCTATTCAAACGTTACTTATGATTGGTGGATTTATTATTTTATTCTCTGTTTTAAATAAAATGATTACTGTATTTCATATTACAGCAGCACTTTCTTTTATTATGCAACATATTTTATCATTCTTCCAACTAACTACCGAATTTAGTATTCCAATCTTATCAGGCATTTTTGAAATGACACTCGGTAGTCAAATGATTAGTCAAATAAATGAAACACCCCTCCTGCAGCAAGCTATGGTAACAAGCTTTATTTTAGCATTTAGCGGCCTTTCTATTCAGGCACAAGTTGCTAGCATATTAGCTGAAACAGACATCCGATTTAAGCCCTATTTTTTCGCACGAATTATCCAAAGTATTCTTGCTCCTATTTTTACTTTTATATTTTGGAAACCATTTTATGAAAAAGCAAGCTCTTTTACACCTATGCAAAAAGATATCCCCGTATTTTTATCGAATTCTTCTATACTGCATGAAATTTGGACATCTTTTGTACACTATGGACCGATCTTTACTTTATTTTGTTTATATGTATATGTTATCTTATTATTTTTTCGTAGCAACAAAGAAAAACCCCGTTCACTTTAACGGGGTTTGAAACTTTTCTTTTAAAGCACGTTCTACAACAGGAGGTACAAGATCTACTACGCTTCCTCCATATCTCGCAACTTCTTTTACAATGCTTGAGCTTAAAAATGAATATTGGTTGTTTGTCATAATAAAAAAGGTTTCAATATTTTCATCTAATTTTCGATTCATAGAAGTAATTTGCATCTCATATTCAAAATCAGAAACCGCTCGTAACCCACGCAAAATCGCATTTGCATTACGCATTTTCGCATACTCCACTAATAGTCCACTATGTGAATCTACTTTTACATTCGGGATATCCTTTGTTGCTTCTCGAATTAAATCTAAGCGCTCTTCAACTGAAAAGAACGGTTTTTTTGACGAGTTGTTTAAAACTACTACGTATACCTCATCAAATACTTTTGCTCCCCTTTTAATAATATCCAGATGCCCAAGGGTAATTGGATCAAAACTTCCCGAAGAAATAGCTATACTAGTCATTCCGTCCCCTCACCTTCATACTTATAAATCGATATTGCTGTAATCCCATAATTTTCAGCTCTTACTTTTACAAGACTCCCTATAGAATCAGGTAAAACCACATCATTACCATGCTCTGACATAATTAATCCATCTCTATGTAGCAATCCATGTTGATCCATCACACTAATTAAAGATACAATTTTTTGATCTTTATATGGAGGATCAATTAATATAAGATCGAATGATATTTCACGTTTTATAAGGGCCTTTACCGCACGTTCTGCATCATTTCGATATACTTCAGCTTGTTCCTGTATTCGACAACTTTCTAAATTTTGATGGATTACTTTTATCGCTTTATTATCTCGATCAACAAAAATCGCTTTATCAATCCCTCTACTTATAGCCTCGATTCCAAGACCACCACTACCGCCAAATAAATCAAGAGCGATACCACCATCAAAATAAGGACCTATCATATTAAAGATTGATTCTTTTACTTTATCTGTCGTTGGACGTGTTGTATTACCTGGCACCGCTTTTAGTGGATGCCCTTTACATTTTCCTGAAACTACTCTCATCTGTTGTCACTACCTTTATTTCAATCTATCGAGCAATTATAGAAAACCTTTCTCCCTTCGGTAACCGCTACCAAACTATACTATTCCATTCATTTCTCAACGAACAATAGGAGAACTTTGGCTTAAAATAACCGCTCTGCATTTTTATGTATTCATCTCACCATGTGCTAACACGAACCCATTATGTACATTCGTTTCACTTTATCTTTTTTATCCTATCATAAAATAAAAAAAAGAAAAATAAAAAGCCAAACATAAAATTTAATTTCATGATGTATATCTTCATTTAGATTGGACATAAATAATTATAACAACATCACCTTCGATGTTGTTGCCAACCGCGGAGAAGACTTACGTTTCCCCATAAGTTCTTCCTCCGGTTTCTCCTCTCCCTTTTCCTTCTTACTAGTACATGCTAGTATAAGAAGGGCCCTGCTTTGCAGGGTTTTTTTCTTTGTCTCCTTTTCATTTAAAAAGTGAGATGGTACAGTAAGTAAAAGAAAGAGGAGGAAAAAATATGATTCAACGCTTTATAGAACTCGGAGAAGGCTACTCTGATTTATATGAATTACTTGAAATTGCCAAAGCAAATCAAGAACGTATAACACATATGTTACAATTTGAAACGATTAAAAATGAAAAAAAAGTGTGCTCACTTGTTGTAATATTAAAACCAACTACTACTGGTGATTTCCAACCATTATACATATGTCGCGAAGGCATTCCTGTACTTGAAAACAAAAAAAGTAAACGCGTCATTTTATTTGAAGAAACGGCAGAACAACTAGGAAGAAAAGTGACTACCTTTACGGTAAAACCATCCACAACTTTCCCAGAAAAAGAACTGTTTTTCAATCATTTAATTGGTATTTTACGAATGAATAATTTCATTCCTCCAATGAAATAAAGTGTTATTTCAAGTGAAAAAAATCCCCTGCTAAAATTAGCAGGGGATTTTTTTATTAGCTATAATCGTATTCTTTTGCCCGATCAGGACGTGAATTTTCAAATTCCGTTTTTAAATACGGGCGGTACGACTGTTCTATCTTCTTCACAAAAGGAAGTTTGTTCAACTTTTGCATCATATGCTCAATTTGTTCCATATCACAATATACTACTGCGTATTTTAAGCGTTTTGATATGTAATGTATGTTACCATATTTCCTTAAAATCTTGGCATGTTTCAATGAATGTAAATAAACAATCATACTTTGTCGTTGCCCGAACATAATCTTCTCCATCTTCTCCTTTTAAAAACATATATTTTATATTTTATGAAAACCAATCAGAAATTTATGACATTACAGGACAAACTCTGTATACGTTTTCTTCTATCTTCTAAAAAACGGGGTAATTTACCCCGTTTTACAGCCGCAACCTCCGCCGGTACCACAACCGCCACCACAGCCACCAGCATCAAAAAATGGATTTCCTGTTGGAACTTTGATGGAAGAAGACACCTCCGAACCGATTGCTACACTAACTTCATCTAACAACTTTTGCAAAGTCGTTTCTACTCGTTTAAAAGTTGCAACCTTATCATGTAAGTCTACAGAACGCTTTAACTCCCTCATTTTCGTCGAAACGAAAGTATAATCAGGATGGTATTTACCGAAACGTTGCACTTCTTCATATCGTTCTTTCATCGCTGTAAATTGCTGAATTAACGTCTGAACTTCCATATCTTCATGCAATTCTTTATAACACTTACGATAGTCTTCTGCTATATCTGAACAGATAATCGCTTTTGCAAGCTGCTCTGCCTTATCTAATATCAATACGCTTTCCAGCGTCGCTACAATCATGAGAGACACCTCCGAATATTCATCATACCACATTTAGAATAGAACTACTAATTGAAGTGTCTCACTAAACAGAAAGATATCATTCTAACTATTTCCCATATAATTCTAGCACATACTTATACATTAATATGTTCCGCAATATTATATTTCAGAACATCCCATTTCCCACTATTTTCTTTCACATAACTAATACATGCATTTTTTAATGGCGTCTTAAACGAAACATCTTCCGGTGCAATTGCATGTAAAATTGCTTTTATCGCATGTGAATGCGCTACAATGATAATACGTTTGCCAGAATGAGTTTCTGCAACATCTTTTATAGCAACAAAACAACGCGTTACAATCTCTTCATCTTGCTCCATACCTTCTACTTTACCTTCTGCAATTAACTCCCTAACAGTCGCAACTGGCTTCCCAGAAGCTTCACCAAAATTACGTTCAACAAATCGCTCATCTAATAAAATCGATTGCAATCCTGTAGCCGCTGCAATTTCCTTAGCTGTTTCGTGCGCTCTAATTAATGGGCTACTTATAATTACATCCCATGCTTCCGCTTGCAAAGCAGCTGCACTTTGACTTGCTTGCTTCTTTCCCACTTCGTTAAGTGGAATATCTTCACGTCCTTGAATAATCTCTTGAAAATTCCAATCAGTTTGTCCATGTCGTACTAAACAAATTTCCGTCATGCTCATGCTGCAACTCCTTTTTAAATAATCCGCTTCTATTGTATCAAAAGTTCTGCATGACGGACATAGTTTTCCCTTCCAATTATGTTGTATTTTGCTGCTTCATATACTGAAACATATCGATCATAATGGAGGCAACTGCCAATTGATTTTGGAATTTCTCAACTTTATCTGGTATCGTTTTTTTGAAATGCTGCATAGCCGCTAACTCAAATGCCTCTTTTTCTTCAGGGTTTCGCGTTAGTTTTCTATACCAGTACGGTTGCTCCCTAATATAGCGAGATAAATCCTCATCAGCCTTTATAAACTCCATAATTTCTGCTCTCATCCGCTTTCCCCCTAATCCTTCTGAAAGAAAAATGGATTATTTTCGGAAGTACTTTCTTCTTGCCGCGCGGGCTTCCCTTGAAATTGTTGAAAAACTTGTTGCACACTACCAATAGCACTCGTCACATTAGCTAAATGGTGTTGCATCTGTTCCACATCTAGCTTTTTAAAGAAAGAAAGCATTTGTCCCATCACATCAGCAGTTTTTTCCTCTTCAGTTCGATTATCTTTTTCTTGTTTATTTTCTTTTACCGAAGAAAAAGCTGGCGCTCCATCAGGCCTAAAAGTTGCCCATATTGGATCTTCTTCACCAAGTAAGTACCATTCTTCATAAAACTGTTGCCAAGTTTTGTGACCACTTCTAACCTCATGAACCATTTTAGGGTGATGGTTTACAAACTCTTTAAACTGTTGAACCGATGGATGTAACGGTCCTTTTGTTGTTGGCATAATCCTCACCTCTTCATGTATATCTACTATATAGTAAGAAAAAAAAGGCACATGGTTCGCCTATTTTTAGACGATTCATGCACCTTTTTATCCTGCTATTTGCATACGGGAAGATTCCGACCTACACTTCAGTGAATATGAAGTACTTAAACGGGAGGTGTCCCTTACACAACTTGAAATTTCACTTTATTTTCGAATAAAGTTTTGTGTATAAAACTTATCGTATACCCCAACACCTAATCCTGTAAATTGTTCATTTAATACATTCTTTCTATGTCCTTCACTATTTAACCAACCTTGCACCGCCGCAATTCCATCACTATGTTGCGCCGCTATGTTCTCACCAGCAAGTTGAAATCCTACTTTCCCACGCTGCAAACGATCTCCTAGCGTACCTAATGTAGGTGAATCGTGTGAAAAGTAATTATTATCCTTCATATCTTTACTATGACCTATAGCCACCTCTGCTGTTTGTTGATCCCAAGCTAATAACGGTAACTTATGACGACTTCGAATAATATTTGTTAAATCAAAAATTTGTTGCATATTCCCATTCTCTATTTGTTTCATTTTATCTTGAGTCAATGGTTGTTCTGCTAGTAATTCACCTGAATAAACAAGCTGATACGGTCTTTGGCGTAATAACGTTTCGTCATCCATATAACGAACACCAACAAGCTCATGTGTAAAATGATCAAAATATAATTGTGCCCAGCCATCTTCTACAGGTATTAATGGTTGTTCCATCACTTCCGTGTCAGATAACTCAAATTGATAACTATTCTTCCCTCTTTTTAACGAAATCTCATGGGAGAGTGGATTCTTTTTATACACTTCTTCATACTTTTCATTTATATAATAAGGCGGCACCTTAACTTGCTCACCAGCAACATACGCCGTTACAACTTTTCGTTCTGCAACCCCAAATTGCACATACTGAGTTAAATCTTGATTGTATACCCACCATTCATATCCGTAAGCAGATGGCTCTATCCGAGATGGTTCGCCCCATTTTGCTAATAAATTTTCAGAGTCCCCACCAATCATATTTAAAACAGTATCGGAAGAGTCTTCATTTACTTGTTTTTTCTTTTTCACAATTTTATTTTCTTGCTTTGATTGAGATGGGGTTAATATATATTGTGAAACGAGTAATTTCCCGTATAAATCAACAGCTAAAATTAAAAATGTAATCATTACGATACGCAATAATTTCTTCAATCGATATACCTCCTGCACAAAACATAAAATTGAGATATACACAAATCCTTTTCTTTCCTTTTTTGTGTGTACCGTACTCTTTTCACTATATCATATTTTCGCAAAAAAAGTCTGGATTATCCCTTTTCTCTCAATATGAATTGCACTTTCTTATTATTCATACTATTATAAAAATAATGATGTAACATGAAAAGAGGAGGTATTATATGCAATTTACAAATACGAAATTTAATGGGGCAGTCGTTGATTTAACACTATTAACTGAGATTATGGAAAAGAACCATTTTGTACTTGCTGGACAGTGGGATTATGAACGAGTTACATACGATTATAAATTTGAAATATTAAATGATATTTATTATTTGCGCGTACTAGGTTTGGCTGTTGAAGGTGATGTTGGTAGCAGACACGCTGAAATAAAGCTACTTCCTCCCTTATTAGGAAAACATTATTATCCTCACGGCGTTGAATATGGTGATGGTGAAACTTTCCCAACGAATGTACTTCAAAAAAGCGAACAACTCCTACAAAATATCGAAAAAGAGTTAAAAGAATTCCAAATCATTGAATAAAATAAAAGTGAGTGCATCAATATGATGCACTCACTTTTATTTCGTTTGTAAATACGGCGGCAATTGTTGCAACTGCTCTTTATCCTTTTCACGCTCTCGACGCGCCCATCGAAAGAATACATAACCGATAATTGTGCCATACACTATTTCCTGGACAATTTTCATAATGATGCCGCCTGTTTGTTGGTCTTGTACGACTGGCATCCAGTGTAAAAATTCTGGTCCCGTTATATTTAAATCTGATAAAGTTCCCGCTGGTACACAAAGTTCCATCGCCTTCATCCAAGCAGCCGGATCCGTATACGTTGCGAATAACGGTGCAGTCGCAAAAATGATTAACGCGCAAGCTGGCGTTAATAATATTCCGTTAGCAAACATATAACCAAGTTTCTTTATATCACTTAACGTTTGATATTCTGGTAATGGATTTAGCATCGGCCACCACATCATGATTGCCGTAAAGAACAATATAGCGAGACAAATAGGATGAGCAATTTGACTTTGTTTTACTGCATCAAAAACAACTGGTAAATGATAAAAAGAAAACAGGCCATTAAATACAAACAATGCAATAAGTGGCTTAGCAAATATCTTTAATATAATTTGAACGAACTTAAAAGAAGTAATATAACGATATAACCAATTTGGTATACCTAGCAACAATAACGGTGGAACTGCAATATACATAACTGCCATTTCAAACATATGTGCACTAAATATAATATGACCAATTAAATCAATAGGCCCTCCCTTTACAAAGTACAAAAGAACAATCCCAGTCGTAAAATAAAAAATTTGCTTCTTACTTACCTTCGTCGCATTTTCAAATCGCATTCTATATGGCCCAATAATTAAAAAGTACCCAATAAGAATCGCAAGCATAAATAATAAAAAGATTGGACTCCACAGAGCTTGAAAACCAAATATCCACAAGTTACTCATTGTCACACCCACCTTCTGAAGGTTACCCTTTCACATAATATGAAGAGGGAGCTGTGACAACACAAGCTCCCTTATTTTTCACTTTTCAAATCCACACAATTGTCATAAAAGCTAAAATTGTAATTAACCCGATTAACAGACCAGAATAAAGAAAGAAACTTGCCGCTTCATGCCCTTTATGACTCATATGCATAAAATAATACAATTGAAAAATTACTTGTACCACTGCTAATAGTAAAATAAATGGTACTGAGAAAGTCGGACTAAAAGTTTTCGGATATGCTACAGCTACAAATGCAACTAATGTTAAAAAAATCATTAATGCAAACGTAATAACTTGATGTTTCATTTCCTCCGCACTTTTTCTCTTTCGATAAACAAGATCAACTTTAGGATTATTCATTTGCTTTATCGCCATTGTTTATCCCACCATTCCCATTAAATATACTACAGTGAAAATAAACACCCAAACTACGTCAATAAAGTGCCAATAAATCGATGCAACATAAAACTTCGGTGCATTGTATAAATTTAGACCTCTCTTCGCATTTCTAAAGATTAATGTTAAAATCCAACACAATCCAAACAATACGTGGAGTCCATGCGTACCAACAAGAGCATAAAACGCGGAACCAAACGCACTACTTCTCATAGTATGCTTAAATTCATGCGTATAATGATAAAACTCATATATCTCAAACCCTAAAAATCCTAAACCTAGCAACACTGTTACTAATAGCCAAAGTTGCATTTTCTTAAAGTTAAAGTTTTTCATATGATACATCGCATATACGCTCGTTAAGCTACTCGTTAATAAAAGCATCGTCATAATGAAAACGAGCGGCATTTGGAACATCTCTTGAGATGTTGGTCCACCATTTGTAGAATTCTTTAACGCTAAATATGTGCCAAATAAGGAAGCGAACAATACTGTTTCGCCTCCAAGAAATAACCAAAAACCGACAAACTTATTTTTTCCCTCAAGGGTTGCTTTTTCAGGCTCTGCTGGAAATGTTTCATTCGTTAATTTTTCATCTACATGCATTATGCCTTGCCCCCCTTATCTTCTAAATCTTCCTTATGAATATGATATCCATGATCATCGATTACTGAACGTAGGAACATTGTACCGAATGTAATGATTAAACCAATAATTGCTACTAATAACCAAAACTTATCTTTTCCACCCTGCATATACATTGCACCGAATGCCGCTATAAACAATCCTAAAGAAATGATAAATGGTGAAAACGATGGATTTGGCATATGAATATCACCAACTGGTTCCGCCGCTGTCATCTCTTTATTCCCTTCACGTTTTTCAATCCAAAACGGATCTAACCCGCGAACAAATGGTAATTGTTTAAAGTTATATTCCGGTGTAGGTGCTGGCATTGTCCATTCTAATGTACGTGCATCCCACGGATCACGACCAGCCTTTTCTTTTGATACTGTTGTTTTGATTACATTGAATAGAAGAACAATCGTTCCAAGAGCCATAAATACCGCTCCAATAGAACTAATCATATTCCCCATTTCCAACCCTTGACCTTCAAGATATGTGTAGTAACGACGCGGCATACCAATCAATCCAAGGAAATGCTGAATGAAGAACGTTAAATGGAAACCGATAAAGAATAGCCAAAATGTTATCTTTCCTAACGTTTCATTCAATACTTTATTAAACATCAGTGGCCAATAATAATGAGCTCCTGCAAGTAAACCAAATACAACACCGCCGACGATTACATAATGAAAGTGCGCTACTACGAAATAGTTGTCATGAAATTGATAATCAGCAGGTGCAGATGCTAGCATAACACCTGTAACTCCTCCCATTACGAATGATGGAATGAAAGCTACTGCCCACATCATCGGTGTCGTAAAACGAATACTTCCGCCCCACATCGTAAAGAGCCAGTTGAATATTTTAATACCGGTCGGAACCGCAATCGCCATTGTTGCAACTGAGAAAATAGCATTTGCAACTGGACCAAGCCCGACAGTAAACATATGATGCGCCCATACCATAAATCCTAAGAATCCAATTAATACTGTCGCAAACACCATCGATGAATAACCAAATAATCGCTTTTTCGAAAATGTCGCGAAGATTTCTGAGAATATTCCGAAAGCTGGGAGTATAAGAATGTATACTTCTGGATGACCGAAAATCCAGAATAAATGCTCCCATATAATTGTATTCCCACCCAATGCTGGATTAAAGAAACTTGTTCCAAATAAACGATCTAACATTAAAAGTCCTAATCCTACAGTTAACGGCGGAAAAGCGAATAATATTAGCGAAGATGTTACAAATGTCGTCCATGTAAACATCGGCATACGCATATACGTCATTCCTGGCGCACGCATATTAATAATGGTTACAAGGAAGTTAATACCTCCAATTAATGTACCAATACCGGAGATTTGCAAGCCGAGTACATAAAAATCAACACCATGGCCTTTTGAGGCTAAAGCTAAAGATGCATAAGATGTCCATCCTGCATCAGGTGCTCCACCTAAAAACCAACTTAAATTTAAAAATACTCCACCAAAGAAAAATAACCAAAATCCAAGTGAATTCAAAAACGGGAACGCTACATCACGTGCACCAATTTGAAGTGGTACAGCGGCGTTCATAAATGCAAACACGAGTGGCATAGCTGCGAGGAAAATCATTGTTGTACCGTGCATCGTTAATACTTGATTATAAGCATCCCCAACAAGAAAAGCGTTGTTAGGAATCGCTAATTGAAGGCGAATAAATAGAGCTTCTATTCCGCCTATTATAAAAAACAATCCACCTGCAATTAAATAGAGAATGGCAATCTTTTTATGGTCTACTGTCGTTAAATAATCCCATATGACAGCACCCATCCCCTGTTTTTTTGCTACAGAACTCACGTTTTCAACCTCCCCTTCGCGAATAATCCCTCTTTACTTTTCAACTTTTAACGTTTGTAAGTATGCATTTAATGCATCAATTTGATCATCCGTTAAGTTGCCATATTTACCAGTCATTTTATTTCCTGGTTTCATATTTTCAGGATCTTTCAGCCATTTTTTTAAGTTTTCTTCATTGTTTTCGGCAATACCGGCAACCATATCGCGATCCGCAAAGTTTGCTAAGTTTGGTGCGATACGAGCGGAAGGTGGTCTACTATCATTAGATCCAACTGCGTGACAACCAATACAGCTTTTATTAAATATTTCTTGGCCCTCTTGCGCCTTTGTTGAAGCTACTTCCTTCTTCCCATCAATCTTCTTCATATC
The DNA here is from genome assembly GCF_022487605.1 of Bacillus sp. ES1-5. NCBI lineage: Bacteria > Bacillati > Bacillota > Bacilli > Caryophanales > Bacillaceae > Bacillus > Bacillus sp. ES1-5. The sequence continues at coordinate 260,141 of NZ_JAKVPU010000002.1, read as the reverse complement.
AGCAAGCCACTTTTTGTACTCGCTTTCATCCAAAGCTTTCACTTTGAATTGCATTAAAGAATGTGATGGGCCGCAAAATTCTGTACAAAAACCATTATAAGTGCCCGATTTATCTGCCTTTAACCACATTTTGTTCACATTATCTGTATTTGTATCCATTTTCCCAGCTAAAGATGGAACCCAAAACGAATGTTTAATATCGGCACCCTTCAAATTCAAATACACTTTCTTACCTGTGGGGATGACTAAATCTTGAGAAGTGACTATTTTTTCTGATTTATAAGAAAATTCCCACCAATAAAGATTCGCTGTTACATCAACAACGATAGTATCTTTATCAATATTCTTTTTCTCCATCGCACTTACATCAGCAAGTTTGAATGTATATGTAACCGTCGGAACAGCTAAGATTAACAAAAGAATAATCGGAATAACTGTCCATATAATTTCTAGCTTGTGATTCCCTTCAACTTGCTCCGGAATATAATCTTCCTGACCTTTCTTTTGTCGGAAACGCACAATTACATATAAGAAAATAATAGTAACTACTAGTACTACTCCTACCATGATCGCAGTTGCTAGTAAGAGCAAATCATATTGCATTTTTGCTACTTCTCCTTGCGGAATTAAAGTAGATTGAAAGGCTTTACCGCATCCCCCTAACAGTAAAGCCAGCAGTGAAACGAACGAAAGCAGTCGCCACTGTTTCTTCATACAAACAACCCCCACTTTCCTTGTGAATTAGATTGTACTTTATAGTTAAGTAAAGTAAATCTCAACGTAAAGAAATCCAATTATGTCGTTGTCTTAGAAGAATGTAACTACAATCATTGATACAAATAAGATTGTTAAATAATTTAGGGAATAAACAAACATTTGTACGGACCATTTGATGTCATCTTTCTTACGGAAGCCATAAAACCCTAAAACGATCCATCCGATGTTTAACAATGTTGCAATTACCATAAATGTTATCCCTAGTCCACTCATATAAAATGGTAGTGGTAATAAACATACTGTCCAAATCATAATTTGGCGTTTCGTAATTTCAAATCCATGAACTACAGGAAGCATTGGAATTCCTGCATTTCGATATTCATCAACACGTTTCATTGCTAATGCAAGGAAATGTGGGATTTGCCAAATAAACATAATTAAAAATAACATCCAAGCAATTGGATGACCTAAAGATGGATCGATTGCTGCCCATCCAATTAAAGGTGGAACTGCACCAGATATACTACCTACAACAGTATTTAGTGTATACTTTCTCTTTGTCCATAAACTATATAGAACAACATATGTGAAGGCACCAATAAATCCCATTAAAACTGCCATTGGTGTTGTTAATAATAAAAATACAAACCCAAGAAGTAATATAACTAGTCCAAATGTAAGTGCAAATCCTGGTTTATACTTTCCAGTAACCGTTGGACGGGTCTTTGTTCTTTCCATTAATGGATCGATGTCTCGATCAATGTAGTTGTTTAAACAACATACCCCTGCCATAACTAATCCAGAACCAACGATTGTAAAAAATAACTTATCCAAATTGTCCATTACACTTAATCCATTAAAGTGTAATGCCAACCAAAATCCTGTAAATACAGTAAGTGTATTTGAGTTTACAATCCCCATTTTAACGAGTGCTTTTAAATCTTGTAACCGAGTTGTTTCCGGTACACTTGTAACAGCAGACTCATCATGCAGCTCACTTGTTGCATGGTTCATCACTTTAACCCCCTCTTAAAACTTTCATCTTTCTTTTTGCGCCTATTTCGTATGAAATATTTCGCTTCTATATAGCAATATTATTACAGTAGAAATATTGTTAATCCATTCTACTACTAATCTACGCCCATACTCCAATATATTAAATCATATTTCCCGAACATTTTGTGAAGAAAACATGAACTTTTTGTGTCGAATATAAAAACTTAATTCTTACTTGTCCTTATCATAACATGATGTTACCTTCTATCATAAACTTTTTTGTCATATTTAACACGTATTCTCCCCATTTCTTTTCAAAACAGCCTGTTTTTCACCTAAAAATTCCCTTATACATCCTATTTCCACACCCATTTTCTCTCCCCTGTCTTCCCCCGCCATTTCTTTGCTATTTTATTATTTTTTATATATCATAGGAACTAGCGCGTTTTATTCTATACATAATGGAATGAAAATATTTCGCAATAACTTCATAGCAGAAAGATGGTGAAATAGATTGCAACGCTTTATTAAATGGTTAGCAGTCATTACGAGTCTTGATTTATTAATAGTTTTACTAGGAGGCGCCTTAGTTACAAAAACAGGTTCTGGCCAAGGGTGCGGTAAATCATGGCCACTTTGTAACGGTGAATTTGTTCCATCTAATTTATCAATGGAAACTATTATTGAACTAAGTCATCGCCTTACATCAGGATCAGCAGGAATTCTTGTCACACTCCTTTGTATTTTGTCCTGGAAATATTATAAACATGTGCGCGAAACAAAAACGTTAGCAATTTTATCCTTCGTATTTTTAGTTGCACAAGCATTAATGGGAGCTGCAGCAGTTGTTTGGGGACAAATGCCAGCTGTACTGGCTATCCATTTCGGTATTTCCTTAATTTCATTTGCTTCTGTCATTTTATTAACGTGTCTTATCTTTGAAATCGACCAGAAATTTGATGCACGTTCACTTATTATGGACAAAAAAATGAAATTTCATATTTATGGTGTAACAATTTACAGTTATATTGTCGTCTACACAGGCGCTTTAGTACGTCACGAACGAGCTAGCTTAGCCTGCCCAGACTTTCCTTTATGTAGCAAAAATAGACCTATGCCAACTCAACTACATGAATGGGTTCAAATGGGACATAGAGTTGCAGCGATGTTAATTTTCGCTTGGATACTATACGCGATGATTCTCGCTATTCGCCATTACAAGCAGCAACCTGTCGTATACTGGGGATGGATCATTTCATTTATCCTTGTTACACTTCAAGCGATCGTAGGAATTTTAGTCGTATTTACAAATGCTAATTTAGTAATGGCATTATTACATTCACTATTCATTTCTTGCTTGTTTGCTGTACTATGCTATTTAGTTATGTTAGGTACAAGAAGTAAAGCGAATGCAAAAGAAGCTGAATCAACTTCTGAACAAACAAAATAAATTTAAATTAAAATACCTTGTCGAATTGGCAAGGTATTTTTTGCGATAAAGTGAAACTTTAATCAGTGGGGGTTTTCTTCATCCCCACTGATTATTAGCCCGCACCAATCGGGCTTTTATGAGCAGCCCGACCCCCACCTAACTTCTTTGCTTTCGCTGAATTTTAAGGTGGGGGTCTTACTGCCCGCAAATAGCGAGATAAAGAAAAAGAGCTGCATTTACACAGCTCTTTTCTATTTTAGTGATCTAATTCAATGAGTAAATCACCCGTTTGAATCGCATCACCATCGTTAACATATACTTTTTTCACTTTACCATTGAACGGCGCTTGAACTGTCGTTTCCATTTTCATCGCTTCTGTAATTGCCATAGAATCGCCTTTTTTCACTTCATCGCCTTCTTTTACAACTACTTTAATAACCGTTCCTGGCATTGTTGCACTAATGTGGTTTGGATTTTCACGGTTTCCTTTCACACGTTGTGCCACTGTTGCTTTCACACTTTCGTCTTTCACAACAATCTCACGTGGTTGACCGTTAAATTCCAAGTAAAGAATACGATTTCCATCTGGCTGAGGCTCTCCGATTGATACTAGTTTAACCATCAATGTTTTACCTTGTTCGATTTCCACATTGATTTCTTCACCAAGTCTCATACCATAGAAGAATGTCGGTGTATCAAGTACAGACACACTTCCATAAATCTCAGCAACTTTTTCGTAATCCATAAATACTTTTGGATATAATGCATAGGCAACGACATCAAAAATCGTCACTTCGCGTCCAAGCTTATGGAATAGCTCTTCTTTTAACGCGTCGAAATCTACTGGCTCTAATAATTCACCCGGTCTTACTGTTAATGGCTCTTTCCCTTTTAAAATAATTTCTTGTAACTTTTTCGGGAAACCACCATAAGGTTGTCCTAAATCTCCTGAGAACATTTCAACAACAGATCCTGGGAAGTCCATCGAATGCCCACGCTCTAAAACATCTTGTTCTGTTAAGTGATTTTGAACCATAAATAATGCCATATCACCGACAACTTTAGATGATGGTGTTACTTTCACAATATCGCCAAACATGTCATTCACACGGCGGTACATTACTTTCACTTCATCGAAGCGATCTCCTAAACCAACCGCCTTCGCTTGTTGTTGTAGATTACTATACTGTCCGCCTGGCATTTCGTGCATGTATACCTCTGTATGAGGAGCATTCATACCACTTTCAAACGGTGCGTAGTATTTACGGACATCTTCCCAGTAATGGGATAGTTTTTCTAATGAATCTACGTTAACGTCCGGCTGTCTTTCGTTTCCGCCTAACGCATAGTATAGCGTGTTTGCGCTTGGTTGTGACGTTTGACCAGCCATAGAACTTACTGCTACATCGACAATATCAACACCTGCTTCAATTGCCTTTGTATACGTTAATATACCATTTCCACTCGTATCGTGTGTATGCAAGTGAATCGGAATCGATACCGTCTCTTTTAGTGCAGAAACTAAATCATATGCCGCATTAGGTTTTAATAAGCCTGCCATATCTTTAATTCCTAATATATGTGCTCCTGATGCTTCTAACTCTTTTGCTAAATTTTTATAGTAATTTAAATCATATTTACTACGTAACGGATCATGAATATCTCCTGTGTAGCACATTGTTGCTTCTGCAATTTTACCAGTATCTCGCACAGCATCAATCGCAACTCTCATACCTTCTACCCAGTTTAAGCTATCAAAAATACGGAATACATCAATTCCAGCTTGAGCAGAACATTCCACAAATTTTTGAATTAAATTATCTGGATAGTTTTTGTAACCAACTGCGTTTGAAGAACGAAGTAACATTTGGAATAAAACGTTTGGCATTTTTTCACGAAGATCTAGTAATCGTTCCCATGGATCTTCCTTTAAGAAACGATATGCAACATCAAACGTTGCACCGCCCCACATTTCCGCTGAGAATAGGTTCGGTAGCATTCTCGCTGTCGGCTCTGCAATTTGATGTAAATCTTTTGTACGAATACGCGTCGCAAGTAATGACTGATGTGCATCACGGAATGTTGTATCCGTCAAAAGTACACGCTTTTGATCTTGTACCCATTTTACTAATCCGTCCGCTCCACGCTCATCCAAAATTTGTTTCGTTCCATTTTGAATCGGTTCTGAGTGTAATACATTCGGTATACGAGCATCCGGGAAAATTGGTTTCTCTTTTTTCCCTACTCCTGGGAAGCCATTTACTGTTACTGTCCCAATGTAATTTAACATTTTCGTTCCGCGGTCTTTACGTTTCGGGAACAGGAATAGTTCAGGTGACGCATCAATAAATGAAGTGTCATATTCTCCTGATAAGAAGTTTTTATGTTTTACTACATTCTCTAGAAATGGAATATTTGTTTTAATACCACGAATACGGAATTCTTTTAAGTTACGTTCCATTTTCGCAGCAGCTTGTTCAAAAGTAAGTGCCCATGTTGTAACTTTTACAAGTAAAGAATCATAGTACGGTGTAATAACAGCACCTTGGAAACTATTACCTGTATCAAGACGAACACCGAAACCACCACCTGATCGATATGCCATAATTTTCCCTGTATCCGGCATGAAATTATTTAATGGGTCTTCAGTCGTTACACGAGATTGGATCGCAAATCCATGTACAACTACTTCCTCTTGCTTCGGAACACCTACCATTTTACTATGTAATGCATGTCCATCAGCTATTAAAATTTGTGATTGAACGATATCCACTCCTGTGATCATTTCTGTAATCGTATGTTCAACTTGAACACGCGGATTTACTTCTATGAAGTAAAACTCATCACCTTTTACAAGAAATTCTACTGTTCCTGCGTTTAAATAATTTACATTTTTCGTTAACTTAACAGCAGCATCACAAATACGCTGACGCAAATCATCTGAAAGTGACACACTAGGTGCAATTTCTACCACTTTTTGGTGACGACGTTGTACAGAACAGTCTCGCTCGTATAAATGAACAACATTGCCCTCTTCATCTGCTAAAATTTGAACTTCTATATGTTTAGGTTTTTCAACGAATTTTTCAACGTACACTTCATCATTACCAAAGGCTGCTTTCGCTTCTGATTTCGCTCGATTATACGATTCTCTTAATTCTTCACTACTACGTACAATACGCATACCACGACCGCCACCGCCAAGGGAAGCTTTAATAATAATCGGGTAATCATACTTTTCAGCAAATTCTCCGACTTCTTCTACTGAATTTACTGGCCCATCACTACCAGGAATAACTGGAATTTGTGCTAGCTGCGCTTGTGTTCTTGCTTTCACTTTATCTCCAAACATATCTAAATGCTTACTCTTTGGACCAATAAAGATAATCCCTTCTTCTTCACAACGTTTTGCGAATTGAATATTTTCTGACAAGAAACCATATCCAGGGTGGATTGCATCTACATGATTACTTTTCGCAATCTCAATAATGCCCTCAATATCTAGATAAGCATCAATTGGCTTTTTCCCTTCCCCAACTAAATAGGACTCATCGGCTTTATAACGATGATAAGAACCACTATCCTCTTTAGAATAGATTGCAACTGTTTTTAATCCAAGTTCCGAACAAGCTCGAAACACACGAATTGCAATCTCTCCACGGTTAGCTACCAATACTTTTTGAATACGTTGCAGCTTTGTCATGATTTTCCCCCTCTACTTTCCTACCACTCTAGAGATAAAATATATACACACCATAAAGAGCGTGAAGTTCTTCACTTTCTACATTATATTATACTTAGAAAGCTTCACTTTATTTTTATCCATCATACCTTATTTTTTAATAAATGATAAGTTTTCTGATCAATTTGTTTCACAAAAATAGTATAGCATACCTCTTCCTTTTCTAACAACTTAATTGTATATCACATTTGATTGAATGTGATATATTTTTTAATGTATATACCAATTAATGCATCCTATTCGATGTTTCTTGAACATAAAAAAACACATCGCGCTCTAAAGCACAATGTGTTTTTTATTTTACTACAACAAGACGCGGTCCATCTTGCTCTCTTTCTTTCATTATCTCATTTTGTTGTTTCTCTTGTCGTTTTACATGACTAGCAACATTTAATAATATACCCATCGCAATTAGATTAGCCAATAAAGAACTACCACCATAACTAATAAACGGTAAAGGTACTCCTGTAAGTGGTATTAATCCAGACATACCACCAACATTAACAAAAGTTTGTATCCCAATTAAACTTGCAATTCCGATTGCAATTAAACTTCCAAATGGATCTTTACACTTTTGTGCTACTCTAAACGAACGAATGATAATAAGTAGTAAACAGATTAAAATAATAGCTACACCTATAAAACCTAGTTCTTCAGATATAATCGCCATAATAAAATCCGTTTGCGGCTCTGGTAAGTAGCCATACTTTTGTATACTATTTCCTAGTCCTCTACCATTTAACCCACCTGAGGCAATTCCAATAAATGAATTTATTAATTGAAATCCATCTTTTTGCGGATCGCTAAATGGATCAAGAAAAACTGAAAATCGAGCTTTTTGGTATAGACTTAATTTATAGTTTCCGATAAAATACAACGCCGGAATCCACACGACAGATGTTAATAAAAATCTTTTTATCCACAAGTTAACATTAACTCCTGAACAGAAGAACATAATTAACACTGTTCCACCTATTAATATGTCAGTCCCTAAGTCATTTTGTAATAAAATTAATACCATCGATCCACCGACAACAAATATAGGAGGTATTATCCCTTGAAAAAAAGGGGTTTGCCTCTCTTGTTTCTTAGCAAAAAAACTTGCTAGCGTAATAATAACTGCTATTTTTACAAATTCAGCTGGTTGTATACCTAGTATCCATCCTTTTGCACCATTGATTACCTTACCGAAAAGGAAAGCTGCTGTTAGTAATCCAATACTCCCTAACCCCATCGCTGTAAGAACTATTTTTTCCCTCCACAATTTGTAAGGGATTATAACGACAATCACAAGCATTACCGTTCCAATAGCAAGAGCAACTAATTGTTTTTTAAAAAAGTGATCTGCTGGCCAGTTATATTTCGACGAAATCGCGACAATGGAACTAGAACTATATACCATTATAACTCCCAACACACATAAGATAACAAGAGGAAGTAATAATGAATAATCCATTGATTTCCATACTCTTTTCATTTCATTTCCTCTTTCTGTTTCAATTTAATTATTGTTGTATTCCATATGTACATTGATTCTTCCTGCTTTATTATACAAATAAAAAGCCCAAACTATTTCAGTTTGAGCCCCCCTATTTGAACCCGTTATTGTTGTTTGTTCGTAAATGCTTCATGAAGTGCAGATAACTCACGTTCAAGCTCTCCTAACATTGCTTTCCCTTGTTCTTCTGCAATAAGACCAAGGCGAACTGCAAAATCGACCTCGCGGGATAGTCCAAACATTTGTGTGTCTAACACTTCTTCATATAATGGACATTGCGGCATTGTAAGATTGTCCATTTGCACCTTAATAAGTCTTAAAATCTTCTCCGCATCCGCTTGTAGAAGGGCTAGTGCCTTTTCCTGATGATTTGATACTGTCTCAGACGCCAAATTGATTCCCTCCGTTTCCGTCCTACTCTCTCCTATCTATTAATATTAGCGATAGTTTTAGTAAATTGCAATAGAAACATTTTTTGTGACAACCGTGTCTAATGCTATTATACTGAAAAGTGGGAGTATAACACAAATGGGGGAACAGCAATGAGCGAAATTTTATTTATTAATGGAAAAGTTCGTTTTCCAATCACTATCGATCCAACTGTTTGGATCTTTGATGATCGAAAAGTAGATTTGACAACTTACTTTGATGAAACAAGAGAAAACACTTCAGAACTAGAAGCTTATTTAAAAAACACTTCAGAGCATTGGGATCGCGAAATCCGTGATGGTGCTGCGTTTCCACCGATACAACAAAGTGTAAAGAAATATAAAAAAGAACAACTAATTACTGGAACGTTCGGTATACCATTTCATCCATTTCTTGCTAACGCCGAAATTTCAGAGGACGCTACGCAAGTCGAAATTGAAACAGTAGATCAAACAATAATACTTCCATTAGAAACTGTAGAAAATGCTATTCTTGGTTTTTCAAAAGAAGGAAAACCATTAAAAGAGGATGGACCTGTTCATCTATATTACAATGATGGATCTAATAGACAAAATCCAATCCGTAACATCCGTAAATTCACCATTATTTAACATGTATACTTGAAAGAAAAAAGGAGTGAGCTTCAGCTCACTCTTTTTATAATAAATCTGCTGCTAGTTGAGCTAAATTAGACCGCTCCCCTTTAACAAACTTTACATGACCACTAATACGTTGCTCTTTAAACTTCTCTACAACATATGTTAAACCATTATTATATTCATCCAAATACGGGTGATCAATTTGCTGAGGATCTCCCATTAATACAATTTTACTTTTTTCTCCTACCCTTGTTAATATCGTTTTCACTTCATGCTTCGTTAAATTTTGTGCTTCATCAATTATAATGAACTGATCTGGAATACTTCTCCCACGTATATAGGTAAGGGCCTCTACTTCAATCGAACCCATTCCAGCTAAAATAGCATCTAACTCTCCTGGCTTTTTCGTATTAAATAAATACTCTAGATTATCAAAAATCGGTTGCATCCACGGTCTTAACTTTTCTTCTTTTTCTCCTGGTAAATAACCGATATCTTTTCCGACTGGAACAATTGGCCTTGCAACGAGTAGTTTTTTATATAGCCCTAAATCTTCCGTTTGCATGAGTCCTGAAGCCAGCGCGAGTAATGTTTTTCCTGTACCAGCTTTCCCCGTTAACGTTACTAGCGGAATATCTTCACGAAGCAACAATTCTAACCCCATAATTTGCTGCACATTTCGTGGTCGTATCCCCCATACTTGTTCATTGTGAAAAATAAGTTTCTTTACCTTCTTACCTAAATGATCCACAATGCCAAGTGCTGAACTAGATCCCCCTAATGCATCTTTCATTACTACAAACTGATTTGGATAAAAAGGGTGATTTGCAATTTCGGATAAAGGCAATTCACCTTTTTCATAAAAATAATCTAATTGCTCTTTTGATATATACCCTTCTAAAAATCCTGAATATATATTATCTACTTCAATTACACGATCACTTAAATAATCTTCCGCCTTCAAACCAATTGCATCAGCTTTTACCCTTACGAGCACGTCTTTACTTACTAAAATAACAGACTTCCCGTCCTCTTTTTCTTGTTCTTCTAAAGATAGATTTTTTGCTACAGCTAAAATTCGATTATCATTCGTTTTTTCTACAAAAATATCTTGTAGTTGAACAAATGAACGATGATTTAATTCAATACGAAATGTACCGCCGTTTTCTAACGGAATACTTTCATGCAGCTTTCCTATTTCACGAAATTTGTCTATTAACTTAGATACATAACGAGCGTTTCGTCCTACTTCATCCATATAACGTTTTTTCGAATCAACCTCTTCTAATACAACTGCTGGAATCACTACTTCATTTGTTTCAAATGAAAAAATAGATAAAGGATCCTGCAAAAGTACATTCGTATCTAACACATAAATTTTATCCAACCTGTTACCCCCTGACTCCACTTTTAAATTTGTAGAACAAGGGTTTCATCCATAAAATATGGACGAACCATTGTTATAATTATATGTACCGTATAAACGAGGTAGAATCGAAATTCATAGCCATTAAACCTTTTATTTATTTTTTATTCATTTCTATTCAATATATTACTTTTAATTATAATTATTAACATAAAATCACAATAACCGATTACAAAAGTTAATAACTGAATTTCTTATTTATCACATTTATAATTCTTTTATTCCTACTAACACTTGGTTATCCAACTTTTTCGCTGCGCGAATATCATATGTTTTTTCATACGTTGGTTCAGTTGCAAGTTTCGCTCCATAAAACATAACATCACGTACTTCTTGTACATTTACTTCTATTACAGTTAATTTTAGAGGAATGCCTTCCATTCTATCAGTCAAGATTTCACCTGCACCACTTATGGAAAATACGGATTCGTTCGCCATTATAGTCAATACTAGCCCAGTACTATGCCGTATATTTTCCACAATACGTGAACGTTGATCTACTGCAAATCGAATACTAGTTTTACTCACTGCATACACCCAAGAAATAGCACTTACGTTAGGAACTTGTTTTTCGAAGTCTGTTGTTGCTACCATAACAATACATTCTTTACGTAACGTTTGTACTAAATCATCTGTTAATGTAGGATCTACTACATTCGCCATATTTCCACCTCCAAATATAATTAACATATCCTTATCATAACTTATTTTTCGAATTGCGAAAATATTATTTTTTCCCGCTATTATTCAAAAATATTACACTTCCATGATATACTTATACTGATAGAATTCGTATTGAGGTGACGAAATGAGAGTCAAATGTATGATTTGTGATAAAAAAGATATGTTAGATGATGAAAATCCTATGGCAAAAAAACTGCGTAACCGCCCTATTCATACATATATGTGCATGGAATGTTCGGAACGAATTGCAGAACGTACGATGGAACGTCATGCAAGCGGTAATTTCCGATTATATCGTGATAAAAAAGTCGAAGACGATTGGTAAAATGTAAATAAGTCCTTAATCATATAGATAAGGACTTATTTATATTTTTCAGGTTCACGATTCATTTGATCCAAAAAGCAATCAATAGCTTCTAATGGAAACCTGGCAGATTTTTTTTCTCCATTCATTTCATATGTAATCAAATACATTTCTTCGTTCTTTTTAACTTCCACATTCTTTAATTTATGTTCTTCATATATCATATTTTGAAATAACAAATACGTTTCTTTTGCAGCACGATCATCTGGACGTGCTTCAGCAACTGTTTTAATCGTTAACCAATTATATAACGCATCTTGTACTGATCGCATAAAAATTCGCCTCCTCACCCAGCATTTTGTTGTCTTGCTTGACGTAAACGCAACCTATAAATCCCAAGTACAATTGCCGCTACAACAAGACCCTCTCCAACAGGTAAAAAAACTGCAAAAAAAGTTAAAACTGTACACCCAATCGCTAACGATATATATATCACTATATTTTTTATTATTGATAGTTTTCTTGCAAAACCTAAATTATACACAAGTGCACTTAATATAATAATGATACCATATAGCAACCACATCCCTAGTTCTGGATTTTCATCAACTTTACATAATTTCGCAAAAAACGACATTCTTTCTAACATCATTCATCCCCCTTTCTCACAAAAAAACAAATTTTATTTATGTACTTAATACAAGAGTAACCTGCAAAAAAAATACTGTCCACAAAAAAGAGTAAATATTCCAAAAATAAATACAATAAAAAAACAGCTACCCCTCAAAGGTAGCTGTTCTATTATTTTACGCTTCTACAGATTTCTTTTTCTTAGCAGCTCTTTCGCGCTCACTCTTATCAAGAATCTTTTTACGTAGACGAATTGATTCTGGAGTTACTTCACAGAACTCGTCATCGTTTAAGTACTCTAATGACTCTTCTAAAGTCATTAAGCGTGGTTTTTTCATTGTTGAAGTTTGATCTTTCGTCGCAGAACGAATGTTAGTTTGTTGTTTCATTTTTACAACGTTAACTGTTAAGTCATTCTCACGAGTGTGTTCTCCAACAATCATACCAGCATATACTTCTGTACCTGGTTCAACGAAGATTACACCACGGTCTTCAACTTGCATAATACCGTATTGTGATGCTTTTCCTGTTTCAAGTGAAACTAGAACACCTTGGCGACGTCCACCAACTTGTCCAGCGTGTACTGGTTGGTAGCAATCGAATGTATGGTTTAAAATACCGTAACCACGAGTTAATGTTAAGAATTCTGTTGTGTAACCAATTAAACCACGTGCTGGAACCATGAAAGTAAGGCGAACTTGACCGTTTCCGTTATTCACCATATCTAACATTTCACCTTTACGTGCACCCATAGATTCCATAATAGAACCAGTGTATTCTTCAGGTACATCGATTTGCACGCGCTCTACAGGCTCACATCTTACGCCATCAACTTCTTTAATAATTACTTCAGGCTTAGATACTTGTAGTTCATAACCTTCACGACGCATGTTTTCAATTAGAATAGATAAATGTAATTCCCCACGTCCAGATACGATCCACGCATCAGGAGAATCTGTATTATCTACACGTAAACTTACATCTGTTTCTAATTGTGAACGAAGACGCTCTTCAATTTTACGAGATGTAATGAATTTACCTTCACGACCTGCAAATGGGCTGTTATTTACAAGGAATGTCATTTGTAGTGTTGGTTCATCAATACGTAATAATGGTAAAGCCTCTTCATGCTCAACCGGACATACCGTTTCACCTACGTTAATGTCTTCCATACCTGAAACAGCTACTAAATCTCCAGCTTTTGCTTCTTCAATTTCTTGACGTTTTAATCCAATGTAACCAAATAATTTCGTTACACGGAATTGTTTTACAGTTCCGTCAACTTTCATTAATGCAACTTGTTGTCCTACTTTCATTGTACCACGGAATACGCGTCCAACCCCGATACGACCAACATAGTCATTGTAATCAAGAAGTGCTACTTGGAATTGAAGTGGCTCTTCGCTGTTATCAACTGGTGCTGGAATATGTTCAATAATTGTGTCAAACAATGATTTCATATTCTCTTCTTGATTTGCTGGATTTGAATCTAAGCTTGCTGTTCCGTTCATTGCTGATGCAAATACAACTGGGAACTCTAATTGATCTTCGTTTGCACCAAGTTCGATGAATAAGTCAACTACTTCATCAACTACTTCATCAGGGCGAGCGAAGTCACGGTCAATTTTGTTTACAACAACGATTGGAGTTAAGTTTTGCTCAAGAGCTTTCTTTAAAACAAATCGTGTTTGTGGCATACAACCTTCATATGCATCAACAACAAGTAGAACACCATCAACCATTTTCATGATACGTTCTACTTCTCCACCGAAGTCAGCGTGACCAGGTGTATCTAAAATGTTAATTCGTTTATCTTCATAGTGAATCGCAGTATTCTTCGCTAAAATTGTAATACCACGTTCTCTTTCTAGATCGTTTGAGTCCATTGCGCGTTCTTCAATATGTTCATTCGCACGGAACGTCCCCGCTTGACGTAATAACTGGTCAACAAGTGTTGTTTTACCATGGTCAACGTGGGCAATAATTGCTATATTTCGTAAATCTTGTCGTTTTTTCAACATGTCCAACTCCTAATGTCTTTTTAATCCTTCTCTATTATAAGAGCGAAGGGGATACTATGGCAATCAAAATAAAATCAAGAATGAAAATATAGTTGTATTCTTACTTTTGTGAAAGTAAAATGAAATTGGAGGGTGAAGAAATGGAACACATTCAATATCGCTTTTTATTAACTGCAATTATCGGTGTTATTTTCTTAATCGGTATCGGCATTATGGTTGCTGAAAATAGTCCCATCGGTATTATTATTTGCATTATCGGCACATTTGTTACAGTTGGATACGGTTTTGTAACAAAAAGAAAAATGCGTAAATCGTAATAACGTCAAAAAGTAAGAAGCGCTTATACAGCCTCTTACTTTTTTTGTTACTCCGCTATAAATCGTAACACCTCTTCATACACTCCTGGTTTTGCAACTAATACGCTGCTCTTCTCTACGATAGAAAGCGGTGATCCAGAAAATGTTGTCACCTTGCCTCCAACTTCCTCTACAATTATCTGTCCCCCACCAAAATCCCATGGTGATAATCTCGGCGTTACATATGCATCTATTCTTCCTGTTGCAACGTATACCATCTCTAACGCTGCACAACCATATGATCTCGTGCCTCTTGCTTTCTTAACCAGTGCCATCATACTTTCCTTATTAAGCAATGGATTGTCGGTAAGCCATATCGCATTTAAAGCTACAATACCTTGCTCTACAGTTCCTTTTTCCAATAAAGGTATTGGTACTTCATTACAAAATGCTCCAGCTCCCTTTACCGCATGGTATAATTCATCATGAACTGGATCATAAATGAGTCCAACCTTTCCAATACCGTTCTCATAAATTCCAATTGAAATTGCGAAATTTCTTTTTTGATGAACAAAGTTCATCGTGCCATCAATTGGATCAATTAACCAAACAACCCCATCAGAAGAAGTTATCTCATCTCCATAACCTTCTTCTCCTAAAATATTATGGTTCGGGAATGTTTCTTTAATTTTCCCAATTAAAAACTGTTCTATTTCTCGGTCCATATTTGTTACTAAATCAGCTGCATTGGATTTCGTTTCTATAATAAGTGCTTTTTCCATTGATGCCATTAAAAACTCTCCTGCATCTCGAATCCACTGTTTGGCGTGTGCATCGATGTCTTTCCATACTTCTTGCATGTTTAAACACTCCGATCTATACTGTTCACAGAAAAAACGAACCCTTTATAAGGTTCGCACCAACTAATTTTTTATACATATACTATTATTACGCTTCTAAACGGATCATTTCAAGTCTTAACACTTCTAACTTTTGTACACACTCTTCTTTTTTCAGTTTATCATTTTCCATCATCGCATCATATAAAGTTGCTAATTCATAATCTAGCTCCAAACGTAGCACCGGTATTCTCTTTTCAGCATCTGTTCTCTTTAACGCATTAATCACCTGTCTCATATTATTTGCCTCCTCCCAATATTCGTCTGCCCTCGGACTAGAATTAATTCAATTTTCTGATTTTTTGTTTTATACTATACTATGTTGGATAAATCATCTATGCAACAAAATTATATTTTTTTATTTAAATTTTTTTGTGCTGTTTTTTTTATGAATAGTACAAGCTATGCTAAAATAAAAGCAAAATAGGAGTTGGAGGAACAATCATGACACTACAAACATTCAAGTCAACTGATTTTGAGGTCTTTACAGTTGATGGTCTCGAAGAACGAATGAGTGCAATTAAAACGAACATTCATCCTAAGCTGGAAGCTTTAGGGGAACAGTTTGCAACGTATTTATCCAAACAAACTGATGAGAACTTTTTTTATCATGTAGCAAAACATGCACGTCGCAAAGTCAATCCACCAAACGATACTTGGGTTGCTTTTTCAACAAATAAACGCGGTTATAAAATGCTGCCACATTTCCAAATTGGGTTATGGGGTACTCATGCCTTCATATACTTTGGTTTAATCTATGAGTGTCCACAAAAAGTGGAGACGGCTCACGCCTTCTTAGAACATTTAAATGATTTAAAAACAAATATTCCAAATGACTTCGTTTGGTCCATTGACCATACTAAACCAAGTGTAAAATTACATAAAACCCTTGAAACAGAAGACTTACAAAAGATGATTGAGCGTCTAGCTACTGTGAAAAAAGCAGAATTATTAGTCGGTATTCATATATCACCAGAGGAGTTTTCAGCAATGACCAACGAACAATTCCTTGCTAAGATTGAATCTACGATGCAATCACTCCTTCCTCTATATGCACTTTGTAATCGATAGTAGAAAACGGACAATATATATTGTCCGTTTTTAGTTGTTATCACATTATATCACTTCAGTTTTCATTTTTCAAAATATTTTTTACATTTTCACAAGCTTTTGTTCTTCAGTTTCTTTCGCCCTTTGAATCGCACGGTATATAGAATATCCACTTACTTCTTGAAACTCTTTATCAATTTTCTTCTCTTCTGCTTTAGATGGAACAATCTCTTTAAAACGACGATATAATCCCATTAATTCTTCTCTTATAATTCCTTTTTCGTATGCTTTCTCAATTGCTTCATAAAACTTCACAATTACAACCATTTCCTCATTTGACCAATCATAATCTAACGGATATTGATATTCCATTTCGCACCTCATTTATCATTTCTTCTTATTTCAATATGCTATCTTAAAGGGATTTTTTTCTTCTTCACTATAGCCACTTTGCATTATACACTATTTATTCATTGTGATGGAATTGTCTTCCTCTATAAGTTAATTGGAAATAACTATTTAACATACTCACTGTAAAAATATTTTTTTCTATACATCTATAATTATTGGTGATATAATGCTTTTGTTTTATAGAAAATAAAGTGAACCTACCATCTCAAAAATGCTTTTGTGATTGGCAGAAAAACAAGTCTCATTCTAAAAAGCACTTAACTTTTTTAGAACAAGATTATATAAAACAAACTCTAATAAATATTATGAAAAAGAAGGGGTGTATAGATTGTCCCAATACGAAACACCATTGTTTACCGCTTTAGTTGAGCACAGTAAGCGAAATCCAATTCAATTCCATATTCCTGGTCACAAAAAAGGACAGGGCATGGATCCTACATTTCGCGAATTTATTGGGCATAATGCATTAGCAATTGATTTAATTAATATTGCGCCGCTCGATGATTTACATCATCCAAAAGGTATGATTAAAGAAGCACAAGATTTAGCAGCCGCTGCATTTGGTGCAGATCATACTTTCTTTTCTATTCAAGGTACAAGTGGTGCAATAATGACAATGGTGATGAGCGTGTGCGGTCCTGGTGACAAAATCCTAGTGCCACGAAACGTGCATAAATCAGTAATGTCAGCTATTATTTTCTCAGGTGCAAAACCGATTTTCATGCATCCTGAAATCGATCCAAAACTTGGTATTTCACACGGAATCACAATTCAATCTGTCAAAAAGGCACTTGAAGAGCATTCAGATGCGAAAGGCTTACTTGTTATTAATCCAACATACTTTGGCTTTGCTGCGGACTTAGAACAGATTGTCCAATTAGCGCATTCTTATGATATCCCTGTACTAGTTGATGAAGCTCATGGTGTTCATATTCATTTTCACGATGAATTGCCGATGTCAGCGATGCAAGCCGGTGCAGATATGGCAGCAACAAGTGTTCACAAATTAGGAGGATCTTTAACGCAAAGTTCTATTCTTAACGTGAAGGAAGGCCTTGTGAACGTAAAACATGTTCAATCTATTATTAGCATGCTTACGACGACATCAACTTCTTACATCTTGTTAGCATCCCTAGATGTTGCTAGAAAACGTCTTGCTACAGAAGGAACAGCACTCATAGAACAAACAATACAATTAGCGGAACAAGTTCGTGATGCTATTAATGCTGTTGAGGATCTTTACTGTCCTGGGAAAGAAATGCTAGGTACGGATGCTACTTTTAACTATGATCCTACAAAGATAATTGTATCTGTAAAAGATTTAGGTATTACAGGACATCAGGCTGAAGTATGGCTTAGAGAGCAATATAACATTGAAGTAGAACTCTCAGATTTATACAACATACTATGTCTTGTCACTTTTGGGGATACAGAAAGTGAGACAAATACACTTATTGCAGCATTACAAGATTTAGCAGCAACATTTAGAAATAAAGCCGATAAAGGTGTTCAAATACAAGTAGAAATTCCAGAAATTCCAGTGCTAGCACTTTCTCCTCGAGATGCTTTTTATTCGGAAACAGAAGTCATTCCGTTTGAAAATGCAGCAGGTCGTATTATAGCTGATTTCGTTATGGTTTATCCGCCAGGGATTCCAATCTTTACTCCGGGGGAAATTATTACACAAGATAACTTAGCGTATATTCGTAAAAACTTAGAAGCAGGTTTACCTGTACAAGGTCCTGAAGACATGACATTACAAACATTACGTGTGATTAAAGAGTACAAGCCTATCAGTTGATAGGCTTTTCTTTCACCCTTTTTCCCTTTTCCCATACGATATTAAGTAATGTAACGTATAGGTGGGGATACGATTATGATTGTAATAGGCCGTTCTATTGTACATCCTTATATCACAAATGAATATGAGCCATTTGCAGCTGAGAAACAACAAATTTTATCGATAATGGCAGGAAATCAAGAAATTTATTCCTTCCGAACATCTGATGAACTCAGCTTTGATCTAAATTTGCGAGTGAATATTATTACTTCTGCATTAGAACTTTTTCAAAGTGGATTTCAGTTTCGCACATTTCAACAATCCTTTTGCAACCCCCAGTATTGGAAAAGAACGTCACTTGGAGGATTCGAGCTACTACCAAACATACCCCCTTCCATTGCCATACAAGATATTTTCAAAAACGGAAAACTATATGGAACTGAATGCGCCACCGCTATGATCATTATTTTTTACAAAGCTTTACTATCATTATATGAGGAAGAAACTTTCAACCGTCTCTTTGCAAACCTTTTACTTTATACGTGGGACTACGATCAAGATTTAAAGCTCATAACAAAAACGGGTGGTGATCTTGTTCCAGGTGATCTCATTTATTTTAAAAATCCACAAGTGAATCCAGCTACGATCGAGTGGCAAGGAGAAAATGCAATCTATCTAGGAAATTTCTTTTTTTACGGACATGGCGTAGGTGTAAAAACAAAAGAAGAAATTATATACTCATTAAATGAACGACGAATCCCTTACGCTTTTATTTCAGCTTTCTTGACCGATACTATTACCCGTATTGATAGCCGTCTTATGAGCCACTACGCTTCTCCTAGCACTCCACAGACATCGATAGGGTTTATTCCGATTAGAGATGATGCAATCGTTGCAACAGTTGGTCATACAACTACAATTTATTAAAAAAGCGCCTACATATACATATGTAGGCGCTTTTTCTTATTTAAGCTTTTGTATGTTCTTTATGGTCACATTCGCAATGAGATCCACATTTCCCGTATAGTACTGTTGATTTTTCATCTTCAAAATGTCCGATTGTTCCTTCACATACTTGGCATACGATTGTTCCCATTTTTCATTTCCCCCTGAGCTTTAATAATAATCTACTTATTTATAATTAAGCTTTCGCCTTATCTCTATTAGCACATTCACAATTTGTACCACATTTTCCGTAAAGCACTGTCGTTTTTTCATCTTCAAAATGACCGATTGTTCCTTCACATACTTGGCATACAATTGTTCCCATTTTTCATTTCCCCCTAAGTTTATGGTCCTAAAAACTTTTAGCTGTCCATTTCCTATCAATTATTGGGCTTTTGTATGCTCTGTGTGATCACATCCGCAAGATCCACATTTCCCGTAAAGTACCGTTACTTTTTCATCCTCGAAGTGTGCAATTGTACCTTCACAATCTTGACATACGATCGTTCCCATTTTTCATTTCCCCCTAAGTTTATAATCCCAAAAACTTTTTTGTAACCGCTTAACTTTCTGTCTTCATTTTAATATGTTATACTTTTTACGTCAATAGGTTTTTAGTATAACACATTAAATATTTTAAATTTAAATTAGTATGCGATATTCAAATAAAAAAACAGCCATATTTATACGTACGACTGTTTTACATTAATTATTCTTCATACTCCGCATGCAAAGAAGTAGATGGGACTAAAAATTTGAAAAACTGAGCTAACTCTACCGCTTCCTCTTCTGATCTTAATTTAAAAATCTCCTGTATATGTTGAACATTTTCTACATCATCTCGCCCAAGTAAAGTAGACCTTCCTGTTTGCATGCAAACAATGAGTGGCTTTCCAAAAAACATATTTGTATAAATAACACCAAAATCATAACGAGTATCATGTGTCATAAACCCCAAAAATCGTACCTTCACACTTTCATGCTCATCATACAATTTTTCAAACATCGGTTTCCACCTTTCTCCATCACCTTTCATTAGTATATTAAACAAAAAAAGGAATACTCCTTTTAATTGTCAAAAAATTCAGTAGGATGTAGAATAATAGTATTCTACTAAGGTTAGGGGGAACTTATATGCAACATGCCTTTATTACGCTTGTACCTAAATCCAATCAACAATCTGTTTCAATAGATGAAATAAAACAACTTTTTCATTACTATCAAACAGTTACTTCCAAAACTGGTGTTCAAATTAATTACGCTTATACAAATACCGCTTTTCCTTATGAAATTTTAGATACATCAGCAACAACATTAAAACTACAATCTACTCACGATCGATATGACTCCATTTATGTTGGTGTTGGTATTGAAAAGGAACAATCTTATATTCAGATTTCTTTACCACCTAATGCAACATTTGGTGATAAAGGAAAAGCAAATGAATTTTGCCGTTTTCTAGCGAAGAAATTAGAAGGAGAATTACAATTATTTAATGGAAGAACGATGTATTTCTATAAACGTTAATTTAAAAAATAGAAAATATGATTAAGAAAAGTATGCAATTTGAACACGTAAGGAATAATGACTGCTTTCTAGTTTGCAATACAAAATAAGCGATTACATATGCTAAATAAAGAAATACAAAAAATAGAATGACTTTGTAATGCAACTTATCACCATTTGATAATGCTAATACAACAGAAAAACCACTCCATAATAATAAATGATAAAATATAACATGCAATATTCTCATGAAACCTTCTCCTTTGACATGCTCTATTTTATTAATATATGGGATTAAGTTTGAATCAATTACTTATTATACGAAAGCGTATATATGGCTTTTGGATTAATATATGTTCTAACGATTCAATTAAAGTATTATATATTCATTCGACAAGTACATATAAAGACCTTGCAAGCCATTTTTTATTAAAATAAAAAATAGCCCATCTCTTTAAATAAGAGATGGGCTATTTTCATTACTTAAATTATTTTACAATGTGAATTGGCATTCCAAGAGCAACTTCAGCTGCTTCCATTGTGATTTCACCTAATGTTGGGTGAGCGTGGATTGTTTGAGCGATATCTTCTGCTGTCATTCCAGCTTCGATAGCTAAACCAATCTCAGAGATAATATCAGAAGCGCCTGCACCTGCAACTTGAGCACCTACAAGAAGACCATCTTCTTTACGTGTTACAAGTTGTAGGAAACCGTCAGTGCTGTTTAATGATAATGCACGACCGTTAGCAGCGAATGGGAACTTAGATACAGCTACTGTCATTCCTGCTTCTTCAGCTTGTTTCTTAGTGTAACCAACAGATGCTAATTCTGGATCAGTGAAGCATACTGCAGGAATTCCGATGTAATCGATTGCTGATGCATGGCCACTAATTACTTCAACAGCTACTTTACCTTCGTAAGAAGCTTTGTGAGCTAATGGTGGTCCAGGAACGATATCACCGATTGCATAGATGTTTGGTACGTTTGTACGACATTGCTCATCGATTTCGATGATGCCGCGGTCAGTCATTTTAACTCCAACTTGCTCAAGACCGATTTCTTGAGTGTTTGGACGACGACCTACAGTTACTAATACGTAATCTGCTTCTACAGTTTGGATTTCACCTTTAACTTCAAAGCTAACTTTTACGCCAGTTTCTGTTTCTTCAACGCCTTTAGCCATAGCTTTTGTATGGATATTTACGTTACCTTTCTTTTGAAGAGCACGTTTAACAACAGAGCTCATAGCTTTTTCGAAACCAGCTAAGATTTCGTCGCCAGCTTCTACTACAGTAACTTCTGTACCGAAGTTAGCATATGCAGTTCCTAATTCCATACCGATGTAACCGCCGCCGATTACAACAAGTTTTTTAGGAATTTCAGGTAAGCTTAAAGCACCTGTAGAGTTGATAACACGTTTAGAGTATTTGAATCCTGGAATTTCGATTGGTGTAGAACCAGTTGCAAGAACAGCATTTTTAAACGTATACGTTTGTGCTGCATCTTCAGTCATTACGCGTAATGTATTAGCATCTACGAAGTAAGCTTCACCGCGAATGATTTCAACTTTGTTACCTTTAAGAAGGCCTTCAACACCGCCAGTTAATTTCTTAACTACGCCGTTTTTCCATTCTTGAACTTTTGTAAAGTCAACTTTTACGTTCTCTGCAGTAATACCCATGTCATCAGAATGCATTGCATTCTCATAACGATGACCTGCATTGATTAACGCTTTTGAAGGAATACATCCAACGTTTAAGCATACGCCACCAAGGTTAGCTTTTTCGATAATTGCTACCTTTTGACCTAATTGTGCTGCACGAATTGCCGCAACGTATCCACCAGGACCTGCACCAACAACGACTGTATCTAATTCAATTGGGAAATCTCCTACTACCATTGTTATTACGCCTCCATTACTAATAATTGTGGGTCATTCAATAGACGTTTAATTTGGTTTAATGCTTTTTGAGCAGTTGCGCCGTCAATTAAACGATGGTCAAAGCTTAGAGATAATGCTAATACTGGAGCTGCAACGATTTCACCGTTTTTCACAACTGGCTTCTCAGCGATACGGCCGATACCAAGAATTGCTACTTCTGGGTGGTTGATAACTGGAGTGAACCATTGTCCACCTGCAGAACCAATGTTTGTGATTGTGCAAGAAGCACCTTTCATTTCAGCCGGAGCTAAACGACCATCACGTGCTTTACCAGCAAGATCATTGATCTCGTTAGAAATAGTGAAGATAGACTTGCGATCTGTATCTTTAACAACTGGTACTAATAGACCTTTGTCTGTATCAGCTGCGATACCGATGTTGAAGTAATGTTTATGAACTACTTCTTGAGAAGCATCATCTAAAGAAGTGTTTAACATTGGGTATTCGCGTAATGCAGATGTTAAAGCTTTAACAACGTATGGAAGGTAAGTTAATTTAATACCTTTGTCAGCTGCAACAGCTTTGAACTTCTTACGGTGAGCAACAAGCTCAGTTACATCAACTTCATCCATTAATGTTACGTGAGGAGCTGTATGCTTAGAGTTAACCATTGCTTTTGCAATCGCTTTACGGATACCACTCATTTTCTCACGAGTTTCTGGATATTCACCAGCTGGGATTGGTTGTGCTTTTGGTGCTTCTTCTTTCGCTGCTGCTGGAGTAGCTTCTACTGCTGCTGGAGCCTCAGTTGCTGCTACTGCTTGTCCACCATTTGCAAATGCATCGATGTCAGCTTTTACGATACGGCCGTTCTTACCAGAACCAGCTACTTTATGAATGTCTACGCCGTTTTCACGAGCATATTTACGAACAGATGGCATAGCGATTACGCGCTCATTTACTACTTCTGCAGTTGCTGCTGGAGTAGCTTCCGCTGCTGGAGCTTCTACTGCTGCTTCTTCAGCTTTTGGAGCTTCATCATGATCGTCACCTTTAAATTTAAGGTTTTCGTATCCAGGAGCATCAAATTTAATTAATGTATCTCCTACAATTGCAACTGTTCCTTCTTCTACAAGTACTTCAAGTACTTTACCTTTAACAGGAGAAGGGATTTCTACTACTGCTTTATCATTTTGTACTTCAAGAAGTACATCGTCTTCGTTTACTTCATCGCCTGGTTTAATAAACCATTTTACGATTTCACCTTCGTGGATACCTTCACCGATATCTGGTAGTTTAAATTCAAATGCCACGGAATTCAGCCCCCTGATTCATTTCATTATTATGGAATATGTACAAAAGAAACCAGCATGTGCTGATTTCTTTTGCACATGAAAAACTAAAAATTAGAAGTTCATTACTTTGTTAACAGCTTCAACAATATCTTTATGGTTTGGTAACCATACGCTCTCAGCTTGAGAGAATGGGAATACTGTATCAGCAGCTGCAACACGTACAACTGGAGCTTCTAAGTTTAAGATTGCACGGTCGTTAATTTCCGCTACAACGTTAGCTGCAATACCAGCTTGTTTTTGTGCTTCTTGAACTACAACTACGCGGCCTGTTTTTTCAACAGAAGCGATGATTGTTTCGATATCTAATGGTTGAACTGTACGTAAGTCAACTACCTCTAAAGAGATACCTTCTTTTTCAAGTTCTTCAGCAGCTTTTAATGCAGCATGAACCATAGCACCGTAAGCGATAACAGATACATCTGTACCTTCACGTTTGATATCAGCTTTACCTAAATCAATTGTGTAGTCGCCTTCTGGTACATCTTGACGGAATGAACGGTACAATTTCATATGCTCTAAGTAGATAACTGGATCGTTGTCACGAATCGCAGAGATTAAAAGACCTTTTGCATCGTATGGAGTAGATGGAATAACAACTTTTAGACCAGGTTGTTGAGCCACTAATCCTTCTAAGCTATCAGCATGTAGTTCAGGAGTATGAACACCGCCACCGAATGGAGAACGAATTGTTACTGGAGCAGTCCAACGTCCACCAGAACGGTAACGCATACGAGCTAATTGACCAGAAACTGAATCCATTACTTCATAAATGAAACCGAAGAATTGGATTTCTGGAACTGGACGGAAGCCTTCTAATGCAAGTCCAACTGCAAGTCCACCAATACCAGACTCTGCAAGTGGAGTATCCATTACACGATCTTCACCGAATTCAGCTTGTAAACCTTCAGTAGCACGGAATACACCGCCGTTTACACCAACGTCTTCACCAAACACAAGTACGTTAGGGTCATTTTTCATTTCAACGCGTAAAGCATCAGTGATTGCTTGAATCATTGTCATTTGAGCCATGGCTTACTTCGACTCCTTTTCTTTGTAAATTTCATATTGTTCAGCTAAGTTGTAAGGCATTTTTTCGTACATGATTTCCATTAGATCAGTAACTTTTTGTTTCGGAGCTTGGTCAGCCTTAGCAATTGCTTGTTTGATATCTTCTTTTGCTTCTTCGATTACTTTCTCTTCAACTTCTTGAGACCATAGGCCTTTGTTTTCTAAGAATGCACGGAAGCGTACGATTGGATCTTTTTGTTCCCATTCGTTCTCGATATCTTTTGTACGGTAACGAGTTGGGTCATCACCAGCCATTGTATGTGGACCGTAACGGAATGTTAAAGTCTCGATTAAAGTAGGGCCTTCGCCGTTTACTGCACGCTCACGAGCGAAAGCAGTTGCTGCGTATACAGCTAATGGATCCATACCGTCTACTTGAATTCCGTAAATACCTGCTGCTACTGCTTTTTGTGCTACAGTTTTAGCTGCAGATTGCTTTTCTACTGGAGTAGAGATTGCATAACGGTTGTTTTGTACAACGAAGATTGCTGGAGCTTTGAATGCACCCGCAAAGTTCATACCTTCGTAGAAGTCACCTTGTGAAGCACCACCGTCACCAGTGTAAGTAATTGCAACAGATTTTTTACCACGTAGTTTCATACCTAACGCAACACCAGCAGTTTGGATGATTTGCGCACCGATGATGATTTGTGGAGCAAGTGCATTTACATTCTCAGGCATTTGGTTACCCATGAAATGTCCACGAGAGAATAAGAATGCTTGGTATAATGGTAAACCGTGCCATACTAATTGTGGCACATCACGATATCCTGGTAAGATGAAATCTTCTGCTTCAAGTGCGAAATGACTTGCTAATTGAGAAGCCTCTTGTCCAGCTGTTGGTGCGTAGAAACCTAAACGTCCTTGACGGTTTAAAGAAATAGAACGTTGATCTAGTACGCGAGTATACACCATACGGCGCATTAATTCTTTTAATTGATCATCAGATAATTCAGGCATAGCTGCTTCATTCACAACTTCGCCTTTTTCATTTAAAATTTGTAATGTCTCAAATTGAGCTGCGATAGCTTTCATTTGCTCATCAACATTAAATAGGGTCTTTTTTGTTTTAGTACCCATTCCGTTCACCTCTTCCTCTCTTGAACCATATTCTGAAACGCTTTCACTATCTATTAGCTAGACTGAAAACGCAACAATGTAAACCAACAAATTTATCTGTCGGTTGAGAATAATTTTGTGTACCTAACAATCTGTACTAATGTTTTTTCAGAAA
This sequence comes from Bacillus sp. ES1-5, assembly GCF_022487605.1. Classification (NCBI taxonomy): domain Bacteria; kingdom Bacillati; phylum Bacillota; class Bacilli; order Caryophanales; family Bacillaceae; genus Bacillus; species Bacillus sp. ES1-5. The sequence goes on along the minus strand of NZ_JAKVPU010000002.1, from coordinate 233,236 downwards.
CATATTAATACAATCTTGATCACGTTTTTTAGTTTACAACTATTCTAATTACGATGTCAATTACTTTGGTTACGTTTTTTTATAAATAATCTGCAGGTTTCTTCTACACAAACGTGTTTTTATTTTTCACATCTGTATTAGTAAGCATTAACCTACTGTTATATTATTCCCTTTTCAACTTATTTTTTCTCTTAGAATAATATGTAAACGATTTAATTCTCTTTAGTTTTTCTCTCTTCTTAGCAAAAATATACAAACTCTTCTTCCTTTTATAGGTAATTACCCATACATTTCTACTCTTCCCTCCATACATTATAGTAACCGCAGTGTTAGCGGGAAATGATAAAGGAGGTCATCTCATGTACGGATACTCATATTGCTATCCAACTTGTTCAAATCCTTCCTACGGTTATGGCGGTTCTTGTGGCGGGTCTGGACGCGGCTTCGCCTTAATCGTTGTGTTGTTTATTCTTTTAATTATCGTTGGTGCTGCTTGCATTCGCTAATGTAAAATGAAACAACTATGGAAAGAAACAGACGGCTTTGCCGTCTTTTCTTTTTATTACATACATAAATATTCTATAGTAAAACACTTTCCAAAGTGCTTCCCTACTTGTCGATGACTTTTTCCACCTCCTTTGGTAGACTAAAGAAGAAAGGAGAGATTACATATGCTTACAATGAAAGATGTAATTCGCGAAGGAGATTCTATTTTGCGCAACGTTGCAGAAGAGGTATCAATGCCGGCGAGCGAAGAAGATACAACTGCCCTTAAAGAAATGATTGAATTTGTAATAAATAGCCAAGATCCTGAAATGGCTGAAAAATATAGTTTGCGCCCTGGAATCGGATTAGCTGCTCCACAAATCGGTATTTCAAAGAAAATGATTGCGGTTCATGTAACTGATACGGACGGTACGTTATATAGTCATGCATTATTCAACCCAAAAATCATTAGTCATTCTGTTGAACGTACATATTTACAAAGCGGGGAAGGCTGTCTATCAGTAGACCGCGAAGTACCTGGTTATGTCCCTCGTTACACAAGAATTACAGTGAAAGCAACATCTATCAAAGGTGAAGAAGTAAAATTACGTTTAAAAGGTTTACCAGCAATTGTATTTCAGCATGAGATTGACCATTTAAATGGTGTTATGTTCTATGACCACATTAATAAAGAAAATCCATTTACTGCTCCTGACGATTCAAAACCTCTAGAGCGATAATAAAAAAAGGCGGAAGTTAATCTTCCGCCTTTTTTATATGAAATAGGTTCCATATTCACTTATAGCAATCCAGCCCATTTTAATCCATGATATATGCCGTCTTCACTAACATCCTTTGTCACATGATTTGCAAGTTTTTTCAAGTCTTCATGACCATTACCCATCACAATACCTGTCCCAACTGCTTCGATCATTTCTAAATCATTTAAGCCATCTCCAAATGCATACACTTGTTCACGGTTAAATCCTAATTTTCCAATGAATTTCTCAATTCCTTTTGCCTTCGAACCACCATTCGGAATAATATCCATTGAATATGCATGCCAGCGAATAAAATGAAAATCTGGGTAATGATTAATAAACTTTTCCTCTTCATTCACTTCACAGAAAAGAAGTGTTTGATAAATATTACGTTTCTCATAGAAATCAGGTTCATATGCCGGATGCTCAAAATTTAAGCTTCCAAAACCTTCTTTCACATAATCATGATATTCCACTGATGCTCTCATTTCTTGATGATCCAGATATACAAGTGGATATCCTTCTTGTTTTGCAAACTGAGTAAACTTATGTAAGGCAGCTGGATGTAACGGGTTATTAAATATTACCTCATCTTCAAATACAACGTACTGTCCATTAAAGCTAACATAATTATGTATATTGAGTTCCTCACGGATATCTTCAAACATAAATGGCGCACGTCCTGTCGCAATTGCTACATGCACACCTTTTTCTTGTAAATGTCTTACTGCATCTCGTGTAGATTGCGGAATCTTCTTATCGTGATCTAATAATGTTCCATCAATATCAAAAAAGACAATTTTATCATTCATTTGTCAAAATCCTTTCCGTTACTCTATATTCCTATTTTGATTATCACTTTTCAAATTCTAAAAAAAAGTATAACATATTAAACATCTGTGAAGAAAGCGTTCACTTTCTGACCTTATTTATGAAACCTGCATATATATATTAGTAAAAAATGTGGATACTTGTTCGTATGAATTTTCTTTTCTATTCTTTCTCATACTATACCTATAACTAACGGCTACTAATCGTTACTATAGAATAACTTTTCCTGTATGAGAAAGGACAAGATTCAACATCCACTTTTGTCTTCTTTCTTATGTCAGAGACGGAGTTTTCACTAGTAATATGCATGTTTAAAATAAGGAAAGGAAGGAGTAATCATGCTGAAGAAGCTGAAGAAAAAGCTCAAGCGTTATTTAAAAGATCTAGTCCGTAAAAAGACAATCGCTTAAATTGTGCCCATTTCGGGCTTTTTCTTCATTCTCATTCGAAAAAACATGAAAATCGTGACTGTTTGCTTTATAATAAGTAACAGATAATGCAAAACATAGACAAGGAGAGGTTTTCCAAATGATTTTTAAAGTATTTTATCAAGTAAAATTGACTGAGGTTCCAGTACGTGAAAATACAAAAGTTTTATATTTAGAGGCTACGTCTGAAAAGGATGTTCGTAAGAAATTAAATAAGTTCGCATATAATATCGAGTTCGTTCAGTCTGTTACTGGTGCTCATCTTGAATATGAAAAAGAAAACGCTGATTTAACATTAGCGGAAATCGTATAGTCATATGAAATTTCTAAAGAATGATCAAGCTGCCGTTTTTGCTTTAGGTGGACTTGGTGAAATCGGTAAAAATACATATGCTGTTCAATTTCAAGATGAAATTATTATTATTGATGCTGGAATTAAATTTCCAGAAGACGAACTCCTCGGAATCGATTATGTAATACCAGATTACACTTATTTTGTGCGAAACGAAGATAAAATTAAAGGATTATTCATTACACATGGTCACGAAGATCATATCGGTGGAATTCCTTACTTATTACGTCAAGTAAACATCCCGATTTATGGTGGAAAATTAGCAATTGCACTAATTAAAAACAAATTAGAAGAGCACGGATTACTTCGTAAAGCAAAACTTTATGAAATTCAAGAAGATGATGTTATTAAATTTAAAAAGACATCTGTTTCCTTCTTCCGTACAACTCACAGTATCCCAGATTCATACGGAGTTGTTGTGAAAACACCTCAAGGACAAGTTGTTCATACTGGTGATTTCAAATTTGATTTCACACCAGTCGGTGAACCAGCAGACTTAACAAAAATGGCTGAAATCGGAAAAGACGGTGTACTTTGTCTCTTATCTGATAGTACAAACAGTGAAGTTCCAAACTTTACAATGTCTGAGCGCCGTGTTGGTGATAGTATTCAAGATATTTTCCGCAAAGTAGAAGGTCGTATTATCTTCGCAACCTTTGCATCAAATATCCATCGTCTACAACAAGTTGTTGAAGCAGCTGTTGAAAACAATCGTAAAGTGGCTGTATTCGGTCGCAGTATGGAAGCAGCGATTGAAATCGGACAAAACCTTGGTTATATTCGCTGTCCGAAGGATACATTCATAGATACATCTCAACTAAACCGCCTACCAGCTAATAAAGTTGTTATTTTATGTACAGGTAGTCAAGGTGAGCCAATGGCAGCACTTTCACGTATTGCTAATGGTACTCATCGTCAAATTCAAATCATTCCTGGCGACACAGTTGTTTTCTCTTCTTCTCCAATCCCTGGTAATACAATTAGTGTAAGTCGTACAATTAACATGTTGTATCGTGCTGGTGCTGATGTAATCCACGGAAAACTGTCAAACATTCATACGAGTGGACACGGTGGACAAGAAGAACAAAAACTAATGCTTCGTCTAATTAAACCGAAGTATTTCATGCCAATTCATGGTGAATATCGCATGCAACGTATGCATATGAAGTTAGCAAACGATTGTGGTATTCCAGAAGAAAACTGTTTCATCATGGATAATGGAGATGTTCTCGCTCTTCGTTCTGATGAAGCAAGCGTAGCTGGTAAAATACCATCTGGCTCTGTCTATATTGACGGAAATGGTATTGGAGATATCGGTAATATCGTATTACGCGATCGTCGTATTCTTTCTGAAGAAGGACTTGTTATTGTAGTTGTAAGCATTGATATGAAAGAGTTTAAAGTTGCAGCAGGACCTGATATTATCTCACGTGGCTTCGTGTATATGCGCGAAAGTAGTGATTTAATTAATGATGCTCAAACATTAATTACAACTCATTTAGAAAAAGTAATGGAGCGTAAAACAACACAATGGTCTGAAATTAAAAATGAAATTACAGACACATTAGCACCATTCCTATATGAGAAAACAAAACGTCGCCCAATGATTTTACCAATCATTATGGAAATATAAGAAAAAGGACAATACCTTCATGGTATTGTCCTTTTCTCTTATCTTAAAAAGTGTTTAAAACGATCTACTTCATCGTCATGACCAATTACAATTAATATATCTCCCGCTTGAATGTTTTCCGTAGCTCGAGGAGATACAATAACTTCTTTACCACGTTTAATCGCTACAATATTCAATCCAAACTTCGCACGAATATCTAATTCGATTAAAGAATGACCATCAATTTTTTTATTTGCAATAATCTCTACAATACTATGCTCATCTGATAGCTCAAGATAGTCTAATACATTACTTGATGCAATATTATTAGCAATCCTTTTTCCCATATCACGCTCGGGGTGCACAATGTGGTCTGCACCTATTTTACTTAACACTTTTTCATGGTAATCATTTTGAGCTTTTACAGTAATATTTTTTACACCTAACTCTTTCAGAATTAATGTTGTTAAAATACTTGAATTTAAATTGTCTCCAATAGCAACGACTACATGATCAAAATTACGAATACCAAGACTTTTTAATACCATCTCATCTGTTGAATCTGCAATTACAGCATGTGAAGCTATATTTGCAAACTCATTAATTTTATCCTCATCTGAATCAATTGCCATTACTTCCATACCTAATTGAGCGAGTTCTCGGCAAATACTTCCACCAAAACGTCCAAGCCCAATGACAGCAAATTCTTTCTCTTTTTCACCCACAGGAATTCCTCCAATAACATCGAATACTATGTATTTTTATTGTAACATACTTTAGATTTGCTACAAAAACCTGTATATCATTCTTATTTTTGTTTTTGCATATAAAAATACTGTTGTAAATAAAATGCGATACTGAAAATTAACATACCAAATACGAATATATTTCCAAATGAACTAAATGTTTCAAAAACGAATAATAACGTTTCTTGTCCGAAGAAAGCAAATAATAGTTGTGTAAATGCGAATAGCAATGCCAATATATAATGATGTTGATGGAATAAATAATGTGTTGCACCTAAAAAAGCGATAAACGAAATGATGAAAATCCACCAATTTTCTAAAAACAGTTGCCAATTAGTAAATTGATATCCATTTACTAATATCGCAATAATTCCTATAACAGCCATCGTTGGCACACTCCAAAATAATGCTCGCCCTCTAAAGAAGCGTGTTCCTTTAACATCACCTTTTTCATGTGCAATGTATGTGAGTACTACCGTACTTATGTACAAAACTGAAAGAATTGTTAAAACGATAATAAGCCAAAAATGTAATTGATAATACTCATGCTCTATGTTTGTCACGATAGCCGCTAACATACACGGGATTAACATTCCAGTCCAACCATCTACTTTTCTTTCATTCCAAAACACTGTGTTACCAATCCGTATTCCTAACAACATAAAAATAATGATACCTAGTACAAATAATGTCGTTTTATTCCCTACTAAACTCGTCGAGAAAGCAATTAATCCAATAAATAAAAAGAGCACAAACCCATTCATAATTTCTAATACAGGTGATAAATATCTTTTCACCCATTTATATGTTTCGTCATATTCGTGATTATCTACTAAACGGTAGGCATAAAAACTTATCCCAAAATACACCGCCGCAATAATAACATACGCATATAAGACGAAACACAACATTGCACTGCTAATTTGCACGTAATTCCCCACCCTTTTTTCTATGTTTCACCTTGATTTTACACACTTTCTACACGAAATGTAAACATATATAAGCTAGTTAACTAATCATCTTCTCAATAAGCGATAATGAATAATGAGCAGCGGCTCAAAACCGCTGCTCATTACTTTATCCATTTGTATGCCAATGTGTATCCAAAACAAATATGAAAGATGTTTTCGTCTTGGAACTAACAAATACCCACTGTAAGTTTTTGCAAAGTTGGCGAGCGAGTTTACTTTCTAGTTCCTTTCCACTTTACATATTGATCTAAAAATGCGATAGCTTTCTCAATAACCTCTTCATCTGGTTTTAATTTTGCATGGTGTAAACCATATTCTGAATTTACCCCAAGCCAAAACATAAATCCAGGAATCTCTTGAAGCATATAACCAAAATCTTCCCCTGTCATTGCCTCAGTACATGTAATTACATTCATATCAGTTTGTTCACTTACAAACTGCATAAACTCTCTCGTTAATACTTCATGGTTATATACTTGATGATACATCGCTCCATAGTCAATAACAGCTTCACATTGGAAGGAAGCTTCTATACCTGCAACAATTGCCTCAATCCTACTTTTAACACGCCTCATTGATTCCACTGATAACGTTCGGATCGTTCCTTCTAACCGAGACTTTTCTGCTATGATATTTTGAACTGTACCACCTGTTATTTTTCCGATTGTAATCACTGCACTATCAAGAGGATTCACATTACGACTAATAACGGATTGAAGTTGTGTAACAAGGTGACTTGCTGCTACAATCATATCATTTGCAGTATGCGGGTAGGCTGCATGTCCACCTTTCCCTTTCAAATCAACATATAACTCTGATGTATTTGCAAATAATAGCCCCTCTTTTGTGGCAATTGTTCCTACAGCGTATTCAGGTGCAATATGAAGACCAAGAATTATATTCGGCTTCCATTCTTTTAACTCTTCACTCTCTAACATAGGAAGAGCCCCTCCTGGCCCTTCTTCAGCTGGTTGGAATAGAAACACAAGGTCATCATCTATTCTTTCTGTTACAGCTGCTGTTAGAAGGCCTAAACCGATTGTTGTATGCAAATCGTGTCCACATGCATGCATCATTCCTTCATGAATTGAAGCAAACTCATATCCAGTTTCTTCGGTAATTGGTAAACCGTCTATATCTGCGCGATAACCGATAATTTTTTCTGGATTTTTTCCATTTACTTTAACAATGACACCCGTTTTCCATACTTTCACTTCCACATATTCATTCGAAAGCGTTCCTATGTAATCTAAAATATACTGTTGTGTTTTCCACTCTTTAAATCCAATTTCCGGTATTTTGTGTAAGTCTCTACGAATTTGAACGAATTTGCTTACTGCCATTTTTGCACCTCTATCTATAAAAAGCGCAAGAGCCTGTTATGCTCTTACGCTTTTTTTGTGTTTATTTCTCTGGGTTTAATTGACGAAGCTCTTGTTTAATTTCAGTTTTTGCTTTTGTCTTCTCATCAATCTCTTTAATTACACGTGCTGGAGTACCGGCAACAACTGTATATGGAGGTACATCTTCTGTTACAACAGCTCCTGCTGCTACAACTGCACCCTTACCTACTGTAACTCCCTCTAACACAACTACGTTTGCACCAATTACAACATCATCTTCAACGATAACTGGTTTTGCTGAAGGCGGCTCAATAACACCTGCAAGTACTGCACCTGCGCCTACGTGACAGTTTTTACCAACAGTTGCACGTCCACCAAGTACCACGTTCATGTCAATCATAGTACCTTCACCAATTACAGCACCGATATTAATTGTTGCATTCATCATAATAACAGCGTTGTCGCCGATTTCAACGTGATCACGAATAATCGCGCCTGGCTCAATACGAGCTTTAATACCTTTTAAATCAAGCATTGGAATTGCAGAATTACGACGGTCATTTTCAACAACGTAATCAACAATGTGCTTGCTATTTCCATCAAGAATTGTCTTAATTTCAGACCATTCTCCAAATAATACACCAGACTTTTTATTTACAAATGCTTGTACCGTTTCAGGGAATGTTACTTCTTTTAAATCCCCTTTTATGTATACCTTTACAGGAGTTTTCTTTTCACTTTTTTGAATAAACGAAATAATTTCGTTAGCGTCCATCATTTTCATTCTTGTTGCCTCCTAAATCCATTTATAATGTTACTCTACCAAACGATAGAGCGAGTAGCAAGATAATAATCCTATTTTTCCATCTGAATTTCTTCTATAATTTCTAAAAATGCCCTTACTTGCTTCAATTGTCTGGCCGATTCACTCGTCAATAACCATGTTTCTCTCGTTAATTGAACAGGTGTTTTATACATATTTTCCTGTACTTCTTTTAAAACAGTAGAAGGTAAAAGAGCATAACCTATACCATTTAAAACGAGTTGTTTGCAAGTCTCAATTTGATCAACCACAATTGTTCTCTTAGGTGGATTAGAAAATAAACCATACCACCAATTTTGTATTTGTCCATAATAAGTCGAATCACTTTTAAATTGAATAAATGGTCTATTTGTTTCTTTTAACATCGTAATATCTTTTATTTCTTTATCCACTAAATAAAGCTCATCTTCAAATAATTGTTGCTTCTGACCTTTATATTCTTGTGTTCCTCTCAATATAGCAACATGAACGTCCCCTTCATAAAATTGCTTTTGTACTTCACTACTCCAGCCAGTAAACAGCGATATTTTCACAGAAGGGTATTTATGTACAAACTTCTTCAAAACAGGAGGAAGCCAATATTGACCAATAACTGATGCAACAGCTATTTTTAACGTTCCGTGAGTTTCTGTTCTAAAAACAGCTAGCTCACTTTTAATATCCTCTTCCTTTTGCAACATTTCTTTTGCATAATTTGCGACTTTTTCCCCTTCAGGTGTAATTGTCAATCCTTTTTGTGAGCGAATAAAAAACTTCATTCCCCATTGTTTCTCCATAGATTGTAATCGTTGACTAAGCGCAGGTTGTGAAACAAATAAACGTTCCGCCGCTTTTCTCATATTTGATTCCTGAGCTAACACAACCATCATTTGAAAATCATCAATTTGCAACTTTCTCCCTCTTTCCTTAGCTTCCATACACCTTATCTCAATAAGCTTTTCATCCTTAATTTAACTATATACTCTTATATTTTTTATCTTTTTAAATATAATACATACACAACTGATATGCACGAAAAAAAAGTGACTTCTCCGCTTCTATGAAGTCACTTTTCTCACATTATCGATTATGTTGCCTTACTTTTTTATTCAACAATTTTAAAATAGCCCGACGTGTTAAAATCCCCTCAAAATACCCATCTTCATTGACAGCGCAAATAAAAGGATGATCAATTGTCATTTCTAAAGCTTTTGCAAACGAATCTTCTAACTTAAGAACCGGAATGTCTTCCTTCATCACCTGTTCTACTTTCATTTCGTCAAGTCTTTCAAACTCAATACGTTCTAACCCTAACATACCATCTAAAATCATAGCAGTACTAATTAGCCCATGCAATTTATACATCGGGTCCAAAACAGGTATCGCCGAATATCCAGATTTCACAAGAACGAGTAAAGCATGCTCTAAACCATTCCCCATTTGGACATGTGCTACTTTTTCTGATGAAATCATTAAATCTTTCACAAAAATTTGTTGAAACTCGTCTTTCGGAATACTAATCATATTACATCCCCCATTTTCCCTTTTTCCTACTTTTAATCACCGAATCTATTCATATTTTATGACAGCGTTTTCATATTATTATTTTGTCCTTACTTTATTTCAATAAAAACAAAATTACACAGCTATTTTAGCATACAACACAAAAAAAAGACTACCATTCCGGTAGCGCTTAATACCCCTTATTTTTTAATCTGTAAAATAACCTTGTGATTTTTTTATACTGTGTCACATCTGTCTGTTTTAAACCATTCTCAATATCTGTAATTTCCACAGCTAAAATTTCACTCGCATAATTTTGCTGAAATAGAATATCTAGTAATAAACTCTCTTCTTCTTCTGTTAAAACAAATTCCCTTTTCATATACCCCTCTCCTTATACTCGCATGGTTACTCTTATTATATATAATTTCCAACCTATTTAATAGATGTAATATTCAGTTTTTAGCGGAGTATATATAAAAATTGTTTTTTATTTCGTATATCGATTTGCATAACTAAACGCCGCATAAGCATCTGGCTTAATTTTTGCAGTTAATCCCATCGCTTGAATTTTCGCTGTCATATCTAGAATAAATTCTTTTGTTAAACCATCATTTCCGATATCCAAGTGAATTTCCATTATAAATCCAGCCCCATCTTGAGCATATGGATGCAATAAATCCCATATTGTTTGTATACGGTTTGGAGTAAATAGGCATGCGATCTCTTGGCTAAACTGCGTTTCTAAATATATTTTCTCACGTAAAGTTGCTGGCTTATCTTTCACTGATTTATGGTGTAAACACCCCCAGGCACCTTTTCCAACGCGATGAATATGAATTGCCGTAATAAACCTCGTATCCTTTTGATGTGCTTGTGAGTCTGTTCCAATGGATAAGCGATATAAATTTCGTGGATCCTTTTCAATGAAACTACAAATACGGCTAAAGACCATATCAAAATTTAAATGTCTCTCTGAAACATTATAAAATGTATGTTCACCGGCCACATAGTCACGTCCTTTCAATTAGACAGACTTTTCGTATTCTCATTGTATGGGACAAAAATAAAAATTATAACTTCCTATCCTTTATTCGTTTCAATATTTCGAATTACATAATGGCAAACTTGGCACGTATAAATTACATTTTGATTCGATTGAGCCGTTAATACATGAATAATCTCAGCAGAATTGTGACATTTAGGACAAATCACAACTGGTAAACGTTCCATACAACACACCTCCTCATTATTTTTATCTCGCTTTTGCTATCTGTAAACAACCAATTGTTGATGACTAATATTCAGTATAGGACGAAGAAGCCCCACTGATTACAATTTCACTTTATTACCATTGTAGGAAAATTAAAAACTCCCTATACATATATGCTAAAAAGTAATAGAACTAAAAAAGGTGTTGCCATATGGCAACACCTTTTTTATATGTATCAAGAAATGATATCGTAAATCTCAATTGCAACCATGTCGATATTATCGAATTGATACACTTGAGGTTTTTCACCTTGTTGATACACTTCTAACTCATACATTTCACTTTTATCGAAAAATTTCACGCTACATTTGCGCTCACCGTTCACTTCAAAATAGCGTTGTGCTACTTCACCGCTTTCAGCTTGTTCTTGTAGACTAACAAGTCGAGTTAAAATTCCTTGGAGTAGAGACATGAAATCTCTCCTTTCTCTGATCTTCCTACCAATAGGTTTTACAGCTATACTCATTCTATCCGTCATAACAGAAAAAATGTTCCACAGTCTAGGATAAAGGTTATTGGCCAGAAACTCAACTAAAAATTTGTCGAAATGCTAAGGAAAAAACAGAAAGAACATCTTTTCCCTTCTTTATTGCGATTTTTATACTGGAAGAATATAATAAAAAACAGAAAAAAGGAGGAATTACAATGAGAAAAATTGAGGTTTACACACAACCTGATTGTCCGCCATGTGTCATTGTGAAAGAATTTTTAAAGCATAATAACGTTGTATATGAAGAATTTGACGTAAAAAAAGACGCTGCTGCACGCAATCGTCTTTTATACGACTATGATTCGTATTCAACTCCAACAGTTGTAATTGATGGAGAAGTTGTTGCTGGTTTTCAAATCGAAAAATTACAACAGCTACTCAATATTGAATAAGAATAGGTAAAGACCTATTCTTATTTTTATCCCACTATTTGTGGGCAGTATAATAGCCCGATTGGTGCGAGCTATTAATCAGCGAGAGATGAACATCCCCACCGATTAAAGTTTCACTTTATAATTGTTGTAATCGTTTTATTTCAGTTAAAAGTTCTTGGCTTTCATGATATCCGGCCAATTTCCATTTCCCTTGATCTCTTTGCAATGTTACAATTTGATATTGTCCACTTTTCGCCCGCTCATATACATATAAAATTTTATGCTCTTCATCATATGACATTTTCGTTTCTGAATGAAAAGAAAACGGCGCTTCTTTTGCTGGAAGTAAATATTCACCACTTTGTTTATCACTTCTACTATTTTCATCTGTAAATACTTGAAGGAAATTCTCTGTAAAATATGGTGATAACGTTTCTATCATCTTATTCATCGGCAAATGCTTCCCACGAATTGAAAATTGGGTTTCATAGCCCTTTTGTATCGTTGTAAACACTTCTTCCCGATCGACTTTCACTTCCTCTTTTCCTAAAACAGTTGTGACACTATAACCAACTAGAAAGGCAACGCATACAAATAGAACTAACCATATTCCATATTTCCTCATTTTTTCACCTTCCTTTTAAGAAAACTTGTCTTTGTAGTATTCATTGTAACAATGATTATGCAAAGACAGGGGTGGTTTCGTTCGTAAAATCTTTACAACGATAGACAGCATTTTCATCACCATTTTCACTATTACCAATTTATGATAAAAACAAACAAAAAATGCACGAATCTCTTCGTGCATTAAAATAAAACATCTTCCTCATATAAATATTCATACGATAAATCTATAAATAAAAAGTTTTCATCATCAATTGGGAAGGAAAATGTCCGTACCATCTCACCGGTTTCAATATCAGCATATAAATCTGAAAGTCTTGCCTTATTCTCAAAACGCATTTTCATAATATTTTCTAGAAAATACGGACGCCAACTCCAGTTCTTCATATAATACTCAGGCATCACAATCCATTCCCCATCTTTTTTCATAACGTTTCCTGATTGTTGGAAACCATCTTCGTTACAAATAAATATGCGGAAACTACACTGTGATACACTTTGGCTAAATTGTAATAACCAATCATTTATATCTTCATTCTTTTTCTGTTTGGCTAGAACATCACCAATTCGATCACGTAACATTTCTGTTAAATTATAAATCTTTTGTAACTTTTTCTTCTCATGTTGAATAAATTGATGACACTCATTACCAAGTCGTTCTTTCAAAACGTTCGTTTCAATAAAATCAGGTAAGCACTCTTTCAAATAATTCCCTTGATAATATCTACCACCGTTTTTCCAAGCATATTGTAGTTGATAAAAAGCATCTATTTCTTCATATAACAATGTTGCACCAATTCTTCTAGCAAGTAATGATAAAGAATATAAAATATCTTGATAAGATTGTAAAAGTGCAGTTTGCCTTAAGTTTGTTAAATCTACTTTTAAAATATCCGGTGCTAACACGCTAATACGTTCTAAATTACTTGTACCCGTTCCTACTTTATTAATCGAAATTTGAATACCATATGTACGATAATACATAAGCAAATGATTAAATTGCTCTATATCTTCTTGACATTCATGTTCTGTAATTTCTAAAACAATGTGCTTCAAATTTAAACCTTGCTCTTCATACATCAATAAAAGTTGAAGTAAACTTTCATCATCATCGTTCATTAATACGTTAGCATTCCGATGTATAAATAATAATAGTTTTTGATCACTTTCTAAATAACGATTTAAAGCTTTTTCTACTATAATGTTATCCGCTTCCAGTTGAAACTCACTCGGAATAGAATCATCATGAAAGAAAGAAGCTAAACTTTGTATGCCCTCTTCTGTTTGAATACGTCCTACTACTTCATATCCAATTACAGTATGCTCATCAGCACTAAAAATAGCTTGATAATAAGGAAGGACTTTATCCAAGTTACTCATTACATCTAATGCATCTATCAACGTGCTTCCCTCCCTTTACTTTTCAAAAATTATAACATGATATTTACGGAAAAATAATAAAAAATCCCTTCAGTTTTCCTGAAGGGATTAGAGGGGTAAAATGCTAAGGGGAATTAGCAATTCTACTATGAAGAAAAAAGAGGTCTTAAATATAACGTATATATGACCTCTTGTAAACACTTTTCTTTCATATGTAACAATTCCGTCACATTTAACCGTAAGAATATGGATCAAACATTCATTTTCTCATCCCTTTTAAAATGGATATTGATGTAAATGTTGTCCTCCATCCATTGTCATGCAAGTTCCATTTATGTACGCAGCTTCATCTGAACATAAATAATAAGCTAGACCTGCGATTTCTTCTGGCGTACCCAGCCTTCCAAGCGGAACACTTTGTATCGTACGCTTAGCCATTTCTTCTGAAATCCATAACTTATCAGCACCGCCCGTACGTTCAATTGGTCCTGGCGCGATAGCGTTAACTCGTATTCCATATTTACGTCCCCACTCAACAGCAAGCGTCTTCGTCATTGCTAACACTCCAGCCTTCGCTGCAGCCGAATGAATAACTCCCGGACCTGCATCCCATGCATATGTTGCTACCATATTAATGATATTCCCTTTTATACCTTTTTCAATCCAATATTTTCCGACAGCCTGACTACAGTAAAATGTACCATTTAACACAATATTTATGACCGAATTCCAGCCATTCACGGATAAATCTTCTGCTGGACAAATAAAGTTTCCAGCTGCATTATTTATTAAAATATCAATTCGTCCAAACTTCTCATCAATCTGTTCAATCATTTTCTGAATATCATCAGTATTTCTTACATCCATTTGTACGGGTAATATTTGCCCTGGAAATTGTTCAATTTCCAACTTTGTTTCCTCTAGTTTTTCCTTTGTACGTCCTGTAATAACAACTCGTGCCCCTTCTTTTGCAAAACGAATCGCCATTCCTTTTCCCATTCCGCTTGATCCACCTGTTATTATAACTACCTTTTCTTTCACATACATCCCCTCCCAAAAATGAATACACATTCATTTTATCATTTTATTTAATAGAAATCTTTATATTTTTAAACTTTTCTGATATTTTAACGTAAAGAGGTTTCTTTTCATTCATTTTTTTCGTAATCTATACTACTTTTTTATGATTTAAAATATATTTCAAATAAACTGAAAGGAGATTTGGGTAACCTGTAAATGTAACGAACACATGTGATATAAGTCAAATAGGTATACTCATATTTTTATGAAGAAAATTACTAGAAGAGATTTTTTAAAAGTTGGCATGCGCACTTGTCTATATTCATTTATAACTACTAGCATCGGATACTATTACGCTAAATATATTGAGCCTCATTTAATCTCTTTTACAGAGCATACACTTACATCTCAACTCATACCCAAAAGTTTTCATGGTATGAAGATTCTTCAATTTAGCGATTTACATCTCGGATACTATTTCTCTCTCCAACATTTATCTCAAATCGTTTCTAAAATTAATGCTGTAAAACCCGATATTGTTCTTTTTACTGGTGATCTCATTGATAATTATCAAACATATACTGACACCCCTTTCGTTGCATCCATTTTAAAAAATATACAAGCACCCTTCGGTAAATTTTCTATTTATGGTAACCATGATCACGGCGGATATGGAACGGAATACTACGAGCACATCATGCGTGAATCTGGATTTGAACTATTACTAAATAACGAAAAGAGAATCCGTCTACTGGATAATAGTGAAATTTCAATTTTCGGGCTCGATGATATACTACTAGGCAAACCAAAAATAGAGGAGACACTACAGCACGCGAGGCAAAATACTTATAACATTGTTCTTGTTCACGAGCCAGATATTGCACCGCAAATCGCTAAATATCCAGTTAACTTACAACTTTCTGGTCATAGCCATGGCGGACAAGTACAAATTCCTTTTTTAGGCGCTATTATTACCCCATCACTTGCTAAAAACTATGTTGAAGGCTTCTATACGATTCAAGATTTAGCTCTCTATGTCAATCGGGGCCTTGGAAGAACACGTGTCCCATTCCGATTTATGTCAAAACCTGAAATTACGATTTTTACGCTCCAACATTCGTAATAATCCGCCTATTTTCTTACATATCCTTTCTTGTACGCGCTCATCCACGTTTCATTTACCATATGATAAAAGTGAGTCCAATAAAGGAGGTTTGTTCATGTACCCATATTATCAGCCAATCCCAGTCCGTTCAGCACCTATTGGTCCAGTAGGCGACTCACGCTTCTTTCCATTTTTTGGCGTTCCATTTCTAGCTGGCATTGCTGGCGGACTGCTAGGCGGTGCATTGGCTTTCGGTCCTAGACCGTATTATCCACCATATCCACCACCTTTCCCACCGCCAACACCTTATCCTTGTTATGGTGGACCTTGTCAACAACCATACTATTATTAATGTACTGCAACAATTCTACCAATGTTATTCCCTCTCTTGACCGATCTATGATCTATTAACATGCTTACAATAAAAACTATTCTCTCTACGCATCCATCTATTTAGAGAACGTATAATAAGTAGAGAACAAAGTAAAAAAACCTCTTTTTTAAGAGGTTTTTTACTTTGTTCTCATTATTCAGCATCCGTGTTTTGATACGCCATCTTAAACAACTTCACTTGGCTATCAATTTCTTCTGTACTACTATTAATAACATAATAATAATCACCGGTTTTATTTTGTTCACGCGTTTTCACATTATCAGCTAATGTAAGCTGTAAAATCGCCTTAATTCTCGCCTTCATTTCAATATCTAATATTGGGAAAGATATTTCTACTCGCTTTTCCATATTTCGCGTCATCCAATCAGCTGAAGATAAATATGTCTTTTCCTCTCCATTATGATGGAAATAATAAATTCGGCTATGTTCTAAATATCTCCCAACAACACTAACTACCCGAATATTTTCACTTACATTTGGAATACCAGGCCTTAAACAACATGTTCCTCGAACGATGAGCTCTACCTTTACTCCAGCTTGTGATGCTTCATACATTTTTTTTATTAATGGTTTATCTGTTAATGAATTCATCTTAGCAATAATATATCCATTTCCATATTGCCTATGATAACGGATTTCTTCATCTATTAAATCCATAAATTGCTCTCTTATATCAAATGGTGCAACCGATAAATGATGAAAATGTGGCTTTGTTGTATAACCACTCAAATAATTAAAGAAATTTGTTGCATCGACCCCAAAGTCTTTTCGTGATGTAATATACCCAAAATCAGTATATAACTTTGCAGTTGCGTCATTATAATTTCCAGTCCCTAGATGTACGAATCTTTCAATTTTCCCGTTCTTTCTCCTTACAACTAGCGTAATTTTACTATGTGTTTTCAAGTGACTTACACCGTAAATAACGTGACAGCCCGCCTGTTCTAATTCTTTAGCCCAATTCACATTATTTTCTTCATCAAATCTTGCCTTTAATTCAACTAATACCGTCACTTGCTTTCCTTTTTCAGCTGCTACCTTTAGCGCCTGAATAATCGGCGAACCCCCACTTACTCGATATAATGTTTGTTTGATTGCAAGTACATTTGGATCGTCTGCCGCATCACGGACAAAATCAACTACTGGCTGAAATGATTCAAAAGGATGATGTAATAAAATATCATGCTCAATCGCTTTTTCAAATACATCTTCCGCATCCCCTAAGTCTTGAGGCCGTTGCGGAATAAGAGCCGGATATACTAGATGTTCATATAAAGGAGCTAGTTTTTTATATAAAGAAAATAAACATGTTAAATCTAGCGGTCCATCCATTATATACACATCTTCATCTTTTACTTCCAACACCTCATATAATAACGCTAATACTCTTTCATCAATATGCTCTTTGCCAACTTCTAAACGCACAGCAGCTCCCCACTTACGCTTCTTTAATTCTTTTTCAATTACCTTTAATAAATCCCTCGCACCTTCTTCATGAATTGTTAAATCCGCATTACGTGTAATACGGAAACGAGTAACAGATGATACATTATATCCTGTAAATAATTTATGAGTAAAACCACTAATTACATCTTCTAATAAAATAAATTTATGCTTTTGCCCTTCACTCGGTAAAAATATGAAACGTTCGAGTAATGAAGGAACTTGTACAATCCCTAACTTCGTACGGTTTTCTTCCTCCACTTGTTTCTCATCATATAAAAGAGTAGCTAAATTCAAACTTTTATTTAATAACATCGGAAATGGACGGTATGCATCGATAGCTACAGGTGTTAGGACTGGGAAAATTTGCTCATCAAAATACTCTTCTATAAATTCTCTCTGTTCTTTCGTCAAATCGTGGAATGTTAAACGCTCAATTCCCTCTAGCTCCAGCGCTGGCAACACATAATTTTTAAACGTATTATATTGTACAGTCATTAATTCATGAGCCTTTATCGCAATTTTATTTAATTGCTTTTTTGGTGTTAAGCCAGCCTTATTTTCTGGTTGGTTAAACCCAGCACTCACTTGATCCTTCAATCCTGCCACGCGTACCATAAAGAATTCATCTAAATTTGAACTGAAAATGCTAATAAACTTTAATCTTTCCAAGAGCGGATTCGTTTCATCCTGTGCTTCTTGTAGTACACGTTCATTAAATGCTAACCAACTTAATTCTCGATTATTGTAATAAGCTGTATCATTTAAATTTACTATATTCCCCTTCAACATTTCCATCCTCTTCACACTTCCCTTGAAACTTTTTTACTATAATTTAGTTACTTTCATTTTAGCAAATTACAATATTCCAAAGTGTTAATTTTTCGTAAAGACATCCGTACAACTTAACGTTTTGCTTCAAAGGATAAGTTAATGTTCGTTTTCAATACTCTTTCCAGCTGTTTTTTTTGTTTTTCAGCTTGTACTTTTTCCGCTAATGCCGATTGCTCACATACAATTTTAAATGTTAATCCTTCTTTACTTTCTATTATAGATATCGATTCAACAAGCGATCTTTGTCTTATATTTAGAGCTGCTGAAAATTGTAAAACAGCTCCTAATAGGCGGATTTTTTTTTGTTCATTTTTATCAAACCATCCTTCAAATGGGGACAAGTGTTGTTTGAATAACATTTTTGATTTATAAGACGCAATAAGCGCTAATCTAACTCGCTCTTTATGCATCATCCCATCAATTGTTTTATTCGCTAATAAATAAAACGTATGTAAGCGGCTCGCTTCTTCATCTATATATTTACCTATATTAAATACTTTCGCCGCTTGATGGAATACTTCCCAGTCTTTTGCTGACATAGAAATTAGCCCTGTTTCCTCAAGCTGTTGACAAATCAATCTTCCATGTTTAATAAGCTGAATTACAAATTCCATATCCATTTCATATTCATGTGATAATAAATGTAAACTTTCTTCGACTACGTTCGGATAATATGAAATCCCCAAATCTTTTGTCAACTCTTCATAGAAAACACCTTCTCGTAACCCTTTTCTACTTAACACAAATGCTGGTGCTTCTATAACATTAACAAGCGTATGAAAAACTTCGACTGCTGGAATAATTGTATCTGCTCGATCTTTTGCCAATCCTTCCAATTTTTGAAGTTCTATGAACGACAATGCTTCCAATTCTTCTTTCACATTTTTAATATCTTCTTCTTTCATTTTATATAAATGTACCCCTGCTATAGGATAACAAATTAAATTTTGATGGATTTTCACTAAGTTCCTCGCACTACCACCAATTGCAATAAGAGGCAATTTCTTATCAATTAACCATGGTAATGTTCGAAATTGATATTCTAAGTACGTTTGAATCTTTTCCAACTCGTCTTCAGTAGGTATATCCTCTTTAATAAATTGTTGTTTTAAAGAAAGTGCTCCAAAAGGAAAGCTATGGTACTCTAGAATCTCTCTATTTCGAAAGTATGTAACTTCTGTACTTCCTCCACCAATATCTACTGTAATTCCTTCAGAGAACGAAGTTGAATTCATAACTGCTAAATAGCCGTAACGTGCTTCCTCATATTCTGATAAGACTCTAAGAGTAAAGTCTGTTTGTCCTTCAACCAGTTTTTTAATTGCCTCTTGATTCTCAGCCTGTCTAATTGTTGCTGTTGCAACACAAAGTACATGATGCAACTGGTGGAATCGTGTACTTTCTTGAAATTGAAATAATGTTTGTAACAATACCTCTATTCCTTCTTCAATCAACACACCATCAATTAAGTAATTCCTTAACCGAGCAACCACTTTCGTATTTTCAATCTCCTTATAAAAACCACCGTTTTGCTTTTCATAAATAACTAAACGCATTGTATTAGATCCAATATCTATAATGGCATATTGCTGTTTTAATATTTCTTTCAAACTTCTCACTCTTTCATTATCAAATTTCTAAAGCACATTCTATTACTATTATACAAAATAGTTGTTTTTTGTAACAATATTGCTTTAATATTGAAAATATATACAATCACTTTTTGCATATAATAAAAACCTCTTTTATTTATGTTATAATAATGAAAAATTGAAAGGAGATTCAATATGAAACCTTCACAACCACAATCTCAATTACAAAGCCAACATTCTATTAATCGACTAGCTCAATCTATTTTCGTTGTGAATCGTCATGCTAAAGCTGCAACTAATCCGAAGTATTTATACTGGTTAAAAAAGACGGCTTTAGAGCGCTTAATTGCTGAAAAAAAAGCTATTAAAGAAGGATTACATTTTTCTAGAAATCCACGTTTTAGCCAACAACAATCTGATGTTCTTATACGTTTAGGTGATTATTTTTTCCATATTCCTCCTACCAAAGAAGATTTTCGAATCCTACCACATCTTGGTCATCTTGAATCCTCCTATCGAAATCCGAAAACAACCTTATCTTTAACAGTAGCAAAAAAAACACTTCAAGATTATATTGGTCCTGAAGCACTGAAACAAGAAAAAAAATTAAGTGAACCTGTCCCATGGTATAGTCGTACTTATACAAAAAAATAAAACAGTTTGGCCAATTGTAGGCCAAACTGTTTTATTTTTTCTCTTCTTTAATTTTAATATTTGCTTGTTTATAAAAAGCTATTTTTTCTGCATTGTAAGATTTTGTAAATTCGTTAAACTTGTCTTTTTCTGATTCAATATCCTTATAAGATTGATTTACTACTTTTACTTTTTCACTAATATCTTTTAATTTTGTACCTTTATCTTGTAACATTGTATATAATTCTTTTTCTTGTTTTAACGATTTATTATAGCTATCATACATTTTGTTAAATGAATCTTGTCGTTTCTCATATGTGCTTTTCACTTTATCCGCTTGATCTTTCAATTTCTTATCTTCAATTTTCTTCACATATTTATCTGCTGATTTTACTTCTTCTTGTGCCTTACTTAAAGATTCTTTTTCTTTTTTAAGCACTTTGTCTCGTTCATCTGTATTTTTCACTGCTTGGTTCAATTTTTCCTTAACAGTTTGATTATTATCTTTTCCTTCTTGAACAATCTGGTTATATAATTCTTGTCCCTCTTTTTCTAAAGTTTCAAGTTTCTTTGCATCTTCAAACATTGTTTTTTCTTGCTTTGCAGCATTTTCAAATGCAACATATAATTCCTCTTCTGGTTTCGGTCCGAAACAACCGACTAATAAAGTCATTGATAATGCAGTTACAATTGCTAATTTACTATATTTCAACATCTTCTTCCTCCTACTTATATACGATCATCGTGTAAAAAGCTATGAAAATTATATATCCTTCTATAAACTCCATACTCGCACCTTTTCTACGAAAATCATTGATATTGTTTATAATGCTTGTACAAATTGTATTACTTAAAATTACATTTTACTTTTTTGAACCAATTAGCAGTTTCATATCCATCTTTTACTTAGCACTTTTTAAAGCCTGTTCATACTATGTATTACATAAAAGTACAACGGAATTCATCACAGCCATAATAATTTGAAGAACAACAGTAATAATAATTCACCTGATAAAAGATGATCGTTGTTCTCTCACGTTTATCATTCTATCATTCCCTTTCCGGCTTTCTATCAAATAATCTATTTGTTCATTTTACACAGTATAAATGCTATCTTGCAACAACTTACAATTATTCTTGTCATTCCCTAAAAAGGAAAAGTGTAGAGCATGCTTCCCTCTACACTTTTAAAATGAAACACATTGTGCAAAATGCATTGACACATCCATCATAATTATATGCTTATTCCATATATTTTTAAAGACTTTTATTACAATAAAAGTTCTTTTTGTAATAAAAGTCAAAAAAATGTTACATTAAAAACTTCTTCATATCATATTTCTTTAAATCAAAGTTTCACTCATTTTCTTACAAATCCCTATGCTGGTACAATTGATTTTGTGCCTTTCTTAACAATTCTTCAAAAGTTTTTCCTTCTATTGGATAACTAGCAGCTCCAAATAATAGCGTCATACTTAACAAACCATTTTCTATTTCACTTTCAATATTTTTCATTAATCGGTTTGTTATTGTCGACTTTTCATGTCCGTTATCAATCGCCACAATAACATACTTATTTTCATCCCACCTAGTAACGACATCTCCTTTACGAATTGTCTTTACAAGAGTACTCTCCAATTTTTGTACTAACACCTCCAATTTTTTTTCTTGCACTGTTTCTTTTAGTTCTTTCCATTCTTTCACAGAAAGAATGTACACTGTAATATTATGAGAATCCCGTTCTGATAAAGCAGCTACTTTCTCAAAGAAATCAACTACAAAATCATTACTTGCCATTCCCCCTACTTCCGTATCCATACGCCCACTCGCTCTTTTATCATACCAATGTCCAAAATAATAGCTGAGTATCATTTGCAATATATAAATAATAAAGACGGTATAAAATGATCGCGAATCCAGTTTTGTAATTACATCCTGAAGCGCAATCCATTCTGTAACTGCCACTGTATTCCCAAGTAATAACCCACTAATTTTCCCTTTATGTTTCATACTTCTCCTCCTTTCCATACCAATATATGCTTCTATAACAATTATGTTTTTCTACAAAATAAAAAATGTACATATTGAGTGTACATTTCCGCTTAAGCTTGTCTACCATTTCTATTCTATTTCATATATATACTATATATCGTTTTAGAAAGAGGTGACTTATATGCTACAAAAAGAGAATCTATCAGATATTATACGTTTACTAGCAGGTTTTCTATTATCATTAAAATTACTGTTTAATTCTTTCGGAGTGAACTTTATTACAAACGATCAAATTGATGCTATTGTAAATGTTGCTTCCTTTCTTTTCATTTTATATTTTGGTTATAAAAATAATTATGTAGGAAAAAAAGGAATCGAGCAAAAAAAAGTACTCAAAAAACACAACCTTCATTAAAAAAGGAACCTTTCTTACAGGTTCCTTTTTATCATTGCCGCACAACAACTTCATTTGTTTGCAGTGGGCCATATGATACTCCTTTATATTGAAATGTATATGTAGCCTGAAATAATGCGTTTTTGATTGCTTTATCTTTATTTGCTTTTATTTTACAAATTAGTTCTACTTTCTCATTCGGTAATAAATTATCAATTCGCCACCTTACAAGCTGGAACAAAAACTCGCTCATCCCCTTATCAGCCTTTAATGAATTTGGGATATATGCAAAATAATCTCGAATCATATGACTTACTACAACTCGTGAAATCATTTCCATTCCTTTATTTTCTACTTCAATTCGAATAATAAGTATGTCATTTACATCATAGGTCAGTTCATATGAAAATTTTTCTTTATACATACTACGCATTTGCAATGTAACTGCTACATTAGGACATTCGTTTTCCTTTTTTGAGCCATCAATCCATAACACCGGTTGTAGCGGTATTGAACACCTACCTTGATCTGAAATTCGTTTCCATACTTTCATAATAATATTCACCCCATTTCAGATGCATCATATCCATACGACCTTATTCTGCCTCTCCACACCATATTAATAAAGCTTGTTACAAACGATATATAGTT
This sequence comes from Bacillus sp. ES1-5, assembly GCF_022487605.1. NCBI lineage: Bacteria > Bacillati > Bacillota > Bacilli > Caryophanales > Bacillaceae > Bacillus > Bacillus sp. ES1-5. The sequence continues at coordinate 209,202 of NZ_JAKVPU010000002.1, read as the reverse complement.
ATTACTCTTCCTTTTATCCTATTCGACAATATAAAGAAAAAACCATTTTTCCTCTGTTAACAGAAGGTATTCTTACTGAAATATTTTTTTACAATTTCCTTCATTGACTTTACAACAATACTAAGTATTACTCACTCTTTCGCTGTCCATACAACAGAATATTTTGACGGAAGAAAAAATTTGCCTTTTAGTCAAATTTGACTATAATATTCTTTATGGCTTTGTCAGTGCACTTGTTTAAATTAATTTGAAAGAACTATACTTTAAATTTTTATGTGTTGCACTCAAAACTTCATATAGTTTACTTATTATTAAAGGAGGGTTATATTTGGAATCTCAATTATCAAAAAAAGACTCCAACAATACAAAATTTGTTGTTGCTGGTTTACTACTTGGTATTTTAATGGCAGCAATGGATAATACAATCGTTGCAACAGCAATGGCAACAATTGTTGGAGACCTAGGAGGATTTGACAAGTTCGTTTGGGTCACGTCTGCATATATGGTAGCAACAATGGCAGGGATGCCTATCTTCGGAAAACTTTCTGATATGTACGGACGGAAACGCTTTTATATTGGTGGTCTCATTCTTTTCTTATTCGGTTCTGCACTTTGCGGGACAGCATCTAGTATTGAGCAACTAAGTATTTATAGAGCAATTCAAGGGATCGGTGGCGGTGCTCTTATGCCTATCGCTTTCACGATTATGTACGATATATTCCCACCAGAAAAGCGCGGAAAAATGACAGGGCTATTCGGTGCGGTTTTCGGGACATCTAGTGTATTTGGCCCTTTATTAGGTGCTTATATTACAGACTATATAAGTTGGCATTGGGTCTTCTATATTAATATTCCATTAGGACTTATCTCCTTCTTCTTCATTACTAAATACTACAGTGAATCTCTAGAATTTAGAAAACAAAAAATTGATTGGGCCGGCGCTATTACACTTGTTATTAGTATCGTTTGCTTAATGTTCGCCTTAGAACTTGGTGGTAAAGAATACGCATGGAATTCCACTGTAATTATCGGTTTATTTACAACAGTTGTTATTATGCTTATTATTTTCTTCTTCGTAGAACGAAAAGCAACTGAACCTATCATTTCTTTCCATCTATTTAAAAAACCTTTATTCGCAGCTAGCCAAGGAGTTGCCTTTTTCTATGGTGCCGCTTTTATTATCTGTACAGTTTATATCCCAATCTTCGTTCAAGGTGTTCTCGGTGGTTCAGCCTCCAATGCTGGATTAATTTTAACACCTATGATGGTTGGCTCTGTAATTGGAAGTCAAACTGGTGGACAGTTAGCTTCTCGAACAAGTTATCGTAACATCATGATGGTATCTGGTGTTTTCTTCGTAATTGGTATTTATTCACTAAGCACTTTAACAATGGATACACCTCGTCTACTTGTAACGCTATTTATGGTTCTCACTGGACTTGGAGTTGGTTTCTCATTCTCAGTTTTAAGTATGTCTTCTATCCACAAGTTAGAAATGCGAGACCGTGGTTCTGCTACATCAACAAACTCATTCTTCCGTTCACTCGGTATGACTCTTGGTGTAACGATTTTCGGTACAATTCAAAACCATATTTTTACTACTAAATTAAACACTGTGTTCCCTCCTGAACTAGCTAAATTAGCTCCAAAAGGCGGAGACACAAGTTTCTTATTATCACAAGGTGCTACCGAGAAGCTTCCAGCTGAAATATTAACTGGTATTAAAGATGCTCTCGCTACCTCTATTGCCAGTACATTCTTCTGGGCGCTTATCCCGGCTGTACTAAGTATTATTTGTATTTTACTTATGGGAAATGAACGCCTCTTTACAGGTCCAAAAACGAAACAAAAACAAAAGCAAGTAAGTTAATATAGAGAAAAGAAACGGCATATCCCTTTATGAAAACGGATATGCCGTTTATAATATGTATAAAGTTTTTATTTATAGGAGTTGAGACAGCATGAGCATGAAATTAGTCATTCTCGGCTTGCTACTCGAAGGAGATAAACATCCATATGAAGTGCAGCACATCATGAAAGAACGACAAATGGATTGTTATATTAAATATGCAAAAGGATCACTTTACTACGCCTTCGAGCAATTAGAAAAGCAGGGTGCAATTCGTGTTACCACGATTGTACGAGATACGAATAGACCCGATAAAACAATCTTTCATATAACAGAAGCAGGTAAACGGTTATTTCACACGTTACTATTAAAACAATTCGAGGCAAAAAATCAAATATATAAACCAATTTATTCAGCACTCTCTTTCGCTCATTTTGGCGATGATCAAGAGTTAATTCCTATTTTAGAAAAAAAGAAAAATGATACCGTTCAATATTTACATAAAATGCAAACTATTTATGATTGTAGCAAAGGACAAATTCCACGTGCACAACTATATATTTTACAAAGCGTTATTGAACATATTACAGTTGAATTGCAATGGTTAAACACCCTGCTTACAGATGCAGTTGCAGGGCGACTGTCAGAAATTGATATAGATACAAATTAAACTTATAAAGAAGAAACTGTAAAAAGACAATAAAGTTATTTAATATTAAAACCTAAAACAAGTATCCCCCGTTCTAATTTAGGACGGGGGATACTTGTCTAGGTTTTGATATTACATGAACCGATTGTTAAATAACATAACTGACATCTTATCTCTGTACAGGTACACAATTCTTTATAAGTTTAATCGCACTTTATTTCAATTACTGCTACCTCTCTTCAACTCCATAAAAATCAGAAGAATCCGAATAATAAAAATAAAAAACTTTAGAATTTTCTTATTTTAAAACAGTAGACAAAATTCCAAAAATTGTGTTAGAATTTGTTTCAATATCATATCGCTTGTTAACTTCCTTTCAAAAGGAAAATAGGTACACGAAAATTTCGTTTCGTGTTTAAAAGGGAAGCTTGGTGAAACTCCAACACGGTCCCGCCACTGTAAATGCTGAGATTTCTTTTCTATGCCACTGTGAAAACGGGAAGGTAAAAGAGATTATATGAAGCATAAGTCAGGAGACCTGCCTGTTTTAACAACACTGATAGATTCACGGATGATGATGAGGTGTTAAAACAAAAAGGAAGGCTTATTTTCTATGCCTTTATGCTTTTTGTTATAGGTATTTCCTAGTAAACGGAAATGCTTACTTTCAATTAGGGAGGAATTTAAAATGGCAATTCAAACAAGTAACTTAGGTTATCCACGTATCGGACTACAACGAGAGTGGAAAAAGACATTAGAAGCTTTTTGGTCCAATAAAATCAATGAAGAACAATTTTTAACAAAGATGAAAGAAATTCGCCTTCAACACGTAAAAGTACAGCAAGAAAAAGGGATTGAACTCATTCCAATTGGCGACTTTACATATTATGATCACGTTTTGGATACTGCTTATATGCTAGGATTTATCCCATCACGTTTTTCTGAGTTTACATCTTACCTTGATGTATATTTCGCAATGGCGCGTGGCTCTAAAGATCACGTAGCTTCCGAAATGACAAAATGGTTTAATACAAACTATCATTATATCGTTCCTGAATATGAAGAGGGATTACAAATCTCTTTAAAAGATAATCGTCCACTTCGCTTATACGAAGAGGCAAAACAAGAATTAGGAGTAGATGGAAAACCTGTTATTTTAGGACCATATACTTTCTTAAAATTAGCTAAAGGCTATACACAAGAGCAATTTACTACGATTTTAAAACAGTTAGTTGCACCTTACGTACAACTGCTTTCAGAACTACATGCAGCTGGTGCACAAGTCATTCAAGTTGATGAACCGATTTTTGCTTCTTTAACGAAAGAAGAAGTTCAACAAGCAAAAGAAATTTATGAAGCTATTCGTAAAGAAGTTCCAAATGCGAATCTTCTTTTACAAACATATTTTGATAGTGTAGAAGAAAACTATGAAGAAATTATTACATTCCCTGTATCCGGTATTGGATTAGATTTCGTTCATGGTAAAGAAGGTAATCTACATGCTATTTCAAAATATGGATTCCCAGCTGATAAAACTTTAGCTGTTGGTTGTATAGATGGCCGTAACATTTGGAGAGCTGACCTTGATGAAGTTCTTACGTTATTTACAACGTTACAAAAACAAGTCCAAACGAAAGATTTCATCGTTCAGCCTTCTTGTAGCTTATTGCATACACCAATCGATAAAACAGAAGAAACTCACTTATCGACTGAGCTATTCGATGCGTTAGCATTTGCAAATCAAAAATTAGAAGAGTTAGTTCTCATTCATTCTGCTCTCACTCAAGGTACAGAAAGTATTAGTAATGAGCTGGAAACATATCGAAATGCACATCATACAATTCGTTCATCTGCTGTACGTAACCGTGAAGATGTCAAAGCAGCACGAACAGCACTAAAAGAAGAAGATTTTTCACGTCCTCTTCCATTTGAAAAACGATACGAATTACAACAAGTTGCCCTGGAGTTACCTTTATTACCAACTACGACTATTGGTAGCTTCCCGCAAACAACTGAAGTTCGTCAAACGCGAAAAGAATGGCGTAACGGTGTTATTTCAAATGAACAATATGAACAATTTATTGAAAAAGAGACAGAAAAATGGATTCGTTACCAAGAAGAAATTGGTCTTGATGTCCTTGTACATGGTGAATTCGAAAGAACTGACATGGTCGAATATTTTGGTGAGCGCCTTGCTGGTTTCTCATTCACTAAAAACGGTTGGGTACAATCATACGGTTCTCGCTGCGTAAAACCACCTGTTATTTATGGTGATGTTGCCTTTATTAACGGAATGACTATTAAGGAAACTGTTTATGCACAAAGCTTAACAGAGAAAGTTGTAAAAGGAATGTTAACTGGACCTGTTACGATTTTAAATTGGTCCTTCGTTCGAAATGACATTCCAAGAAAAGAAGTTTCGTATCAAATTGCATTAGCTCTTCGTCACGAAATTGAACTACTTGAATCTTCCGGAATTCGAGTAATCCAAGTCGATGAGCCAGCACTTCGTGAAGGAATGCCACTAAAAGAAAAAGATTGGGACGCTTATATTACATGGGCAGTACAATCCTTCCTTTTAGCAACTTCTTCTGTAGCAAATGAAACACAAATTCATACGCATATGTGTTACAGTAATTTCGAAGATATTGTTGACGCGATTCGCGCATTAGATGCAGATGTGATTTCTATCGAAACATCAAGAAGTCACGGAGAATTTATTGATACATTAAAACATACAACATATGAAAAAGGCATCGGTCTAGGTGTATATGATATTCATAGTCCACGTGTACCAAGTAAAGATGAAATGTATAAAATCGTGGAACAATCTTTAGAAGTATGCGATCCTAAATATTTCTGGATTAATCCTGATTGTGGTTTAAAAACGAGAAGAACGGAAGAAGTTATCCCGGCTTTAGAACACATGGTGCAAGCAGCAAAAGATGCACGTTCCCTACTAAAAACAAACGCATAACGAAAATGGGTTATCCTTTTTAAGGATAACCCATTTTTTATTCTTTACTTTCAAAAAAGAATTCGTATTGTATTTTATATAATTCATCATCCGTTGGTTCTTCAAGAGGAGTTGCCTGTAATACAACTGTATACTCACCATTCGGAATAGGGATTTGAAATTTTTTTGAAAGAATACTTGTTACAACGATACATTCATTTTTAACTGTAAAAGGAACTGTAACCGTTCTAATCACTTCTTCTTTCTCAATATGCTTCCCGCAAGTCACTTTTACTTCACAAGTATAATCAGAGAGTGCTTCAAAAATAACAGTTCCATCCGCCTTCGCATAACCTCTTTCAAAATCTTCATCCGTCCAGTCAACGTAAGGCTGATCACCGTCATAGTTCATCAACATTAATTGCAAATACGAAATTGTTAACTCCATAGGTCCCTTCTCCTTCATTATGAAATATACAACTACTACTTTACGTCAAATTTCACACGTGTACCATCTGGGTATTTATCTAACTTATTTCCTACCCAAGACCCTGCCCCGCGATTATCGGCTGGACTTATATATTCAATATGTGCTCCTTTTCCGCCTTCTTTACACATCGCCATTGGCCATTCATCACGATCATACCCTTTTTTTGATGGGTATGGAGCTAACGATAATTTTCTTCTATCCGCAGCGCCACCACGGTCGATTGTACAAACTTCTGAATGCCCTTCTTTTATAGCATCCGTAATATGTTTCCCTGTCTCTGGATATCGCTCTCTCGGAAATTCTAGAACTTGATCATACGCATTCGTTTTTTTGATACTTGTTTCTTCTGGAACAAGTACTTCATACACCGCTACTAGAATAGAAAGAATTGCAATAATTGAAATGATAATACCTTTTAATTGCTTCATGTATACCTCCATGATTCTACCAGTTTCTTTTCCTCCGTTATTATAACAAACTTCTCCTGTATATGTTTTCAGACATTATTTTAGCTCTTCTTCGCCATTCCGCCAAAAAACTCTCATTTTCCTTCATCTTTTCACTAATGCTGTAGAAAACTAATAACCTTCCGACATTCTTTTTCAAAGGAAGTCCTCATAAAAGATTGAAATGATATATACGATACTTTTTGGGGAGGAAATATTATGGAAGCTACCTATAAAACGAAAGATGTCACGAATAAAACAGGCATCCCAAAACATATAGTTCGCAAATATAGTCAACTGTTAGAGGATCATGGTTATATCATTTCCAAAACAGCTGATGCTCGTATTTATAAACTGGATGATTTAAAACTATTGAAATCTATACATGAAAGAGCTGCTACACTGCAAGAAGATATTTCAGAAACGATACCTATTATTTTAAAAGAAAAAGAGGCCCCGCCTGTACCAGTTATACAAGATACGCAAGAAATACAACCGAAAGAAAAAGAAGATGGGCGTAACTTTGAGGAGTTCATGTTAAAACTTGAAATGCTCGCTCAATTAAATGAAGCAATTATTCATCAAAATTCTACCCTTATTACCCAAAATCGTTTAAAAGATGAAAAGCTAGATGAATTGATGCAACAAGTTTATGTAAAAGAAGGTTCTCAAGAAAAAATGCTACAAGAGTTAGTGGATCATGCCGCTCAAACAGATGCCCTGCAAAAAGAAAAGATGGACTTATTAATGAATCATATGTATAAACGCGAATCTAAGCAAGAGGAAAAAATGAATAAACTCGTAAATCAAATTTATAATAAAGACAGCAATCGGGATGCACAACTTATGCAAGTGATTCGCGAAATTCAAGAAACAAAAAGAATGGTTGCTGCTTCAAAAGAGCAAGGATTCTTGCAATCATTTAAAAGTTTATTTAGCCGAGCAAAACAAGAAAAAACAAATGAATAAACAATATAAAATAAAAAGTTACCTTTCATCGGTAACTTTTATTCCTTATTTTTTACAGCTGGCAATATAATAATCGCTTCAGTTCCTTTCCCACTTTCGCTTTTATATTCCAGCGTACCATTATGTGCTTGTAAAATACTAAATGTTACCATAAGCCCTAATCCTGTCCCTTTTTCTTTTAAAGAATAATATGGTTGTCCCAGCCTTGCTAACTGTTCTGTCGTCATTCCAACACCACTATCTTTAACTCTTATTACAATTGTTTCATCTTTTTGCATAGCCGTTACTTTTAAATATCCTTTATTTCCTTGGATTGCTTCAATACCATTTTTAACAACATTCATAATAGCTTGCTTCAATTTCGTCTTATCACCGATCGTATAAAGACTTTCAGAAATCTCAACTTGCAAATATACACCTTGCATCGCTGCAAATGATGACATAAGAGTTGTCATTTCTATTAATTGAGCGGATAAGCAAATGTGTTCTTTTTTCTCAATTTGTGGCCTTGCTAAATTCAAATAATCTGAAATAATTTGTTCTGCCCGATCCAATTCGGCTAATACGAGACGCATATAATCCTTATTTTTTACATCTTCCGTACTTTCTAACAATTGAATAAAACCACGAACAACAGTGAGTGGATTTCGAACCTCATGTGCAACACTTGCTGCCAACTCACTTACAATATTAAGCTTTTCTGACTTTTGCATCTCTGTACGTAATATTGCATTTTCATTTAAATATTCTGTTAAGTACACTTGAAATACCATAGTCATAACCATAATAAGCGAAGCAAATATATATCCGCTATATAGGTGCGAAATATGTGGTGTAAACCCCGTTTCTAACAGAACTTTAATCATGCCAATCACTAAAGAAACAAGTACGTATAGTGATGAAATCATAAATGCTAAAATTAGCTTCTTATCCCTTGAAAATAGAGACCATTTCTTTGATAAAAATAATGGAACTATTAATAGAAATATTACTTCTATGACTGGAAGAAGGCTCATTCCCTTTAGCGCCCATTCATATGCAACAAAAATAACGGCCGGGATTAAACCAACAATCCCACCATATAAAAAGCCACTAACAATCGGGATTGGGTGAAAGTTATACCCACAAATGTCACCAAAACAAATAGAGTATGTCATGGAGAGAACGAGTGTAATGCTGGATAAAAACATAATAAAGTAGCGGTTCGGCTTCGGAGGCATTTCTTGATAACGATTTAAACGAATCGCTTCATATAAAAATAGTGGCAAAATAATGATGGCAATTTGGATCATTAAATCACGGATCAGCTCCATAGCCTCTCATCCCCTATATGTATTTTGATATGATTATATCATTTTACGGGTTTATTTGTTTTAAAATTTTGATTTTTCTTAACATATTTGTTAATTCTTTGTTAACAACACATAATAATTGTTACAGATTTTCGAAATGACTGTAAACCCTGTACCAAATTTCTGCCAGGCAGTATACAATGAATACGGATTACAAAGAAAATAAAAAATACTTCATGAGACGGACAACTATAGCAAAATACAGCATATAATCCATACTATCTATGTTTACAAATAAGTGATCATTATTTTAGTAGGAGGAAGATAAATATGGCGGGTACTACGCTTGTTTTAAAAGAAGAAAATTTGGTCGTTCTAGAAAATGTTGAAAAATCAGTATATGAAGAGTTACAGCATAAAACCGGAGAAGAAAATTGCACATGTGCTGTGAATGAATCAGTTGTTCACCTTGGCAAAGTATCCTCTGTACTTTGGAATGAAGATGAAATAGATTGGGAGTACGGATATTAAAAAGTCGCTTACAGCGGCTTTTTTTCTATTATCCCTCTCTTTCTACATAACATATACGCAAGCGAAATCATAGAAAATATGTTAAAATGAACTTAATTTTCAAACGGAAGAAAGGGAGATACAATGGAACAATTCATTAACCCGAGAGTGAAGGACATCCAAATTTCTGGAATCCGTCAATTCTCTAACATGATTCAAAACTATGATAATCTTATCTCTTTAACAATTGGACAACCCGATTTCCCTACGCCTTCTCTCGTAAAAGAAGCGGCAAAACGGGCTATTACAGAAAATTATACAAGCTATACACATAACGCCGGTTTACTAGAATTACGCAAGGCAGCTTGTAACTTTGTAAAAGATAACTACGATTTACAGTATTTACCTGAAAACGAAACCATCGTTACAATCGGTGCCAGTGAAGCAATTGATATTGCATTCCGAACGATTTTAGAGCCAGGAACAGAAGTTATTTTACCTGCCCCTATTTATCCAGGATACGAACCAATTATTCGATTATGCGGTGCTACACCTATTTTTATCGATGTTCGTGAAACTGGCTTCCGTTTAACAGCCGAAGCGCTAGAAAATGCTATTACAGAAAAAACAAGATGCGTCGTACTGCCGTATCCTTCTAATCCAACTGGTGTAACTTTATCAAAAGAAGAATTACAGGATATTGTAACTGTTTTAAAAGATAAAAATATTTTCGTCCTTTCTGATGAAATTTATAGCGAACTTGTATATGAACAAAAGCATACATCTATCGCTCATTTCCCAGAAATGCGTGAAAAGACTATCGTCATTAACGGTTTATCAAAATCTCATTCTATGACTGGCTGGCGTATCGGGCTATTATTCGCACCAAGCTATTTAGCAGGACATATACTAAAAGTTCATCAATACAACGTAACGTGTGCTACTTCAATCGCTCAATATGCTGCAATTGAAGCATTAACAGCTGCTAAAGATGCACCAAAAATGATGCGTCATCAATACAAAAAACGTCGTGATTACGTATATAATAGACTCATTCAAATGGGCTTAACAGTTGAAAAGCCAACAGGTGCATTTTACTTATTCCCATATGTTGGTCATTTAACATCTTCATCATTTGATTTTGCACTTGACCTTGTCAAAGAAGCTGGACTAGCTGTCGTTCCTGGAACTGCATTTTCTGAATATGGTGAAGGCTATCTTCGCTTGTCCTATGCGTATAGTATTGAAACTTTAAAAGAAGGCTGTGATCGATTAGAGGCCTTTCTACAACAAAAAGCTAAGAGTTAAACTCTTAGCTTTTTTATGCATAATGATCGCAAGTTTGGCGCTTTAGTAATTTATGAGGAATAATAATACACTTTGCAGTAGACTCCGCATTCTCTACTTTATCCACTAAAGCTTTTGCTGCCTCATATCCTAGTTGATAAATATTCACATCAACTGTCGAAAGGGGCGGGCTCGCAATTTCTGATAATAAAGCATTGTTAAAGCTTATAATGGAAACATCCTTTGGTACAACGAATCCTTTTTTAGAAAGAGCACTTAACACACCAAGTCCAATTAAATCATCCGTTGCCACAATTGCTGTCGGTGGTTGCTGTAGTCCCATTAACTCCTCAACGGCTTGTTGACCGCTTTCCCTCGAAAAATCAAAATGTAAAATATACTCTTTTGGTAATACAATGTCCGCTAATTTTAAAGCATCACTCATACCAGCCAAACGATCTCTCGTTACAAGTAAATCTGATCCACCGCCGATGAACGCGATTTGTTTATGACCTAATGAAATCAAATATTCTGCTACTTCTCTTGCAGCTGTATAATTATCATTATCTACATATGTAATTTCATCTTTTCGATCATACGGTTTCCCGATTAAAACAAACGGGAAATTTTGTTTATGCAAATATTGAATAATCCGATCATTCTCTCTTGAATATAAAAGAATAATGCCACCAATTTGGCGCCCCTGTACCATCTTTACAACACCATTAAAAATTTCATCTTCCGTTTCACCTGTCGACATATAAAGCGCATACCCTTCCACATGTGCAAATGAACTAATTCCTCTTATAACTTCTGGGAAAAACGGATTTTGAAAAGCTTTACTTGCAGAACTTGGCATAACAAGACCAAGTGTTTTTGTTGTTTGGTTAGCTAGATTTCTTGCGTTTAAATTTGGATGATACCCTAGTTCACTCATTACTTTCCGAACACGACGCTTTGTTTTTTCACTTATACTTGGATTATCAGCAATTACACGAGAAACGGTAGATGGTGCTACATTTGCCTTCTTCGCCACATCTTTAATTGTAACTGTCATAAAAATCCCCCTCCTCTCACTTCTCTGCCATTTTGTTATATATTTTAATCTTGCACCCGTTGCAAGTAATAGGAGAAGTCATAAACTTTCATTGATTCTATCTTGTAATACCTATCATATTCTCCCTCTCCATGTATTGTAAGGGATATAGCTCTTTTTTCCTATACTATAATATACTATTTATTTCACTTCTTTGCATATGTGATGTCAAATCTCTTTTCATCTCCCTATAAAATTTTTTATAGGGAGATGAAAAGAAAAATGGGACGTAACGTCCCATTTTTCATCCTTTCGTACCTCCAGCAGTTAAACCAGAGATAAAGTATTTTTGTAGTGATAGGAATAAAATTGAAATCGGGATTGCAATCAATACTGAACCCGCTGCGAACGTTGTAAATTCATTACCAAATTTCTTCGCTACCATTTCATATAACCCAACTGCTAACGTATAATTTTCTGGTGTGCGCAAAATAACACTCGCTAAAATGAAATCTGTAAATGGACCAATGAAAGTGAATAATGCCACAACCGCTACGATTGGCTTTGCAAGTGGCATAATGATTTGCCAAAAAATACGGAAATGTCCTGCCCCATCCATACGAGCTGACTCATCCAATTCTTTCGGAATCGTATCAAAATATCCTTTCATAAGCCATGTATTCATTGGAATTGCCCCGCCTACATAAATTAAAATTAATGCAAGGTGCGTATCGATTAACCCTGTTAACTGTGCTAATACGTATAGAGCGATTAGCGCCGCAAAGTTCGGAATCATTTGCAGAATTAAAAACGTTAATAAACCATTTTTCCTTCCAACAAAACGGTATCTCGAAAATGCATAAGCAGTAAAACTAATTGCTAACACTGAGAAAATCATCGTTATAACACTTACTTTTAACGTGTTTTTATACCATAGTAAATAATTACTATTCTCTAAATCTAATAACTTACGATAATGATCTAACGTTGCATTTTGCGGAATAATACTTGATCCAGATAAACTATCACCTGGATTGAACGATGAGCCAATAATCCATAATAATGGATAGAAAATGATGGCACACATTACGAAAATAACGAGATAACTTAATGAGAGACGTAACATCTTTTGTCTTTTAATATTCATTTACATCATATCCTCTTCTTGGAATGATTTTGTTCTCTTAAATTGCCATAACGCAACTGTAATAACGATTAACGATAAGATCATTGTAAGAGCTGCCGCTTTCCCGTACTGCGCCGAAGTCATCGTTAACTTATAAATCCATGAAATTAAAATATCTGTTCCACCTGCGTCTTGTCCAGCTACAGCAGGACCTCCGCCGTTAAATAGATAGATGATACTAAAGTTATTAAAGTTAAACGTATATTGCGTAATTAATATTGGTGCTGTTGCATATAGAACAAGTGGCAATGTAATTTTACGAAACTGTTGCCAAGCTGTAGCTCCATCTACTGTAGCAGCTTCATATAATTCTCCTGGAATCGATTGCAATATACCTGTCGTCATTGCAAAGACGAACGGGAATCCAAGCCACGTTTGAATCATAATTAAAGCAATCTTCGCCCAAAATGGATCTGTCATCCAAGCAATCTTTTCGATTCCAAATAAAGCTAATACTTGATTGTTAATTGCTCCAAATGTTTCATTAAACATACCAGAGAAAACAAGAATAGATACGAATGCTGGAACCGCCCACGGTAAAATGAAGATTGTTCGAATAATTGCCTTCCCTTTAATACCAGGCTGATTCACGATAATCGCTAAGAAAATACCAAGCGCTACTTGTAATGTCGTTGCTACGAATGTCCAAATGACAGTCCAAGAAAATACACTTAAAAATGTCTCTCTCCACATCGGTAATGTAAAGATATCAATAAAGTTTTTAAACCCAACCCAATCTACTAATTTAGCTGGAGGAGAATGATATAAATCATAGTTTGTAAATCCAATTAAAATTACGAAGATGATTGGAAATACAACTACAAAGATAAGTAATAGAAAACCTGGTGAAACCATTAAATATGGAAAACCTTGATCTAGTAAATTACGGTATTGCTCTTTTACAGAGTTTAAAGGTGTTCCTATATCACGTTTCTTCCCGTTTTGGTATGCATCATATAAATTAAATGCATATATTCCGAGTCCAAACACGATGACGATGAGTGCCAAGATTCCTTCTACTAATAGAAAGACAGAATGGTCACGTGGAACTTCTGTACCAAGCGTTACAATTCCCCATAATCCCATATTTAATAAATCAGCAAAGGCTACAATAAATGAGCCTGTTAATACTAGAAAAATAAGACCTTTTACAAATTGCTTATTATACATTTGGCCCACGCCTGGAATGATTGATAACATGGTTGCCATTTTCCTATGTTTTGAACCGTTTAAGCCGTTTGCTGGTTCCATAGATGTTTGCATGTTCCTTCCCCCTTTTTTCTGGGAGAGAATTCGTGCCCCTCATATGAGAGGCACGAATTTCACCTTATTTTTTCTTACTATGATTTGCCTCAATATTACCTTTAATTTGCTTCACTGCATTGTCAAGTGCTGCTTTTGGTGCCTCTTTTTCCGTAACAACTAATTGAAGCGCATCTCCAGCTGGTTTCCATACTTCTTGCATTTCTGGAATGTTCGGCATTGGAATTCCATTTTCAGATTGTGTTGCAACTGCTTTTGCAGCTTCATTATCTTTAATAATTGGATCTTCCATTACTGCTTTTACTGGAGGAATTTCTTTTGTTTTCTCAAATCGAATTTTTGCGTTCTCTTCATTTGTTACCCATTCAGTGAACTTTGTAGCTAAATCATTTTGTTTAGAGAAACTTGTTACATGCCATCCTTTAACCCCAACAAATGTTTTCATTGGTTGACCGTTTGGTAATTTCGGCATTGGAGCAACACCATAATCAATTCCGTTCTTTTCCATTGCTTGGAACGCCCATGGGCCGTTCATGATAGATGCTGCTTTTCCTTCGTTAAATAGTCCATCAGCAGCAGGTCCACCAGATTCACCGATAATACCTTTCGGGAATAACTTTTCTTTGTACCATTTTTGAAGGTATTCCGCACCTTGTACTGCTCCGCTATTATTTAATCCAACATCACTTGCATTTGGCTTTCCATCTTTTTCACCAAACACATAACCACCCATACCTGCCATGAATGCATTAGCAAAGTAGAAGTTATCTCCTAGTGTTAAAAATCCGTACTTGCCATCCTTCGTAAATTCTTTTGAGAAGTTAAACAGCTCGTCCATCGTTTCCGGTGCTTTTGGCATTAATTTTTTATTGTAAATAAAGACTGGTGTCTCAATTGCTTTTGGTAAACCATATAATTTTCCGTTATATGTCTGCGCTGCTATTGATGAGTCAGTAAATTTACTCTTTACAGCATCATCAGCTTTCACTTCAGAAAGTAAGCCTTCTGTTACTGCGTTTCCGATTTGATCATGTGGCAATGTTACAACATCTGGTCCCGTCCCCGCTGGTCCATCAAGACGTAACTTCTTCACTTGATCTGTCATTTGCATTTCAACAACTTTTACTTTTACTTTATATTTTTCCTCAAAGCTTTTCACTGCTGGTTCTAAACCAACACCTTTTTTATCATCTTCCCAAACGAGAAGATCGTAATCTTTCTTTACTTTACTTTCTTCTTTTTTCCCTGAATCTTTCGGTCCACATGCAGATAACATACCAATTGATAATGCTGAAACCGTTAATAATGATAATGCTTTCTTCATCCCAAAAACCTCCCTAAATTGTATATGTACCTTACTAATTGAAAACGTTTGCATTTAATAGTTTAATAGAAGCGCAAACAATATCCTAATCTATGAAAACGTTTGCGCTATTTGTCTATCATTATACATTCTTTTATTCATTTTGCAAATATTAATTTTAAAATATTATTACTACACTCCTTATACATTGACTTTATATGAAATGAATACTACTCTTATAAGCAATATTAAAGCTATACAAAAAGCAATCGTTTGCAACATATACTTTATTATTATACTTAAGGGAACAATATGCATGGAGATATTAAAGGGGGATTTTCTATATGCTTAAAGAAGCTATTTATCATAGGCCAAAAGATAATTACGCATACGCTTACGATGAAAAAACGATTCACATCCGAATACGTACTAAAAGAGAAGATGTTCAAAGTGCCACTCTTATTTACGGTGATCCTTATGACTGGAAAGATGGGAAATGGATTACATCAAATACACCGATGAAAAAAACTGGTTCTACCGCATTGTTTGATTATTGGTCCATTTCTATCGAACCAAAATTTAAGCGCTTACGTTATGGATTCGAATTAAAAAATGATACAGAAACGCTTATTTATGCAGAGCGGGGATTTTTTTCCAGTATTCCAAATGATGACGTTGGTAACTTTTTCTGTTTGCCATTTATTCATGCAAATGATGTATTCAAAGCACCTTCTTGGATTAAAGACACCGTTTGGTATCAAATTTTCCCAGAACGGTTCGCTAATGGAGATCGTGCACTAAATCCAGAAAACACTCTTCCTTGGGGAAGCGCTGAGCCAACTCCAACTAATTTTTTCGGCGGAGATTTTGCTGGTATTATTCAAAACCTCGATTACCTTGTTAAGCTTGGAATTTCGGGAATATACTTCACGCCTATTTTCAAAGCACATTCCAACCATAAATATGACACAATTGACTACATGGAAATCGACCCACAATTCGGGACGAAAGAAACGTTCAAAGAACTCGTTCAAGCATGTCATACACACGGTATAAAAGTAATGCTCGATGCCGTGTTTAATCATAGTGGATACTTTTTCGATAAATTCCAAGACGTACTAGAAAACGGCGAGAAGTCTGCTTATAAAGAGTGGTTCCATATTCATGAATTTCCAATTATAACTGAGCCACTTCCGAATTATGATACTTTCGCGTTTACACCGTATATGCCTAAATTAAATACAGCACACCCAGATGTAAAAGAATACTTACTTGAAGTTGGGCGTTATTGGGTAAGAGAATTTAATATAGACGGTTGGCGCCTTGATGTAGCAAATGAAGTCGACCACAGCTTTTGGAGAGAATTCCGAAGCGAGATAAAAGCATTAAATCCTGAAGTATATATTTTAGGAGAAATTTGGCACGATGCACTTCCATGGCTACAAGGAAATCAATTTGATGCTGTAATGAGCTATCCTGTTACAAATGCTCTACTGTCTTACTTTGCCAACGATTCCATTAAAGCAAATGAATTTATGAAACAAATTACAGAATCTCTCCATTCCTACTCTATGAATGTAAATGAATCAGCGTTTCATTTATTAGACAGCCATGATACACCAAGAATATTGACAACATGTAACGGAGATAAAAATAAGTTACAGTTACTTTATGTATTCCATCTTTCTTTCATCGGCTCTCCTTGCATTTATTATGGAGACGAAATTGGTATGGACGGCGGTATGGATCCAGCTTGTCGCAAATGTATGATTTGGGATACGAAAGAACAAGATCATCTATTATTTACACATATACAAACATTAATTTCATTACGAAAGCAATATAAAGCATTTGGAGGACATGGTACTTTCCAATTCATCGAAGCAAATGATGAACATAATTATATTTCTTATACGAAAACATATGAAGATGAAACTATCTTTTTCGTTTTAAATCCGACTAATAGGGAAGTTACTACTTCACTCCCTCTCCATGTTAATGGAAAGAAAATCATTAACATTTATACAAACGAAGAATTTTCAGCAGAAGCAAGTGTATTACAAGTTACACTTCCTCCATATGGATTCTCAATCTTAAAATGGTAATAAAAAATCCTTATGCCAAGGTATGGCATAAGGGTTTTTCTTATTTTAATTTAAATACCATCGCTTCATATGGACGTAATGTCATGTTATCTATCGATCCATTCTCTACGCCGTAATTGTGTATTAATAACTCTGATTCACTATAACTAATGTCCTCAGGCAATTCAAATACACATTCTGCCGCCGTAAAGTTTGCAATAACAAGAAGTTTTTCTTCTCCATATGTTCTTACGTATGCAAAAATAGAAGGATTATTCTCTAATAGTAAATCATATGATCCATACACAACTATTTCATTATTTTTACGTAACTCAATTAATTTTTTATAGTAATAAAAAATTGAATCTTTATTTTGGATCGCTTGTTTCACATTGATTTCTTTGTAGTTAGGGTTTACCGTAATCCATGGCTCACCTGTTGTGAATCCAGCATGATTCTTATCATCCCACTGCATCGGTGTTCTAGCATTATCTCGGCCTTTTATATAAATAGACTGCATTACTTTATCTATATCTTCACCGTGCTCTATCACTTTTTCCTTATACATATTTAATGTTTCAATATCTCGATATTCATCAATCGATTCAAATCGAACGTTCGTCATTCCGATTTCTTCTCCTTGATAAATATATGGTGTTCCTTTCATCATATGAAGCACCGTCGCTAACATCTTCGCAGATTCAATGCGATACATTCCATCATTACCAAAACGAGATACAACGCGTGGCTGATCATGGTTATTCCAATACAGGCTATTCCACCCTGTATGCTCTAATGCTTTTTGCCACTTCGTTAAATTCTCTTTTAAAGTAAGGAGTGAACATGGTTTTACATCCCATTTTCCGCCTTCTCCCGAATCTAAATCCATATGTTCAAATTGGAATACCATCTGCAGTTCTTTTCGTTCTTCCCCAGTATACATTTTCGCTTCTTCTGTCGTTACACCAGGCATTTCACCAACCGTCATAATATCATAATGAGACAATACTTCTTCATTCATTTCATGTAAATATTTATGAATGTTTGGACCGTTCATAAAATGCTTATGACCTGAAACATACCCCTCTTCTTCCGTTTCAACAACTGGTAATCCCTCTTCTTTAGAAATAAAATTAATAACATCCATACGGAAGCCATCAATTCCTTTTTCTAACCAAAATTTCATCATTTCATAAACATCTTGTCTTACCTTTTCATTATCCCAATTTAAATCCGGCTGTTTTTTAGAAAACAGATGTAAATAATATTCATCTGTCATTTCATCATACTTCCATGCGGATCCACTAAAAGCTGCTCCCCAGTTGTTCGGCTCTTTTCCTTCTTTTCCAGGACGCCATATATAGTAATCTCTATATTTATTATCTTTTGATTTACGTGATTCAATAAACCAATTATGTTCATCAGAAGTATGGTTAACAACTAAGTCCATCATAAGTTTCATATTACGTTCATGCATTTCATGTAATAGCTCATCCCAATCTTCCATTGTTCCGAACTCATTCATAATTTTACAATAATCACTTATATCATAACCATTATCATCATTTGGAGATTCATAGACTGGCGATAACCAAATGACATCAATCCCTAATTCTTTTAAGTAATCTAGCTTTGAAATAATACCGCGAAGATCCCCAATACCATCACCGTTACTATCCATAAAGCTACGAGGATAAATTTGATATACTACACTTTCTTTCCACCACTGTTTTTCCATTATGCTACCCCATTTCATTAATAATTCGATTTTCTATTTTTTAAGGCGCAAACGTTTTCATTAATGAATGATAACAGATTCTATCTTAATTTAAAATAGCGCTTACAAATTTTATTCTTATTTTTCTAGGAAAACATACGAAAATTACTAGTATTACTCTAATAAATGAAAACGTTTTATTTTTTTGTTTATTTTTTGAATCTATTAGTTTATAATAAATTCAAAGAAAACGTTTGCATAATTTTTTCTAGGGGGCAATACCATGGCAGAATTGAAATTAGAAAACATTTATAAAATATATGATAATAACGTAACAGCTGTAACAGATTTTAATTTACACATTCAAGATAAAGAGTTTATCGTATTTGTCGGTCCTTCTGGATGCGGAAAATCTACAACATTACGAATGGTGGCTGGACTTGAAGATATTTCAAAAGGAGCGTTTTCAATTGATGGTAAGCTAATGAATGATGTCCCTCCAAAAGATCGCGATATCGCAATGGTCTTCCAAAACTATGCTTTATATCCACATATGAGTGTGTATGATAATATGGCATTTGGATTAAAACTTAGAAAAATACCAAAAGATGAAATCGACCGTCGTGTGACAGACGCAGCAAAGATTTTAGGACTGGAACAATATTTAAATAGAAAACCGAAAGCGTTATCTGGTGGACAACGTCAACGTGTTGCATTAGGTAGAGCAATTGTTCGAGACGCGAAAGTTTTCTTAATGGATGAGCCTTTATCCAACTTAGACGCTAAATTACGTGTTGCAATGCGCTCAGAAATATCTAAATTACACCACCGTCTTGGAACGACAACAATTTACGTAACGCATGATCAAACAGAAGCAATGACAATGGCTTCACGTCTCGTTGTTATGAAAGACGGCAAGATTCAACAAATCGGAACTCCAAAAGAAGTATATGAAACACCTGAAAATATTTTCGTTGGTGGATTTATTGGCTCTCCAGCGATGAATTTCTTCCGTGGTAAATTAACTGAAACCGATTTCGTTATAGATAATTCATTAAAAGTTAAAGTAACTGAAGGAAAAATGAAGATGTTACGTGAACAAGGCTATGTAAATAAGGAAATTGTTTTAGGTATTCGTCCTGAAGACATTCATGATGAACTATTATTTTTAGAAGCTTCACAATCTACTGCCTTCACAACAAAAATCGAAGTTGCTGAGTTACTAGGTGCTGAATCTATTTTATATATGAAACTTGGAGATCAAGATTTTGCAGCACGTGTTGATGCAAGACATACATTTTCTCCTGGTGACCAAATTAAACTAGCATTTGATATGAATAAAGCGCATTTCTTTGACAGTCAAACTGAACAACGTATTCGTTAAAAAGTTTTTTCCTATATAACATACAAAAAAACCGTCCACATATTTTGAGGGCGGTTTTCATTATTATACGAGGGCTTCTACTGTATGAAATGATTGTCCTTTCGTGCCAATGATGCCGGAAATCGGTAAGTCACTCAGCACCACTTCTTCTTGCTGTTTCATAAAAGATGACGTTAATTGTTTTATCTCTATCCAAACGTCATTAATACAAAGTACATTGGAATCGTTCTCTTGTTGGCGAGAAAAAATAGAATCTATTTTATATAAACCAGCATTTTGAAAAAGCATATCAATGCGACTAAATGCATTCAAAGTAATACTGATAACGCGTTGCCAATCTCCTTGCTTTCCCATATCATAGGATACAAAAAGTGCTTCTCCGCCTAGATTCGTAATTTCCTCCACTGTTGCTTGTCCACTTTCTTGATCAATGTCCGTCACAATTACTTTTGCGCCTTGTTTAGCCAACAAAAGAGCTGTATTACGTCCAATACCGATGCCACCGCCAGTTACGATAGCAACTTTTCCTGCAAGCTTCATTTTCATTACCCCTTCTATAAGTCTTACCGTCATTCAGTATACTCCTTTATGAGATTAGTCTGCAAGCAAGAAAAGTTGCTTATTTATTTGTAAGCGATTACTTTTTTACTTCTTCTTTTTTCTTACTATTACGCTGATCGAAAACTAAACCGATGAAAATTAAAATCCCCCAAAAGATTACGCTACCTCCAGTCATTTCAATTTCCCCCTTATTATATAAAGATATTATTTTAATTATTATAACATTTTCTTAATTTTCAATCTATTAAAATCAAAAATGATATGGATTAACTTTTTCTTATTATATATCCTTTAAAATATATTTGTATAAAGTGAAACTTTAATCAGTGGGGGTTTTCTTCATCCCCCACTGATTATTAGTTGAACCAATCGGACTTTTATGGGCAGTTGATCCCCCACCTAACTTCTTTGCTTTCGCTGAATTTTGAGGTGGGGGTCTTACTGCCCATTAAAGCGGGATAAAAAAAGACCTTCTTATTTTATGTATAAAAAGGTCTCTGTTTTATTATACAAGACTTATCACTTTTGTTTTTGTAATTAAATCTTGAAAACCACAATTATCTTTGCGGAATAACATCATATATACGTTACATAATATCGGAAGTCCAAGTAGCAATATGTTCGGTAATAACAATACAAAAAATCGTATAATTAATGTTTGTAATGTTAACTTTTCACTCTTCAATGAAATTAATTTTATTCTCGTTACCTTTTTACCAAGTGTAACACCGTTCCAAATAAAGGGTACCAAAATAAAATATATCGCCATTAATATAAAAACTACTGCGAGATCATATCTATAATCACCAAAACTAATATTAAAGCGATTAAAAATAGCACTATAATTTCCGGTCATAATAGCTACTACTGCACCATACATAACCGAGATTAAAAACATATCAATTAGGGAAGCACCTATGCGATTCATTACAAGCGCTGGACGATGCATCTTTAACTTCATTTTATGTCGACTCCTTCATATCCTTCTTTACCCGTCTCATCGTACCACTTCTAAAAAACATTGTAAACTAGCGTTTCTCTTACTTTTCTTGTACAATGTGTTACAACAGCATTGTAAAGGAGGTTCCCATATTGAAAAAATGGATAATCCTATTCGTCGCATTCCTATTAGCCGGTTGTGCTGGAAATACAAATCATATAACTTATACGATTAACGATGAATACGAACTCATACGTACTTCTGGAAATGCATTTGAACTTTTCCCATCGCAAGATGCTGTATATGCCACACAATACATTCCTGCAAAAATTACAGACATTGCTTGGGATGATAAATACATTATTGCAAAACAAATTGAGGAAAAGTCAGATCCGAATAACCCTGACGGAGCAATTGCAAATAAAAAAAGTGAGCATTATTGGATTATTGACGTAAAGCATAATAAACGTTTTGGCCCTTATAATGAAAAGCAATTTAATGAACAAAAAGATGCGTTTAAAATTAAGGTACCTTTTCAAAATGTAGATTCATACATAAAAGAACAGCAAAAACAGTCAGCATAATATTTTTAGCGCTGACTGTTTTTTCTTATATGTTTTTAAAAATCCCCTACTCAGAAAGTGAGATATTAAAAGTTTGTGCCTCTTTTACAACATCTTGCGTTTCTGCATCTGCTGCAACTACATTATCTGTTGTAAACTTAATATTCTTTACCTTTTCTTTTCCATCATCAAGTATTAAGCCGATAATACCATCTCTTGTTTCACCAGGCTTATAGTCTTCTCTTGATACATTTTTTGTACCAATGAGCGTATCTTCATCATATAAAAAGTTTTGAGTTGCTACTTTAAAGTGTTGCTTATCATTAATCGTAACATCATTCATAGAGAAAAATTGCATATTTTTATTCCCGGTATTTTCCACCTTATATGTAATTTCAACGTAACGAATCGTATCACTAATTTCTGTACCACTGATCGATGCATATAACTCCGCATCTTCTTGACTTACTTTATCTCCTAATCTACGCTTTACTTCTTCAGGAGTTAATGCCGTATATACTTTTAATGTATTTTTTGCATCTTTACTCATCTGCGATAAAGAGATTACTTTCACATCTTGCATGTGAATTTTCATTGGTGCTACTTCAAATGTTTGATTCACAGATTGAATCTGGTCTAACTTAAAAGTACCCCACCCTGTTTCTTTCACTTTTTGTCCTACTTTTTTCAGCTCACGCCCACCATATTCTTTTGTTTCAGGAATAGATTCTTTCTTCTTCGGTTCAGCTTTCTTTTCTTCTTGATGGAAGCAACCACTTAACATAAGAAGAAAACTACATAAAACAAAAATACTTTTCCATGCTTTCATCATATAATTTCTCCTAACACTATCATTCATTAATGTAAATTAGTCCTTTGCTTTGTAAACTATAGAAACAATGAGAAGTCCACAAAACGAACTTGTCAGTCCAGATACTATTATACCTCCTATTTGGAAAATATGAAAATAGGGATCTACGAACGCGTGAACGATAAATATAAGAGCTGCCACAATTATTGCCGAAACCCAATACTCCCTTTTTTCTGAAGCTATCATAATATCTTTCCCTGTTTCATCTTTATACTTCCATAGTACGTATAATAGTAATAAGAAACCAACACATGTACTCCCATGTTGCATATATTTATACACTGGAATACTATGTAATCCTCTTTGTAACAATAGTATCTTCGTAACAAAATAGCCTGTATTATGAGTAAATGCATCCCAAACGACATGCGTGAGCATACCAAATAAAGCAGAATAGCAAAATACAAAGAAATCCTTCCATGTATGAAGCCCCCACCGCTCATCTACTGCATATGCAAAATAGCCAGCAAACGGTTTAGGTAAATGTGTTATAAACGGCTTTTTTAAAATGTAATGATATATGTATGCGAGTAGAAATACAAGCGGTAAATTTAAATATAAGAACCCAAGCCCTGTATGACCAATAACACCATACGGTCTAAAGTATAAAAAATATTCAAAATCAGGCGCCATACTCCCTAATATAAGAGCCGTTACTGAAATATATTGAGAACGCTTTTTCACCAAAGGAAGAATTGCTGCTGGATGCGCAAATGTAAACGGCATGTTTGAACTCCTTTTCATATCTTCAATAGAATACCATCTATCATAACGAGAGAATTGATCTTGATGCAATATTTATTTTCACATTGGAATATGATAGTTTACATGTTATAATCCACATAAAATATTCAGAAAATAAGGAGAGGTTCACGTTTCATTAACACTTGCCTTTTTTCTCATTCTGCTTATCTTCTTTGTACTTACATACATCAGCTTTTTTCTGTGGAAGCACTTAAAAATTATAAAATATATGCCTGCTCTCGTTGGCTTTATAAGCGTTCTTTTTATTTTCATATGGAAGAGAATGACTTTCGGCTGGGAAGGTCTTGGCTTTGGCGCACTTCAATATACAATACTATTTGCAAGTTGCCTTACTCTTGTATTTGCTGCTTTTTTAGAATCAAAATCCGTTATGAATTGAGGTTTATATATTGATTGACGTACCCTTTTTAAAAAATGTCACATTAAAAAAAGAAAATATCCCTAGTTTTTCTGCATATCCTTACTGTCTACCCGCTATCCGAACTTTACAATCACTTGCCTTCCACCCAAATGTAACATTCATTATTGGAGAAAACGGAACGGGAAAATCAACATTACTCGAAGCAATTGCAATCGCTTTAGGATTTAATGCAGAAGGTGGAACGAAGAATTTCCGCTTTAGTACAAACGATTCACATTCATCTTTACATGAATACCTTCGAATTTCTAAAAGTTTCAATACACCAAACGACGGTTTCTTTCTTCGCGCTGAATCATTTTATAACGTTGCTTCTTATATTGATGAGATGGATGCTGATCTAGAAGCACGCGGGAATCCAGTTATTGACTCATATGGTGGTATCTCACTACACAAACAATCACACGGCGAATCATTCTTTTCCTTATTTATGAATCGTTTTTCAGGACAAGGTTTATACATTTTAGATGAGCCTGAGGCCGCTCTATCACCAATGAGGCAACTTTCCATGCTTATTCGAATGCACGAACTAGCGGAACAAGGTTCACAATTTGTTATCGCGACGCATTCTCCTATTTTAATGGCTTATCCTGAATCCACTATATATTCTTTAACACAAGAAGGGATTCATGAATCCACATTAGAAGAAACCGAGCATTACCAAACGACAAAACTTTTCTTTGAAAATCGTGATCGATTATTTCATCATTTATTTGATTCTTAATAAAAAAGAAGCAGCGATTGCTGCTTCTTTTTTATAGTGCTTCTATAAATAATGCTACCCCAATACCGCCACCGACGCATAGAGAGGCAATTCCTTTTTCTAAACCGCGTCTCTTCAATTCATGAATTAAACTTACCGTAATACGAGCTCCTGTACAACCGATTGGATGTCCAAGTCCTACACCGCTACCGTTTACATTCACTTTTTCACGGTCTAAACCTAATTCTTTCTCTACAGCTAGGTATTGAGCCGCGAAAGCTTCATTAATTTCCAGTAAATCAGCATCTTCTAATGACCAATCTACTTTTTCTAACCCTTTACGAATTGCTGGTGCTGGTCCAATACCCATAATTTTCGGATCTACCCCAGCTACTGAATATCCAACAATTCTAGCTAACGGCTGTAAGCCTTTTTCTTTCGCTTTTTCTTCGCTCATTAATACTAGAACCGCACTTCCATCATTAAGGCCAGATGCATTCCCTGCCGTTACAGATCCATCTTTACGGAAAGCTGGTTTTAATCCTGCTAATTTTTCCGCTGTAATATCTGCACGTGGATGTTCATCCTTCGAAAATACTATTTCTTTTCTACGTTCTTTTATCGTAATAGGAACAATTTGCTCGTCAAAATATCCAGACTCGATTGCTTGCAGTGCCAATGTATGACTGCGAAGCGCAACTTCATCTTGTTCCTCTCTTGTAATTTCATATTGGTCAACTAAGTTTTCCGCAGTTTCACCCATCATAATATGGTGAATCGGATCTTCTAGTACTTCCCACACCGTATCACGAATTTCTCCGTGCTGTAGACGTTGTCCCCAGCGGTGCTGTTTTAATGCATAAGGGCTTGAACTCATTGCTTCTACTCCACCTGCAATTACAACATCACTTACACCTAATTGAATTTGCATTGCAGCTGACATAATTGCTTGCATACCTGAAGAACATTGGCGTTGGATTGTATACCCCGTAACTGTGTCAGGAAATCCTGCCGCTAATGCAGCTGTTCTTGCAGTATTTGCTTCATCAGTTCTTTGAATACAATGACCTAAAATTACTTCATCAACTTCGTGTGGTTCTACCCCGCCTCGTTTTACAGCTTCCTGAAGTACAGGAACCGCTAATTCTACTGGCGTTACATTTTTTAGCGCTCCTCCAAAAGTTCCAATTGGCGAACGAACTGCAGCTGTAATAACAACATTATGCATTTTGCACTTGCCCCTCTCTTATGTACCCTAGTCAGTTTTTAGGTGAAATTCCATAAGATGTATGTCTACATCTATCATACTATAAACATACTAAAAAATCAAAATATTTAATATAATAAAAATAGAAGGAATTAACCTTCTATTCTGTTAATGCATATAAAAATTTTTGTAAAATTTTCTCTGTCGTTTCATTTAATTTTGGTAACTTATCTACCGGAAAATATTGAAGCTTCAATCCCTCATGATCAAGCCTTAATTCTCCACTCACATTATGCCCCTGATACAGATGAATAACATTAAAAATTTCATCCCCATTAGGGTAACGGAAATATACTTCCTTTCCTGATAAGACACCTAGAAATTGCATGATTTTTGCAGTTAATCCCGTCTCCTCGAATAATTCTCGGCGAGCAGTTTCTTCCGTCGTTTCTCCTAGTTCCATCGCTCCGCCAGGTACACCCCAATCATATGTATCTGAACGATATTGAAGCAATACTTCTTGATTATCATTTAGTATAATTATTGCTGATCCAACAAGAATAAGTGGTCTTGTCCCAACGACTTTGCGTAACTCTTCAATATACCCCAATATGTAAATTCTCCTTTCCTCACCCTCCCTTATCATAACAAAATTTTTCTCCTTTTGTTGATGTAATTTCCAAGAAAAAAAAGGAAGCTTTCGCTTCCCTTTTTCCATTTTTATTTCTTAAAACTTTCATATTTCACAGCTTCAAAAGCTTCTTCAATTTCATCATTACGATAATGAACGTATGTAAAACGCCCTAATTCTACTAATCTTGCTATTTCTTGTAACGCTTTATGTTGCTCATATGTTTCCCCCAGCTTAATATGTACATAAAACTTCATTAATGGATGTTCATATAAAGGTTCTCCCACCTCTACATATACATCTTCCACCCCTTGCACAACTCTTACATAACTTGCAAATTGATAAAGAGCTTCTCTGTCTGAAACGATTTTTAATGTATACATATATTCTCCCCCTTTTCTTTACTATATCAAAAAGAGGATCACACTACGTTATAGAACTATGAAATTTTTTCGACTTGTAATAAACAAGGCGTTTATCCATACATAGGAGCTTTTTTCCACATATATTATAAGAAGAATTTTTTCAGTTGAGGTGTTCCTTATGGATCCATACGTCAATATATGTATTTGCATTACTCCAGGCGCCGATATTTCTGATGACCGTATCGCAAAAGATTTAGCAGTAGCAGAATCAATTTGGCACCCGATTACATTTCAAATTACAGACGTAATTATTTTAAATGAACTTTTCCGTTTTTCTGACCGTGAAATTAGTTATAAAAATTCTATTCAAAGTCAGGAAAAATTAGCAGCCTTTTTCCAAACATGTGTAAATGAAGCTCCTGAATGCGACCTTTACATTTGTTATATTGGCAGTGATTATTTCAAAGAAACAGCCGTAATTGCCTGCGCTTACTCTTTAGCAAAACAACAGCAACTTACTGGTTATATCGTTTTAACAAATTCAGCTGCTCCCATGAAAAATATATATACGCTCGCTCACGAAATCGGTCATATTTTATTTACAAGACGTGTTCACGGAAAACTTACTCACGCAGATCCTCATTCCCTAACTGGATCGGAGCACCATCCGTCTCCATCAAATCTTATGTACCCTATCGTACCTCGTCCTGAAAACGTCCATATTCATTCCTTATTAACAAACGAACAAAAAGAACTCTCTTTACAAAGCTCTTTATTACAAAGAAAAAAACAGTAACTGTCCTGTTACTGTTTAAAACAATTTATTCCAATCTACAAACCAAATCCCGGCTGCAAAGGATACAATATACAACTAAACGCACTCTCTCTAAAAATCAAAATATAGTATTTCTTTGGAAATAATTTATAGTATATCCAGAGCAGCCACTTTCCTAGTAAACTGAAGAGCAAAATATATCGTGATGTTTAAAATATTCATTATACTCTTTTGGTGAAAGCAGTATAAATTCCTAAAGTCATTAATCCTAGAAACATAATAGTTAATATACATATTAGTATGATTTACATATATACTCATCCTCTTCTTTCATCTCTAGAGCTTCTAATTAGAAAAATACTCTTACTAGTTGTTCAACCATAACTATCATAAAAATTGGAATTCCTAACACAAACAAACCAATCCAACCAAGAGACCGAACATTTACAATCGTTGTTATTACTAGTATAACTCCTCCAATTAAATATCTTCCTAATTGAGGGACTTCATAGAAAGGAAAACTATACCAATCTTTTAAGAACATTATTAATACTGGTAAATAAGTAAGTATTACTGCTCCAAATAGCAGTAAGCTCTTTTTCAACATACTCCTTTGAAAACTAGCACCTCTTAAAAATAAAATTCCTCCCATAATCATTAACACTAAAATAACCGGATATCCAATCAACCCTATTAAAGAAATGGTATAAGGTTCATTTAAATTTCGAAATAAAAGATCTGGAACAGTCCAATAGCATAATATGCTCATAATAGCTGTAGCTAGCCATCCTAGATTCCGTTTATAATCAACTTGCATTTCTTTTACAAGTTGATTTGCATATTCCTTTGGTGAATCACCAAACATATCCTCTACACTCTTGCCCCTTTTTTCACCTTCAGTTAAATGCAATTCTGCATCTTCTAAAAATGATTCAATATCTTTTTCACTTATCCCCTTTGCTGTTAAATAAGTACCTGTATTTGCAAGGAAATCTCGTGACTCATGAGAAAGCATCGCATTCCCTCCTTCCAAACTACTAGCTTACACTTTTTCTCTCTTCAATTTTTAAAGACCATCTCATTAATACATATAAACTTCCGTACAGAAGTAAAGATTCTAACATTCCCCAGTATGGATTTTTCTCTCCTAATCCTTTAAATACAAACATAATGAATAACGGTACGATAACAGCTAATATTCCAATCCATCCAAGTATGTACGCTTCACTAATTAACAGCACTAATAAAACAATTCCAGCTAGTATATAACTTTGCATAGTCGTTAATTGCAATACAGGTGTCCCATACCATTTATTCATAAACATTAACAATACTAGTAATAGAATTGGTAGCAAAGATGCTACATAAATAATGCCAAATTCTTTTATTTTGCTCTTAAATGATGACATTCTAAAAGCAAATACAATTCCTACAATCGTAATCATTAAAACAATTGGGTATCCAATCAATTGTACATTCGTTAATGTAAATTCATGATTTGGGCTTTCAAATAAAATATTTGTAAGTAACCAATATCCACCTATTCCAATTATCATTCCTAAAATAGTCTTTACATTTCCGCCTTTATCCTTCTCCATCTCTTTCGCCAATTCTTCTGCATACTCTTTTGGCGAATCACCAAATATATCCTTTACAATCTTTCCCTTTTTCTCACCTTCTATTAAATGAAGTTCTGCATCTTCTAAAAAAGCGTCCACATCTTCTTCTTTAATTCCCTTCGTTATTAAATACACTTTCGTATCAATTAAAAACTTTTCTCCTTCTTTAGAAACCTTCATTATAGCCCCTTCCTTATTAAACAGCTTCTCTTCTATTCATCTTCATCATAATTTCAAGGAAAATTAAAATAAACAAACTTCCGTATAAACATATAATTTGAAATAACATTGGCACGAGGTCTTCCGATGTAAATGTTTGAAACACTAACATAATAGAAAGCGGAATAATTAAATATAAGTTTTTAAACCATCCTTCAAAATATATATTTATCGCTACTGTGATGATAAATATACCTCCAGCTAATATATAGCTTTGCGTTTGAGTGAATATAAACATTTTTGTAGGATATATCACATCTAATATCGTTACAGCCCCTATTAGAAACATTGGTACAATCATGACTAAAGACCACATAGCAAACCATGTTTTTGTAAAACTTGTTACGAAGGTCATTTTACGAAGTAGAAAATTAGGACTTATTACAGCTACGATCAATGTAAAGCTATAGCCAATGCACTGAATAAGTGAAATCTGTAACATTCCGTTATTCACTATTAAGATAGAAGCAATAATCCAAAACGATACGATATTCATTACTGTAAAGCCAATTTGCTTCCACGTTTCTTGTCTATCCTTTTCCATTACTTTTACAAGTTCATTTGCATATTCTTGCGGTGAGCTTCCGAAAATATCTTCTACACTTTTCCCATCACTCTCACCCTCAATTAAATGGAGTTCCGCATCTTCTATAAAATTTTCAATATCGCTTTCTTTCACACTCTTTGCCACTAAAAATAATCTCATATCTAATAAAAACTTTCGTGCTTCACTTGATAACATTATTTTTTTCTCCCCTTCCCCTCAAGCAGACGCTCTACACTACTTTGCATCGCTTCCCAGCGATCCATAAATTCATGAAGTGCTTCCTCGCCTTTTTCTGTTAATGTATAATATTTCCGCTTTGGACCAGATGGAGATTCCTTCATTACACTTGTTATTAATCCTTCCTTTTGCATTCGTATTAATAACGGATAAATACTTCCCTCACTCGCCATTGTAAAGCCATACTTCGCTAGCTTTTCACTCATTTCATAACCGTATATTTCACCTTCAGAAATAATAGCAAGTAAGCATCCTTCTAAAATCCCTTTCAGCATTTGACTTGTCGACATAATTGAAATCCTCCCACTATCTTGTTTTACAAGATAGATAAGCGTAAGTATCTTGCTTTAAAAAATAGTATAGCAGGAACTATTTTGCAAAACAAGATAGCTAACAATATTTTTCCAAATCTTTGCAGGATTTTTATTATCAACTCTCTAAATAGAGCAATATGAGAACTTTATTACGAAGGGATGTTTTTCACCATGGTTACAAATCGAGTTGTCTTTTTAACAGGTGCTGCAAGCGGTATTGGTTATGAAATGGGAAACGCTTTTGCAAAAGAAGGTGCAAAAGTTGTGATTACCGATCGTCTTGAAGAACGTGCAAAAGAAGCTGCTGAAAAATTACAAAAAGAAGGCTATCAAGCTATCGGTTTAAAATGTGATGTTACATCTGAAGAAGAAATTACCGCTGCAATTTCTCAAACCGTTACGCATTTCGGTTCATTACATATATTAATTAACAACGCAGGAATGCAGCACGTGTCACCAATTGAAGATTTTCCAACTGAAAAGTTCGAACTACTTATTAAAATTATGCAAATCGCTCCTTTTATCGCAATTAAGCATGCCTTCCCGATTATGAAAAAACAAAAGTATGGCCGAATTATTAATGTCGCTTCCATTAATGGCCTCGTTGGATTTGCAGGGAAATCCGCCTACAATAGCGCGAAACATGGCGTAATTGGATTAACAAAAGTTGCCGCTTTAGAAGGCGCTACTCACGGAATTACCGTTAATGCGCTTTGTCCTGGTTATGTCGATACCCCTCTTGTACGTAATCAACTACAAGATTTAGCTACTACACGAAACGTACCACTTGAAAATGTTTTAGAGGATGTTATTTATCCACTTGTACCACAAAAACGCTTATTACAAGTACAAGAAATCTCTGATTATGCTATGTTTTTAGCGAGCGAAAAAGCAAAGGGTATAACTGGTCAAGCAGTTGTTATTGATGGTGGCTATACTGCTCAATAAAAATAAAGTTTGCTCACGAAGAGCAAACTTTATTTTACTTTCTATCGCTAGGACCTTCCTACTTTAGTAATTGTTTAGGGAGTTTCTCGATTGCAACAATTACCCCATCTAATTTACTTT
This sequence comes from Bacillus sp. ES1-5, assembly GCF_022487605.1. NCBI lineage: Bacteria > Bacillati > Bacillota > Bacilli > Caryophanales > Bacillaceae > Bacillus > Bacillus sp. ES1-5. The sequence continues at coordinate 176,978 of NZ_JAKVPU010000002.1, read as the reverse complement.
CAATACGATGGAGTAAATATAATGTTACAACAATCGGAAACCCTACATTACCTATCATCCTGATCCACTCTTCCATCTTTCTCTCCCCCTTTCATTATATAAATAAGAGTGCGAAATACATTTAGGCATAAAAAAACAAGCTATTATGTATTAGCTTGTCTTTCAAATAATAATGCAATTTCCCGTTTATAATCTCCACGTATGATGCCTTTTTCAGTAATAATACCTGTAATTAATTCATTCGGTGTTACGTCAAATGCAGGATTATAAACATCAGTTCCAATTGGCGCCACTTGTTTTCCAAAAATTTTCGTAACTTCGGTTTCATCTCTTTCTTCAATAACAATTTCTGTACCTGTTTGTTTCGTAATATCAAACGTAGATAACGGAGCTGCAACGTAAAATGGAATATCGAAATACTTTGCTAATATAGCTAAATTCATTGTTCCAATTTTATTTGCTGTATCTCCATTTGCGACAATTCGGTCCGCTCCTACTATAATCGCGTTTATTTCTTTCGTTTGAATAGCATGAGCTGCCGTATTATCGGTAATAAGTGTTACATCAATATTTGCCTGTTTTAATTCCCAGGTCGTTAAACGCCCGCCTTGTAAAACCGGTCTCGTTTCACACGCATACGCATGTAAACGTACACCCTTTTCTTTCCCAATATAAAACGGTGCTAATGCAGTGCCATATCTAGCAGTTGCAATACTTCCAGCGTTACAAATTGTTAAAATGTTATCACCTTCTTTAAAGCATGTTAATGCATGTTCTCCAATACGCCGGCATACCGCTTCATCTTCTTGCTGAATGAGAAGCGCTTCTTCTTCTAATATTTTTTGTGCTTCTTTTATTGTAGTAATTTCTCGAATCGATTCTCTCATACGATCGATTGCCCAAAATAAATTGACTGCTGTCGGGCGTGACGTTCCTAAATAATTACAATCTCTATTAAACTTCTTTTGAAATTCTTCAATATGTACAGTGTTATATTTTTTTGATGCAAGCGCCAAGCCAAATGCAGCTACAATTCCAATTGCAGGTGCTCCTCGTACTTCTAGCATGACAATACTTTTCCATACCTCTTCAATCGTCGTTAATGTTTTGTATTCTGTGCTATGCGGCAACTTTGTTTGATTTAATACTGCAATGGCATCACCTTTCCAACTGACAGACCTCGGAACAGTAACAATTGTACTCATGCTTTTATACCTCCTGGAACTGTCTGTTGAAATAGTGTTCGGAACAGTTGAATATCAGCGCTCTTAGATTCATATTTTATTAGTTCTTTACCTAAGGATAGCGCTTGTTTCTTAGCTTGAATTCTCGTTTCTTTATTTGCTATTTCATCTAAATCAGCTACATGCGCTAAGCCAATTGTTCTACGGATAAGCTCACATCCAGCAAATCCAACGGCATCCTTAAAAATATTTTGCAAAATAATCGGCAACCATTGTTTCTCTTTCGTATATGCTTCTACACCTTCTCCAATCCATAACTTCGTAAAAGTTTCTACAAAATAACTCCACGTCTTCTCAATATGGAAAAATAGCAAACTTCTCTGTTCTTCTTCTCTGGATAGAGCATTTAATAATAGATTTGCAATAAATTGACCAAGATCAAATCCAAATGGGCCATATGTTGCAAATTCCGGATCAATCACTTTCGTTTCAGAAGGTGATGAAAAAATACTACCAGTATGTAAATCACCGTGAATAAGCGCTTCTTTTCTCGTTAAAAATTTATATTTATATTGCGCGACTTTTAACTTTAAAGTTTTGTCACTCCACAATTCATCCACCGCTAGTTGTAACTCCGGCTCATAATCATTCGTATCGTAATGACCGAACGGATCTGTAAACACTAAATCTTCTGTAATCTTACAAAGGTCTGGGTTTACAAATGCACCTTCTAGTACCCTTTTCTCTTCTGACTCTAACCCGAAATCTGAAGTATAAAACAAAACATGTGCTAGAAAACGACCAATATGTTGAGATAAAAGTGGGTACTCCTCTCCATCTATTAATCCTTTTCTTGCAATTGTTAGCCTTGATAGATCTTCTATGACTGTTACCGCTAACTCTTCATCATGACTGTACACTCCCGGCACATATTCCGGCACATACTTCGCAAAAATTTGTAATGCTTTACTTTCAATCGTCGCTCTTTTTATAGACAGTGGCCAGCTCTCACCAACTACTTTCGCATATGGCAGTGCTTGTTTTATTATAATAGACTTCTCTCCATCATCTAATTTGAACACGTAATTTAAATTTCCATCTCCAATTTCATGACAAACTACATTTGCTTTCTTTTCAAAATAACCGTGTTCTTTCGCATATTGTATAGCTGTCGTTTCAGTTAATGAATAATATCCCATCGTCTTCTCCCCCTTTTTTAAATTCAGAGGTTTTTCTGACGTAGAAAAACCTCTTTCCACAAAGAAAGAGGTTTGAAGTTTATCTTCTCCCCTCTTATCTGCCAGAAAGGTTTACTTTCTGCTGGAATTAGCACCGTGCCTTTTGGCGTAAATAAACGCCCCATTTCACAATGGTATTACGGTCGGTTGCTGGGCTTCATCGGGCCAAATCCCTCCACCTGCTCTTGATAAGAGTTGTATAATTTTTTGAATTTTTAACTTTATGTTGAAGACTATACCAAGAATAAAAATCCCTTGTCAACATTTTATTTGTATAATTCTGGACGACGATCTGCAAAAACTGGAATTCCTTTGCGTACTTCTTTAATTTTCTCAAAATGAAGCTCTCCAAATAAAATTGATTCTTCTTCATTCGCTTCTACAACAACTTTGCCCCAAGGATCGACAATTAAAGAATGACCGGCAAACTCATTATTCGGATCCTTCCCTGCCCTATTACAGGCAACAACATAACACTGATTTTCAACTGCTCTTGCTTGCAATAACAAACGCCAATGAGCTAAACGAACCAATGGCCATTCTGCTACAACAAATAAAACTTTTGCACCTTTAGCAGTATGAACGCGCATCCACTCTGGAAAACGAATATCATAACAGATTGTGCCGGCGCACTCTACATCATCTAGCTTAAATTCACCTGTACTATTTCCAGCGATTAAATATTTATGTTCATCCATAAGCTGAAATAAGTGCACTTTACTATATTCATTAATTAGTTCTCCTTTATTAGTTACAACATACATTGTATTTGTAACACCTTGCTCTGTTTGCTTCGCTATAGACCCACCGACAATATGTACACCATATTGCTTCGACCATTCTTTCAGCTTTTCTTTCGTTTGCAATCCATCCCTATCTGCAATTTCAGTAAGCCTCGTTAAATCATATCCTGTTGTCCACAGTTCTGGTAAGACAATAACATCTGGTCTTTCTTTCATCGCTTCACTTATTTTATTTTTAGCATTCTCAATATTTTTTTCTACATCTCCAAAGACAATATCCATTTGAATACATGCGACTTTCATTTTGTCAGCCCCATTCTTAATTTTTTCTTTACAAAATACTGGAAAGATTATATCATTTGTCACTAGAATTGTAACAACTTTCAAAAGAGGTGGAAAGTATGAAATTATTTCAACCTTCTGAGATAGTAACATCATTGCCAACACAATTTTTCGCTTCACTTGTTGCAAAAGTTAACAAAGTCGTTGCAGCAGGTCACGATGTTATTAATCTAGGACAAGGTAATCCAGATCAACCAACACCGCAGCATATCGTAAAAGCTTTACAAGACGCTGCTGAAAAGGCCATTCATCATAAATATCCGCCATTTCGCGGACACGAAAGTTTAAAAGAAGCCGTGGCAACATTCTATCAACGCGAATATGATGTAGTAGTAAATCCCAAAACAGAAGTTGCTATTTTGTTTGGTGGAAAAGCTGGATTAGTAGAATTACCAGTTTGTTTTACAAACCCTGGTGATACTATTCTCGTTCCAGATCCAGGCTATCCAGATTATTTATCAGGAGTTGCTTTAGCTAAAGCACAATTTGAAACAATGCCGCTTATTGCAGAAAAGAATTTTTTACCAGATTATACGAAAATCGATGACTCTATTGCCGAGCGTGCAAAATTAATGTTTTTAAACTATCCAAATAATCCTACCGGTGCTACTGCATCAAAAGATTTCTTTGATGAAACCATTCATTTTGCTAATGAACATAATATATTAGTCGTTCATGATTTTGCTTACGGTGCTATTGGATTCGATGGTCAAAAACCTGTTAGTTTCTTGCAAGCAGACGGTGCTAAAGATACAGGTATTGAAATTTACACTCTATCGAAAACTTTCAATATGGCTGGATGGCGCATCGCTTTCGCTGTGGGGAATGAAAGTGTGATTGAGACAATTAACTTATTACAAGATCATATGTATGTTAGTATTTTTGGTGCAGTTCAAGATGCTGCCCGCGAAGCACTATTAAGTTCACAGTCTTGCGTAATAGACCTTGTAAATAGTTACGAATCTCGAAGAAACGCTCTTGTTTCAGCTTGTCACTCAATTGGTTGGAATGTAGACATTCCAACAGGCTCATTCTTTGCATGGCTTCCTGTTCCGAAAGGATATACATCTGAGCAATTTTCTGATATTTTACTAGAAAAAGCACACGTTGCAGTTGCTCCTGGTGTTGGATTTGGTGAACATGGCGAAGGATATGTCCGTGTTGGTCTCTTGCATACAGAAGATAGATTACGAGAAGCCATTAATCGAATTGATAAATTAAATTTTTTCAAAAAGTAATTGACAACATGAAAAATATCTGACAAAATTCAGTTATCTTAAAAATTTAAACATTTCTAAATACTTCTTATCAAGAGCAGGTGGAGGGACGAGCCCGACGAAACCCGGCAACCGATCTACAATTGTAGACACGGTGCTAATTCTCGCAGCATTATGCTGACAGATAAGGAGCTGGTTGTAAAAAAACCTCTCCTTAGCTGAGAGGTTTTTTTATTTAACTAGGAGGTTTTAACAATGAGCGAAATTATAGCAACGTATTTAATCCATGATGATTCACATAACTTAGAAAAAAAGGCCGAGCAAATTGCACTCGGTTTAACAATTGGTTCTTGGACTCATTTGCCACACTTATTGCAAGAACAATTAAAACAGCATAAAGGCAACGTCATTCATGTTGAGGAACTAGCTGAACAAGAACATACCAATTCGTATTTACGTAAAAAAGTTAAACGCGGGATTATTAAAATCGAATATCCGTTATTAAACTTCAGTCCGGACTTACCAGCAATTTTAACAACTACATTCGGAAAGCTATCACTTGATGGTGAAGTGAAATTAATCGACTTAACATTTTCAGACGAGTTAAAACAATATTTCCCTGGTCCAAAATTCGGGATAGATGGTATTCGAAATCTTTTACAAGTGCATGAACGTCCCCTTTTAATGAGTATTTTTAAAGGAATGATTGGACGAAATATTGGGTATTTAAAAACGCAATTACGCGATCAAGCAATTGGTGGTGTAGATATAGTAAAAGATGATGAAATATTATTTGAGAATACATTAACACCACTTACGAAACGCATTGTATCTGGAAAAGAAGTTTTACAATCCGTATATGAAACATACGGACATAAAACGTTATATGCCGTAAATTTAACAGGACGAACTTTCGATTTAAAAGAAAATGCGAAACGCGCAGTGCAAGCTGGGGCAGATATTCTATTATTTAATGTATTTGCTTACGGACTAGATGTACTACAATCACTTGCAGAAGATGATGAAATCCCAGTTCCTATTATGGCACACCCTGCTGTAAGTGGTGCTTATTCAGCATCCAAGTTATATGGAGTCTCCTTTCCATTATTACTTGGAAAGCTACTACGTTATGCCGGGGCTGACTTTTCATTATTCCCATCTCCATACGGAAGTGTTGCACTAGAAAAAGAGGAGGCTCTTGCCATCTCAAAATATTTAACTGAAGACGATGCATTTTTCAAGAAGAGTTTTTCTGTTCCGTCTGCTGGTATTCACCCTGGTTTCGTTCCCTTTATTCTACGAGATTTCGGTAAAGATGTTGTTATTAATGCTGGCGGCGGGATACATGGACATCCGAGTGGGGCGCAAGGGGGCGGTAAAGCTTTCCGTACTGCAATTAATGCTACTTTGCAAAATACACCACTCCATGAAGTAGATGACATAAATTTGCATAGTGCACTACAAATATGGGGAAATCCTTCTCATGGGGTGAAATTATGAGTATTCAAGTATTTTGTGATTTCGATGGCACGATTACAAATAATGATAACATTATGTCCATTATGGAAAAATTCGCACCATCAGAAGCCGAAGAAGTAAAGAATAGAATTTTATCACAAGAGCTGTCTATTCAAGAAGGTGTTTCTCAATTATTTCAATTAATACCTACTAGTCTACACGATGATATGATTCAATTTTTAATAGAAACTGCTGAAATCCGTAGTGGTTTTCATGAATTTATACAATTTGTAAATGAAAATAACATTTCTTTTTACGTTATATCAGGTGGAATGGATTTCTTCGTCTATCCACTCTTACAAGGAATCATTCCAAAAGAGCAAATTTACTGTAATGAAACAGACTTTTCAAGTGAATTCATTACAGTTAAGTGGCCTCATCCTTGTGATCATCATTGTCAAAATCATTGCGGATTATGCAAATCATCTTTAATCCGTAAATTAAGTAATACGAATGACTTCCATATTGTGATTGGAGATTCAATTACTGATTTACAAGCTGCGAAACAAGCAGATAAAGTATTTGCTCGCGACTTCCTTATTACAAAGTGTGAAGAGAATTATATTGCTTATACACCGTTTGAAACATTTCACGATGTTCAAACCCAATTAAAACATTTGTTGGAGGTGAAATCATGAAACAACTTTTTCGTCAATGGTATGACTTAAGCGAGATAAAAAAAGAATTAACAACACGAAATTGGTTTCCAGCAACGAGTGGTAATATTTCTATAAAGGTTAGTCATGAGCCACTTACTTTTCTTATTACAGCAAGTGGTAAAGATAAAACAAAAACTACTCCAGATGATTTTCTATTAGTAGATCATCTAGGGCTTCCCGTATTAGAGACTGAATTACGCCCTTCAGCAGAAACAATATTGCATACACATATTTATAACAATACGAATGCTGGGTGCGTACTTCATGTTCATACAACTGATAATAACGTCATCACAAATTTATATAGTGATGCAGTCACCCTTCAAAATCAAGAAATTATTAAGGCTCTCGATATTTGGGAAGAAGGTGCAACAATTCACATTCCTATTATCGAAAACCATGCCCATATCCCAACGCTTGGAGAAAACTTCCGAAAGCATATACAAGGAGATTCGGGAGCAGTATTAATCCGTAACCACGGTATTACCGTATGGGGCCGAGATAGCTTTGATGCAAAGAAAAGGTTAGAAGCTTATGAGTTTTTATTCCAATTTCATATAAAACTATTATCAATTCAAGGAGGCGTTTCTAATGGCGCAAATTCGTATTCATGAAGTAAATACTCGCATCGAAAATGAAGTGGAAGTATCTAAATTTCTACAAGAGGAAGGCGTTTTATATGAGAAATGGAATATTTCTAAGCTTCCTACTCATTTAAATGAAAATTATTCGTTAACAGATGAAAACAAGGCTGAAATATTAGCTGCGTTTTCAAAAGAAATCGCTGATGTTTCAGCGCGCCGAGGTTATAAAGCACATGATGTAATTTCACTTTCAAATAGCACACCTAACCTTGACGAATTATTAATTAATTTCCAAAAAGAACACCATCATACCGATGATGAAGTTCGCTTTATTATTAGTGGTCATGGCATCTTTGCTATTGAAGGAAAAGATGGGAAATTCTTTGACGTTGAACTTGAGCCAGGCGATCTCATATCTGTTCCTGAAAATGCAAGACATTATTTTACCTTGCAAGATGATCGTCAAGTTGTAGCTATTCGTATTTTTGTTACAACTGAAGGCTGGGTTCCAATTTATTAAGGTAGTTAGTTGAATAAAAGGACTTGGATCCCCTTTTCCAACCTTTTATTCACTCTACATATATACATCCTCCTATGGAACAGGCTTATTTCAAAAAATGAAATAAGCCTGATTTTTTATTTTCTCAAACATATGAGTCCTTCTATTCCAAAACAATCTCCCCTTCTATTTTTTAAGCAAATTTTTTAACACTTTTTGAACATTTATTGAACTTTTTTTGAATTTTTTCTGAAAATTCTGTTTTGTGTATGATATACTAAAATTAAATAAAAGGAAAAGAATATCGCAAACAGAGGGGGATAATCATGAGTTTACTTATCGCACTTATACTAGGGGTTACGTGTGGAGCACTTCCTGTTATTCTAGGAGCTATTATGGAAGAGTTGGAAGTTGGTGTTTTAGGTTTTGTCGCATCTTGTGTAAGCGCTTTATTTTTTGGCTTATTCGGTGCTATTCCTGTTTCAATTCTGTGTGCATTTTATATAGTACGCCATGCTCGTGCAAAACAATTCGGTCCTAATCACATCGCACAAGTTATTCCATTCCCAATCGAACGATGCCGCCGGGCTTCTAGCTTATAATTATAAAATTAAAAATAAATAAAAGTCCTCAAATGAGGACTTTTATTTATTTTCTTCTAGAAATTGAAACAATTCCTGTAAATGTAGGACATCTTCACTATAGCTAACAGATACGTGACATATATCGTCAATCTCTGCTTGCATATAAAGGTCAACTCCATCTTGATCATATTTCAATGCCAAATAAAACTCCATTTCTTCTAACATCTTTTTTGAAGTTCGAATAACATAATGCTCCTTCTCATCTCTTCCATATTCGAATTCCGGCTCAAAATCATACTTTTGTTTAAAAGCTTCTTTTTGTTTTTCATTGATTTGTATACAAGTTGCTCGTTGTACAGCATCAATCATCTCATCAAATTTTTGAAGATCCATCTCATTTACCCCTTTATGTATTTTTTGTATAACACTTGTGTTCCGCTATTCTCTTCCCCATCTTTTATTAACTCTTCATACAATTCCTTCGCCAAACTTAAACCTGGTACTGGTAATTGTAATTTTTCAGCCTCATCTAAAGCTATGTTCATATCTTTCATAAAGTGCTTTACATAAAACCCTGGTTCAAAATCTCCCTTTAACATTCGAGGAGCTAAGTTACTCAATGACCAACTACCTGCTGCTCCCGTTGAAATACTTTCTAATACTTTATCCGGATCTAGTCCAGCTTTTTTTGCATAAGCAACAGCTTCACATACTCCAATCATGTTAGAAGCAATCGCAATTTGATTGCACATTTTTGTATGTTGTCCACTTCCAGCTGGTCCTTGCAACTGAATGTTTGTTCCTAGTTTTTCAAATAACGGTAAACATTTTTCATATATTTCTTTTTCACCACCGACCATAATTGCGAGCCTTGCTTCTTTCGCACCAACGTCTCCTCCAGATACAGGCGCATCTAACGTATATACATTCTTACTTTTACCGGTTTCATTAATACGTTTTGCCAATGTTGGTGTAGATGTCGTGAAATCAATTGCTATCGTATCTTCATTTGCATTCTCCAAAATCCCATCTATCCCAAAGTACACTTCTTCTACATCATGTGGATATCCAACCATAGTCATTACAACATCAACTTGCTTCACTAACTCTTTCGGTGTATCACACCAATTCGCACCATCTTGCACTAAAGAGTCTGTCTTCGTTTTCGTTCTATTATATACATATACTTGATAGCCGTCTTGCATTAAATGACGCACCATACTTTTTCCCATTACACCAATACCGATGAAACCTATTGATACATTTTTACGTTCCATTTTCTCATCCCCTTCGTTCTAATAAATCACTTACCATCTTTCGAAACTCATTATTAAAATCATCATCTATACTATTTTTCACATTTGAAAATAAAATAACAAAAGTGCCTTTTTCTTTATTAAAATTATTGAACGTGTTCCAACCAGATAGTACACCATGATTATGAAAATAATCCGGATATATGTAAAAACTAAATGCATATTTTCTTTCTGTTGAAGGTGAAAACATCGATTGTATACTTTGTTCAGAAAGAAGTTTCCCATTTATAATCGCTTCGTCTAATTTCTTCATATCGCCAACTGTCGTATACATCTCACCGCATCCGTATAACCACTCCATTAACAATTTTTGTGCAGGTTCAAGTACATTCTCTTTCTTTACATATCCTTTAGCAACATGCTGATCTCCCTGAGCCATATTTCCCATACCAGATTCATGCATTTCTGCTTTAGTAAATATATTTTCTTTTATGTAATCTCCTAAAGGTTTTTTTGATATGCTTTCTATAATATAGGCAAGTACCATATAATTATAATCTGTATATCTCCAGCCTGCGCCTGGTGGAAATTCTAATTTTTGACTTCCAATCCAATTTACTAAGTTTATACGAGAAGCGGCATTCACTTTCCCCTTTCCACTTTCTGGCAAACCTGATGTGTGTGTTAACAAATGATATAAAGTGATATTTTTATCTACCGGAAAAGAGGGAATATATTTATTTACATTATCTTGAATATTTAGCTTCCCTTGTTCCTGTAGCTGTAAAATAGATGTGGCCACGACTGTTTTCGTAATAGAACCGATACGATATTTTGTTTGAGGCGTATTTTCTATCTTATTTTGAACATCAGCATACCCATATCCTTTATTCAATATAACATGCTCTTTATCTGTTACTAAAACTGTTCCATTAAATTGCTTTCCTATTAAATATTGATCTAACTTTTGAGATATACTAGCATAATCAATTTGTTGTTCTTCTTTTTCTTCTATATTCTCTTGTACTTCTGATTCAATAGTAGGATTCACCTTAGTTGTTAATACAGTGCTTTCCTTTATATTGGGATTATAGAGAAAATAGTATACTCCACCACAAACTACAGCAGACAGCGAAGCCATCGTCATTATTTTTTTTATCATGTTGTTCCTCCATAATTCCTTCGTCCAAAATCCCCCCCACATTCTATTATCGAACAATAAAAAAAAATCGCAACAATTTGTTGCGAAAAATCACTTTTTTTCTTTTCTATATACACACACTTGATTTTTCCCATTTTTTTTCGCTTCATATAATGCAATATCCGCTCGTTGCATTAATTCTTCTCTTGTAATCCCTTGTTCATATAACGCGACTCCAAAACTCGCTGTTAATTTCGAAATTCCGGAGAAATGCTTTGTTTCAATGAAAAATCGTAATGATTCCGCAACCTGAAATGCTTCTTTTTCTACTGTATTAGTTACTAATATGATAAATTCTTCTCCTCCCCACCTTGCAAATACATGTTGCTGCTCCACTTTAGATTTCATAAGCTCTGCAAGCTGAATTAATGCTAAGTCACCAAAATCATGGCCATACGTGTCATTTACTGTTTTAAAATTATCTATGTCAAATAAAATAAGTGCTATTTTTTCATCGTTACGCATTGCATTATCCCATTCTGCCTCTAGTATTTGTTGGAACTTCAAACGATTATAAATCTCTGTTAACGAATCTATCATAGCAAGCCTTTCTTGTTCTTGATAGATTTCATCTAATTCTGTAATCTCTGTACACTTCACAATAAATCTTGATAAATCTTCTGGCAGTGGTGTCGCACGCAATAAAAAAGTTGAAACTTCCCCTTCATAATTGGACATCTTAATTCTTCTATCATATGATAATGTATCATCTAACCATGTTATATCATGGGTTGTTGAATAGTATCCGTTTTCTCTAATAAAATGTTCAGCAAATACTAAATGTTGCTCACGATAGGCAAATAAATTTTCATATCCGAAAAACTCTAAAAAGTTTGTATTACAATCAACAATCTCATCGTCTTCTACTATAAATAATAGATCATTTTGAAAATCAAACATCGTTTGAAGTAGTTCTTGTTGCAAACTTACTTGCCGCACTAAAGAAAGCTGATACAAACTCTTATTCACTTCCTCTAACACCATTTGTGGGGTCACAGGGGCTATCACAATATTACGTATTCCTAACGTAAGCACCTCTGCAAACTCGCTTGTTATCTGTTGATCCCAAATGACAATAAATGTACTCTGTGGATTATACATATTCTTTATATATTTTATTTGAGAAAAATCTGTTACATACATAATTACAATATGTGGTTTAGTCCTCTGATACAATAATTCTCCTTCTTCAAAACTATTTGCTATAAACATACATTTTGGATGAATATTTTCTATCGTTTGTTGATGTGTGCATCCATTTTCTATATAAAGGACATTTAACTGAAGATCTTGTAATACATTTTGGAAAACCGTATTCTCTAATAAAAAATGTAGTATGTTCATCACTAGTCTTCACTCACTTCATATATCTTGTTCTACTGCATTCCTCACAAATATTTTATAAAAAGACTGTTCTCTAAATACTTTAATGAGTGAGGGATACATATTAACAAGCTAATTGAGAATGCTCTCTTCGCTTTTTCTCTATAAATTCCTTTTTTAGTGTATGATTATAGGAATTGTATCGTTTGTATGAATGCCCTAGCTTCCTTTTTAAAACTTGACAATTAAAATAAAGATATTATATTCTTAAATTCAACAACTTACAAAATGTAAGTAGAATATATTACATGTATTTTTTATAATTTGATATGTTACTTGGAGGATATATAATGACAAACGACAACTTTTTTAATGTTCTATACGAACGCACATCTACACGTGCATTCAACCCAGAGAAAGAAATTTCATCTACAGAGTTACACGAGATTTTAAAGGGAGCTGCTCAAGCACCTTCTGCTTGGAACTTGCAGCACTGGAAATTCCTTGTATTCCAAGGTGAAGATGTACAGAAACGATTGCATCCAATTGCTTATAACCAGCAACAAATACTTGATGCTTCTGCTGTAGTCGCTATTTTAGGTGATTTAGAAGCTTATAAAAACGTTGAACCAGTTTATGGTCCAATTGTAGAACAAGGATTTATGAAAGAAGAAGCAAAAGAGCGCTTAGCTAAAAATATTGAGTCTGCATATGCTCGTGAGCAATTCCCAAGAGATGCAGCCTTTTCAAATGCATCTTTAGCAGCAATGCAACTTATGCTTGCGGCTAAAGCAACTGGCTGGGATACTTGTGCTATTGGTGGTTTCAACCCACAAGCACTTACAGAAGAATTCAATGTTTCATCTCGTTACGTACCAATTATGCTTATTACAATTGGTGAATCAACTTTAAAAGGCCACCCTGCACCACGAATGAGCGTAGAGCAAGTGAGTGAATGGGCAAAATAACAAAGTGAACCTTTAATCAATATTAGGGGCTTACTGCGTTAATACGGGACAAAAAAGAAACGAAGGCAATTTCATTGCCTTCGTTTCTTTTTTATCCTGTCACACATCCGTAATATTACAATGTATTATTCGACATCTATACATAAAAAAATAGTAAATTTCATGCTATTCCCATACACATAAATGGCGTTTCGTGTCGAATTTTGTTAAAGCATCGAAATATAACCGTGTGTTTTTGTTACAATTATGATACAATGATAACAAATAGATAACAAGAGAGGGATTTTCATTGAGTTCATACGGAAGCTTTATCGCACTTTTAAGTTACATAGTAACTGTACTGCTGTTATATTTTATTGGTGATGCTACAAACATATCAGTGTTACAATTCCCAAAAGAAGAAACTTTCCAATTAGACGCAGAAAAACATACTGCAAGATCCATTGCACCACTACTCTTAGCTCTCCCTGTATATATCATCGTTTTATATAAAAGTAAAAAAGTGTAAAGCCTACCTATTTCATTCATTTCGGTGGTCTTTACACTTTTTTGTGATATTTCCCCTATTTTAAACATCATTCCGTACTAAACACCCAGCTAGTCTTTTAAAATGAGAAAATCCCCCAGAAAAAATTCCACTCTCTGTCCAGTCACTCATTACCGAACTTACATAGATTATAAGTGTGAAGGGGGTGATGAGGATTATGTTTGGATCATTTGGATGCTGTGATAACTTTAGAGACTGTCATCATCGTGAAAGAGAGTGTGACCATCGCGAACATCGCGAGAAAGAGAGAGAAGAAGTTAGACCACAACGACCTGCTGTATGTAACGTACTTGCTAACATTTCAGTTGGAACAGAGCTTTCTCTTTTAAGCATTAGAGGTAACGGCACATTCAACAATGTAATTTTTGAAGGTTTTGCTAATGGTGTTGCTCTTTTCTCTGCTTTAGCTCGTAATAACAAAGATAACAAAGATAACAATAATAATAAAGATGATAAGAACAATCAAAACCGAAATACTTTTACTGGTATTTTACGTGTATGCCCAACTGATATCGTTGCAATCGCTATCTAATTCTGTTCCTTATCCTCTATAGTAAAAAATAAGATTTACTTTTCTCATAGAAAAAACCTGAGACCGATTTCAAATCGACTCAGGTTTTTTTATTGATTATATGCTTTTAACTAGTTCAACAACTTCTTCAGCAGTTGACATCATTAATGCTTTTTCTGCTAATGTTTCCATTTCTGCTTTTGACAACTTGCTTAGTTGTGTTCTTGCAGGAAGAATAGATGTTGCACTCATACTGAACTCATCTAAACCTAATCCTAATAATAATGGGATAGCAAGTGAATCTCCCGCCATCTCACCACACATACCAGCCCATTTGCCTTCTTTATGAGCCGCATCAATAACCATTTTTACAAGACGTAAAATAGATGGGTTATACGGTTGGTATAAGTAAGCTACTTGTTCGTTCATACGGTCTGCAGCCATTGTGTATTGGATTAAGTCATTTGTTCCGATAGAGAAGAAATCAACTTCTTTTGCGAATTGATCTGCTAATACTGCTGAAGCTGGGATTTCAACCATCATACCCACTTCAATAGAATCAGAAACAGTTGTACCCGCTTCTACAAGTTTCGATTTCTCTTCTAATAAGATTGCTTTCGCTTGACGGAACTCATCAAGAGTTGCAATCATTGGGAACATAATTTTTAAGTTACCATATACGCTAGCACGAAGTAATGCACGAAGTTGTGTACGGAACACATCTTGCTCATCAAGACATAAGCGAATTGCACGGTATCCTAAGAATGGGTTCATTTCTTTTGGTAAATGTAAGTATGGAAGTTCTTTATCTCCACCGATGTCAAGTGTACGAACAACAACAGGTTGACCTTCTTTTACACCTTCAAGAACTGCTTTATACGCTTCGAACTGCTCTTCTTCTGTTGGAAGATTGTCACGGCCCATGTATAAGAATTCTGTACGGTATAAACCAACGCCTTCTCCGCCATTATCGATAATACCTTGTACATCATTTGGTGTTCCGATATTTGCAACAAGCTCAACGTGATGTCCATCACTTGTTACAGTAGCTTGGTCTTTTAATTTTGCCCATTCAGTTTTTTGCTCTTCAAATTTCGCTTTCTTTTCTTCAAAAGAACGAAGAGTTTCTTCTGATGGATTTACAATTACTTCTCCATCTAAACCGTCGATGATTACGATATCGCCGTTTTGGATTTTCTCCATAACAACTTTCGTACCAACAACTGCAGGAATTTCCATAGAACGAGCCATAATTGCAGAGTGAGATGTACGTCCACCGATATCAGTTGTAAAACCTTTTGCATACTTACGGTTTAACTGAGCTGTATCAGATGGTGTTAAATCTTCAGCAATGATGATTACTTCTTCAGAAATTGTACCAGGGTTTGAGAAGTTAATTCCTAGTAAATGTGCAAGAACACGTTTTGTTACGTCACGAATGTCCGCAGCACGTTCTTTCATATATTCGTTATCCATGTTTTCAAACATAGAAATAAACATTGATGCAACTTCATCCATTGCAAATTCAGCATTTACTTTTTCGCTATTTACTTTATCTTTTACTGGGTTTACTAGTTCTGGATCATTTAACACTAATAAATGTGCTTCAAAGATCGCAGCTTTATCAGCACCTAGCTCAGCAAAAGCATGGTCTTTAATAGCTTCTAATTCAGTTTTTGCTTTCTCAAGCGCAGCGTCTAAGCGTGCAATTTCAGCAGCTTCGTTTGTAATTGATTTCTTTTCAATGTTAAATTCAGGATTCTCAAGTCTGAAAGCCTTTGCAATAGCAATCCCACTTGATGCAGCGATCCCTTGAATGTTAAGAGTCATTATTCTCCTAATCCTTCGTTTTTCATAGTTTCTTCGATAGCTGCTAGTGCTTGAGCTGCATCATCACCATTTGCAGTGATTTTAATTTCTGCGTTTTGTTGAATGCCTAAAGACATAACGCCCATGATTGATTTTAAGTTAACGTTTTTTCCGTTATACTCTAAGTTAATGTCAGAACCAAATTTGCTTGCAGTGTTTACAAGTAGAGTTGCTGGACGAGCATGAATTCCTGAGTCGCTAGTTACTTTAAAGATTTTTTCCATGATAATTTATCTCCTTTAAATTACAGTATTTTTTAGTTGTATAGACGTGAGTACTACATCATCTATTGTATATAATAGGCGATGTTCGGTCAACCACATCGCCTATTATAATTATAAACATTTTGCGTCAAATTCCTACTGAATGTCAATAATAGCGTTTTCGCCCTTCTTAACATTTCCATCTTTTTTCAATTCGACTTGTTGTCCTTGTTGTAAATTCGTAAAGACAATTGGTGTAATGATAGATGGTGCATTTTCTTTTACAAATGCAAGATCTACTTTTAATAATGGTTGTCCTTGTTTCACTTTGTCGCCTTGTGCTACAAGTGCTTCAAAACCTTCACCATTTAATTTTACAGTATCAATACCGAAGTGGATTAAAATTTCTTTTCCGCCTTCAGATTGAATACCAATCGCATGCTTTGTAGGGAATACGTTGACGATCTCACCGTTAACTGGAGAAACTACTGTTCCTTCTGTTGGCTCGATTGCAAATCCGTCTCCCATCATTTTTCCTGAGAATACTTGATCAGGTACTTCTGTAATCGGTAAGATTTTCCCTTCAATTGGTGATACGATTGTTTCGTTTTCATCAACTTGTTTAGGAGCTTCTTCTACCTTTACAGGCTCTTCTTTTTCAACATGAGGTGTACGACCTGACATAATATCATGAATTTGTGATTTTAATGTGTCAGATTTCGGTCCAAAAATAGCTTGAATGTTATTTCCAACTTCAAGTACACCAGCTGCTCCAAGCTCTTTTAAGCGATCTTTGTTTACATTCTTTTGTTCGTTAACTTGAACACGTAAACGAGTAATACAAGCGTCTAAAGAAGCAATGTTTTCTTTACCACCAAGTGCTACTAATACTTCACGTGGAAGTTCTCCTGCTTCTGTTTTACCTGCGCCGTCATTCGCATTTGCTACTTCACGACCAGGTGTTTTTAAATCCCATTTACGGATTGCAAAGCGGAATCCGAAGTAGTAAATAACTGCTAGTACAAGCCCAACAATAATTACCCACCACCATGCTGTACGGCCTGGTAGTACACCGAATAAGATAAAGTCGATTAAACCACCAGAGAATGTCATACCAATTTTAACACCTAAAATTTGCATTGTCATAAATGATAGACCAGCGAATACTGCGTGAATTCCGAATAGTACTGGTGCTACGAATAAGAATGAAAATTCAAGTGGTTCTGTAATACCTGTTAAGAAAGATGTTAATGCAGCAGAACCTAAAATACCAGCTGCTAATTTTTTATTTTCTGGACGTGCTTCATGGTACATTGCTAATGCTGCTGCTGGAAGACCGAACATCATGAACGGATACTTACCAGTTGTAAATGTACCTGCTGTTAATTCTACACCGTCTTTTAACTGTGCCATAAAGATTTTTTGGTCACCACGGATTAATTCGCCAGCTGCATTTGTATACTGACCGAATTCGAACCAGAATGGTGAATAGAAAATGTGATGTAATCCAAATGGAATTAATGAACGTTCAATTAAACCGAAAATAAATGCTGCTATCGTTCTATTTGCATCAATCATTTGATGTGAGAACGTGTTTAAGCCACCTTGAATGTATGGCCAAACGAAGCACATGATAATACCTACTACTAAAGAGAATGTTGCAGTTGCAATCGGTACGAAACGCTTACCTGCAAAGAAACCTAAGTATGATGGTAATTCAATGTTGAAGTATTTATTGTAGCAATATGCCGCTACTATCCCGACGATTATACCACCAAACACTCCCGTTTGTAGCGTTGGGATTCCTAATACGTTTGCATATGCTGGATCTGTAAATCCAATTTTTACTGGGTCTGCTCCAGAACTTGTTACTTTTACTAGCTTATCTACTTCTAAGAACACACTCATCGTTTTGTTCATAATTAAGTAGCCGACGAACGCTGCTAATCCAGCTACTCCGTCTCCACCAGCTAAACCAATTGCCACCCCAACTGCGAATAATAATGCAAGGTTAGCGAAAATAATATCACCAGATTGTTCCATAATTTTTGCTACCATTACGAACCAATCTGCTTTTAAAGCAGGAATAACATTTGTTAACTGTGGATTTTGAAATGCATTACCAAATCCAAGTAAAATACCTGCTGCCGGTAAAATCGCTACTGGAAGCATTAACGCTTTTCCGACTTTTTGAAGAACACCAAAGATCTTCTTAAACATGGAAACCCTTCCTCTCTTATCTATATTGATACCTTCCGACAAACGCCAAAAAGACATGAGGAAAAAAAGATAGAACGATAGCTATACAAAGGGTAGTATATCCCTTTCTCTAGCTTACATTCCTTACTTTTCTCCACTCATGCCTGATCGAATCAGTAACACGTGTCAAAAATAGGTTTACGTATAAGTTCACTATAATTAAGGCAAACGTTTTCGTTACTTACCTTAATGTGTTTGTCGAAATTTGTATAACTTTGCAATAGTTATTATACATAACTATTGTAAGCGATTCAATGATTTTTTTTAACGTTTTCATTTTAGACAAAAATATATGTCTTTTTACACATGCTCTGCTTTCACTAAGCGCTGCAGGTGCATCGTTAAATATATGCTCTCTGCTTCATACACAGGAAGTTGCAATTCTTTTTGCATGACCTTAACTAGCTTCCAAGCTAAATTATAACAGACGGGATATTCCGCCTTTAATAAATCAGCAAAACTTTGTGATTCCTCTACTTTCTCCCCTTTTTTCACCCGTTCAATAGCATATTGTAAATGACGAATAAGGCGTAAGTAGTGGATACTTTCTTGGTCTAATGTAATTTGTAAGTTTGTCTCAATTAAAGATACAAGATGTGCAATGAGACGGGAGTTTTGATTAACTGAAGATAAATCTGAATTTGTAAGTGAACTGTAAATATGGAGTGCAATAAAACCAATTTCTCCTTCTGGCAATGTAATTTGCAAACGAGAATTTAAAAGGTCTACAACTCCTTCAGCAATTTCATATTCCTCTGGATAGAGCATTTTCGTTTCAACTAAAAAAGGATTATCAATTGTAAGTCCTTGTTTTAACCGCTTAATCGCAAAAGAAATATGATCTGTTAAAGCGATATGAATATGTTCATTCAATGGTGATTTTGCTTTTTCTTGAATGTAGAACATAATATCATTCATTAATTCAATTAATTTTTCACTCACATGCGGCACTAACAGTTTGTATTGTTCACGATCACGTTCATTTTTTAAGACAAACATTTTTTCAATTTGTTCTTGCTCCAATATGTCTTTCGCTTTTTTCCCAAATCCAATTCCTTTACCGATCACTACTACTTCCTCATGTTCAGGATGGCTAGCAATGATGACATTATTATTTAAAACTTTTTTAATTTCTAGATAATTACTCATATAACACCACCCTCGTACTTAAATAGCCTGCTTTTATGTTACAGAACATTCTTCTTTGTCGTCAATGTAAAACATCTACCATTTCATAAAAATTCATTTTTTAGACATGTTTATATATGATGCGTATAATGTAAGAGCAACTGTACTTAGAAAGGGGATAACAACATGATTAAAATGTTTGTAAGTGATATCGATGGTACAATGATGCAACACGGAGGATTAATTGACGAACAGGATCTTGTAGCACTTCGTAGTCTTGCTGAGCAAAATGTTATTCTTTGTTTCGCTTCTGGCCGACTAGATAATGAAATTGCAGACTTAATGAAAGCTGTAAATACAAATTTCCATCGCATTAGTGTAAATGGTGTTTTCGTGTACACACATGAAAACAAGCAACTATTATCTGCAACATTCGATTCGAGTATTCTACCTGATCTGCTAGCAATGACAAATGAAGATCCTTATTTTCGTTATGTAAGTGATGAGCATAATTATTACATTGAAGAGAAAACACCATTTATTCATGAACTTGAACAACAAGTAACGATGACTTCTGTTGAAGAACCGCATCTATTACAGAAAATTGATGATACAATTTTTCCAAATAAAATCTCTGTCGGTGGAACAAAGGAAAGCTTACAACTCCTTCAGAAAAAAATTGATGAACAATTCCACGGAAAAGTTAGTACATTCATTTCAGCAGAACAATGTTTAGATGTAATGCCACCTAATATTAGTAAAGGGGCTGCTATTTCTGTTTTATTAAAAGAGTTTCAACTACAACCAGAGGAAGTTGCTTGCATAGGGGATTCTTATAATGATATCCCGATGTTTTCTTTAACTCCTCACAGTTTTGCTATGTCTCAAGCAGATGAAGCAGTAAAAGAACACGCTCACTATGTTGTAAATACAGTTAAAGATGCTGTTAACCACGTAATTGCTCATAATAAAAATACGACTCACTCCTTATAAGGATGAGTCGTATTTTTTCTTTACATGTTAAACAATTTGACATTAACTGTACTTCACGAACTGAAATATATTATTTGTTACGTGCGATGTTTGTAATAAACTTATAACGATCCCCACGATAAATACATTTCACATACTCTAACGGTACTTCACCTTCTGAATATGACCATTGACGCATTACAAGCACTGGCGCCTTTTTAGGAATATGCAGATGTTCAGCTTCATTATCCGTTGCAATTGAAGCTTCAATTGATTGAGTAGCGCTAACGAGTTTAAAGCCCAGTTTTTTCTCTAAATGTTCATATAAAGATTGTTGCAATATTTCTTCGTTAATATCTTTTACAAGAGCTGGCGACAAATATGTCGTCTCAAAAGCAATCGGTTCATCATCAGCTAAGCGTATACGCCTCACTTCATAAACCGACTCTCCCTCCTGTATTCTCAACCGGTCTGCTATTTTCGCAGTAGCTGGAACTAGGCGGAAACTAAGTAATTGACTACTTGGGTTCATCCCACGAGAAATCATATCTTCTGTGAATCCCGTCATTCCTTGCAATTTTTGTTCCACTTTCGGAAGTTGGACAAACGTACCGATTCCACGTTTCCGATATAAATAACCTTGTTCCACTAAATTATTAATCGCCTGTCTGATTGTCATACGACTCACTTCGAACTTATCGCAAAGTTCATTCTCAGATGGGATTTTATCTCCCGGCTTCCATTCGCCGTCCTCAATTAGCTGTTTCACCCACTCTTGAATCTGATAATAGATCGGAAATGGTGAATACTTGTCGATGTTCATCAGCAATCGCCTCACTGCATAAAGATAGAGCTTCTTGATCAGCGATTACGGTTACATTCGGATGACGTTGTAAAACTGTAGCAGGACACGCTTCGCTATATTCACCTTGCAATAATTCTTTAAGAGCTTCTGCCTTTTTAGAACCCATAGCAACAAGTAGAATTTGTTTCGCTTTCATAATGCTTCCAATTCCCATTGTAATCGCATGCGTTGGCACATCTTCTTCTTTTTCGAAGAAGCGAAGGTTTGCTTGGCGTGTAGATTCTGTTAATTCAACAATGTTTGTTGGAGAATTAAACAGTGTTCCTGGTTCGTTAAATCCGATGTGACCGTTTTCACCGATTCCAAGAATCTGTAGGTCAACTGGGTTAGCAGCTAGAATGCCCTCGTAACGTTTGCACTCTTCCTCTAAATCACTTGCCATCCCGTTTGGTACATAAGTTTGTTTAAATGGAAGATGATCAAACAACTGTTCTTGCATGAAATAGTGATAGCTGTTTTTATCTTCATGTGGTAAATTTACGTACTCATCTAAGTTTACAGTGGTTACACGGCTTGTATCAAGTTTATTTTTTCGCATTTCTGCATAAATACCTAATGGAGAGCTTCCTGTAGCCATTCCTAATGTTGGATTTTCTTTTGTGTTTACAACTTCTTCAATTAATTTATAACCTGCTTCAGCTAGTTCTTCTGGAGTTTTTACAACAAGAATATTCATTTAATTACTTCCCTTCCTTCATATGAATTCCTAAACGAACCGTATCATATACATGTAAATCTTCATTCATCACAACAAAGTCTGCATCTTTTCCTACCGCTAATGCACCTTTATGATTCAATCCAAACTCTTCTGCTTGGTTTACTGATGTCATCAGTACTGCATCTTCGATTGAACAACCTGTAAATTCAATTACATTTCGGAAAGCTTGATCCATTTTTAGAATACTACCAGCTAACGTTCCATCTTCTAATCGAGCACTACCATCTTTTACATGTACTGGCTGTCCGCCAAGCTCATATAATCCATCTTCAAGACCTTTTGCACGCATTGCGTCAGTAATAACACTTACTTTTTTCGGTCCTTTTAATTTATATGCTAATTTCACCATATCAGGGTGAATATGAATACCATCTGTAATTACTTCAACCATTACATCTGGATTTAATAACACATGACCAACAACTCCTGGTTCACGGTGATGTAATCCACGCATTTGATTGTATAAATGCGTTGCATGTGTAATGTTTCTATTTTTTAGTTGCGCATCAATTGCATCTGTATGCCCCATTGTGCCAACAACACCAGTTTCAGCAAGATACTGCTCAAACTCTAACGCACCTTCTTCTTCAGGTGCATATGTTACTAATTTAATTAGATTCCCGCTTGCTTCCTGCCATTGTTTAAATTGTTCAATATTCGCAGGAACAATATGTTCAAGTGGTTGTGCACCTGCACGTTTTTTTGAAACATACGGTCCTTCTAAGTGAATATATTCGAAATGTGCTCCTTTTTCTTTCGCTTCCTTCGCAGCATGTAGTGCCGCTTCGATTGCTTCTGGAGCTTGTGTCATTGTTGTTGGAAAGTAAGTTGTAACTCCTTCTTTTAACATTTCTTTACCTAGAGTTACTAATCCATCGCTATTTGCATCCATCGCATCAATATCGTATCCACCATGAATATGAACATCAATCATACCTGGAATCACAATCTTCCCTGCCGCATCTAAAACCGCTTCATTTTCTTGTGATACATATTGAGCCATCAAACCAATTTCTTTAATTGTTTCTGCGTAACGAATAAATCCGTTTTCCACTACTTCTTGACCTGTATAAATTTTGGCATTGATGACAACTTGCGTTTTCATTTTCATCGATCCTTTCCCATGAAATACCTACTTGTTATTATTACCTTATTCGCCTAATTCCATCTTAATATATGCACGAGTAGTTGTCTATACATTCGAATAAAATTTCCTCTTTGTTTAACAAAAAGGAAACTTAGTACGTCTCTTGCAATTATAATATATGTTATTCAGTTTTCCAAAAAGGGAGAATATCCCCTATCATATTACTCACTTAAGTAATGGCATTAATCCACTAGAGCCTATTGTAATATGCTCGCCGTCTGTTTCCATTTCTACTGTACGTTTATTTGTTCCATATATCATTATACCATGCTGTTTTAAACGTCTCACTACACTTTGATGCGGATGTCCATACGGATTTCTGCTTCCATATGAAAGAATCGCAAACTGTGGTTCTACTTTCTTTATAAACATTTCACTTGTTGAAGTATAGGAGCCATGATGTCCCACCTTTAACACATCTGCATGTACATCAAATTGCTTTAATATTTCAGTTTCCGTCCGCACATCAGCATCACCCATTAGTAAAAAATCCGCTTTTCCGTATCGTACCTTTAACACAATTGAAGATTCATTATTTTCATCTTTTGATTTCCCATTGTTTAATACTTGTATGGAAACATGCGGATCTAGCGGTATGTATTGTCCCTCTTTTACTGAAACAAAGGGAATTCCTCTTTTTTTAATATGATTCCGGTATGTGTGATACGTAAAAGAACTATATGTTTTTCCACTATCTAATATAAGTGATACCGGCATTTGCTCTACAATCGGAATGAGTCCTCCAATGTGATCCATATCAGGATGCGTACTGACGATAGCATCTAAATGGTTAATCCCTTTTTCGATTAGTTTTTGAATGATAACCTCACCTGCTTCATAAGGTCCCCCATCAATTAACATCGTTTGTCCATTTGGCAATGTAATAAGTGTCGCATCACCTTGCCCAACTTTTAAAAAACTCACTTTCATTTTACCAAAATGTTGCCGCTGCATATGTAAAGGAGACGTGGTATGAATAGACATCATATATCTTTTGGCCGATGCACTATTTAAAGAAAAGCATAACAAAACAGAAACTAACAATAAAATACTTCGCATACTTCTCATAACTCGTCTCCTTTTTTCAATTAGTATGGCACGGTATATAATTGATATACAAAAAAAGCTTAGCAAAATGCTAAGCTTTTATTTCGATATCTCCTGTAAAGAACCAAAGAATAAATCTGCTTCATTCATTTGTTCATTCTCTTCAGAAAGTGCCGGTAAATCATCTAATGTTTTCAATCCAAATGTATCCAAAAATTCTTTCGTTGTTCCATATAAAATAGGACGCCCTGGCCCTTCTGCTCTTCCCATTTCTTTTATAAGTAAGTGTGAAACTAACGTTTGTAACGCCTTATCGGTTTTCACCCCTCTAATCTCTTCCATTTCAGTCCTTGTAATAGGTTGACGATATGCCACAATCGCTAACGTTTCTAAAGCAGCCTGAGAAAGTGAAGCAGCTGTTGGGATATCTATTAATTTTTGATAGTACGAAGCATGTTCTTTCTTTGTAGCAAAACGATATACTTTTGCATACTGTACAATTTGCAAACCGCGGTGTGCACCTTCACATTCTTTTTGCATTTCTTCTAAAATATCGATTACTTCATTTCCTTCAATTTCAAGCACTTTCGCTATTTGTTCTGGATAAATCCCTTCATCACCAGAAACAAATAAAAGCCCTTCAATGATTGATTTCTGTTCTTTTCTATCCATTTTACGAGCTCCTTCCTCCAATTTTCTCCATAAAAATACACATCAAAAAACCGAATCACAATCAATGCGTTCGGTTCAATATTTTTTCTCTTGTTCCAAACGATACATTCAAACCTAGCATGAGATATATTATTTCCATCCCATTTTCCATACTAAACCTATGCAGATTTAGTAGAGCTTGATACGAAAATTTCATCAAAATTATGTTCTTGTTCAATTATGATTTGTTGATTTTTCATAAGCTCAAGAACCGCTAAAAATGTTACAACCATTATTTCCCGTTCATCATCAACAAATAAATCATAAAAACTTTGACGACCACCTTGTATTTCTAACTGTTTTAAAATATCAATCATGCGCTTTTCAATTGGTATTTCTTGACGAGTAATACGTGTTGTTACAGGTTTCTTTGCTTTTTTACGGCGCATTAATTTTTGAAATGCCGCTAGCATATCATATAACGTAACATCAAGAGGCAAGTTTGTCTCCTCTTCTTGTTGTAACGATGTAAAATCAATTGGCGGACGTGTATATAGCTGTGCTCTTTCTTGTTCTCTTTCTTTTAGCTCAGTAGCAACTTGCTTATATTTCTTATATTCAATTAACCTCTCCATCAATTCTTGACGAGGATCATCTATAAAGTCATCACCGTTATCAAGTACATCTTCTTCATGTTTCGGCAACAACATTTTACTTTTAATTTGTAATAAAGTCGCAGCCATTACTAAATACTCACTTGCAACATCTAATTGTAGTTCTTTCATCGTATGAACATAAGATAAATATTGCTCTGTAATTTCCGCTACAGGAATATTATAAATGTCAATTTCATAACGATGTATTAAATGTAACAATAAATCTAAAGGCCCTTCAAAAGCCTCTACTTTAAAATTATACTGCACAAAGCATCCCACCACATTTTTTCTATAACAACATAAGTATAGAGCATACTCATGTTCTATCCAACCTTTTTAAGAAATTTAATTAAAAATAGACCTATGCCTATGTCATCATGCCCACCGCTTCATATGATAACAGTGTAGTAAGAACAATGTAGGAGGTCAAAAAACTATGGGTCACGTTGATTGCGGTTTTAGCGGTGGGTTCGCATTACTTGTTGTATTGTTTATTTTACTAATTATTGTAGGGGCAGCTTGCTTCTGCTAATATGAACAATAACGGCTAGGGAAAATTCCCTAGTCGTTTATTGTTTATATTTCTATGATACACTTGTATTTATAACCGTTAAACAGGGGTGAAGAAAATGTATCCTACCGAATACATCCAATTTTTAATTCATTTTCACGGAGATTATGATTATTTTGAATGCCACGAAATACTGGAAGAATATTGGAAAATAAAACCGAGAGAAAATCGTGATAATTATTTAGTCGGTCTTATTCAAATTGCAGTTTCTTTATACCATCAAAGACGCTCTAACTGGAATGGCGCAGAGAAAATGATGAAAAGCGCCATAAAGATTTTAGAAAAAAACAGTGCATCTTTACTACGTTTAGGAATAAATCAGACACAACTTCTATGCTTACTCCAGGCTAGATTGCAATCTATACAGAAAGAAGAGAGTTTTACACCGTTATTTTTACCATTATCAGATACAGCATTAGAAAAGTACTGCATGGAATTATGTCAGAAACAAAACCTTACTTGGAAAGACGTGAATGCTACTTCTAATGAATATATAATACATAAGCACACATTACGTGATCGAACAGAGGTCATCGCTGAACGAAACGAACAATTACAAAAAAGAAAGCAGAGATAATAAACTACTTATCTCTGCTTTCACGAATGTATATTTTGTTCTAGCCCTTTACACTTTTTGCAAAAACTTGCTGTTTGCTCATTTCCGCAAATTGTAAACTCAAGAAATTTACTCTTTAACTCTTGAACCATCTTCGTCCCAATACCCATATGACGGTGAGACGGGTTCACACTCAAATGCTGAATTTCCAACACTTGATTCTCTTTTTTTACAATCCCCATTATCCCAACAAAATCTTCGTTTTGTTTCCACAAATACAATTGCCAATCATCTTTTGCTTCATAATCTTTCATAGTCAATTGTAATGTTTTCACATCTTTTTCGGTTGGCATAAATGAAAGAAGCCCCATTGCAATCTTTTCATAACTTTTTTTAAAACGAATTAACATAACCCTTATCCCTTCTTACAAAAGTTACAAACTATTAATCCCCTCAACCACTCTTTTCATATCACATTCATTTTACAATATTTTCAACAGAGTGAGAAGGGCTTAAAACAACTTGATAATCATACAAAGCGAAAAGAAGAAAGTCAAATATATGTTTCAGTACTATTTTTTCTAAGTAGATAGAAGGAGAAACGTTGTTATATGAAAGCGAAAAGAAACGTCCATCGCTCATTATCACTGCAATATTCATCACCCGAGAGCAAATGAATTCTAGCAAAATTAATGTAATAAAAAATATTTATTGAAACATGTAATCTAATGTATTCTATGTAATTTGTTAAAATTTTGTTCTCATAAGCGACATATTTTCACTACAAAAACATTACTACTTGTATCATGTACTGTAACCGAAATACCCATTCCTACTAAAAACAAAAAAGAGAGCAATAGCTCTCTTTTCCCATTAACTTATTCTTCCCAAACTTTAACTTCTTTCATTACATCGCCTTGACGCATGTTTAATACTGCTTCAATACCGCTTGTTGCTTTACCGAATACAGTATGTACACCATCTAAATGCGGTTGTGGCTCATGAACAACAAAGAATTGGCTACCGCCTGTGTTACGGCCAGCATGAGCCATAGAAAGTGAACCTACAAGGTGTCTATGAGGATTTCCATCAGTTTCACATGGGATAGAGTAGCCTGGGCCACCTGCACCTGTTCCTGTTGGGTCTCCACCTTGGCTTACGAAGCCAGGAATAACGCGGTGGAATGTCACACCATCATAAAATCCTTGCTCTGCTAGTTTTTTAAAGTTTTCTACTGTTTTTGGTGCCTCTTCTGGGAAAAATTCCAAATCAATTTTTTCACCATTTTCCATTAATATGTATCCTAAAGTTTTCATACGTATATGTCTCCTTTCAACTATCTCAGCACTATATTACCACATTCATGACTAGAAACAAAAAGAATCCGACAATCTACATACTTCTTTTTTGAAATGTGGAAAAAGCTAGGTGACAAATAAAAAATATATACTATAATAACTGTGTTGCCCGAAAATTTTAGAAAGAGAAAGGGAGCGATTTTTCGTGAAAACGAAATTACTAGCTCTGCTATTAGCTGTAACGGTATTTATGATGCCAACAGCTTCGTTTGCAGACATCATCGAAGGAGAATCAATTGTTACACTAGGAGAAAACTTGTCTGAACAACAAAAACAAGATCTGTTAAAAGAAATGAAAGCACCTAAAGATGCTACAATCATTACTGTGTCTAATGCGGAAGAACATAAATTTCTAGAAGGGATTGTTCCAAAAGCGCAAATTGGTACGAGAGCAATTTCCTCTTCTATGATTACATACACAAAGCCAGGGTCTGGTCTCATTGTACGTTCAAAAAACATTAATTCGATAACAGATGCAATGTACACAAACGCACTTATTACAGCAGGTGTGAAAGATGCAGAGATTCAAATTACTGCACCATTTAAAGTTTCAGGAACTGCTGCTTTAACCGGTTTAATGAAAGCCTATGAAACAACATCGAACAAAGCAATTCCTGAGGAAGTAAAAAAAGTAGCCAATGAAGAAATGGTGCAAACAGCCCAGCTCGGCGATAAAATTGGTGAAGAAAAAGCAGTTCAACTTGTTGCAAAAATTAAAGAAGAAATTGCCAAAGAACAGCCAAAAACGACTGAAGATTTACGTTCATTAATTCAAAAAATTGCGGATCAACTTGGTATTACATTAACGGATGAACAGTTAGATAACTTAGTTGCGCTATTTGATAAAATGAAAAATCTTAATATTGATTGGAATCAAGTTGGCAGTCAGTTAAATAAAGCAAAAGAACACGTTTCTGCCTTTTTAGGATCTGAAGAAGGGCAAGGTTTCCTAGATAAAGTTAAAGATTTCTTCTCAAGTATCATTGATTTTGTTAAATCGTTATTCAAGTAAAAAGAAGCTCGTCAGTGACGAGCTTCTTTTTTTATACAAGTAATGGCAATTTCATAACAGCTTCTTCGACCGAACGAACAATATGATTTGCCTTCTCCTTCACATATGGATGAGCATGATGTAGAGTAAATGAATGCGGAGTTACTTCAAACATAGAAATATCATTGAAAGAATCTCCAATGCATGCAACTTCATTTGCTTCAATTTGTAAATGTTCCATTAGTCGCCTTAAAGCACTCCCTTTACTTACTCCCCTTGGCATAATGTCAACATAGCGTTTACCAGACATAAAAACTTCCGCTTCGCTCTGAAATGTATCTCGTAACTCTTGATCTAATGCTGCAATTGTCTCTTCTTCCCCAAAAACAAACAATTTCGCAGGATGTACAGTCTTACCAAATTCCTCTTCTAATGCTTCTATCTCAGCAATATGTACGCCCATATACGTTTCAAAAGTATGATGATGTTCATTCTTTCTTTTTGTATACCGTTGCTCATTTGCACAAACAATATCTGCTAGTCCCTTTTTATGGATATATCGATATATTTCCTGGGCAATCCCATCTTCAAAACTTGATTCATGAAATATTTTTCCATCCGGCAGTAACATCGTTGCTCCATTTAAACTAGTTGTGTAATACGGGAATGCAAACCTATTTACGACTTCATTAATTCGATGAGTAAAGCGGCCAGAGGCAAAACAAATATTTGTCCCTTTTTCAGCTAACCAACAAAGTGCACGTTCATCTTCTTTTTGCATATGATTCACATCGTAAACGAGCGTATCATCTAAATCACTTACAAATAATTTAATCATGTCCTCTTCCCCTTCCATACACAATATCTACTCTAAGTGTACACAAAAAATGTTTGATTTTTGTTAAAAAACAATAAATTTTCGATAAAAAATAAGCAGGAGATTAATCCTGCTTATTTTTGCCTTCTTACATTTTGAGGTTTTACAATACTTGGGCGCACTTTTAAACTAGACATCGTTGGACGGAGTAGAATTTTTGTTAACGCTCCCCAATCAAATGGTAAAAACGGCCATAAATACGGTGTTTGTAAACTTTTTATAGACGTTAAAAATAAAATCAGTATCGTCATTCCAACGACAAATCCCATTTCATGAAATATACCTGTCAAAATAATAACAAATAGCTTTCCGACTTTATTCCCAAGCCCTAGTTCATAACTCGGTGTTGCATATGCTCCAATCATAGAAACTGCTACGTATAAAATTACTTCTGGTACAAACAAACCTACATCAATGGCAATTTGACCAATTAATATGGCAGAAATTAATCCTGCTGCAGACGACAATGATGTCGGTGTATGAATGGCAGCCATCCTTAAAAATTCGAGTCCGATTTCGGCCATCAAAATTTGTAATAAGATTGGTAAATGTGTCATCTTGTTCGGTCCAATGAAAGCAAGACTTTCCGGTAAAAGAGTTGGATCAAAAACAAACACTAACCAAAATGGCAATAAGAACAGTGAAAATATAACACCTAAAAAACGTACCCAACGTAAAAATGTACCTACAGCTGGATTTTGCCTAAACTCTTCTGCATGCTGTAAATGATGAAAATATGTTGTCGGTGTAATCATAGCACTTGGTGATGTGTCAACGAGTACTAACACATGTCCTTCTAGTAGATGATTTGCTGCTACATCTGGTCTTTCTGTGTATCGAATAAGCGGGAAGGGATTATAGCCTTGTTTAACTACAAATTCCTCTATCGTTTTATCCGCCATCGTAATCCCGTCTACTTCAATGTTATTTAATTCTTGTTTTATAATCTTAACTAAATCCGGATTTGCAACATCTTGTACATATGTGATACAAACATCCGTTTGTGATCTATCTCCTACTCGAATCATTTCATTTCGAAGACGTGGGTCACGTATCCTTCTACGAATTAACGCTGTATTTACAACGATATTTTCAACAAATCCATCCCTTGCACCACGTACTACCTTTTCTGTATCTGGTTCTGTCGGCGTCCGGCCCGGATAACTACGAACATCTATTGCGAACGCTTCCGTTTCACCTTCCACAAATATAACGATGAGTCCTGATAATACTTGAAGCATTACCTCATCCATCGTTTTCACTTTACTTACTTGTTGATGGATTAATCGATTCTCTAAAAGCTTCACTGTATCTTCTTCTACATCCCTTATCTCATTTGTATCCACCGCTTCTTCTAAAATAGGGATAATATAATTTGTATCACAAAGTCCGTTTACAAATAACACACTAATTTCTTTATTTAAAATTTGAAATTTACGAATGCCAACGTCATATGTAACACCTAGTCCAGCTGTTTGCTTTAAGTAATTTTCATTATCACTTATGAAAGATGAAATAGGGATTTCCACTTTTTTAGGTTTCGTCATAAAAACCACTCCTTTCCAAAATTAATTGAATCGCTTTTCTAGTAATAGGTGATCCTCTCTCCCATTCATCGTTTCCACACATCTTACCAATATCACCAACTCCCACAATGACAGGAACATTCAGATCATCTAAACAATAAATTGTATCTCCGCTAATTCTGCCAATTTCACCATCTGGAAGTCCAAATTTATCAACACCGTATTCGGTTAAATCCCCGTTCCGATCTACACTGACATCTACACGTGCCCATTCCCAATGATGTGTATTAGACGCTACTGCCAAAATCCCCAGTACATCAATTTGTTTATGTGTGGCTACATATTTTAAAGCCTTTTCACCAGATCCTTCTCCAATAAATCCACTGTCATCAAACATGACAAATACAGGGTCATATGGCGTTTGCATAATAAGCTCAACAACTTTCTTCCCTGTCAATTTGGTTGGATTACTTTGTGATGCTGAAATACACCTTCCCCCAAATTCCTTCGTTAAAAGCTCAATTGTCCGCTTTGCATATTCATCTCCATCTGTGACCAAAACAACCCTTCGTCTCATTTGATTTATCCTTTCGGTTTACATATAAGTGCTACAAAAAATGAAAATAATATCGCTGCAGAAATGCCTGCAGACGTTAAACTAAACATACCCATACCAATCCCAATATATCCGTGTTTTTCTGCCGCGTGCATTGCCCCATGTAATAGTGAATGTCCAAAACTTGTAATAGGAACTGTCGCACCAGCACCAGCAAACTTTATAAGCTTATCGTACAATCCGAATCCATCTAAAACTGCTCCTATAACTACAAAGGTAGCCATTAAATGGGCTGGTGTTAACTTTGCGAAATCTAACAATACCTGTCCAATTACACAAATGGCGCCTCCTACAAGAAATGCATATATAAAATCCACAATTCACTCTCCCTTCACTCTCTCAAATACGACACCATGTGCAATTGTTGGAATGGTTTCTTTCTGCTGCATCATCATCGGACTTAATAACGCGCCAGTAGCAACGACAAAAATTCGTTGTAACTTCCCTTTTTGCATCTCACTTAATAAATGACCATATGTGACAACAGCTGAACAAGCACAACCACTACCACCGGCAAATACTTCTTCTTGACCGGAATCATAAATCATTAATCCGCAATCATTATATATATGCCCAAGATCATAACCTTCTTCCAGTAACAGTTGTTTTGCGATTGGTGTCCCAATAGCTGATAAATCACCGGTAACAATCAAATCATAATCTGCTGCACTCCTCTTCAAATCTTCAAAATGTTGTTGAATTGTATGAGCAGCAGCAGGTGCCATCGCCGACCCCATATCTAAAGGATTCGCAATCCCTAAATCTTGCACTTTTCCAATCGTAGCTGCCGTAATTTTAATGGTACTTTTTTCTTTACTAATTAATATGGATCCCGCACCTGTAACAGTGGAATTTGCTGTTCCTGGTTTTTGTCCCCCATACTCTGTTGGATAACGGAACTGTCTTTCAGCCGTTGCATTATGACTACTTACCGTCGCTAAAACACGATTTGCGAATCCACCATCTATAAAGGCTGATCCAACCGCTAAAGTCTCCATCGAGGTTGCACAAGCGCTAAACATCCCTAAAAAGGGAATCCCCCACTTACGCGCAACATAATTTGCTGTCACTGTTTGATTTAATAAATCACCCGCTAAAAAGAAATCAATTTGTGATGTCTTTACATTTCCTTTTTGCAAGACTTGTTGAATTGAATCTGACATTAATCTTCGTTCAGCAAGTTCCCAGTTTTCCTCTCCGCAATGTAAATCATCGTATGAAATATCAAAATCCTTCCCAAGAGGGCCTTCAGCTTCTTTTGGACCAACAGCAGTACCGGTTGCATTCACATAAATATCATTTTGAAATACCCACGATTGTTTTCCGGTCAACCTCATACTAGCCCTCCTTTAAGACATAAAAATGTTAAAAGTATATCTTATTAATCCAATAACGTATGCACCAACGACCCCAAAAACGATAACACTTCCCGCTAGCTTAAACATATTTGTAGCAACCCCAAGCACAATTCCTTCACTCTTATGTTCTAGCGCAGCGCTCGCCATAGAATTTGCAAATCCCGTAACAGGTACGGCCGATCCCGCTCCAGCAAATTGACCGATTTTATCGTATACACCACAACCTGTTAAAATCACCGATAATAATACAAGCGTTGCAACTGTCGGATTTCCTGCCTCTTGTTCACTGAAATGAAAATAATGTATATAAAATTTCATCAATACTTCTCCGACAGTACAAATGAATCCACCTACAAGAAATGCCTTAACACAATTTAGGAAATAGTTTGGTTTTGGATGGTACTCCTTCACTTTATTTATGTAATCATCCTTTAGTTTTCGCCCTGTCATTTATATATCGCCTCCTACTTTACGAAATAAATCCAGTGAAACAATGAGCCTATTACTTTGCCAAGTACAAGAGCAACGAGTAAAACAACGATTTTCCCTTCTACCCCTACTCGTTTCGCTAAAATAGGTAAAACATTTAACACTTCTGTTAATGCGGCTGCAAGCATTCCAATGAATGTGCCACAAAATATTCCTAATATAACAAGCCAATATTGCGACGTTTGAAATGTAATGTTTTTCAAACTACACCAAGCTCCTGTTAACGTACCTGCAATAACTGCCCACTCAAAATATTGAATGTGCTTTCCACTTCTCGTTAATTGAGCTAGACGGGGGATTATACCAAGTACAGCTAAAAATGCGACATATCCGCTACCTACTGCAATCCCTCCCGCTAAACCAATTAAAATAACAAGCCCAGACTCAATCATCGGCAAGTTGTTTCATATTGTCCTTGTTTTCATGAACAATTACATATTGGTCAAGTGACTGTTGGTATTGGAACATCTCCACTTCTAACGGACTCGGCTCTTCATTAATTCGCTTTTGAAATACATGATTAAAAAATAAGACCATACCTAACCCAAGACCTACTGAATAAGGAATTTGAAATAGAAGTGGTTGTGCCTTAAATTCTCCCGTAATCATGTAATATAACCGCTGGTGCACTTGTTGCATGCTCACATCTTCATGGAAATAAATAATCGCAAGAGCCGCTCCAATAAAAAGTAACAACCATACAAGTCCGAAGAAAATCGGATGTACTTTCTTTTTTTCATATATAATTTCAACAAGAGTTTGTCCAGAACCGAGTAAATTAATTTGTATATGAGCCGCTTTTTGTTGAATAATCTCAATAATTTTCATAACATCAATTACAACATGCGTCTTATCATGCGCTGTTATTTTGTAAACTACCTCATTCTGTAATGATTCAACTACCATAGCATCTCCAGCAAGTTGAGCGACATCACTCAGTTTCACTTCATACGTAGGAGAAACTTTTAATCGATTACGCATTTTAATATAAATTGTTTGTTCCAATTTCCATTCACCTCTTCACTCTTCCTCGTAGTTGTAGTATGGTTATTGAATTTTTTTCTAATACAATTTTTTCATAAAAAAACATCTGTACCGTTTCGGTACAGATGTTTTTTAGTTTATGCCTTTTTCTTAAATAAATTTGCAATACTTAATGCAAGTCCTCCCCAAATGACTACTATACCAATAACCATCATCATAATCGCTGATCCGCTCATTATGAAACACCCCGATCTTTCCATTCTTTTTCAAGCTTAGCAGAATCTGAATGTATTTGTGCATTCCATTTCTTTAGACTAATGATTAGTGCAACGATAAGGAATGCTGCTGCAATTGACCAACCATATGTTACGACAAACTCCGTTGGATAATCTCCGTAGTTCTTTTTAATATTTTGGATTGTACCATCAATTAACATGTACCCTAACATAAGCGGGGTAATAACGAGTAAACTCACTCTCCAAAACGTCCCTAACTTAATATCAGATACGAAGTTTGCGTGATTTTGATAAACTGGTAAACGGCGTAGAATGAGCCCTATCGTAACTACTTCCGCTAATGCAATTGAAATTAATCCGAAGTTATTAGCGAAATAATCAACAACATCTAGGAACATAAGCCCGCCACGTGTTGCAAAAACAAGAGAAACTAGTACGAGAAGCGTCCCCATAATTCCAATTGTTTTTTGGCGGCTTAAGCTGAACTTTTCAGATACGGCAGCAAAACATACTTCCGCAAGCGAAATGAGAGATGTAATTCCGGCAACCGTTAATGATAAGAAAAATAATACGCCAAATAGCGGTGACATCGGTAATTCATTAATAATTTGCGGGAATACTACGAATGCAAGTCCTACACCAGCACTTGCTACTTTATCAACCGGCACTCCCATATTGTTTGCCATAAATCCAAGAGCTGCAAAGACCCCAATCCCTGCTAATAATTCAAAGCCTGAATTTGCAAAACCGGTAATAAAGGCATTATTTGTTGTATCGGAGTTTTTCGGTAAATAACTAGAATACGTAATCATAATTCCAAATGCTAAAGATAAGCTAAAGAAAATTTGACCATAAGCAGCAAGCCATACCTTTCCATCAAAAATACGACTCCAATCTGGTTTGAAGAATGCATCTAATCCTTGCATCGCACCTTCCATCGTCACTGCACGAACGACGATAATAAGGAACATAACAACTAGTAAAGGGATGAAAATACGGTTAACTACTTCAATTCCTTTTTTAACTCCTTTGAATGCAACACCAAGCACAATAATCCAAACGAGAGCTAATGGAATTAATACTTCCGGCACAAGCCCCCCAAACTGCCCTGGCTTATCTGCAACATGTAAGTACTCTTTAAATAAAAATGATTGCGTGTCTTTCCCCCATGCTCCAGTAATTGCAAAGTACGTATATGAAATAGACCAAGCAATAATTACTGCATAATATGTTGAAACGATAAACGTTACACACATTTGCCACCATCCAATGAATTCAGCACGCGGATGAATACGGAAGAACGTAAGTGGCGCTGAACCACGGTGACGATGCCCAAGAGCAAATTCAAACGCCAATAATGAAATACCAGTCGTTAATAATGCGAATAAGTACGGTAAGAAGAATGCGCCTCCTCCATTTTCATACGCTGTATAAGGAAAACGCCATATGTTTCCTAATCCAACGGCAGAGCCGACCGCTGCGAAAATAAATCCAGCCCTCGTTCCCCATTGTTGCCTCGTTTCCATATTTCCTTCCCCCTTTGTGACAAGTTCATACTCGGATTATATTTTAAATTCACTAAATTATCAATAAATTCTGTAAACTTTTGCGAAAGTTTACAATCTACTCCTATTTAAAGCCATAAAAAAAGATCGAATAGATAGTTATTCATCTATTCGATCTTTCATCTGTTTTAATATTTTCTTTTCGAGTCTTGAAACTTGTACTTGCGAAATACCTATTCGCTCCGCTACTTCCGATTGCGTTTGGTCTTTATAGTAGCGTAAATACACAATTAAACGTTCTCGCTCATCTAATTCTCTAATTGCTTCTTTTAAAGCAATTTTATCAAACCATTTCGTTTCAGATTGATCTGCAATTTGATCTAAAATAGTAATTGGGTCCCCGTCGTTTTCATACACCGTTTCATGTATAGATGAAGGAGCTCGACTCGCTTCTTGCGCCAGAACCACTTCCTCTGGCGTTAGTTCTAACGCTTCTGCTACTTCATTAATCGTTGGGGCCCTTCCGAATTCTTTCGAAAGCTCGTCTCTCATCTTTCGAATTTTATTTCCTGTTTCTTTTAAAGATCTACTTACTTTCACTGATCCATCATCACGTAAAAATCGTTGTATTTCTCCAATAATCATTGGAACTGCATATGTTGAAAATTTCACGTCGAAAGATAAATCAAATTTATCTACCGATTTCAAGAGCCCAATACATCCAATTTGAAATAAATCGTCTGGTTCGTATCCTCGATTAAGAAAACGCTGCACAACCGACCATACGAGACGCATATTGCTTTGAACGATTGTATCTCTCGCTTGCTGATCTCCATCTTGACTTTGTTTAATTAACGCTTTTAGCTCGTGGTCCTTTAACTGAGGTTTCTTCTTCTCATTTTTGACCTCTATGTCCATAGGCTATTCTCCTTAATTGCATAGAGCGTTACTATTTGATAAGTATTTTGTCAAATGGATTGTTGTCCCGAAAGATTCGTTTGAAATAACTTCTACTTCATCCATAAAATTTTCCATGATAGTAAATCCCATTCCGGAACGCTCTAATTCAGGTTTAGTTGTAAAAAGGGGTTGTCTTGCTTCATCTAAATCAAAGATGCCAATCCCTTCATCTCGAATCGTGAGTTTCACCATTGCTTCTTCCAAAATTACAGAAATATAAACAACACCTTCTGCATTTCCTTCGTACCCATGAATAATTGCATTTGTAACCGCTTCTGACACAACTGTTTTAATCTCCGTAAGTTCTTCCATCGTTGGATCTAGTTGCGCAATGAAAGCAGCTACTGTAACGCGAGCGAACGATTCATTTTGACTTAATGCTGAAAATTGAAGGTTCATTTCATTTCTCATTTATGCCACCCCCAACGTCGCGAGCGCATGCGCTTCACTTTCTTCTAAACGAACAATTTTAAATAAGCCCGACATCTCAAATAAACGTTTAACAGGCGGTGAAATTGCACAAACAACCATTTCTCCACCTAATCCCTTTACATGCTTATATCGGCCTAATATAACACCTAAACCAGAACTATCCATAAACGATAAGTTCTCTAGACTCAAAACAATATGATGAACACCATGTGTCTCAATCATATCTGTTACTTTCGTTCGCAACTCTTCAGCAGTATGATGATCTAATTCACCCGCTAGTCTCACACATAGGACGTCACGTTTTACTTCTAATTGCATGGAAAGACTCACACGATTTCCTCCTTATGCTCAAACTTTACTCATTTACATACATAAAGATTTTCGTGATACAACATAAGAATCCTTCCTACTGACAAAAGAAGAACTATTTCGCCATAAAGTGAAACTATTCAGCAATTATTTACTTTCATACGAATAGAAAAGCGGCAAAATATTTGCCGCTATTTTGATGTTGAAAACATCCCAAAACTTCTTTTAAATAACTCCCACCAGCTCGCTGCAGCAACATCTTCTTTTGCTACAATTGTTTGCTTTAATAAAACATCTTTATCTTTTTTAATAACAAGTGTACCAAGTGCGTCACCTTTTTTAATCGGCGCTTTCACTTTCTTTTCAGCAACTACTTCTTGCTTTACTTTGTCCATATTTTCGCCCTTCTTCATAAGAAGAGACACATTGTCTGACGCAACTAAATCTACTTTTTCTTTTTTCCCTTTTCCTACTTGGACAGTCTTAATTTTTTCGCCTCGTGTATACAATTTCTTTGTCATATATTGACCAAATGCGTAGTCAAGAAGCTTCGTTACTTGATTGTTCCGTTCTTTCGATGTAGGTGCACCCATAACAACTGAAATAACACGCATCCCATTCTTTTCAGCCGATGCTGTTAAACAATATTTTGCTTCTGTCGTAAAACCAGTTTTCACACCATCTACTCCAGGATAAAAACGTACTAACTTATTCGTATTCACGAGCCAAAACTTCTTATCCGTATCTTCACGTAAATAGTCTTCGTATTTACCTGTGTATTTGCGAATAAGTGGGTACTTCATTAATTCTTTTGCCATTATAGCCATATCGTTTGCTGTGGAATAATGGTCTTTAGCCGGAAGACCTGTTGGATTTTGAAAATGAGTGTTTTTCAGTCCTAAGTCTTTCGCTTTTTTGTTCATCATATTTACAAAACCTTCTTCTGAACCAGCGATATGCTCCGCTACTGCAACAGACGCATCATTTCCAGATGCAATTGCAATACCTTTTAGCATTTCATTTACAGTCATCTCTTCCCCAGGCTCTAAAAAGATTTGTGATCCACCCATTGAAGCCGCATGCTCACTTGCTCTAACTTTATCGGTCAGTTTTAGTTTTCCTTTTTCAACTTGTTCCATAATTAATAGCATTGTCATAATCTTCGTCATACTAGCAGGTGGTAATTTCTCATTTGGATTTTTATCAAACAAAACTTTACCTGTATCTTGTTCAATTACAATTGCTGACGACGCTTGTTCCGCTAA
Organism: Bacillus sp. ES1-5; assembly: GCF_022487605.1. Classification (NCBI taxonomy): domain Bacteria; kingdom Bacillati; phylum Bacillota; class Bacilli; order Caryophanales; family Bacillaceae; genus Bacillus; species Bacillus sp. ES1-5. The sequence goes on along the minus strand of NZ_JAKVPU010000002.1, from coordinate 137,056 downwards.
CTTCGGCGCTGTTTCTTCTGTTTTCTCCTGCTTCGTCTTCTCAGATTGTGCGAAACTAACTGAAGTACCAGAAAGCAATAACATGAAACAAACAAGTATTCCAAAAACTCGCTTCATGACTAACCCTCCATTCTATATCAGACCTATTTTTTCCAATTTCTTATTTTTTAATACCATATTTTTCTAATATTTTCAGTTGACAAATACATTCATCACCTATATTGTATTAAGTGTATTACACACAGTAGTACACTTAATACACGCCAGAAAGGAGACATTGCTCTTGCATATTCAACTTGATCCAAGAAGCAACACTCCGATATGGGAACAAATTGTTCAAAATATAAAAGAACTCGTATTGAAGAACATGTTAGCTCCAAGTGACAAACTACCTTCTGTACGCGAACTCGCTTCTTTACTCGTTATAAATCCAAACACAGTGAGTAAAGCGTACCAAGAGTTAGAGCGACAAGGGATTATTGAAACATTACGAGGAAAAGGAACATTTGTATCCAAATCGATTACCCCAACATTAGACGAAAGGAAAATCGCTATGGTTGAAAAGCAATTTCATCAATTACTATTAGAAGCTTCTTATCTTGGTGTTACGAAAGATAAAATTCATGATTGGATAGATTCATACTACAAAGAGATTGGAGTAAATGCGGATGCTGAAAGTGACAAGCTTGAAGAAAACAATTGATAATCAAACGATTTTAGATGATGTTTCTTTCACATTACAAAGAGGAAGTATCATCGGATTACTCGGAAGAAACGGTGCGGGGAAAACAACTTTATTACGAACGATGGTCGGCATTTTAGACCCTGATGCAGGGACTGTTACATATGAAGATACAAACATTCATCAGTGTCCTGAAATAAAGCAAAAAATTGTATATGTCCCTGATTCCACTAGCATACTGAACGGATATACGGTAAAAGAAATTGTAAAGTTTTATAAAGAAGTTTATACCGCATTTGATGAAGCATATTTCTATGAACTGTTAGAACGTTTTAACTTACCAAACAAACGAATTCGTAGCTATTCAAAAGGAATGAAAGCACTCCTTGCCATCATTTTAGCTGTTTCTACAAAGGCAGAATATATCATTTTAGATGAACCGACAAACGGACTTGATCCGATCGTTAAACGGCAGATCCTCCAATTTCTCGTTGGAGAAGTTGCAGAAAAAGAGATTACCATTTTCATCTCAACTCACCATTTAGATGAAGTGGAACAAATTGCGGATACAATTATTATATTAAAAGGCCATACTATAGCTTCTATTACATCACTAGACGATGCCAAATCACGATTTGCAAAAATACAAGTAGCTTACGAACGTTCATTACCTCAAAAACTAGAAAACTTAAGTAATATTAAAATATTAAATCAAACAGGTAAAGTATTTACAATCTTAATTGAGGGAAATGTGGCTACAACACTGGAGAAGTTTTATAAAGAACAACCTATACTCATTGAAGAATTAACAATGTCACTTGAAGATGTCTTCGTTACGACACTGGAGGAGGATGGGTATGTTTCATAAGGCGTTGTGGATGTGGAATTGGAAGCGCGGGAAATATGCTGTGTTACTATTCTTCTTTAGTTCGCTTTACCTTTTATCTTTAGGATACTATAGAAGCGCTCAGATGGAACTCGATAAATATTACGAATTACAAGAAAAAGGGAAACAGTATTATTATTTTTATACTTTTTCTTCAGGAGAAGGTAATAGTTTTTTGTTAACTGTTCTTATCATTGCTTTAGCCTGCTTATTGATAGGATTGGAACGTAGCAACCAATCTAATACACTACTTATGACGATGCCGTTTAAAAGAAAACATGTTTTCTTATCTAAATGGGCTTTCGGTTCCTTTTGTATTGTAAGCTCGTTACTTATAAATTGGATCCTTATGTATGTTATTTATAGAACAACCATTCATTTTGATTATCAATCATTTAGTCCGTTTCATCGATACTTTCTTTATGCGATAGTTTCTTATGTTGCAGTATATACAGCTGCTCTATGTATCGGTACTTTTACTGGAAGCATTGTTTCCCAGGTTGTTTTTTGTATTCCGTGGCTACTAATGGGACTTACATTTATTCCACTAGTGTACACTTTTACGCTAAACCATTTAGAGACTACCAATACTAAAAATAATAAATTAGATCAACAACTATATGAAATCAATCAAAAAACAAATATAGTTGCACCAATATATCGCTTTTCAATTGATTATAACTATCATCCAGAGCACCTTGAGAAGAAAGACGATCCAACTACTTTAAGAAATCCAGTATCTCATAAATATTATTCAGCAAAATCAATGCTAGTCCCTATTTTCTATACAATTTTTTACTTACTACTTGGAACATATTTATATATGCGATCACCAAATGAAAATAGTCAAAAGATATTTATTTTCCAAAAGCATTTAAAAATATGGATATGGGGGACAACCATTTACTTTGCATTACTAGGTGGCTATAAAATGAACCAATTTTATTTCTTACCAAACTACTATATTAGTTTGTTTCTCGCTGGAATCATTACTTATATTGTATTATCACGCCTAACAAATTATAAAGTTTTTTAAAGGAGAGATCCTATGTTTCAAAAAGCACTATGGCTAAGAACGTATCAACAAAGTAAATATGTTGTATGGTTATTTTGGCTCACCAGCTTCTATACTTTGTCATATAAATACTATATGACTTCTATTCAACAGCAATATTTTCTAAATATGAATAAAAAATGGAAAGCTATATATCATTACAGTTTTGATTTAACACTTCTAGATTCTATCATGCTGTTAGGTAGCGTACTGATCGTTCTAGCTTGTACGTTAATTGGATGGGAAAGACAAAATAACGCTAGCGACTTGTTATGGTCTATGCCATTTAAACGTTCGCACCTTTATATAACAAAGTGGTTGTTTGGAATCTGTAATATCGCCGCTGTTGTCGTTTTAAACTGGGGACTATTTGCTATTATGAAAAAGTTGACTTTTCATAATAAATATCAAGTATTCTCCCCCTTTCATAGTTACTTTATATACATGTTAATTGTATTAATTGCTATTTATACACTTGCCTTATGTATAGGAACAATCGCTGGAAATGTGATATCGCAAGGATTTCTTACTGCAGCTATATTAATCTTCCCAGCGTTACTTCCATCTCTAATATCAGGAGTCATTGCTGTTCACTCAAACACTGAATTTCATAAGGACAATGGCCTTATACATAATGTGATGGAAAACATACGTATTTCTATTCCAGCAGAAGATTTTACTATTAGCTTTAATTACGATCCTCAAAACGCTTATACTGATAAGGATGGAATACGTCATAATGAACCAAACTTTACAACAATCCCTTCGGCAAAATTATTGATTGCACCTATTACACATATCATTATTTTGTTACCACTCGGGATGTATTTATATGCCCGTTCAGTCAATGAGCGAAATGGTAACTACTTATTATATCCAAAACTACAAAAAGTAGTTTTAGCTTGTGCGATTTTCTTTGGTGGGATCGTTGGAGGTTTAATACTAAGTCGTGCGCAGTCATTGTCCAGCTTTTACATCGGATTTTTAGTGACTAGTTTCATTACGTATTTCTTCCTACCTAAAATATTAAAATGGAAAGTCTCTTGGAATTTCAAATAAAATAACCTCCTCTCGATGAGGAGGTTATTTCACATTCTCTCTTCTTTTCCCATACTCTTTTTCTTGCTTCGTTCCAAACCCGTCACCATTTGCCACGATTTGATCTGTTGGAGCAACTATGCTTTCAGCAATTCTCCATTCTCCCCCTTGTTGAATAAACACTTGCATAAAATAATTCATGCCATTTAACTGATACGAATTTTCTTTTTTCACTTCATAACGAGCTGCAACATAATACACTTGCACATTCTCAGCCTCAAACTTAGAAATATATTGCGATAATCTCGGGATATACTGTGATGCTTTCTGAAGTGGAAGTTGTTTTACTTTTACAAGAGAAGACTTTGTTACATTACTGATCGTATCTTCATGCCGAATGTTATCACTATGATGAAATAAAATAGCATTCTGCATTGAACGAATCCATAGTTTTGAATATAAAACAGGTTGCTTATTTGAAATATGTTGTAATTCTTTTTGAACGACTTGAAGAGGCGTAGCGGCATCCGCGAATTGATTAAAACAGAAAAAACTTCCAATCATAATGAAAAGCGTACAAATACGTTTCATAATTTTTCACTCCGATTCTTTTTAATTAAAGTATTGGAGTTTCAAAATGTTTTTATTCAAAAGAAAAAGGATAGGAAAGCTTTCGCTCCCTATCCTCATTTATTATAATACGCGGCCAAATAGATCTAAAACCATTTCTATTTCTTGGTCGCTCCAACCTTTAAATCTCTCTTTATAATATTCTTTACGCACAGCTTCAAGTTTTTCAGTTACTTCTCTTCCGTGTTCTGTAATTTCTAGGTACACGATACGACGGTCTGAATTTGAACGCTTTCTTTCTACAAACCCTTTTCGTACGAGACGATCAGTAACAGCTGTAATATGACTAGAGGTTACGTTTACTTCACTCGCAATTTGCGAAGCCATCTGTGGACTGTTTAAAAATAACGCGCGTAATACAGAAAATTCATTGTATGGCATATGTTCTGCAAAACGTGTATTAATATCATTTTGTAATAAACGTATCATCTTTCGAAATGATCCGGATAACTCTAAAATCAGTGTTTCTCTTTTTTCGTTCACTAGCCTCGTCCCTTTTTTATCATATTTACACATATTATAATCTATAAATACCTATGTTGTATATGCTTTCTTCCCTCAACATTCTCATTTATGTAACTTTTTTCATATAAATTTCTTTTTTGTTCACACATATACATATAAAAAGGATGGTGATGGAAAATGCAAGGTGGAATGAATCCCTATTTACACAACGTACGTACAGCTAATACTAGTAAAGAAGCTACCATTACAGTGCAAGGTGAAGGCGTTGTAAAAGCAAAACCAAATGTTGTTATATTAACGATTGGTATTCGTACAGATCATAAAAATGTAAAACAGGCACAAGAAGAGAATGCAGTGCAATCAAAACAATTACTAGATTCCCTTAAACAACTAGGTATTGCCGACAAAAATATAGAAACCATTTCATATACGATTACGCCCCAGTACGAATATGTAAATGATAAAGCATTACTACAAGGATATCGTGTGGAACATTTGTATGAAATTACCGTTTTAAATGTACAAAAAGCAGGGGAAGTATATGATATAGCCGTTTCAAATGGAGCAAACTTAGCAAAAGGATTACGTTTTCGAATATCTCATCCAAATAAATATTATGAGCAAGCTCTCATTCAAGCTCTGCAACAAGCGGTAGAAAAAGCTCGTGCTATTGCGAGTACATACAATTTAAACATTAATCCAGTTCCACTCTCATTCGTTGAAGAATCTGCCCAATTACCACGGGAAGTGACGTCCTATGCTACTTTACATGCGCAAGCAGCTCCGCCCATTCAATCAGGAGAATTAGAAATCATTTCAACAATACGAGCCATTTTTACGTATTTATAAATAATTTCTTTTATAAGTAAACGTTATCATTTTCCTTGTTGTAAAAACATGATGTTCTGATATAATAAAGGACGGTGAGCTCTTACGAAAGAGATATCACGGGTGGGAGAGGGATATGAAAAAGAAGGTTTAACATGAAAGGAATACTTGAAAGAACATTTAAATTAGGTTTACACGAAACATCACCAAAACAAGAAGTTTTAGCTGGAGTTACGTCATTTTTCACAATCGTATATATTATGATTGTAAATGCATCAATTTTATCCGATGCTGGCATTCCTCTTGAAGCTGGAATTTTAGCAACTGTTTTCAGTTCATTTGTCGGATGTCTGCTCATGGCATTTTGGGCAAATGCACCTGCTATTCTTGTCCCTGGTATGGGCGTAAATGCATTCTTCACGTACACTGCTGTGCATACGCTCGGATTAACTTGGCAGGAAGCATTAGCAGCTGTCTTCATCTCTGGTATTATTTTTGCAATTGCTGCGTTTACACCAATCGCTCGCGTGCTTTCAGTATCGATTCCAAAGTCATTAAAGGAAGCTATTACTGTCGGCATCGGATTATTTTTAGCATTTATCGGATTGCAAAAAGGTGGTTTAGTCGTTTCGAATCCAAATACTGCTGTTGCAATGGGTAAATTAAGTAACCCTGTCGTTCTTGCGACACTACTTACTCTTATCGTTGCACTTGTACTATTTATTCGTAACGTACGTGGAAGCTTTTTATGGACGATTGCAATAGGAACTGGTATTGCATGGCTATTTGGTCTTGTTGATACAAGTCAAATCGGAAATAGTTCATTCTCATTCGCTAATTACGGCGATGTGTTTGGAGCTATGTCATTTGGCAAACTTTCTTCCTTACCATTTTGGATTGCAACATTCTCCTTAAGCATGGTGCTTATTTTTGAGAACATGGGACTTCTACACGGTTTATTAGAAGATGACCGTAAATTCCCACGTGCTTACCAAGCCAATGCGATTTCAGCAATGACATGTGGTCTATTTGGCACAAGCCCTACCGTATCAACAGTAGAGAGTGCCGCAGGTATTACTGCGGGCGGGAAGACAGGTCTGACGTCTATCGTTACAGGGTTGCTATTCTTTGCATCACTGTTTGCACTTCCGTTTGTGAAACTAATTCCTGATAGTGCCATTGCACCAATCTTAATTATTATTGGCGGCCTGATGATTACAAGCATCCAGCAAATTCCTCTGAACGATTTTTCTGAAGGATTTCCAGCGTTCTTAATTATCGTCATGATTCCGCTCACATATAGTATCGCTGATGGCATTGCGTTCGGATTTATTGCTTATCCTATCTTAAAAGTTGCTCTTGGAAAGCGTAAAGAAGTCGCACCATCTATGTATATCGTTACATGCTTATTCTTAGCCATGTTTGTATTACATGCTATTGGTTAAGTAAAAACACCGAGGAAGTTTCCTCGGTGTTTTTTTACTTAAACCATCCTTTTTTATAAAACCAAGCCATCATGCCACCGCCAATTAGTGCCATTAGAAGTAGACAAACAAAATAACTATATTGTCCACCAAGCTCCGGCATATGCGTAAAGTTCATTCCGTATACTCCCGCAATAAATGTTAATGGCATGAAAATAGTCGAGAATACAGTTAATGTTTTCATAATGTTATTCATATGATGTGAGTTTAATGAAAAATAGCTATCTCGAATATCTGCCGTTAACTCCCGGCTTGCCTCAATCATTTCTGTCAGTTTCAGCAAATGGTCATGTATATCTTTAAAGTAGATCTCATGATCACTTATACCGTAAAAACGAGTCGAATTTAAAATACGATACAATAAATCACGCATCGGAATGATTGTGCGCCTTAGCTTCGATAAATCTGCACGTATATCAAATACTTCTTCTAATACACTTCCTGCTGTCTCACCCGTTAAATTATCATCAATTGCATTTAAATGATCCTCAATGTAATATACAGGCGCAAAATAGTCATCTACAATTTGGTCGATAATTGTATGAGCTACGTGTAAAGGACTATTTTTAATACGCTTCTTTTCTCCAAGTGTTTTCCATACTCTTTCGATTGCATTGTTATGAGAAAAGTGGAAAGAAACAATAAAACGATCACTAATAAATAAATCGATCTCGTGCGGTTCTAATCCATCCTCACCAAATGCATGAAGAACTAAAAAGTTATATCCATCATAAAAATCAACTTTTGGCCTCTGTACATATTCTATACAGTCTTCAATTGCAAGGGGATGGAACTTAAAATGATCTTGCAAAATGTATGTATACTCTTCTTTTGTTGGCTTATATAAATCTAGCCAATACCATACAATATGGTCTTTCGTTGTTTCTTCTAGCGAAACATCATATAATACTTCATCTGTTTTTGTTATTGCACAAATTCTAATCATAATTTCACCCATTATTATTATAAACAAAAAATAGCAAAAAAAGCCAAGGAGAAATACTCCTTGGCCCTTTTTTATTATTCGGTAACGATGCCGTGCACTAATGTTGGTGCATCTACATGTTCGTTAGCAATCTTCATGTTCTCATAAATTTTTGCTTTTACATCTTCCACATTTTCACGGTTTGCGTAAATTGTAACAAGGGATTCACCTTTTTTCACGCTGTCCCCTACTTTTTTGCGAAGCATTAAGCCAACTGCTAAATCAATTTCAGATTCCTTCGTCGCACGGCCTGCTCCTAAAAGCATTGCTGCTGTTCCGATTTCATCTGCAACGATTTCTGATACATAACCGTCTTCCTTCGCTTCTACTTCAATTTTAAACTGTGCTTGTGGTAATTTAGAAGGATCATCAACAACAGAAGCATCGCCGCCTTGCGCTGATAAGAACGTTTTAAATGATTCTAGCGCTTTACCGTTGTTCATTACTTCAATTAATTTCTCACGTGCATCTTCTAAAGATGAAGCTTGTCCAGCAAGGTATACCATTTGACTTCCAAGTGTTAAACATAACTCTTCTAAATCTTTCGGTCCTTTACCTTGTAATGTATCAATTGCTTCTTGTACTTCAAGTGCGTTACCAATCGCCTCACCAAGTGGTTGACTCATATCAGAAATAACAGCCATCGTATTACGACCAACGTTATTACCAATGCGCACCATTGCTTCTGCTAAACGTTTTGCATCTTCATCTGTTTTCATAAATGCACCTGCTCCAGTTTTTACATCAAGAACAATTGCATCTGCACCAGCAGCAATTTTTTTACTCATAATTGAGCTTGCAATAAGCGGAATTGAGTTTACTGTTGCCGTTACATCACGAAGTGCATATAACTTTTTATCCGCAGGTGTTAAGTTTCCACTTTGACCAATAACTGCGATTTTGTTTTCATTTACAAGTCGCATGAATTCATCATTTTCGATTTCAACATGGAATCCTGGAACTGCTTCTAATTTATCAATTGTACCACCAGTATGTCCTAGACCACGTCCAGACATTTTTGCAACCGGTACACCTAAAGCGGCTACTAATGGACCTAACACAAGTGTTGTTGTATCACCAACACCACCTGTTGAGTGCTTATCTACTTTTACCCCTTCAATAGCTGATAAGTCGATTGTATCACCGCTATTTACCATTGCCATCGTTAAATCAGCACGTTCTTGATCGTTCATATCTTGGAAGAAAATTGCCATTGCAAGTGAACTTACTTGATAATCAGGAATATCACCATTCGTATATCCTTCAACAATAAAGTTAATTTCTTCTGTCGTTAATGCATGTCCGTCACGTTTTTTTGCAATTAGGTCCACCATTCTCATTGTGAGGTCACCCCTTCATTTGTTTTACGATTGCTTTTACTAATGCTAAGAAGTTAGCTTTAACACGTTCTGTCGTTTCAATTACTTCATCGTGGTGAAGTGGCTGATCTAAAATACCAGCTGCCATATTTGAAATACAAGAAATACCAAGTACTTTCATACCAGCATGACGCGCTACAATTACTTCTGGTACTGTTGACATACCAACTGCATCTCCGCCAAGTGTACGAAGCATACGAATTTCAGCAGGTGTTTCATATACAGGACCTGTCATTCCAACGTATACACCTTCTTGTACTTTAATATTTAAGTCCGCTGCAACTTGTTTCGCCATTTCACGAAGTTCTGGTGTATATGATGTAGACATATCAGGGAAACGTACACCCATTTCAGAATCATTCGGTCCGATTAATGGATTTGTACCCATGAAGTTAATGTGGTCTGAAATTAACATAAGATCGCCTGGCTCAAATGATGTATTTACACCACCAGCTGCATTTGTTACAACAACTGTTTCTACACCTAGTTCTTTCATAACACGAACTGGGAATGTTACTTTTTGCATATCGTATCCTTCATAGAAGTGGAAACGTCCTTGCATTGCTACTACTGTTACACCTTGAAGTGTACCGAATACTAGTTGACCTGCATGACCTTCTACAGTTGATACTGGGAATTCAGGGATTTCACTGTAAGGTACTGTTACTGCGTTCTCGATTTCATCTGCTAATACACCTAGTCCAGATCCAAGGATTAGTCCTACTTGTGGCGTTTCTTGAAATTTCTCTTTTAAGTATGAAGCTGATTTTGTAATAAGTTCACGATTCATTTGTTTATCCCCCTATTTCTTTAGCTCGTTTAAGAAGCTTGTTCCGTGTTCTGGCATTTTCACGCCGAAGTTTTCTGCTACCGTTGCACCAATATCAGCAAATGTTTGACGAAGTGCTAATTCTTGTCCGCCTTCTTTCATGCTTGGGCTATATGCTAATAACGGTACATATTCACGTGTATGATCAGTACCAGGATGTACTGGATCATTACCATGATCTGCTGTAATTAATAATAAATCATCTTCTTTTAGTTTTTCGAATACTTCTGGAAGACGTGCATCATAGTCTTGCAGTGCTTCTCCGTATCCTTGTGGATCACGGCGGTGACCGAATAATGCATCAAAGTCAACTAAGTTTAAGAAGCTAAGACCTGTAAAGTCCATGTTTAATGTATCTACAAGCTTATCCATTCCATCCATGTTAGACTTCGTACGAAGTGATTCAGTTACCCCTTCACCATCATATATGTCAGAGATTTTACCGATAGCAATCACATCGTAGTCACTATCTTTTAATTCATTCATTACCGTGCGGCCAAATGGTTTTAACGCATAATCATGACGGTTTGGTGTACGTGTGAATTTCCCTGGTTCTCCAACGAATGGACGAGCGATAACACGACCTACCATGTACTTTTCATCTAACGTTAATTCACGTGCAATTTTACAAATTTTATATAACTCTTCAAGTGGCACTACTTCTTCGTGTGCTGCGATTTGTAATACGCTATCAGCAGAAGTGTAAACGATTAAAGAACCTGTTTCCATTTGTTCTTGACCAAGTTCATCAAGAATCTCAGTTCCAGAAGCTGGTTTATTACCGATAATTTTACGACCTGTTTTTTCTTCTAATTCATCAAGTAATTCTTTCGGGAATCCTTCAGGGAACACTTGGAATGGTGTATCAATGTAAAGACCCATGATTTCCCAGTGTCCTGTCATTGTATCTTTACCAGTAGATTTCTCTTGCATTTTTGTATAATATCCAAGCGGTTTTTCTACTTTAGAGATACCTTTCATTTCACGAATGTTACCAAGACCTAACTTCACCATATTTGGCATTTGTAATCCATTCATATGTTCAGCAATGTGACCAATTGTGTCAGAACCTAAATCACCAAATTGCTCAGCATCCGGTGCTTCGCCGATTCCTACAGAGTCCATTACGACTAGGAATATACGTTTATATTTATTCATAACTGCGACCTCCTATAAGTTCAGTTCTACTTCTTGTAGTATGTTCAAAACGCTATAAAGTGAAACTGTTCTCCATAAGAATTCTCTTTCGTTCTCATTGTCAAACAGTACTTCTTTAATTGATTCTCTAACCTATTTCGTTTACTTTGAAACGACTCAAAAACATTTCTAGTTTTTTCTAAGTCAGATGTCAGACATCTGATACTGATATCATAACATGTTTACGCTTTCTTTTTAATACATTTTCGTAGAATTTCTTATTTTCTTCACACTTCTATTGTAATCCATTATACAAATAAGTGCTAATTATTTTATGATTTATTTCTTCATATAAAGTGAAACTTTGATTAGTAGGAGTTTCGTTCTTCTCCAATGATTATTAGCCCTCATCAATCGGGCATTTGCGGGATAAAAATAAAAAGCAGCTCTAAAGAGCTACTTTTTATTTTACTTCTACTGTTTCTTCTTTATGTTCATGTAGTTCGCCTTTTTTAACATGAACTTTCACTTTGTAAGCACCGTTTTCTTTGAAAGTATGTTTCGTTTCATACTCTCCTTTATTTCCTTCTTTCGCTGGAATAAATTCGTGTTTTTCAACACCATCTTTCCAAATCTCAAGTTGTACTTCAGCACCAGTTAACGCTTCTTCTTTTTGTTTTAAATGAACTTTCATTGTTGATTCTGCATTTGCTTTTATATCACCAGCCATAAGGTGGATCATTGTATCGCTTTTATGATCACCATGTCCTGCACCGTGATCACTATTTTCTTTTTTCGCATCTTCTACTTTCGCATTTCCTACAGCAACTTTGTGTGCTGGCATAACGTGCATATCGCGTGCATTTGTATGAGGAATAATATGATATACTCCATCAGTTTCAAATGTTTTCTCTACTGCATAAACACCTTTCCCTTTATGCTTACCATCTAGCATCTCATGTTTCTCGTCGCCATCTTTCCAAATTTCAAACTTTACGTCATCAGCATCCGTTACTCTTTCTTTACCTTGTGTAACAAGTGCTTGTACTTCTGTTTTTTCACCAGGTTTAATTTCTTTCGGATTCGTTTGAATCGCTACGTTTATACTTTCAAGTTTCTTTTCTTTTTTCGGTTCTTCTTTGTTTGTATTACAGCCAGCCAACGCTAGCATCGCGATAAATAAAATCATAATAAGTTTTTTCATCATCATTTCCTCCTTCATTCCTTATTTAGTATAGAGGAAATACATTGTAATATTCTAGTCTTCTGCTGAAAACAATATACGAAATGTTTGTGAAGTTTCTGTGAAACGGTCTTCCCTTCTGATTCTATGAAAAAAGAGCATAGTAACTATGCTCTCGGATGAAACTGTTTATATACATCTTTTAATCTAGCTTTTGAAACATGCGTATAAATTTGCGTCGTTGAAATATCTGCATGTCCTAGCATTTCTTGCACAGCACGCAAGTCTGCTCCATTTTCTAATAAATGCGTAGCAAAAGAATGGCGCAACGTATGCGGTGTAAGCTCTTTTTCAATATTTGCTTCTTTCGCCAATCGTTTTAAAATTTTCCAAAATCCTTGTCTTGATAATCGATTTCCATGATGGTTTAAAAAGAGTGCATCTACTACTTTTTTACCCATCAATTCTCTTCTTCCCTTTTCAATATACTTTTGAATCGCTTCCGTCGCTAAACTTCCTAGTGGAATAATTCTTTCTTTATTCCCTTTCCCTATGCAACGAACAAATCCCATCGTTAAATGTACATCTTCTAAATTTAAGGCTATTAATTCCGAAACACGAAGTCCTGTTGCATAAAGTAACTCTAGCATCGCTTTGTCACGAACCCCAAAAGCACTCGTCATTTTTGGCGTCTGAAGTAACGCCTCTACTTCATCGATTGATAGTACTTTCGGTAATTTCCGTTCTCCTTGCGGCGTTTCAATATGTACGGATGGGTCGTGCTCTACCGCTCGTTCACGAAGTAAGAATTGATGAAACGAACGAATCGATGCAATATGACGTGCTAATGTTTTCGAAGATTTTCCGTTTTCTTTTAAGTGCTGCAGAAAATTAACAATGTGCAAGCGTGTCACTTCATGAAAGCTTTTCGCCTGTTCTACATTTTGCAAATACTTTACATAACTTTTTAAATCACGTTCATAAGATACTACTGTATTTTTCGCAAGCCCTTTTTCGACAACCATATAATGAATAAAATCTTTTAATTGATCTTCCAATCTACACTACTCCCCATTTTCATAGAAAAACATCATTCTATTTACGAAAGCATCCTTTGCCGGCTCTTCATTCCCTGATACTTTTTCTACAGTCTCTTCTTTTGGCTTTTCATAACGATGATAGCTTTCATATTCTTCATTTATCCATAGTATAGCGAAATAAAACAAAATCGTACAACTTGTAAATAATAAAAATACTTTTATCCCATCAAAAGTTAATTTTAAAGCTCGGCGCATTGTAAACTCCTCCAAAATATAAGTTATTACAACATATGCCAAGCTTTCACCAATTTATACCTTATTCAAATAAAAAACCTCTTCCTAGATAAATAGGAAAAGGTTATTTTTCATCCGTTTCATTTTCTTGACAATTTTTACAAATCCCATGGAATGTTAAACGATGATCTTTCACCTTAAAGCTCCAGTCACGTTCTACTTTCCTTTCCACTTCACCAAGTAAATCTTCTTGTATTTCTTGTACAGCACCACATTGTGTACAAATCAAATGATGGTGAAAACGCTGCGCACCTTCTTGGCGTAAGTCATAGCGTGAAACACCGTCTCCGAAGTTAATCTTATCGACAACTTTTAACTCAGATAATAGTTCTAAAGTTCGATAGACGGTTGCTAATCCGATCTCTGGCGACTTTTCTTTTACAAGGAGGTAAACATCTTCTGCGCTTAAATGATCTTCTTCATTTTCTAGCAGCACACGAACTGTTGCTTCACGTTGCGGTGTTAATTTGTAGCTCGCTGCATGTAATTGCTTCTTAATTCGTTCAATTCTTTCTTCCATTCGGTACTACTCCCTCCTCGCCACTCTTACACCATTATATCAGAAGAAGGGCTTCTGTCAAAAGAAAAACAATAAAAACAAATTGATAATTATTCTCAAAAAGTATTTATTGTTTATTAATAGCCTCAACGACTTCTTTCATTAAAACTGGTGATGCATAAGCTTCTACACTAGAAGCAAGAGCTAACACCGCTCCAATTACAAGAAAGAAGCATGTATAACGAATTAATAATGGTAATAATGGCTCGGTTATTTTCCGGATAAATTGATGCCTAATCATGCGTAAGGAAAAGCTTGCGGCAATTGTTGTCATAACGAGAAATACTGGAATAATAATGAGGTTTTGTGGCAATACAGAAACGAATGCTAATAATAATCCATTCCATCCATGCTGACTGACTAAAAAACCTACTGTAAATCCGACAACTACTCCTTTTACAAATAATAAAATAAAAATAAGTGGCAATCCAATAATCGAAATCCCCAAAATCCAAATAAATCCAATGTATTTTAATTGCGAAAAGTAACTTTCTCGAAACATTTCGCTCGCAATAGCAAATTCTCCTTTAGAAACTTGTCCAAAAAAACGTTGTAAATAAAATGATAAATCTTGTTTTTGATTTAATTGTAAACTATTTACAAGAATAGCCCCAAATATTACTCCCATCAATAATAAAACAGCGTTAAATATATATAATGAAGAGTTTTCCTGTATGTGAGACATTACACGGTCTTGCCAAGTTTTTCTCCACATTTTTCTTCCCTCCGTTCACACTCTTACTAAAAATGTATGAAAGAAAGAAAAAAGTATGACGAATTAACATTGAAATTCCGCTCTACTTTGCTAAACTAAAAAGTAGAGAATAGGAGGGATTTCTCTTGAAACCATTATTATTAGATTTTCCAACATTATTTCAAACTGAACGCTTACAAGTTCGTAAGCCATTTCCAGGTGATGGTACAGAAGTGTATGAAGCAATCCAAGCTTCTCTAGAAGACTTAGTACCGTGGATGCCAATTAACGCTGAAACAGAAGAAAGTGCTGAAGAAATCGTTCGTAACGCTCACGGGCAGTTTTTACTTCGTGAAACACTTGATTTTCACTTATACGATAAAGTATCTGGTACATTCATCGGAGCTATAACGCTCAAGCCTGAAAACTGGGATATTCCAAAGTTTTCACTTCACTTCTGGCTGCATAGCGCTTATACAAAACAAGGCTATATGACTGAAGCCATTAAAGGTGCCATTCAATTTGCCTTTGATAAGCTAAGTGCTAGAAGAATTGAAATTCGTACTGATGCAACAAATGCAAATGCATGTAACCTAGCAGAACGTTTAGAATTTATTCTAGAAGGTACAATGGAAAATGATTTCATAGCACCAGATGGTAGCTTACGTGATGCACGCGTATACGCAAAAATCAATTAAAAAACACTCGCCTTTGGCGAGTGTTTATTTTTGTAGTTGTAAATATTGTACTGCAAACATCGTCTTCGCATCATGAATACGAAGATCTTTCATAAGAATAATCGCTTCTTCTAACGATACTTCCATCAATTCCACAAATTCATCTTCATCTAACTCGGCTTTATTTTCTTTTTTCGTCAAACCTGTCGCTTTATATACATATAAAATTTCATCTGCAAATCCTGGAGATGTATAGAAAGAAGTAATAAGCTCCATATTTTCACACACATATCCTGTTTCCTCTTCTAATTCACGAACTGCTGTCACCTCAGGTTTTTCACCAGGTTCTAACTTGCCAGCCGGAATTTCTATAATCGCCTTTTCAAGCGCTTTACGATACTGCTCAACAAGCACGATTTTCCCCTCATCAGTAATAGCAATAATAGCAACTGCACCAGGGTGATTTACAATTTCACGTTTACTCATTGCTCCATTTGGTAATACTACATCATCAACACGAACTTTTATAACTCTACCATCAAAAATCGGCTCAGTTTTTACTGTTCTCTCTGCAAGATTACTCATACTACTTCATCTCCCTGTTCTATTTCCTATTCTTTCCTCATACATTTTACCACATTGAAAGGAGCGTGATAGAAATGAAAGTTTATATTTTACCAAATCGCGTCACTTTAGTCGGAAAAGCATGGCAAATCCGCCATAAACTAAAACAATATGGCAAAGAGTATACAACTGTACAAGAGTGGATTACAGCAAATAAAAAGTAAACGTTTGTCAACCTCTTTTCCCTTGCGTACAATAAAGGTAAGGAGGTTGACCTATGAAAAAACGTCAATTAGGAAACTCAGATTTGTTTGTGACAGAAATGGGACTTGGCTGTATGTCTCTCGGTACATCTGAAACAGAAGCTATGCGTATTATCGATGAAGCAATCGATTTAGGAATCAATTTTTTTGATACAGCGGATTTATATGATTATGGATTAAATGAAGAATTTGTTGGAAAAACATTAAAAGGGAAACGAGACCAAATTATTCTTACAACAAAAGTTGGAAATCGATGGACAGAAGAAAAAAACGGGTGGTCTTGGGATCCTTCTAAAAATTACATAAAGGCTGAAGTGAAAGAAAGTTTACGTAGACTTCAAACTGATTATATTGATCTTTATCAACTTCACGGCGGGACAATTGAAGATCCAATAGATGAAACAATTGAAGCCTTTGAAGAATTAAAAAAAGAAGGTATCATTCGCCATTACGGTATTTCTTCTATACGTCCAAATGTCATCCGTGAGTATGTAAAACGTTCCAATATCGTTAGTGTACTAATGGAATATAGCCTTTTAAATCGTCGCCCTGAAGAATGGTTCCCGCTTCTAAATGAACATCAAATTAGCATTATTGCTCGCGGGCCACTTGCAAAAGGAATTTTAACTGACAATAATGCAAGAAAGATAGAAAGAGTAAAAGAAAAGAATTACCTTTCTTATTCTTACGATGAATTATATGCGACACTCGCGAATGTAAAAGAAATAATCGGAGAAAGCTCTTTAACAGGAACAGCTATTCAATATTGCTTACATAACGAAACTGTTGCAGCTGTTATACCTGGTGCAAGCTCTATCCAACAATTGAAAGAGAATGCCCAGGCTAGTAAACAAACACAGTTAACAACAGCTCAATATATACAACTTCAGCAAATTGCTAAATGTGATACTTACGCTTTACATCGTTAAAAAGACGCTACCAGTATGGTAGCGTCTTTTTATAGCGTATCATATTTATCCGGATTCGTTCCTACATGTAAATTACGATTTAACGTATTAATTTGAGTCATCTCTTCTTCTGTTAGTGAAAAATCGAAGATAGAAAAATTCTTTTTAATACGTGATGGTGTAACAGATTTAGGAATCGTCACTACCCCGCTCTGAATATCCCATCTTAATATAACTTGTGCAGGTGTTTTTTCATATTTCGTAGCAATGGCCTGAATAATTGGGTTCTCGAATACTTCCCCGCCTCTCATTAATGGGCTCCATGCTTCCATTTGAATTTGCTCACCTTGACAGAAATTACGCAATTCAAATTGCGCTAACATCGGATGAAGTTCCACTTGGTTGACCATCGGCTTCACTTTACAATTTGGTAATAACAGTTCTAAATGATGTTTATGAAAATTTGAAACACCAATCGCGCGCACTTTACCTTCTTCATACAGTTTTTCTAGCGCTCGGTACGTGTCGACATACTTTCCTCTTATTGGCCAATGTATTAAATATAAATCTACATAGTCCATTTGTAATTTCTTTAAGCTTTTTTCAAACGCCTCAAGTGTTTCCTCGTATCCTTGATCGTCGTTCCAAACTTTTGTTGTAATAAATATGTCTTCTCTCGGAATCCCTGATTCACGAACCGCTTCTCCGACACCGCTTTCATTTTCATATACAGTTGCTGTATCAATCGAACGGTATCCAACTTCTAACGCTGTTTTTACTGCTTGTTTTACTTCGTCGCCTTCTTTCGCTTTATAAACGCCTAGACCAATCATCGGCATTTTTACGCCATTATGAAGTGTAGTTGTTGGAATGTGCACAGTCGTCTCCCTTTCATTCTTACATTTTTTATAAGCCACCACTTTATTTCAACAAGATTCAACCAAAAAGTCAAAACATATGTACAGTTTACATAATAATTTTATACACGAAAACGCAAACTCAATTATCCATATTTCCTTCTCTCCATTCTTTTGCTTTTTCATCAACACTACGCACGAACTCATTTTTTCCTTCCGTATATAACGTGCCATCATATGTATATTTTTCGGCTAATTCTTTTTTTAAGGTTGCATATGCCTCTGCTTCTTCACAATGAGCCATCATATAATCACGAAACGCTAAATGCCTTACTATCTCAGGATTTCCTTTTTCAAAAACGTGTAAGTGATACGAGCGTTTTTCCTCCGTTCCATGAATAAAATAACGACGTCTTGAAATACCATTTTCCCCTTTTACGATATAACCAAGCTCTTCAAAACGTTCATTCCAATGATCTACTCTGTCGATACTCTCTACTTCCATAATCATATCTATAATTGGTTTAGCTGCCAGTCCTGGTACTGATGTACTTCCAATATGATGGACTTTCACCATTTCTGGCATCGCCGATTTTAATCGTTCGGCCTCTATTTGAAATTTTTCATTCCAATGATTTTCATGCGGAACGACTACAATTTTTCTCATTAAAACTCCCCTTTTCTTACAAGCTCGTCAAAAAAATGATCAGCGGTATGCACTGATCATTTTTTATATTATTTAAAGTCTTTCCAAGTAAGGCTACTTTCACTTAAAAGTTCTTCAAATGATTTATTCTTTTCACGTTCTTTTTGTTCTCGGCGCTTTCTTTCCAGTTCAGCTGCCTCTTTTTCTTCTTCTCTCACTTGCAATTCTTTCTTCTTATTCTTTAATTGCTGCATGAGTGAATCATTTAATTGATCGCCTAATGTAAGCAACTCTTTCTCTGGATTATTCACTTGCGATTGTCTTTGCACTTGTCTTTGTTTCTTTTTCTTCATGCTACTCACCTTTTACTTTTTTCTCCATTATAGTAGATACACAATGAACTCGACAATAAAAAAGGTTCATTACTCTATTATTCACTTTTTGTAAATATGTTAATTTTTCGAAAAAACTAAATTTTTATATGGATATAATCCTATGAATCTATTAAAATTATGTCGTATGATGTCAGATTATAAAAAAAGGAGAAATGAATTATGTGGAAAAAAATCATTCCTGCTGTTGCCGTTTTAAGCACCATAACTTTTTCAAGCGTATTTGCCGCTCCCCCATCCCAGACTCCAGCTGAACAAAATCGCTACGTAGACGTACAAATGCTTGGTATTAATGATTTCCATGGACAACTAGATACGGTTAAAAAAATTAATAACAAAGAAGCCGGTGGCGCTGATTACTTAGCTACTTATTTAAAAGAACGGAAAAAGCAAAACCCGAATACACTTCTCGTACATGCGGGCGATATTGTCGGAGCTAGTCCACCAGTTTCAGCATTGTTACAAGACGAACCGACGATTGAATTTTTAAATGACTTAAAGTTTGATGTTGGTACAATCGGAAACCATGAATTTGATGAAGGTATCGATGAAATGAAACGCCTCATTTACGGTGGATATCACGAGAAAACAGGGAATTTCAAAGGTGCTAACTTCCCTTATGTCGCTGCTAACTTCTATAACAAGTCAACTGGTCGCTTATTTTTACCACCATTTACTGTAAAAATGGTAGATGGTGTTCCTGTAGGATTCATTGGCGTTGTTACAA
This sequence comes from Bacillus sp. ES1-5, assembly GCF_022487605.1. NCBI lineage: Bacteria > Bacillati > Bacillota > Bacilli > Caryophanales > Bacillaceae > Bacillus > Bacillus sp. ES1-5. The sequence goes on along the minus strand of NZ_JAKVPU010000002.1, from coordinate 116,855 downwards.
CTGATACACCAAATGTCGTGATGCCTACTATGCTTAAAAATGTACAAATCACTGACGAAGTAGAAGCAATTAATAAATCAACGCAACAATTAAAGCGTCTCGGTGTTAAATCCATCGTCGTCCTTGCCCATGTCGGCGGAACAACTGATGAGTCTGGCGTGACAAATGGAGACCTTACTCGAATTGCAAATGAAACGGATCCAGAAGTTGATGTTATTTTCGGTGGGCATAGTCACACGTATGTAAATGGTACTGTAAATAATAAACTAATCGTCCAAGCGAACTCTTATGGAACAGCTTTCTCAGACGTAGATGTAACAATTGATCGTAAAACAAAAGATATTGTAAAGAAAAAAGCTGAAGTCATCACAACATATCATGAAGGTGTGGAACCTGATAAACAAGTAAAACAAAAAATAGATCAATATAAAGAAAAAATTGCACCACTTGTAAATGAAGTTGTAGGAAAATCTACAGCACCTATCGACCGTAAACAAAATGATGCTGGTGAATCTACTCTTGGGAATGTAATTGCCGACGCACAGCGTCAAACGATGCAAGCTCAAATCGCACTTATGAATCCTGGTGGCATTCGTAATGACTTAGATGCTGGCGATATTACTTGGGGCGAATTATATGGCATTCAGCCTTTTGGAAATCAATTGATTAAAGTAGATTTAACAGGTCAAGATATTCGCGACATTTTAAATCAGCAATGGCAAAAAGGAACAACAAGAATGCTTCAAATTTCAGGTATTCAATATACGTGGGATGCAAATAAACCAAACGGTGAAAAGGTTACGAATATACGCTTAACAAATGGGGAAGAGTTATCTCCATCTAAAACGTATAACGTAGTTGCGAATGCTTTCTTAGCTTCTGGCGGTGACGGATTCGTGTCATTTAAAAATGGGAAGAATTCAGAAACTGGTCCAAACGACTTTGAAGCGCTAGTCGATTACGTAAAACAATTAAAAGAACCAATTCAGCCAGTTATTGATGGAAGAATTCAAAAGGTAAATTAAGTATTTCCCTAATATGCGATCCAGATTTTTATTGTAAAGGATACGCACTTATTACTTACTTAATCCACAATATTAGTAAAACCTAAAAAGGATACTCGTTCTTACAATGAACATAGTATCCTTTTCTTTAGTTATCAAAATGTGATGTTTTGTTAAAATCATATTGTTGTAAAAATTGTTGTAACGCCTCTTCTACAAGTTTAGATTTTTGAATTCCTTTCGCTTCTGATATAACGTCTAGTTTTGCTAATATTTCTTTATTAATAGAAAAGGTACGTTTCTTTTTCTCTGTACTTATACTCATAATAGGCACAATTACTTCTTCTCTCTTTCTTAATAACTCATAAATACTTTGTAATTGCTCATAAATTAATAATTGATAATCCGTTGTCGCATATTGAAGGGCTGTCGCTTCTTGGAGTTGTAAGTGACGCGGTTCTTCTCCATCTCCTACAAAAATACGTTTCTTCTGTTCTCCATCATATTCGTATCCAATCAATCGTAATTTCTTTGATAATGTATATGGGCTTATTTCAAGACGTTTTGCTATAATAGCGATGGATTCACGTCTATTTAAGCAATCTATAATTTCTCCAATCGTCACAATTTCCCTCCTCCCGTGTTGAAATGACACTAGTATGGTATGTTACAATGATTTTCTAACAGTATATGCAAAACGAATAGCCTGTGCGATTCATACGATTTCAGAAAAGGAGGTTTTCCATATGCTTTTTCGTAGCTATACCCCACAGTTTTATAATGAAAATAAACAACTCATTCCTAATAGTATTGCTACGATGGAAAGCGTTATGATTCATAATCGAAAACAAACTCTCCTTATGCGCGGGCAAAACATAGAGCAGCCAATTTTATTATGCTGTCATGGCGGACCTGGCATGGCACAAATTGGATTTATTCGTCATTTTCAAAAAGAATTGGAGAAACACTTCATCGTTATTAATTGGGATCAGCGCGGGGCAGGTAAATCCTTTTCAATGAAAGATTTCGGAGCAAATTTTACAATCGAACAATTCGTTTCCGATGCAAAAGAAGTGATTCAATATGTACTTAAAAAGTTCAATAAACAGAAACTATTTCTCGCAGGTCATTCTTGGGGAAGCATTATTGGGCTTAACATAGCACATCAATATCCACAGTATATCGAGGCTTACATCGGTATTGGGCAGATTGTACATATGAAACAAAACGAAGAATTGCTATATCAGCATTTAATTCGTTCTGCAAAAAAACATGATCATAAAAAAGCATTAGCGTCCCTTTTAAAATTAGGCAAACCACCATTTTTAGATACGAGACGCCTTATTATTCAAAGAAAGTGGCTTGGCACATTCGGCGGAGCAATCCAAAACGGATCTTCCTTTTCTTTCATACGAAAAGGCTTCTTTTCTCCTGAATATAAGCTATTAGATTGGTTCAAGTTTCTCGCAGGAAATTTAAAATCTGGCGTTTTATGGGAAGAAATGTTGACAATCGATTTCTTTTCTTCTATTTCAAGCTTATCTATTCCGGTTTATTTTTGTTCTGGTCGCTATGATTATCAAACTCCTTATGCTCTCGTTCAGGAATATTGTGATGTGATAGAAGCCCCCATAAAAAAAATGATTTGGTTCCCAAATTCAGCACATTCTCCTGATTTAGAAGAACCAGAATTATTCGCCAATTCTTTACAATCAATTAAACAAGAGCTAGCTTTTCAGCATTAGTGACAAAAGGCTCTTTTACATTTCATAGAAAACAATTTATAATAATATGTCGCAACTATGTATAAATATAGCAAAGTGCTTCATATTTACTTGCCTTAGCACAATAAAATTTTAGGGAGATTACATTTATTATGAATGCTGTACTCGTCGCAGTAGCAGTTATGCTATTGCTTAGTTTGTTACGTGTCCAGGTCATTGTCGCCATCATTGTTGGAGCTTTAACAGGCGGAATTATCGGTGGACTCGGTATTTCAGAAACTATTAACACTTTTACAATCGGCCTTGGAAACAGTGCTCCAATCGCTTTAAGTTATGCAATGCTTGGCGGTTTCGCTATTTCCCTTTCCAAAACAGGACTTCCAGATGCCATGATTCAAACTGCACTAAAATGGATTGGCAATGAACAAGACACGAAAAAACAAGTTTATTCTAAAATACTTATTTTATTCATCATTTTAACGATGGCTTGTTTCTCACAAAATGTGATTCCTGTTCATATCGCTTTCATCCCCATCTTAATTCCAGCACTTTTAAAAGTATTAAATGAGCTGAAAGTGGATCGCAGACTTGTTACATGTATTATTACATTCGGATTGATTACTCCTTATATGTGGATTCCAGCAGGGTTCGGAAAAATTTATCATGACGTATTGCAAACAAATGCTGCGCAAAGTGGTCTTACATTTGATGTCACACTTATTCCAAAAGCAATGACTATTCCAGCAATCGGTATGATTATTGGATTATGTGTAGCGGTATTCATTACGTACCGGAAACCTCGTACGTATGAAACGGAACAAGTTCATACTACCGCAAATGAAATCGTTCCCTATACAAAACGTAGCATTACTTTCGGATTATTATCTATCATAGCCACATTAACTGTTCAATTAGCAACAGAATCAATGATTTTCGGTGCTTTAGCAGGGATTATCGTCTTATCAGTAAGTGGTAGTCTACCTCTTAAAGAAGCAGATGCGATATTAACAAGCGGAATGCGCATGATGTCCTTTATCGGTTTTGTTATGATCGCTGCCGCCGGATTTGGCGCTGTTCTTCGAAAAACAGGACATGTTGAATCTCTTGTGCAAACAAGTGCACATATAATTGGAAATAACAAACCACTCGCTGCATTTCTTATGCTTGTGATTGGACTTCTCGTTACGATGGGAATTGGTTCATCCTTTTCAACCATCCCTATTTTAACAACTATTTTTGTACCCCTTTGCATGCAGCTCGGATTTAGTCCAATGGCCACAATTGCAATTATCGGTACAGCCGGAGCACTAGGCGATGCAGGATCACCAGCATCAGATAGTACACTCGGACCAACATCTGGTTTAAATGCTGATGGTCAACACCATCATATATGGGATACATGTGTACCAACTTTTCTGCATTATAATATACCGCTACTTATATTCGGATTTATTGCCGCAATTACATTATAAAAGGTGCGTTTTATACGCACCTTTTACTTTTTTATTTTTTCTTTTAATTGTTGTAAAGCTATTTTCCCATTTTCTTCGGCACAACTTTCAAATTTCATGAGTGACGGGCCTATCCATTCACTGTCTATGCTCCCGTTCGGTCCAATCATTTTCAACTTGTCCGGTATACGAATATTGAAATTTTTCGCTGCTTGAATTAACTCAAAAGTAACCTTTTCACTTGAAGTTACAATTCCATCTATATACGGGTAAGTTTGCAAGAATGTAATAAACTGTTTATTCGTATACCCTTGTACACATACTTCTCGATAAGAGATCCCTTCCTCCCAAACAGCGTCTAAAAATCCTGATATGTGCTCTTCCATTTCTTCACTATCTTCTCCCTCATCGAAATAAGCAAGAAATTGACAGCCTTTTTCTTTTAATAAAGAAACCGTTCTTTGTCCACTTTCATAATAATTTGCATCGGATTTTTTTTCATCAATCACAACAAACGGAAGTGGAATTTCTCCTATACTTTTAAAAACTGATTTTGTTAAAATAACACCTGCAACGTTATTTTCCTTCAACATATGTATGTATCTATCTTTATTCTCTATATTACAAACAATGATTTGATATCCTTCTTTATATGCTATTTCCTCAATACAATGTAGCAAAGTGATGTTTGATGGGTCATATAGATTATCTACAAGTAATGCAATTATCGTTGAATTCTCTTTAAATAATGGCTTTGCTGCACTATTTGGCCTATAACGTAATTCCTCAATTGCTTCCTTTACTTGTTTTACTGTGTCCTCATGAACGTATCCTTTTTCATTAATAACTCGTGAAACGGTTGCGACTGAAACACCTGCCAATTTTGCAACATCACGTATAGTTGCCACATCGTCACCCCTTAATATGGTAATAGATTACAATTTTACGGTAACCTAAATTACAATATTCGTCAAGGTTAATAACTTATATTTCTGAAAATTGTTACATCAATTTATTAAACGATACTCCAACTGTATTTCATGTAAAATTGGGATGTTATCATATCCGATACGCGGAATTTCTTTCTTTATTTTTCGTGCCTCTTCCACTGCATTCACATATAAATTAGTCATCACAAAATTACGTTTTTGGTAAAAACGTAACGCATTCATATTATCATTTGTTGTTATGAGCCAAACCCGCCCGCACCGTTCTTCTTCTGCAACTTGTAAAACACAATCTACAAGTTTCGTCCCTATTCCTTTTCTTTCTTCAAAGCTATCTAAAGATACAATTTCACACATATTTCCGATCAATTCATGCGTTATAATTCCAATTATTCTGTCATCTAAGAGCGCAACAAATCCTGACAACTCTTCTAACTGATGCCCCTTACCACGTGAAACCATCAATGAACTCCCCCAGTTCTCACACATGAACATTCGGATTGTTGCTTTCATTGCTGGCGTAATTTTTTGTATATACACCATTTCCTATTTCTCCCCTTTTATATCATTGTGATACAATGTAAGTGTATCACATGTAACGGTATTTGGAGGATGAGGTAAAGTATGAAACGTTTTTTTGCAGCATTGTTTACTATACTAGGTGCGATAACTGCCCTTGGGATTTTCTTTACAAATAAAGTGATGTACTTAAAGAAAAAAACAGAGGAAGAAGTACTCGAAAGAGAAACGAAAAAACATTTTCGTTTAGAGGATTTTGATGCTCTTCATAAAGAAGAAATTCATATTCCTTCGCAATTCGGATATGATCTTCACGGATATTACATCCCTGCTGGTCAATCCAATAAGTTTATGATTTTTTGTCACGGCGTAACTGTAAATAAAATGAACTCTGTAAAATATGCAAGGTTATTTTTAAACAGAGGATATAATGTCGTTATTTATGATCATCGTCGTCATGGTAAAACTGGCGGAAAAACAACAAGCTATGGATACTATGAAAAACATGATTTAAAATCTGTAGTTGACTGGCTAAAAAGTCGCTTTGGAACAAATATAACACTCGGTATTCATGGTGAATCTATGGGAGCTGCAACACTTCTTCAATACGCAGGACTTGTAGAAGATGGTGCTGATTTCTATATTGCAGATTGTCCTTTTTCTGATTTCTACGGACAATTACAACACCGTTTAAAGGTTGAATTCCATTTACCTAAATGGCCTTTATTACCTTTAGCAAATGCTTTTTTAAAAGTGCGTGACGGTTATACGATTCGCGAAGTTTCACCAATCGATTGTATAAAAAATATTAACAATCCCATCCTCTTTATTCATAGTAAAGACGATGATTATATTTTAGCTGATATGACGAAAGCACTATATGAAGCAAAAGAAAACAATAAACAACTTTATATTGCAGAACGCGGTGCACACGCTTGCTCTTATAACGAAAATAAAGAAGAGTATGAAGCAGCCGTTGATCAATTTTTAAACTCATATGTAAAAGAAGCAAAAAACAGGCTTGCATAAGCCTGTTTTTTTATTGCGCTAAAACGTCTGTAACTTGTTCCATATTTTCAGAAATCCATTGCATTGCATCGTCTAACGTTGGAAATTCTGTCGTTTGAAATGTTACTTCATCTTGAAGTAACCAAACATCCTTTGCCTCTTGCCCTACACCTGCAATGGACCAATGTAACAAACTATATGGATGATTATCATTCAAAAATGATGCCCACGTGCGCTCATTTGCAATGTTTCGTAATGTATGTAATTGTTTATCCATCTCTCGTCACCTTACTCTAGTCAGTTATAAAAAACATTATAACACTCTCTTCTCTCCCAAAGAAAGTGCTCATTTTACCCCGCATTAACGGGCAGTAAAACTCCCACCTCAAAACTCAGCTAAAACAAAGAAGTTAGGTGGGAGATTAACTGCCCCTAAAAGCCCGATTGGTTCAACTAATAATTAGTGGGGGATACCTCCCCCACTAATTAAAGTTTCACTTTATATTGTCAAGTACTTCTCTTAATTATATGATGAAATTAAGCGTTTGGGAAGGAGGGATAGCGTTGGCGAAAGTACAAATTAAAGTAAATGATAATGGCTCTTTTCGCGTTACAGGGGACGTGGAATTAGTCGATTCACAAGGGAATGTATTCCCAGCAAAACCGGCATTTTCTTTATGCCGTTGTGGTTTATCAAAAAATATGCCTTATTGCGATGCTTCGCATAAAGGGAAATTCGAGTCTGTCGTTAGAGCACCAGAGGCAGAATAATTTTACATGTGACATGCACATTTTTTTGTGCATGTTTTTTCTTTTCATTAACTCTCGTCCCCCCTTTTCCTTACAACATTTCTCATACTTTTGTCCTCATTCCAACTTACATGTATTTTCACACAATTCTTCACATTCGAATATTTTTTTCTAGCCTTTTATTTTTTTTGTGCTATAATTTGAGCAAACAACATCCTTCGGGGTCGGGTGAAATTCCCAACCGGCGGTGATGAAGTGCAAACTTCTAAGTCCGTGACCCGTTTTCAACTCGAAAACGGTGGATCTAGTGAAACTCTAGGGCCGACAGTATAGTCTGGATGGGAGAAGGATATGTTTTCTAGTAATTTTATATAGCGAATACACTTTTATTTCAGTATGCATATTTTTGAAGTTTCGTTTTGAATCTTTATATATGTTTTATTTTGTATACTTATGTTTCTATACTGAAATAAAAAGATACGACTAGCGTTTGAAAAATTCGATATTTTGCTAGGTTTTTTCCTTATGCAAAAATATCAATCATCGTTAGGTTTCTTTCCTATACTTTCGTATTCGAACTATATTTCTAGAAATCACGTCTCCCAAACCCCAAGGATATAAAATCCTTGGGGTTTTTTGATTTTTTCAGGAGAGGTGAAGAGAATGACAGATCAAGAATATATGAGGATTGCCCTACAGTTAGCAGAAGGAACATCCGGACAAACAAGTCCAAATCCTATGGTTGGTGCTGTTGTTGTAAAAGATGGAAACATCGTCGGTATTGGCGCTCATTTACGTGCTGGTGAAGAACACGCAGAAGTTCACGCGCTTCATATGGCTAGCGAAAAAGCAAAAGGAGCTACCGTTTATGTAACACTTGAACCGTGTAGCCATTTTGGAAAAACACCACCTTGCTGTGAATTGCTCATCAAAAAAGGAGTCAAACGGGTTGTAATTGCTACTCTTGATTGCAATCCTCTCGTTTCTGGTAATGGAAAAAGGAGATTAGAAGAAGCTGGCATCGAAGTAACTACCGGTGTTCTTGAAGCAGAAGCCACCTTATTAAATCGTTTCTTTTTTCACTACATGAAAACGAAACGTCCATTTGTAACAATAAAAACAGCGATGAGCTTAGATGGGAAAACAGCAACTGTCACTGGTGAAAGTAAGTGGATTACAGGTGAAGAAGCACGAGCTGATGTTCACCAATATCGCCATACACATGATGCAATTCTCGTTGGAGTAAATACAGTTATAGCTGATAATCCGCATTTAACGACAAGAATTCCTAACGGGGGTAAACATCCTATACGCGTCATTTTAGATACCCATTTACGAACACCACCATCTTCTCATGTCATAACAGATGGTTTAGCACCGACATGGATTTTTGTCGGTAAGGATGTAAATAAAGAGAAAATAGCTTCTTATGAATCTGAAAATATAGCTATATTCCAAATGAAAACAAAACATATAGAAATCAAGGACCTCCTTTTCTTTCTTGGAGAGAAGCAAATTCTTTCTCTATTCGTTGAAGGTGGTCAAACAATTCATGCAAGCTTCTTACAAACAAAGCATCTCAATGAAATTGTAACTTATATAAGCCCAAAATTAATTGGTGGGAAAGATGCCCCTACTTTATTTGGTGGAAATGGTTTCGCAGCATTGCAAGATGCACTTTCCTTGGAAATTCAAGAGATGAAACAAGTTGGCAATGATATCAAAATCATTGCCAATGCCCAAAGTGAGGTGACGGAATGTTTACAGGAATTGTAGAAGAATTAGGAACGATTGCAAACATGCAACAAAGCGGAGAAGCGATGAAGTTAACGATCCATGCAAATAATATTTTATCAGATGTTCACTTAGGTGATAGTATCGCGGTTAACGGTATTTGCTTAACTGTAACGAGTTTCACAACAACTTCATTCACAGTGGACGCAATGCCTGAAACGATGCAATCAACATCACTTCGCATGCTTAAACCCCGCTCTAAAGTAAATTTAGAGCGGGCGATGGCTGCAAACGGAAGATTCGGTGGACATTTCGTTTCAGGACATATTGATGGCATTGGAACGATATTAAACAAAAAACAACACTATAATGCCGTCTATTACAAAATAGCTATTGCTGATGAATTGCTGCGCTATTGTTTGCATAAAGGCTCCGTTGCTGTTGATGGAACGAGTTTAACAATATTTGATATAGATGAATCTTCCATCACAATCTCACTCATCCCGCACACAGTAAGTGAATCTGTTATCGGAGAAAAGAATGCTGGTGACATCGTAAACATTGAGTGTGACATGATCGGTAAATATATCGAACGCTTTATTTCTAAACCTGTAAAACGAACAGGTTCAATGAGCGAAAGCTTTTTACAAGAAAACGGATTTCTATAAGGGGGAAGCATTATGTTTCATCGTATTGAAGAAGCTCTAGAAGATTTAAAACAAGGAAAAGTCGTTATCGTATGCGATGATGAAAACCGTGAAAATGAAGGCGACTTTATCGCTTTAGCAGAGTATATTACGCCAGAAACGATTAACTTTATGATTACACACGGGCGTGGTCTCGTTTGTGTACCGATTACGGAAGAATACGCAGAACGTCTACAATTAGAACCAATGGTAGCTCATAATACAGATTCGCATCATACTGCATTTACGGTGAGCATTGATCATGTTTCTACAACAACAGGAATTAGCGCTCACGAACGGGCAACTACAATACAAGAATTATTAAAGCCTGCATCAAAAGGTGCTGATTTCAATCGTCCTGGACATATCTTTCCATTAATCGCGAAAGAAGGCGGTGTCCTACGCCGAGCTGGTCATACAGAAGCTGCTGTCGATTTAGCCAGACTTTGCGGAGCAGAACCAGCTGGAGTCATTTGCGAGATTATCAATGGGGACGGTACGATGGCACGCGTACCCGATTTGCTACAGTGTGCAAAACAATTTGATATAAAAATGATTACAATAGAAGATTTAATTGCTTATCGCCGCCACCATGAAACATTAGTGACGCGAGAAGTGGAAATTACATTACCTACAGATTTCGGTACTTTCCATGCAATTGGCTATTCTAATTCATTAGATACGAAAGAACATATCGCACTCGTAAAAGGTGATATTTCAACAGGAGAGCCTGTACTTGTACGCGTTCATTCAGAGTGCTTAACAGGAGATGTATTTGGCTCCTGCCGCTGTGATTGCGGACCACAACTCCATGCTGCACTTGCTCAAATTGAGCGTGAAGGAAAAGGCGTTCTTCTCTATATGAGACAAGAAGGACGAGGCATTGGCCTTCTTAATAAGCTTCGCGCTTATAAGTTACAAGAAGAAGGCTTCGATACTGTAGAAGCAAACGAAAAACTTGGGTTCCCAGCTGATTTGCGTGATTACGGTATTGGTGCTCAAATTTTAAAAGATTTAGGTTTACAACATTTACGATTATTAACGAATAATCCACGAAAAATTGCTGACTTACAAGGTTACGATTTAGAAGTAATCGAGCGTGTACCATTGCAAATGCCAACAAAAGAAGAGAATAAAACGTATTTACAAACGAAAGTAAACAAATTAGGACATTTACTAAACTTATAATTAAGGGAGAGATTTATTATGGTATTCGAAGGTCATTTAGTTGGTACAGGATTAAAAGTTGGGGTTGTTGTTGGACGTTTTAATGAATTTATTACAAGTAAGTTACTCGGCGGAGCTTTAGATGGATTAAAGCGTCACGGTGTAGAAGAGACTGATATCGATGTTGCTTGGGTTCCTGGCGCATTCGAAATTCCTTTAATCGCTAAAAAGATGGCTAATAGCGGAAAGTATGATGCTGTAATTACGTTAGGTACTGTAATTCGTGGTGCTACAACACATTACGATTACGTTTGTAATGAAGTAGCAAAAGGAGTTGCATCTTTATCACTACAAACAGACATCCCAGTTATTTTCGGTGTATTAACGACTGAAACGATCGAGCAAGCGATTGAACGCGCGGGCACGAAAGCAGGTAATAAAGGCTATGAATCTGCCGTTGCTGCGATTGAAATGGCTCATTTATCAAAACAATGGGCATAAAAAATAAAAAAGAGGCTGCGGCCTCTTTTTTATTTTTTTACTTTTTTCCGTACATCTTTTATTAATTCATCCATTGTTTTTCCTTCTGTTTGTATACGAAGCGTTTGTGCTGTTCTCCATACATTCTCTCTTTTCTTCGCTTCTTCTATAATAGTAATTTCTTTTCGCACTTCCTTTAAATCTTTCCCTTCTGTTTTCAATCCAAAATGTTCAGCTTTCGTTCGAAAATGTTGTTCAATTCGTTGTTGCATTTCTTTTTGTTCAGGATTTTCGGTAGCCTTAACTGGATCAGCACTTATTGCTTTTAGTAAAATTAGACAAGTCATAATCGCTAATATATATTTGTGCATGTAAAATCCTCCAACCCAATATAAATTACATATTTACTATGTACAATTGGGGCTTGGAAAATTCGTCCACCAAAACTCTTTTTTCCGCTCAAAAACCAATAGTATCAAGCTTTCACAACTATTTATTACATTTTATTTACAAAAAAAGCAAACTCTTTTACAAGTTTGCTTTTTATCTATCTTATAATGCACATTCTTCAATCTCAAACCCTAAATCTTCAATCATACCCCAGTCTGCAGTCGGTTCTTGTCCAGCTGTCGTTAAGTAATCTCCAACAAAAATAGAATTTGCTGCAAATAATCCAATTGGCTGTACAGAACGTAAATTGATTTCACGTCCCCCTGAAATGCGAATTTCTTTCGTTGGGTTTACAAAACGCATCATCGCCAGCACTTTTAAACATTCTATCGGCGTTAATTCTTTTTGTCCTTCAAGCGGCGTACCCTTTACAGCAACAAGAAAATTACATGGAATTGAATCTGCATCTATACGTTGTAATTCAAATCCAATTTCAGCACGTTCTTCTATTGTCTCTCCCATTCCAAAAATCGCCCCAGAGCATGGTGAAATGCCTGCTTGTTTCGCTTTTTGAACTGTATCAACACGATCATCATACGTATGAGTTGAGCAAATACTTTCGTAATTATTTGCATGTGTATTTAAGTTGTGGTTATAACGATGTACACCCGCTTCTGCTAAACGTCCTGCTTGATCTTCGTTTAAGAAACCTAAACAACAACAAATCTTCAAATCTGTCGTTTCACGAATCTCCTTAACTGCTCCAATTACGTGATTCACCTCTTTATCCGTCGGACGACGACCAGATGCTACAATACAATATGTACCCGCTTTACGGCGAATTGCTTCGTGTGCTCCTTCTACAATCTTTTCCTGTGTTAGCCATGCATATTTATCAATCGGCGCCTCTGAAATAATAGACTGTGAACAATATCCGCAATCTTCAGGACATAATCCAGATTTCGTATTAATAATCATATTTAATTTTACTTTTTTACCAAAGTGATGATGGCGAATGATGTAAGCTGCATTCATAATTTCTAACACTTCTGTATCATCAGCTTCTAATATTGCAATTGCATCCTCTTTCGTAATCATTTTCTCTTCTACTACGTCATGTGCAAGTTTTTTCCAGTCCCTTTTTGTTTGTACTTGTTTCATTTCATCTCTTCCCCTCTTTTGTTATATGCATAAATAAAGCGTGATACGTCGCCATTATCCCTTCATTTTCCGTGAAGTCTCTTTCGTATATGCGAAGCATCGCACGAAAGAGTGAGGGACTTTGACAATAGGATTCTTCATTACTATTAGTCGCTCCTACTTTTCGAATAGAGTGTAGAAACTCCCTAACTTCTGTAAATCTCTCTATGTAACATGTTTCAGATACATGCACATCCCCTGTTTCTATTTCACACATATGGCGCAACTGATTTTTCGAATAAAAACGTTGCCCAATCGATGTTTCATTTTGTATATTTTTTTCTTCTTTCGCCCGCTGGAATGAAGCATGCAATTCTTGAAATGTTTCATGTCCAAACGTTGAAAAGAGTAATATCCCATCTATAGACAAATGATGAAATAAATTTCTTATCACTTGTTTTAAATCATTTAGCCATTGAAATGTAGCATTCGAAATAATGACATCATACGTTCCTTCTAGTCGTAATCTTTCGATATCCTCACAGTAAAACGTTACATTTTTCACATTTTGTCTAGTTTTCGCAACCTCAATCATACTTTCAGCAAAATCAATGGCTGTAATATGCGCTTTCGGAAATAAGTTTGATAATTGCTCTGTAACATATCCTGTCCCGCATCCAAGTTCTAAAATACGTATCGTTGAATTTGCACTATATCGCCGATTCAATGTAGAAAGTAATGAATGTGCCATCTTTTTTTGTACATTTGCATATTGATCGTAGGATACAGCTGCCACGTTAAACCGTTTTTGAAGTAACGTTTTGTTGATCATGTCGTATCCCCTCTACAAATTGAATTATCTCATTTCCGCAATATTCGAAATTCATTACGCATAATGCGTGTCCAGCCTCACTTACTACCTTGAGCGTGGCAGTCTCATTCTCCGCCATACTACGCGCTGCAGACAATGGACAAATTACATCCTGCTCTCCATGAATAAGTAGGATAGGGACTTTAATTTCTTTCAGTTCTTCTCTCATATCTGCTTCTATTAAATACTCCAAACCTAATTGCAAAGACTGAATAGAATCACCTTTAAAGCGTTTTATCATATCTTCAAACCTTTTATTCTCTTTCAGCTCATCTTTTGTAAACATATTTTCATAAAACCGCTTGAGCGTATCTTCTTTCTTTCTCGCTAAATTCTTTTTCAGCCGTTCTACATGCAGAGTATTCCATCCACTCGTATAATCGCTCGTATTTGTAAATTTGGTAGTACCACCAATTAGTACGATACCTTTTGCCTTAACCTTTTTATGAGCTTGAACTGCTGCTAACGCTCCTAGTGACCATCCAACTAAAATTACATTTTCATCTTTTGCTACATCTATTATTCGCCCCGCAAATTCACTTTGTTCTTTCACATTACGCCAATTGATACATTGAACAGAATATCCTTTAAAATACGGCAGAACTAAAGTCCAAACACCTTCTTCCATTCCCCATCCAGGAATAAAAATAACCTTTAGCTCTTTCATACGAAAAACCCCTCTTCTTTATCAATGCGTATAATATGCTGAATAGCCCATTTCAAATCAGCTATTGTATGTTGGGACGTAACTGCAAAACGGACCCGTGAACTATTAACCGGAACCGTTGGTGGACGAATTGCAATTGCTGCAATACCTACCTCTTGCAGCCTTCTACTAAACCGTAAAGCTGCTTCATTTGAACCGACTACAATCGGTACAATATGAGTTGAGCTATTCCCAATATCAAAACCAGCTTCTTGCAAATGTGTCCTAAAATATGCTCCATTCGCTATAAGTCTCTCTCTTCTTTCATTATCTTCTTTCACAATTTCAATTGCTTTTTGCACTGCTCCTAACGTTCCTGGTGGTAAAGCTGTTGTAAAAATAAAGCTTCTCATCATATTTTGTAAATACTCTATATAAATTGCATCACCTGTCAAATACGCACCATAGCACCCTAGAGCTTTGCTAAACGTCCCCATATGTATATCAATTTTTTGAGCAATATCTTTTTCTATATGAGACAACCCTGCTCCATCAATTCCATATATTCCACTCGCATGTGCTTCATCGACTATAATCATTGCTCCATATTTCTCTTTCATTTGCACTAAATCTCTTAAATATGCAGTATCACCATCCATACTAAAAACAGTATCTGTTACGATTAATTTTTTCTTTTTTGGCGGTGCTACTTGCAACAGCTTCTCTAAATGATCTAAATCATTATGACGATACCTTTTATGCTCTGCTCCGCTTAATATAATCCCATCAACGATGCTTGCGTGATTTAATTTGTCACTAAACACAATATCGTGACGACAGGCTAATGAAGAAATCACTCCAACATTTGCGGTATATCCACTATTTACAACTAAGGCTTTTTCGGTGCCTTTCCAATCGCATATACTTCTCTCAACCTCTTCATACAGTGAATAATTTCCTACAACGAGCCTTGATGCTGTCGCTCCAGTTCCATATTTTCTTGTGCATGCAATAGCAGCTTCTTTTAACCTCTCATCTCCAGCTAACCCTAAATAATTATTTGACGCTAAATTTAGCATCCTTTTTTCATCTCGAATAAGCCATGTCTCTTCTGCTTGTTCTGTTACATGCAAATTGCGATACTGCCCTTGCTTATTTAATTGTTGCAATTTAGATTGAAGATGTGTGCGCCACGTTTGATTCATTTCAGATGAACTCCTCTAATTTTGAAATCATTATATACTCTTTTGCAGATTCCAAGACTTCTTCTTCTGTAAACGCACCTTCAAAGAATGGTAATAAACCTAAAACCGGTACTCCACTTAGCTCTTCAATCATTTCTTTATTTTCTTGTACTCTTTCCATTTCACATTCTTTGCAGCCGGATAAAATTACACCTGCTACCGTTAAGCCATGTGCCTTTGCATAAGCAATCGTTAAAACTGTATGATTTACTGTTCCTAATGTAGGGCGTGCGACTATAATAAGAGGAAGCTGTAATTCCTTTGCGAAATCAATTACTAAAGCGTCTTCTGTATATGGAACAGCCAGTCCACCTGCTCCTTCTACAAATAGGCTATTAAACTCTTTCAATCGTTCATTATAGTGATCCATAATGTCTTTTAAATGTACTACTCTTCCAGCTCTTTTCATGGCAAGTCTCGGAGCAAGAGGCTCTTCAATAGAATAAGGGCAAATTTCATCTTCTTTTGTCGGTACACCTGATAATGCTTTTAACCTTGCTGCATCTCCCTCTGGATTTGATGCAACATGTCCACTTTGCAACGGTTTATATACCCCTATGTTATATCCCAATTCTCTAAATACACCTGCTAATGCACCGGCAACTACAGTTTTCCCCACTTCAGTATCCGTTGCTGTAACAAAAAAACCGCCCATTATTCTCCCTCCGTAACATCCGAGATTGATTTATACAAAATACGTAACATATCATCAATCTCATCAATTGTAGAAGAAAGAGGAGGCATAAATACAATCGTATTACCGAGTGGTCGCAAAATCATGCCCAGCTCTCTTGAACGTTTACATACTTGAACACCGACTCTCTCTGTCCATTCAAACGCTTCTTTCGTTTCCTTATTCTTCACAAGTTCAATTCCAACCATTAACCCGCACTGACGAATATCACCTACATGTTTATACGTAAAGAGCGATTCTAATTGCGTCGCCACATATTCTGTCTTACGTGCCACTTCTTCTATTAAATTTGTTTTCTCGTATAGCTCTAGATTCGCAATGGCTACCGCACACCCTAACGGATTCCCTGTATAACTATGACCGTGGAAAAACGTTTTTTGTTCTTCATAGTCTCCTAAAAAGGCATTATAAATTTCATCTGTCGTTACGGTGATTGCAACTGGTAAATATCCACCTGTTAAACCTTTTCCGGCTGTTAAAATGTCTGGTGTTACATTTTCATGTTCACATGCAAACATTTTCCCGGTACGCCCAAATCCAGTCGCTACCTCATCTGTAATAAATAAAACATTATATTTTGTACATAAATTACGGAGCCCTCTTAAGTATCCTTTTGGCATTGTAATCATACCGCCAGCACCTTGCATTAAAGGCTCTACAATAATCGCCGCAATTTCTTCATGCTTTTCTTTCAGCAGCTCTTCCATTTCTTCTAAATGTTTTTTCACAATTTCCTCCTTATTATTTCCATAAGGAGAACGATATGTATATGGATACGGCATTTTAATTGCCTCAAATAAAAGTGAACTATACACTTGGTGAAACAAGTCTATCGCTCCTACTGAAACAGCTCCAATTGTATCACCGTGATACGCTTCTTTTAATGTAACAAATCTTTGTTTCTTCGGTTTTCCTTTATGCTGCCAATATTGAAAGGCCATCTTAATTGCAATTTCAACGGCACTAGAACCGGAGTCTGAATAGAATACTTTCTTCAAACCTTCTGGCACAACTTCAATTATTTTTTCTGCTAATAAAATAGATGGAACGTTAGCAAGTCCTAACATAGTAGAATGGGCAATTTTATTTAATTGCTCACGAATTGCTCCATCTAATTCTGGTACTTGATGTCCGTGAACATTTAACCAAATAGATGAAACACCATCCCAATATTCATTTCCATTTACATCGTATAGCTTTCTTCCCTCTCCACGTTCAATAATGACAGGATCTTCTTCTAAATAATCTTTCATTTGTGTAAACGGATGCCATACATAAGCTTTATTTTTCTCCGATAATTCTTCATATGTATAAGACGATTTTTCAGTCGTATTACTATTAACAGTCACAATTGTCACCCCTAATGTTAACTATTTTATAGATAAAGTTAACATTAAATTTAAATGACTGTCAATTATTTTTAAATCAAATAGTTCTTAAAAAAGAACAACTTATCATACGATAAGTTGTTCTACTTTCCATGTTGTATCTTTCCTATTTCTAAAATAATCTCTTCATCTTTTTTTCCTTCTGTATCTATTCCACGTTGTTTTGCATGTTCAATTAATAAATCATGGCGCTTCTCAAATCTTGCGGTATTTACTTCTTTCGTAACCTCTTCTTTTGTTTTCTCTTCAGTAGAAACTCCTAGTTTCTCAGCTGCTTTTTCCATCGACTTCTTCTCTTCAGCTTCTTTCACTTTCTTCACTTCTGACTGCTGTATTTGCTTTTGTTTCGCCTGCTCTGATTCAGCTGCAAAAGCTGTGTAAATTCCAGCACTTCCGCCAATGACTAGTAAGGTGGTAAAAAGAATTATTTTTTTCTTCACTCTTTCCTCCCCTTTCAAATTCATTATAACGTACAAATTTAGAACATTAAAAACATTTAACCTTTATTCCCCTAAAAAAATATTGAACATTTTTATTGACATATAAGATGAAAATGTGATAAAAATTTAACTAACATCATATGAATCGGCATTGATAGGATTTAGTAGTATTTCGGTTTCTGATTTCAGAGAGCTGGTGGTCGGTGCGAACCAGTACAGAGCGAATTATGAATTACCCCCTGGAGCTTCTTTTGCGAAACGTAAGGAGTAGTGAAAGACGGTTATAGACCGTTATATCTAAAGAGTGGTGAAACGAAACTGTTTCACAATTTAGGGTGGTACCGCGATTTTTTCGTCCCTGCATATATTGCAGGGGCGTTTTTATTTTATTAGCGCATATCATACGCCCCTTTATTTTGTGATACATTCATTTCACAAGCTAGGGTGGTACCGCGATTTCTTCGTCCCTGCATAATTATATGCAGGGACGTTTTTTTATCCAATCATTTCCGTATCATATTGAAGGATCAACAATTACCGGTAATTTGTCACAAAATCCTAAAATTTAGAAGGAAATAAACAATATTGGCGAATTTTATATAAAAAAGAGCTATTTTAGATTACTTAGGAGGGAAAAACAATGGTTTCAAAAATTGAATCTGTTCTTTTAACATTATTTATCTTTTTCTGTATTGGCTTTAGTGTTATCCAATTAGAAGTTTCACCACACATCCCAATTTTATTTGGTATCGTTCTTTTATTAGCATTTGGGTTTATGAAAAAAATCTCTTGGTCTACTATGGAAAAAGGGATGATCAGTAGTATTTCAGCTGGTATTCCATCTATTTTTATTTTCTTACTTGTAGGCGTATTAATTAGTGTTTGGATCGCTGCTGGAACAATTCCAACTTTAATGGTATACGGCTTCCAGATTGTATCTCCTAAAATTTTCGTTCCAACTGTTTTTGTAGTTTGTGCAATTGTTGGAACAAGTATCGGTAGCGCCTTTACAACTGCCGCAACTGTAGGACTTGCCTTTATGGGTATGGGTAGTGCTCTCGGATACGATCCGGCTCTAATCGCTGGTGCAATTATTTCTGGCGCATTCTTTGGAGATAAAATGTCTCCTTTATCTGATACAACAAACTTAGCTCCTGCTGTAACGGGTGTAGATTTATTTGAGCATATTCGTAACATGCTTTGGACAACAGTTCCAGCTTTCATCATTTCTTTTATCGCATTTTTTATTTTAGGAAGCGGTACGAGTGGAGACGTTGACTTCACAAACTTTATTAGCACATTAGAGAAAAATGCAACGATTTCTATCGTTACACTTATTCCAATTTTATTACTGTTCCTATTTGCATTTAAAAAAGTTCCAGCAGTTCCAACATTGCTTGCAGGAATTGTGGTAGGAATTATTATTCTCTTTATTTTTAAACCTAGCACTTCTTTAGCTGATTTAATGAAAATTATGCAAGACGGCTACGTTTCTAAAACTGGTATTAAAGATATTGATAGCTTACTATCTCGCGGTGGTCTACAAAGCATGATGATGTCGATTGCGCTTATTTTCCTAGCACTTTGTATGGGAGGATTATTACAAGGAATGGGTATTATCACGCAGCTCATGAATATCATCTCTAGCTTTGTAAAAAATAGCACACGCTTAATTATTTCTACTGCTTCAACTGCAATTGGTGTAAACTTCTTACTTGGTGAGCAGTACTTATCAATCGTTTTAACAGGACAAGCATTTGCTAACAAATACGATGAAGTCGGTTTAGAGCGTCGTAATTTATCACGCGTATTAGAAGATGCAGGTACAGTTATTAACCCGCTCGTACCATGGGGTGTAAGTGGCGTATTCTTAACAAACGTCCTTAGCGTTCCAACATTCGATTACCTTCCATTCGCAATTTTCTGTTTAGCTTGCCCAGTCTTAACAATTATTGTTGGTTTCACTGGATTTGGCCTTTCATGGAAGAAAGAAAAAGCTGTAACACTTTCATAATATATAAAAAGGATTACCTGAATCGGTAATCCTTTTTATATTTCTCCACTATCTATTTGCTTTCTTTCTTCTAAATAACAGAAGTAATCCCGCTCCAACAAACGCCAAGCCTGCTCCAATTGTAGAAGCAACACTTGTACCTGTTTTCGGTAAATCACGTTCATCTTTTTCAGCTTCTTTATTTTCACTTACAGTTGTTGTTGTTTCTTTTGTATTTTGATCATCTGTTGTAGTTTGTCCAGATCCAGTAGTGTTTCCATCTTGCTTTGGTTCATTACCATTATTACCTTCTTCTGTTGGCGGTGTTGGGTTTTCTCCATTACCTGTTGGCGGTGTCGTTGGATTTCCCCCATCACCTTTCGGTGGTATCGTTGGATTTCCTTCACCAGTTTCTTTATCATCATTCTTCTTCGTTATATCAATTGCATATTTAGCAAATTGATTTTCAGATGGTCCAACATATGAAATCTTCCCATCTTCCTTTATATACTTTTGTGCATTTGGTGAAGAATCAAATGTTGTATTTAATTTATCTGCAACAATCGGTTTAAACGCCCAATTTTGATCAGCTGTTGGATTAATAACTGGCGTTTCTTGCATATACTTTACAATGATTTGACGTGTTTCATCTTGCGATTGATATACAACTTCTCCTTTACTTACACCTGGGAACGTTTGGCTACTTCCGCGATAGTTATTTGTAGCGACGATGAACTCTTGATTGTCAGCTACTGGCTTACCTTCATATGTCATATTTATAATACGATTCGTATTTGCATTTACAACTTTTCCATCTTTATCGTATTTCGTTGGTTGTGTTACATCAATTTCGTATTTTAAGCCATCTAAAATATCGAAGTTATATGTAGGATAGCCTATATTTACTAACGGCTGTTCTTCTGTTTTCTTTGGATAAATTTGATTAAACTGACCTGCAGACATTTCAAGCCATTCTTTCACTTGTGCACCATTTACTTTTACAGCATATAACGTATTTGGATATACATATAAATCTGCGACGTTTTTAATCGCTAACGTTCCAGCTGGAATATCCGTATAATATGTAGCACCGTTTCGGCCACCTGCTTTAAATGGTGCGCCTGCAGATAAAACTGGAATTCCTTTATATTTGCTATACTGTCCATTTTCAGCAAATAACTTTTCTACATACCATTTTTGTGCATTTGTTACAAGTTGTACAGAAGGATCATCTTGTACTAATGAGAAATAACTATTAATTGGTGCTGTCGTTTTCCCTACAGCTGTATTCACATAATCAATTGTCGCTTGGTGATCATCTTTAATTTCATTAACTAATTTTTCATCAGATTGTACAAATGGGTTCCCTTTACTATCAGCAATCGGACGAAGTTGCGGCTTCGATTGCTCTTTTTGTATTTCCCATTCTCCGTTTACCTTTTTCAATTGCATATCAATAATACCTAAGTTACTTCCAAAGACACCAGGCATTACAACTGGAACACCATTAAATACATCCTTCACTTCAGTATGTGAATGTCCCATTAATACTGCATCTACACCAGGAACTTCTGTTAAATAATACGACGCGTTTTCCATGCCAACGTTGTATCCACTCTTATCAACGCCCGAATGCGCTAGTGCAACGATAACATCTGCACCTTCTGCTTTCATTTTTGGCACCATTTTCTTCGCTGTTTCAACTATATCTTTCGCTTTCACTTTTCCTTCTAAATTCGCTTTATCCCAGTTCATAACTTGAGGTGGAACAAATCCCATTACGCCAATTTTCACTTTTTGTTTTTGCCCTGATTCATCTTCTACTTCTTTTTCAAAAACATGATATGGTTTAAAGTAATTTTGGTCATTCTCTTCATTATTATCTTTATCATCTTTATAGACGTTCGAGTTAATAACCGGGAACTCTGTTTTACTAATTACTTTGTTTAAATAGTCTAAACCGTAGTTAAATTCATGATTCCCAAGAGAGATGACGTCATACTTCATTAAATTCATTAAACGATATAATGGATGTGTATAACTAGGATCCACAGGCTTCTTCGGATCATTTATTTTATTCGCTACATAATCTCCAAGCGGTGTCCCTTGTAATGCATCCCCATCATCGAATAGGACAGAGTTCTTCGCTTCTTCACGTGCTTTATTAACAAGTGTTGCCGTTTGCACGAGACCTACTTTATTATCTGTTTTCGTTTGATAATAATCGTAATTCATTAAGTTAACGTGAATATCTGATGTTTCTAGAATTCGTAAGTTAACCGTACTCTCCCCATTGTTTTCATCCGCATGAGCTGTTGTTGGCAACACTTGTGGTGCTATTACACCAATAGCAAGAGTTGCTCCAGCTAGCATTTTTTTTGACTTTTTCACAAAAAATCCCCCTTATACAATTACCAAAAATAATGAAATAAACCTCTATTTGCCTCTAACCACATACCTTTTTTCTTCTATTAGAGACAAGATTTCCATTTCATCCTGCGCTAATGAGTAGTCCCCTTAAACGCCCGATTAGTGAAACTTTAATTAGTTGGAAATAAAGCCCTACTCATTAAAATTTCACCTTATCTGACATTATCATATATAATGTACTTTCATATCGTCAATATTTTTTGACATACTTCTACAAATTTTCTGTAAAGTTGTTGTAAACTTTTCATAAACATATAATATGCCCTTACATTGTTAATACTGCTGAATATGATACAATTACCAATTACAAGGAGGATGAATTTATGAAAAAAGTCATCTTAACGATTGTTTGTCTCCTCCTTCTAATCATTTCTTATTCTTATTTTGAAAAGAACGATGAGACAAAACAAAATGAACCCGAAGAAAAAACAGAAAAAACATCTACTCCAAGTTGGATTGATAGGCAAACAAACGATTCCTTTTATCATCTCGTATTAGGTGATTCACTCGCCAAAGGATATGGGTCGACACAAGGGGGATTTGCTGAATTAGCTTCTAGACAAATAGAAGCACAAATTCATAAACCAATTACCGTAGAAAATCTTGGGATAAACGGTCTTACAACAGATCGTCTCGCTAAAAAAGTGCAATCAGAAGATGTAAAGCAAAAGATTAGAGAAGCAAATATCATTACGATTAATATTGGAGGAAATAATTTATTTCGCTTAAATCGTGATGTCGGTGTTATAGACGGTATTAAAATGTTAAATAAAGAAAAAGCTCATTTTGAAGCGGATATAAAAACTATTGTAAAGACAGTTCGCGATCAAAATCCGAACGCTTTACTCATTCTCTCAGAACTCTATAACCCGTTACAACTCGATGACTCCATCGCCAGTTATGCAGATATGTTTTTAGATGGCTGGAATGAATCCGTTTATTCCATTTCAAAAGCAAATCAACCATCTATCGTTTTGCCAGTTCGTAAATTAATATCGAATGATAAAAAAGATTTACTCTTTGACCAAGTACACCCAAATGATAACGGCTATGCGATTATTGCTAATGCGTTTACAAAGCAAGTGTTATCCTACAAATATTAAAGCGGTCATGAAACAATTCTATTTTTATACCCTGTCTTTTTTGTTACAATGATAGTGGAAGGGGGCCTTTATATGGAATCACGCGAGTGGGAACGTATTGTTGATCATCTTCTTTCGCTAGTGCCTCTTTTTTATCGCAAATTTATGCTTCCTGGAGAATTTTCTTCTCAAAGACATATGCCGCCATCACATACACAAGTATTGCTGCTTCTGCATGAAAATGGCACATTAGCAGTTTCCGAAATCGGCAAGCGGCTAGCGATTTCACGGCCTAACATGACACCTCTATTAAACAAACTAATTCAAGAAGAACTAATAGAGCGTCATTATAGCGAAAAAGATCGACGGGTCATTTTAATTTCCCTAACACCTGAAGGGAAATTGTTAGTAAATCAGTATCAACAATTCATTTTAGACAAATTAAAAGAAAATTTCCAAACATTATCTGAGGAAGAGCGCGAAAAGCTCATTCACTCTCTTCAAACCATTCAAAATTTAATTTTGAAAACAAACGCATAAAGCTGCTTCTACATAGAAGCAGCTTTATGATTCGTAATAATTACCGTAGTACACATTTGAATATGGCCATGTCATTAAATATGGTTTTTGTTCTTGCGTAGGCTGTTGTTGTGGTATTTGTGATAATTGCTGTAATTGTTGTTGTCGATATAATTCTTCGTATTGTCTACTCATATCATAAACCGGATAATAATTTACATATGGGTATACTTGCGGTACGTAATAATAATACATTCATTCTCTCCCCCTTTTTCTTAAACATATTCAAAGGAGAAAATGAATGTGACACTCTTTATATTTGCACGAGTGGTTCTCTCACTCGTTTCTTTCTGTTCTTCAAGCGTAGCTTACGGTTCTTTTCATATAAATAATGCACAACGAAATATGAAATTCCCCCAAACACAACTCCTAAAATCGTCATTCCAATTAATACATACACTTCACTTTGCAATAAACCCTTTAATATCGTAAAAATATGACTCGAAAACAAGTCAGATATCGTAAATGGTTCATGATGTATTTTTTGTACATGAAATGGATATATCATTTTTCCTAACGCATAAGCAAATGGAAATAAAAATATCGGTAGAAACGATATTTTCCCAATAATATTGCCAATAACCGCAGCAGGAAAAGATCCCTTTGCTAATCGAACGATCGGATAAAATATTACATATACGAGCGATGCCGTATATATAACCAACATCTCTAAACCAAAACCAATCGCAAAACCTAATGATACTTTCTTCGCTCCTTCTGGCGATCGAAGCAACTTATAATATTGAAACTTTAATATTCTCCACATCCGCTGAAAAAACGAATATGTTTTCTTAGTTGTTTTCAAATTCATCATCTCTTTAACTATATTTTTTCTATCTAGTATGTCCTTACATGATATGAAAAACAAATGTAGTTTACTCTTTTTATTATAAATGATATAGAGATGATTAACCAAATATACATACGACATTTCAATATAAAAAAGCACACCTCCAATTGTTATTCGTACCTAACAATTGGGGTGCACATCATTCAGGAAAGTTCTTCTACATTTTTAAATAAACTTACTAATAATGCTTTTTGCGCGTGCAATCGATTACCAGCTTGCTCAAATACGATAGACTGTGGTCCATCTATAACTTCTCCTGTTACTTCTTCTTCACGATGGGCAGGTAAACAGTGTAAGAAACGATATGTTTGCTTCGCATGCATAACAAGTTCTTTATTAATTTGGTAAGGTTGAAATAAAGTATATTTCTCGTCTTCTCCCTCTTGCCCCATACTCATCCAAACGTCAGTATAAATGAAATCTGCTTCACTCACTGCTAATTCAGGGTTATGCAAAATTTCAATTTCAGCTCCTGTTTCTTCAGCAATCACTAACGCTTTTTTTACAATTTCCTCATTCGGTTCATATCCTACAGGCGTCGCAACAGTCATATTCATTCCAACTTTTGCACTCGCTAACAACAATGAATGACATACGTTATTCCCGTCACCTACATAAGCCAATTTTATTCCTTTAAATGTATTTATTTCTTCATATATTGTCATTAAATCTGCCAACGCCTGACAAGGATGGTGATCGTCCGTTAATCCATTAATAACAGGAATGCTCGATTCTTTTGCAAGCTCTTCTACATCGGCATGTGAAAATGTACGTATCATGATCCCATCAATATAATGAGATAATACTTTCGCAGTATCTGAAACGCTCTCCCCTCTTCCAATTTGCATCTCTTTCCCACTTAAAAACATGCCATGTCCTCCAAGCTGTACCATTCCTGCTTCAAAAGATACGCGAGTACGAGTTGAATGTTTATCAAAGATAAGCCCTAATATTTTTCCTTGTAATAAAGGCTCTTGCTTATTCTTTTTTAAATATATAGCGAACTCAATTAAAGAAATGATTTCTTCTTGCGTCAGTTCTTCTAATGTTAACAGATCTTTCGTATTTAATTTCGGTACTTGTACAGTTGACATGGAATTTCCCCCTTATATGATTGATACGTTTTTTGTACAAACTACTTTTTTTATCATATATACTGCCTGTTCTAGCTCTTCATTCGTTACAATAAGTGGTGGTAATAGTCTTATCACATTAGGCCCTGCTTGTAATACGAGAAGCCCTTCTTTCTCTAGTTTTTCTATAAAACTTGCAACTTCATGCTTACACTCAATCCCAATCATAAGTCCCTTACCACGTATATTTTGAATACATTCAACATGTCGTAATTCCTCTCGCAACTTCTCTAATACGTACTCGCCCTTTTCCTTTACCTCTTTTAAAAATGATGGATTCTTACTTACTTGCAATACTTCTTTCGCTGCAGCCATTGCAATATAATTCCCGCCAAACGTTGAACCGTGTGATCCTGCAGTAAACGATGTTCCAAGTTCTTTCCGGCCAATCATCGCTCCAACGGGAATGCCATTGCCAAGCGCCTTAGCAGTAGTAACAATATGAGGATGTATTCCCATTTGTTCATAAGCAAATAATGTCCCTGTTCTTCCAATCCCTGTTTGTACCTCGTCAATAATAAATAAGGAACCGAATTTATTGCATAATGTTTCAATTGCTTTCAAAAAAGATAGATTAGCAGGTATGACTCCTCCCTCTCCTTGAACAACTTCTACCATTACCGCCGCGGCTTCTTCATTCATTACTTCCTCTAACGCCTTCACATCGTTAAAAGGGGTATGTAAAAAAGACGGAAGGAGCGGACCAAACCCTTCTTTCACTTTATTTTGACCCGTCGCACTCATCGTTGCGAATGTTCTACCGTGAAAAGACTGCTGGCATGTTACGACGAGAGATTTTCCAGTATGCTTACGAGCTAGCTTCAACGCAGCTTCATTCGCCTCTGCCCCGCTATTACAGAAAAAAACAGAATCTAATGTTATATTTTCTGTTAATAATGATGCGACCTCTTCTTGTAAGCTGTTTGTAAACAGGTTAGATATATGCCATAAATCATTAAGTTGCTCTTGTACAGCTTTCATAACAGTAGGGTGACAATGACCTAAATTACATACGCCAATTCCTGATGTGAAATCTAAATATTGCTTACCATTCTTATCAAAGACTTCCGTTCCACTTCCCTTTACAAACTCAATATTTCTTCTCCCATACGTTTGAAAAAGATGACTTGTCATACGATACTTACTCCTTTCGTTACCGTCGTTCCGATACAATCTCCCGTAACTTCAGTAAAATCTTTTGTACCGTTCACAATACTTATCTTTTGCACTCCCATTTTTAATGACGCTAGTGCCGCCTGTACTTTCGGAATCATCCCGCCTGTAATAACTCCTTTTTCTATAAAAGTAACAATTTCAAATTCATCCGTTTTCTTTACTAATTTTCCTTCATGTAATATCCCATCTACATCCGTAATAAAAATGAGTTCTTTTGCGGATAACGCGGCCGCAATTCCAGCTGCAGCTGTATCCGCATTTATGTTATAAATCTCATTATCATTTATCCCAACCGGAGCAATAACGGGAATATAATTCAAATTTATCAATCCTTTTAATAAGGCTGTTTCGACATAACTTACTTCTCCCACATATCCTATTTCTTCGCTGACAGGTTGAACTTGAAGTAAATTTCCGTCACACCCTGAACAACCTACCGCAAGTAAATTATGCCTTTGCAACTTCATTACAAATTTTTTATTCGTACTTCCGCATAGCACCATTTGAACAATATCCATAACTTCTTTTGGTGTTACTCGTAACCCATCTCTTTTTTCTACTTTGATGTTACAATCTTTTAATTTTGCATCAATTTCTGGGCCGCCACCATGGACAATCACTACTTTATACTTCTGTTGCAATTTCTTTATACAGTCAAAAAACACATCATTTAATTGATCCAACATACTACCGCCGCATTTCACTACAATATAATCGCTCATCTTCCCTCTCCTTATGTACGATAACAAGCGTTTATTTTCACATATTCATAGCTTAAGTCACAGCCCCAAGCTGATCCGGTCTCTTCTCCTAAATGTAAATACACATTAATCATAATTTCATGTTCTTTTAATTTCCTTTTCATTTCCTCTTCAGAAAACATTTGAGGCTCACTATTTTTTAACACAGCGATAGATTGCAGAGTAATATCAATTGTATCCGGATGAATCGCTACTTCACTTTGTCCCATACTGCTAATAATTCGCCCCCAATTTGGGTCTTCACCATGTATTGCTGTTTTCACAAGACTCGAACCGACTATTTGCTTTGCAATTTTCTTTGCCTCTTCATTCGTTCGAGCTCCTAGCACATTTACTTCTATTAACTTCGTAGCACCTTCACCATCTTGTGCAATTTTTTTTGCTAAATCTTCACATACCTTCTGTAAAGCAAATACGAAAGTTTCCCAATCTGCATGTTCCATATTGATTGGTTTCGTTTCTGATAATCCACTTGCCATAACGATGACCATATCATTCGTAGAAGTATCTCCATCCACCGTAATTTGATTAAATGTATGATTCGTTATTTGTGATAATGCTATTTGCAATACATCATGCTCTACATGAGCGTCTGTCGTAATAAAACTCAGCATCGTTGCCATATTCGGATGAATCATCCCTGAACCTTTAGCAACACCAGCAAGCACCACTTTCTTCCCATCAATCATCATCTCATAGCACGTTTCTTTCGTTATAAGATCCGTCGTTAAAATCGCTTCAGAAAAAGAATGAGCTTCACTTACCTCCTTCGTCGGGATAAGATTTGCAACTCCCTTTCGGATTATATCCATCGGTAAAGGAACACCAATTACACCTGTTGAAGCTATTGCAACGTAATTTTCTTTCACTCCAAAATGTTCGGCCCCTAATGCACGTATCTCGTAAGCATCTTGTAATCCTTTCATTCCTGTACAAGCATTTGCATTTCCACTATTGACGATAATCGCTTGTAATTTCCCCTCAGCTGCTATACTGTCTTTCGTTACTTGCAGCGGGGCTGCTTGTATTTGATTCGTTGTATAAACGGCGGCACATGATGCTGGCACTTCACAAATGATTACACCTAGATCCTTTTTTTCTTTTTTTAAACCATTTGCAGTACCGATTGCCGAAAAGCCTTTTGGCGTTACAATTGAACCATTTTCTAATTTTGTTATAGACTCTACTTTAATCATCATGTCCCCCTTATGGATAAAGCGGCATATGTTGTAAACCTGTTGTTTCTTCTAGTCCCGCTACTATGTTTGCATTTTGAATCGCTTGCCCAGCCGCACCTTTCATCATATTGTCTATAACCGAAACGACTGTCACTCTTCCTGTTCTTTCATCGCAAGCTATCCCCATATCACAATAATTTGAGCCCCTCACTTCTTTCGGACTTGGAAACTCTCCTTGCGTGCGAATTCGAATAAAAGCCGATTGTTCATATGCTTCTTCATATAATTTTTGAAGTTGTTCTATTTCCATTTCTCGTTTTACTTTCGCATAAAGTGTAATCATAATCCCCCGTGATATTGGTATTAAATGTGTACTAAACGTGATTGGCTTCGTTTCCCTATTCCATTCTGCAAGTATTTGCTCAATCTCAGGAATGTGTTGATGCTCATTTACTTTATAAATGTGCAAGTTATCGTATAACTCAGGAAAGTGAGTCATCGTTGTTGGCGTTTTGCCCGCTCCAGATACTCCTGATTTCGCATCAATAATAATGGAATCTTCTTCAATCATGCCGCTACGTACTAACGGCAATATCGCTAATAATGCGGCTGTAGCAAAACATCCTGGGTTTGCAATTAAATTTGCATTTTGAATCTCGGACCTTTTCCATTCACTTAACCCATATACAGCTTCCCCAAGGACCTCTTCTTTTGCAGCTGTCCTTTTATACCACTGTTCATATGTCGAAGGATCTTTCATACGAAAGTCTCCAGATAGGTCAATTACTTTTAAACCTGTTGCTAATAATTTTGGTGTTAACTCTGCCGACACTCCTGCTGGGGTTGCTAAAAATACAATTTCTGCTTTCTTCTTTATTTCCTCCGTATCAATTTCTTGTAACGTATGAACAAGAACATTTTGAAAATGCGGATATACATTTGTTATACATTCGCCAACTTGCGAAAAAGAATGAAGAGATGCTATCGAAAAATATGGATGTTGCTCTAATAACCGAATTAACTCAATACCTCCATACCCAGTTGCTCCAATAATTGCGACTTTCATATGCTCCTCCTCATATCGATTCTTTAAATTAAGTATGATTATAATATTGTATATTTATAGAGTCAATTAAATATTTATAAATTTTATAAACTTAAAAAACTTAATTTTACTAGAAAAACAATATACACAACCGAATTTTTATACAAAAATAGTGTATAGTAGTTTTTTCATTTCACTTCAAGTACAATAAAACAATACATGTATACATACAGGCGGGGAAAAACATGAATGAGAAATTAATTGAGAAAATGATCATAAAAAGTTTTCAGCAATATCAATGTAATCCTATGTCAAATGAGGATCTGGAAATGCTAATTAAACATATTCAAACGATAATTCATTCAAATACTGAAATTGATGTATACGAGGCAGTTGAGGATATCGTTTACGATTATGTGACTGGAAAATAAAAAATAGGAGATTTCCATATGGAAATCTCCTATTTTTTACTTAATGATTTGCCTGCAACACGCTCAAATATACCTGGGAATAGAGCATAAAGTTTCGGACCAATGCCCATCCATTTCGGTAAGTTTACTTCACGCTTTTTCGTTTGTATCGATTTTACAATTTGCTCTGCTACATACGTCGGCTTTAACATATAACGTCCCATATTTTTCACATATGTACCGGATTGATCAGCTATTTCAAAAAAGTTCGTATCTATCGGACCTGGATTAATTGCTGTTACGAAAACATTTGTACTAGACAACTCCATACGTAAACTATTCGTAAATCCTAGTACTGCATGTTTCGTCGCTGCATACGCACTCGATTTCGGAGTTGCAATTTTCCCAGCAAGTGAAGCAATATTAATAATATGCCCTTCGTTTCTTTTCACCATATAAGGTAGTACCGCTTTCGTACAAGCTACTAATCCAAATACATTTACTTGGAACATATCTTTCACTTCATCCATTGACGCATCTTCAAACGTTTTAAAAATACCAAATCCCGCATTGTTTACTAATATATCAATACGTCCCACTTCTTGTAATACCTTTGAAAAAACAGATTGTACTTCCGTCTCTTCACTTACATCTAATACATAATAATAGCAAGGCGTATTATAAGTTTCTTTAATTTTCTCTGCTAACGCTTTTAATTTCTCTTCTGTTCTAGCCATTAATACTGGAGTCGCCCCCTGCTCTGCAACTTGCATTGCAACTTGCTCTCCAATTCCACTAGAAGCACCTGTAATGACGATTACTTTATTTTGTAAACGTCCCGTCATTGCTGTCACCTACTTTGCATAATAAATCAATTGTTGCGAAGATTCATCAATCATCACTTGTTGATTATATGCTAAAAAGTCTAATTGTCCAACAGTTTCTGAAATAGTAAGCGGCAATTGCTCCTTATATAATACCGGAAATAGTTTTACACATACTTCAAATGCTGTCATTGGTTTTTCCTTTAATAACTCAAGCACTTTAAACGCACGTGTTTCTTGCTTTTGTAATCTCGTTTCAATAAGTTGTTTCACATTTAGAACATCTTCTCCATGTCCTGATAAAATGCGCGAAATATTCATTTCACTTAAACGCTTTAATGTTTGATTATATTGTAATAATGGGCGCGCCCTTTCTGTTTGTCCTTCATATGGTGGTTCTAATATGGGATTCGAAGAAATATGACTAATGAGAGCATCCCCGCCAATTAATATTCCATCAGATTCTCTATATAATGAAATATGAGTGGAAGCATGACCTGGTGTTTCGATTACTGTAAATCCAGGTAAAGAATCAATACGATCTCCCTCTCTCACAGTATGCGTTAACGATCTATTACAAGAATATTTAAGTGTCTTCGTCGTCAATAACGCCTCGTCTTTCAAAAATGCTGCTGGAACACCAAATTGCAAAGCTGTCTCTCTAAAAAACTCATGATACCACTTTAAAAATTCTGGATTTTGCGTGATCCAAGGCTCATTCCAAGGATGTCCAATAATGTTCGTTTTCTCAGAAAATATATTTAAAAGCCCACAATGATCCGCATGATGATGCGTAATGACTACTGTTTTAATATCTTCTATCGCATATCCTAATGTACCTAATTGCCTTTCTAACGCACTTCTTGCCTCTTCTGTATTCGTCCCTGTATCAATTAATGTTAATGTCTCCCCCTCAACTAAAAACACATTCACAGTTTCAACTGCAAATGGCACAGGAATCTCCATTCGGTGAATCGCCGTCATGCTTAGCCCCCCTGTCTCTTTCCGGTTCAAAAATGAATACTTCTTCAGTTTACAACTTCTATATATATTTGTCATTATTTTCAGATAAAAAGAGGTGTTTCCTATAAAAAAACGAATGTATGTACATTTATAAGAATTTCTAACCAAATTTAAAGGAGGAACATCATGTCTATTCAAAACATTTCCTTTCTCGGTGCAGGCTCTATTGCTGAAGCTATTATTGGTGGCTTGTTACATGCAAATGTTGTGAAAGGCGAACAAATTACCGTAAGTAATCGTTCTAACGAGACAAGATTGCAGGAGCTACATAAAAAATATGGCGTCAAAGGTACGCATAATAAAAAAGAGCTACTTACTGATACAACTATTCTTTTTCTAGCAATGAAACCAAAGGATGTTGCAGAAGCACTTACTCCTTTTAAAGAAGATATACATAATAACCTACTTATTATTTCACTATTAGCAGGTGTTTCTACTCACTCGATTAGAAACCTACTTCAAAAAGATGTTCCGATTATTCGTGCGATGCCAAATACATCTGCAGCTATTTTAAAATCAGCTACTGCTATCTCGCCTTCAAAACATGCAACAGCGGAACATATTCAGACTGCCATAGCTTTATTTGAAACAATCGGTCTCGTCTCTGTTGTAGAGGAAGAAGATATGCATGCCGTCACTGCATTATCTGGAAGTGGGCCTGCTTATATTTATTACGTAGTGGAAGCGATGGAAGAAGCCGCAAAAACAATTGGTTTAAAAGAAGATGTTGCAAAGTCACTTATTCTTCAGACGATGATTGGTGCTGCTGAAATGCTAAAAGTAAGTGAAAAACACCCTTCTGTTTTGCGAAAGGAAATTACTTCTCCTGGCGGAACGACCGAAGCAGGCATTGAAGTATTACAAGAACATAAATTTCAACAAGCACTTATTTCTTGTATTACACAGGCTACACAACGATCACATAATCTTGGGGAAACATTAGAACAACTAACAAAAGAAAAATAAAAAATGGAGCTCAATCTTACTTGAGCTCCATTTTTTTATTAACATATATTGTTTAGTTATTAGTCTTCCCAAAAATCTCTTCTTGCAGACGGCGACCAGTTGGTGTTGCTGCAAGTCCACCTTCAGCTGTTTCACGAAGTGCTACTGGCATCGTTTGTCCGATTCTAAACATCGCCTCAATCACTTCATCACATGGAATTGTACTCGTTACGCCAGCTAATGCTAAATCAGCTGAAATCATCGCATTCGCAGCTCCTGCTGCATTACGTTTTACACAAGGTACTTCTACAAGCCCTGCAACAGGATCACATACTAAACCAAGCATATTCTTTAATGAAATCGCCATCGCTGTAGCTGCTTGATCTTGTGTTCCACCAGCCATCTCAACTGCTGCCGCCGCTGCCATTCCACTTGCTGAACCTACTTCAGCTTGACAACCTCCTGCCGCACCGGAAATACAAGCATTATTCGCAACAACCATACCGAAAGCTCCTGCTGTAAATAAAAATTCGATCATCTCTTCGCGTGTCGGCTGTAATTTTTCTTGCAGTGCAAACAGTACACCTGGCACTGTTCCAGCAGACCCTGCTGTTGGTGTTGCACAAATAATTCCCATCGCTGCGTTTACTTCATTTGTTGCAACAGCTTTACTCACCGCGTCCAAGATCGTATCTCCAGATAAGCCTTTTCCGCTATTCATATACGCCTGAACTTTTACAGCATCTCCGCCAGTTAAACCAGTTGGTGATTTCACTCCGCGAATACCACGTTCTACTGCTTGCTCCATCACGACTAAGTTCTTTTCCATACCAGCAATTACTTCTTCACGTGAAATATTTCTTGTTTCCATTTCACATTGAATCATAATTTCTGCGATTTTTACATTTTGTTCTTTAGCTTGCGCCACTAGTTCCGCTGCGTTCCGAAACATGGTGTGTCCCCCCTGCAATTATTCCATAATAGTTACTTGACAAATATTTTGTTGCGCGTTTATTTCTTCAATCACTTCATCTGCTAATAAGTCATCTGTTTCGATAACCATAAGCGCTCTTCTTCCTTTTTCTTTACGAGAAACACTCATTGTACTAATGTTAATTTCATGTTTCGCAAGGATTGAAGCTACTGCTGCAATAGCACCGAAGCGATCGTTATTTACAATAAGTAGTGCTGGACTCGTGCCTGTTAATTGAAGATCGAATCCGTTCAATTCTACAACTTCAATTTTACCGCCACCAATTGAGCAAGCAACAACTTCAATTTCTTCTTCACCTTTATACAAACGAATTCTCGCTGTATTTGGGTGAGGTGCATTTGCATCTTCTTCAATGAATTCTACTTCGATTTTGCGCTCTTTTGCTATGTCTAGCGCCTCTGGAATACGTAAGTCATCTGTTTCAAACCCTAATATTCCACCGATCAGTGCTACATCCGTACCATGCCCTCGATACGTCTTTGCAAATGATCCATATAATGAAATGCTTACTCTTTCTGGTTCATGACGAAACAGCTGGCGAGCAACTTGCCCCATTCTTGCTGCGCCTGCTGTATGTGAACTTGATGGCCCAATCATAACTGGACCAATAATATCAAATACTGAGCGATACTTCATCATAACTCCCCCTAAACCTCTATGAAAAAAATTTTTACTATTCTATTAAGCTACCGAATCGGTTGCTTTTCCAGTTGTACGACGAATTTTTTCCGCTGTACGAATTGGATAGTTTTTGAATAACAGTGAAACAATATATCCTGAAATAATACCAGCTATCATAATATATAAGAAACTTAGCATTACCTTCATTTAAAAATAATATAAGATAATCCACAATAAAGTCTTGTAGCAATCCAAAGTTTAACACAGAACCCCTTACAAGCATAGCATAAACAAGTGAAACGCCCATTGCTTTCATACCTTTTCGTGCTTTAAAGCTAAAAAGTAAAAAAAGACTTCATACAAATAATAGTAATAACTTTCCTATTATAAATTCCATGTTGCTCTCTCACGATTTAGTCAACTTCACTTATTACGACAAACGGCTAAAACACATGTAGCCTACAATAAATTTTGATCTGCCCTCATTATAGCTCGTTTTTAATAAAACGCTTACTTTTAATGAATTTTAAAAGTTCTGAATAACGATCCGTTTTTGCTATTTGTACCACTCGTATGTCGTCTGACTTATATAACAGTTTTTCTAAACAATTGGTACTATGTGTTTTTATCCTATCTCTTCACATCATTAAAACTTTCTGTTTCATCCAATATAAACATAAAATGATAACAGTTTTATTTTAAATTTTTTTTAGAAATAAAAAAATGGCAACCTGTCGTCACCATTTTTTCACACCATTATTATCTTTCTACCGGAAATATTTTCAAGTCTGTAGCTATTTCTGTATTAGAAAATAGCTCTCTTGCCTCTTTCCATAATTCCTTATATGTATCCCCTTGATAACGAGAACTAATATGAGTCAATATTAATCGTTTTGCATTTGCCTGAAGTGCAATACTCGCAGCTTGCTTAGATGTGGAATGAAAATAATCATACGCTTGTTGTTCATCTTCTGCTGCAAAAGTTGCCTCATGAACAAGTACGTCAGCGTCTTGTGCCAGCTCTCTACTCGCTTCACAATATCTTGTATCACCTAAAATGGTAATAATTCTCCCCTTTTGAGGCGGACCAATAAAATCTTTTCCATTTAGTATCGTACCATTTTCTAATTCAACTATTTCTCCATCTTTTAAACGTTTAAAAAGTGGACCGGGTTTCACACCCATCTCCAGCAATTTATCGACTAAAAGAGCACCTTGTATATCTTTCTCTACAATACGATACCCAAAACATTCAATACCATGTGACAATCTTTTCGTTTCCACGTGAAATTCATTATCTTCAAATACAGTACCTTCTTCTGTTATCTCCACAATTTCAAGTGGGTATTTCACATGTGTCGTACTTACTGATAATGCCACTTCAATAAATTGTTTAATTCCTTTTGGTCCATACACAGTTAAAGGTGTAGTCCCTCCTTGAAACGAACGGCTTCCTAATAAACCTGGCAATCCAAAAATATGATCACCATGTAAATGCGTAATAAATATTTTTTCAATGCGGCGTGGGCGTACTGATGTATGTAATATTTGATGTTGCGTCGCCTCGCCACAATCAAATAACCAAGTCTGTCCTCGTTCTTCTAACAATTGCAAAGCAATTGCCGAAACGTTCCTTCCTTTCGAAGGAACACCTGCACCAGTTCCTAAAAATACAAATTCCACTTTCTTTCCTCCAGCTCTTTATATAATCTACCTTTCATCTTACGGAATGTTATTTCAAATGGCAAATCGAATTTACATAACCAATCATCTAGACAACTATATATCACGAACATTATACTCAAAAAACTTAGTAATCGTTCGTGTTTTATGTTAAAATGATTATACTACATTTTAAGGGAGCGTTTTATTATGAAAGAAGCATTTCGTTTACAAACTGATTTTTCATCTTCATTTGATCGCTGGGTAAGTTCTTTCGTGTCTGATCACCCAGCACAATTAGAATGGACGACTTTGAAAGAATTAATCCATGAATATACAACAACACATACAAATGATTCATTACCAACATATATTTCTTCAGCTTTAACATATTACGCACAACGCGTTTCAACAACAAACAGCTCAGAAATTGTTATTTTTGAAAATGCTACAATCTCATAATCTATAATAAAAAGCACTGTAATCAGTGCTTTTTATTTATGTTCATTACAATATTTATTTTCCAGCCTTATTTCAACAAAACTCCTCTTTTTTCCTACTATATAGCCATCATAAACCTATTTGATTTTTCAAAAAAAGATATTGACACTATAAATTTACAGTGCTAACATTCAAATTGTAATTGAATATGGTCTCTGTTAGGTGAGGCTCCTGTATAGAGAAACGCTGCTGCCCAAAAATGTCGAGAGACGCCAATGGGTCAACAGGAAAGGTCGGAATGAAGGCCTTTCTTAACGTAGCTGGTTTCAGTACCTATGCTATACAGTGCTAAAACTCAACGAGGGAGAGGTGCATGTATTTTTGTCATACACAAAAACTGTTTTTATCTATGTTTACTAACAGTCTTTGTTGTGGACTCTTTTAACTGCGAATTCAGACCTTTACTCGTTTTGAGTAAAGGTCTTTTTATATATGCACCTTACAATGAAACAAACATAGCATATTCAGAAACTACTAAATTGTACGGAGGTGAGGAACAGTTGGCAATTGATGATTCGGCCCAGATACCCATATGTTTTACGTTAATATTTCATCATGTAGGTAGGAAAGAAGCTGTTCCTCCTAATTTTAAATAGTCGAGTAACAGATTGTTTCCTCCTTCATGAAAAAGGAGGAACTACCGATGTTAAATTTACAAAGACAAGAAACAAAACATTCTTACGATCAAGATCGTATGAAAACAAATAATGAATTATTGGTGGAAATCGCAACACAAGATGCAAACAAGGCGTTACAACTTCTAGAAACAACACAAAATGGAATCTCTAAACAAGAAGCGGCTCGTAGACTTACTTTATATGGCCCGAATGAAATAGCTCATAATAAAACAGCACCGTGGTACATTCAATTTCTACTGGCATTTAAAAATCCATTTATTTTTGTTTTATTAGCTCTTGGCGCACTCTCTTTTTTCACAGATGACATACAAGGAACCCTTGTTGTATCTGTAATGGTAATGCTAAGTGCAACGATTCGCTTTCTACAAGAATTTCGTTCTCAGAAAGCTGCGGATCAGTTAAAAGCTATGGTTCGAACAACAGCAAGTGTCTTTAGAATAAATGGATTTGTACACGAAATAAAAAACGTAATGAGTTTGAAGCAAAATGATTCAATGGAAATTCCAATTGAAGAACTTGTTCCTGGTGATATTATTTCACTTTCTGCGGGTGATATCGTTCCGGCTGATGTGCGTATTTTATCAGCTAAAGATTTATTTGTGAATCAGTCTTCTTTAACTGGGGAAGCACTGCCTGTGGAAAAGTACGAAAACTGCTATCATACAGAGCATAAACATATCTTACCGAAAAACATGAAAAAAAATTACAATCCACTCGATATGGAAAACCTTTGTTTTATGGGTACAAATATTGTAAGTGGTAGTGCAAAAGCTGTTGTCATCTCCACAAGTACTGATACGTATTTCGGCTCTTTAGCAAAAAAGGTAATCGGCAAACGAGTAGAAACAAGCTTTGATAAAGGTGTAAACAAAGTAAGCTGGCTCTTAATTACATTCATGCTTATTATGGCGCCTATCGTTCTTCTCATTAACGGATTCACAAAAGGGGATTGGCAAGAGGCTTTCTTCTTCGCTATCGCAATTGCTGTTGGTCTCACACCTGAAATGTTACCAATGATTGTAACTGCTAATTTAGCAAAAGGTGCCGTTAACATGTCTAAACAAAAAGTAATTGTAAAACAACTGAATTCTATTCAAAACTTAGGTGCTATGAACATTCTTTGTACCGATAAAACAGGTACTTTAACAGAAGATAAAGTTGTACTTGTCCGCCATTTAGATCCTAACGGTAATACATGTAATCGTGTATTACACTTTGCCTATTTAAATAGCTTCTATCAAACAGGATTGAAAAATTTAATAGATAAAGCCGTTATGAAACATACAGAAGAAAACCAGAAGTTTAATCCATCCATTTTTCAAAAACTAGATGAAATTCCATTTGATTTTGCTCGCCGGCGTATGTCCGTCATCGTGAAAGATATTTCAGGTGAACATACAATGGTTTGTAAAGGGGCAGTAGAAGAAATTTTATCTATTTGTAACTACACTGAAGTAGATGGAAAAGTTGTTTCTCTTACCGATGACATGCGCTCAAATGTAAAACAACTAAGTGAGACATTAAATAGTGAAGGTATGCGTGTTATTGCTGTAGCTTATAAAAAAGATAGACCAATAAATGATACAGAGTACGCGGTACAAGATGAAAATGATATGATTCTCGCTGGATATATTGGCTTTTTAGATCCACCGAAACCATCTGCAGCTACTGCCATTCAAGCATTACAGAAACATGGCGTACAAGTGAAAATTTTAACTGGCGATAACGAAATTGTGACAAGAAAAGTTTGCAAAGAAGTCGGATTAAATATCGGTGAGCCTGTCCTTGGTTACGAAATCGACTCTTTACCTGATAAAGCATTAGCAAAATTAGCCGAAGAAACAACTGTATTTGCTAAACTAAATCCAATGCAAAAATCTCGCATTATACGAGTATTACAAGGAAACGGACACACTGTAGGTTATATGGGAGATGGCATTAACGATGCCGTAGCGTTACATGAAGCTGATGTTGGCATATGTGTTGATACTGCTACCGATATTGCAAAAGAGTCTTCCGACATTATTTTACTTGAAAAAAGCTTAATAATATTAGAAGCAGGTATTTTAGAAGGACGCACTACATTCGGAAACATTTTAAAATATATTAAAATGACAGCTAGCTCTAACTTTGGAAATGTATTTAGTGTGTTAGTAGCAAGTGCTTTCATCCCCTTCTTGCCGATGCTTGCCATTCACCTTTTAATTCAAAACTTACTTTATGATATTTCACAACTGTCTATTCCATGGGACAAAATGGATAAAGAGTTTTTAGAAAAACCAAGAAAATGGGATACTGCCAACTTACGAAATTTCATTATTTGCATCGGTCCAATTAGTTCCATATTTGATATTATCACATACGTAGTCATGTGGAACGTCTTCGGTGCAAATACAGCTAGCGAACAATCATTATTCCAATCTGGTTGGTTTGTCGTTGGATTACTAACACAAACTTTAATTGTTCACATGATAAGAACACAGAAGATTCCGTTCATTCAAAGTACTGCATCAATACCGGTTCTTTTATTAACTGCTTGTATTATGGCAATCGGAATTTATATTCCATTCTCACCACTCGGAGCAGCCGTTGGATTACAAGCATTACCACTTAGCTACTTCCCTTGGTTAATAGGAATACTATTAGGCTATGCTTTCTTAACACAGTTCCTAAAAAAAGTTTATATTAAAAAGTTTCATAGCTGGTTATAAAGTGAAGCTTTCATCAGCCCACAAATAGCGAGATAAAAATGAGAATGAGCAGGTACTCCCCACTCATTCTCAAAAACATAACATGGACTTATATGTATGGAGGTGACCATGATGGTATGGTACGACATTGTATTAAGATTATTTATCGCAATTATTGTAGGTGCTTGCATCGGAATGGAACGGCAATGGAGACACAGGATGGCTGGATTACGGACAAATGCTCTCGTATCACTTGGTGCCTGTATATTTGTTTTATTATCCGTCATGCTTGATCACGATGCTAGCCC
The DNA here is from genome assembly GCF_022487605.1 of Bacillus sp. ES1-5. NCBI lineage: Bacteria > Bacillati > Bacillota > Bacilli > Caryophanales > Bacillaceae > Bacillus > Bacillus sp. ES1-5. The sequence continues at coordinate 75,729 of NZ_JAKVPU010000002.1, read as the reverse complement.
CTCACGTATTGCTGCTCAAGTCGTTAGTGGGATTGGTTTTTTAGGAGGCGGCGTTATTATCCGCGATGGTTTTAGTATTAGAGGGCTTAATACAGCAGCTACTCTATGGTGCGCAGCTGCTGTTGGTACTCTTACAGGTGCTGGTTTCCTCGTTGCAGCTATATTAGGTGCAGCCGGCGTTTTACTAGCAAATATACTACTTCGCCCAATCGCTCTCTTTATGAATCAGAAATCAAAAGAAGAATCACCTGAACAAACGAATTACTTACTTTCTCTTACTTGTTCAGAGGAACATGAATCCCATATTCGTTTTTTACTTATGCACATGGTAAGTTCTGAAGGCATCGGTTTAAAAGAATTGTATAGCGAAGACGTAGATTCTAATCAAAAAGTGTGTATACAAGCTACATTACATTGCAGTACAAATGCAGCAGTCTTAATTGAAAAAGTAGTAGGTAGAATGCTATTAGAATCTGACGTTACTGCAGCTGGATGGAAAACTTCATTGGATTTAGAAGCAAGTTAACAATGAAAGGTGTCATGATATTTACAGCTTCATGACACCTTCTACATAAACTTATTTTCTAATTTTTGCTGAAAAGACTTTTCTTGCTTACGTAATAATTGACTACCTCGTTGTAAAATCGGCATTCCATACTTATCATTAATTTGATCGATGACAGCAAGTAGCGGCTCTTCTTTCGCATCTTCTTCAAATGAAAACAAATCTAATTGTTTCACCGCTTCTGTCTTCCACTCTATTTCAGTAGCTGTAACACCTAATAAACGAACGGAATCACCGTCCCAATGTTGCTTCCATAAACGAGAGGCTGCCTGAAAAATATCTCGTTCTTCCCAAATGGCATTTTTCAATTGCTTACTCCGCGTTACTGTCCGCCTATCATGATATTTAATCATAATTTGAATATTATAGGTGACAAGAGTTCGCTTTTGTAATCTTTTACTTACTGATTTTGATAGCCGTTCTAACATATCAAGTAATTCTTTCTCTTCATCCATATCCTTTGAAAAAGTCATCGAATTACCGACACTTTTATGTTGTCCCATTTGACTCGGGTCAACTTCCCTATCATCCATACCTTTTGCCCGCCACTTTAAATCAACACCATGCTTTCCAATTTTAGCGCGAATGATATGTTCGTTTCCTTTTGCTAACTGCTCAATTGTTTTTATATGAATATCATTTAATTTTTCAGCTGTTTTTTCTCCAATTCCATGCATCGCTTCAACTGGAAGTGGCCAAATCATTTCTGGAATATCTCGTTTTCGAAGCACAGTAATACCGAGAGGCTTTTTCATATCAGAAGCTGTTTTTGCTAGGAAAAGGTTAGGAGCAATTCCGATGCTACACGGAAGCTGTAACTCTGTTAATAACGCCTGCTGGATCATCTTTGCTATTTCAAGAGGCGAACCGAGTGCGTAGCAATCTGTAATATCTAAATATCCTTCATCTATTGAGACTGGTTGTATTTTTTCTGTAAAACGGGAAAGGATTTGAAACATTTGAAATGAAGCTTCACGATATAATGTAAAATTAGGACGCATTACAACTAATTGTGGACATAACCTTTTTGCTTCCCAAAGAGGCATCGTTGTACGTATTCCATAGTCTCTCGCCTCATAACTACATGTTATGATAATTCCTTTTCTTTCTTTTTCATTTCCAGCAACTGCTAACGGCTTCCCTTGTAATGATGGGTCATGAGCAATTTCAACAGATGCGAAAAAACAATTCATATCTACATGCAAAATAACACGACCATTTTTCGGATACATTTCTCGCATAGTACTCACCCCTCCAAAGAACATTTGTTCCTTCATTATATCAAATTTTGCATAATAGTTATAATAATTACTTGTTCTTTTCCTTTTATACATTTGATACAATTTACATAAAATGTATCAAATTACGAAAAGGGGTGATTATGATGAAATCAACTAATAAACTCAACTATACGTTCCTTGTGATTATATTAATCATAGCCATTAATTATTTACTGCTTCCTATTTTCAATATTAATACGTTTGGATTCTTCCCTCGCCTAGTACATATAGCAACAACTTATATATTGCCATGGATTTTCTTATATTGGCTGATCCGCCTTGTAAAAGCAATTGAATCAAAATAAAAAGCGTGTAAATCAATTATGATTTACACGCTTTTTCTATTACATTACTTCGCTACTTCTTCAATAATTGCTATAACTAATTCTGCTGTTTTCGCTAATTCTTCAACAGGAATCTTTTCGTTTGTTGTATGAATTTCTTCATAACCAACCGCTAAGTTAACTGTCGGGATACCGTGTCCTGCAATTACGTTTGCATCACTTCCGCCACCACTTTGGTGAAGAGAAGGTGTACGACCAATGTTTTCAGCTGCACGTTTTGCAACTTCTACAACGTGATCGCCATCAGCAAATTTAAATCCTGGATACATAACGTTTACTTCAACGTCTGCTTGACCGCCCATTTCTTTTGCAGTTGTTTCAAATGCTTCTTTCATTTTCGCAACTTGTACTTCCATTTTCTCATTGATTAAAGAACGCGCTTCTGCAAAGATTTGTACATGATCGCAAACGATATTTGTTTGTGTACCTCCTTCAAAACGTCCAATATTTGCAGTTGTTTCAGAATCAATACGACCAAGTGGCATCTTCGCAATTGCCTTCGCTGCGATAGTAATTGCAGATACACCTTTTTCTGGTGCTACACCAGCGTGAGCTGTTTTCCCACGAATAATTGCATTCACTTTCGCTTGCGTTGGAGCTGCAACAACGATTTCACCAACTTTTCCATCGCTATCTAATGCGTAACCGTATTTCGCTGTAATGCGCTCACGATCTAATGCTTTTGCACCAACAAGACCAGATTCTTCTCCAACTGTAATAATAAATTCAATTTTACCATGAGGGATGTTTTTCTCTTTTAGAACACGAATTGCTTCGAACATTGATGCTAATCCAGCTTTATCATCCGCACCTAAAATCGTAGTACCATCTGATACGATATATCCATCTTTAATAGAAGGCTTAATTCCATTACCAGGAACTACTGTATCCATATGAGAAGTAAAGTAAATTGTATCAACACCATCTTTTGTTGCTGGTAAAGTACAAATTAAATTACCTGCACCATGCCCAGTAACAGCCATTGTGTCATCTTCAAATACTTCTACACCTAAATCTGTAAATTTCTTTGTTAATACTTTGCAAATTTCTGCTTCAAATTTCGTTTCAGAATCTACTTGTACTAATTCCATAAATTCATTTACTAAACGTTCTTGATTAATCATAAGACTGCGCCTCCTGCACTACCATTATGTATGTAACACTATTAATTATAACAGAATTTCGCAAAAGTTTCGAAATTCAAGACAAAAAACAGACGGTTTATATGTCTAGATAACCATCTGCTTTCTATTACTCATTTAACAATACCCAGCGCATATGATCTTCCCATACTCCATTTACCATTAACATCTTCCTAGACACGCCCTCATATTGAAAGCCTATCTTCGTCACTACTTGTATAGATGCTAAATTTCGTGGCATAATCGGTGCTTCTATACGATGTAACTGAAATTCTTCGAAAGTAACTTGAATAGCTTTCCTAAGCGCTTCTGTCGTGTAACCTTTATTCAACTCTGCCTTATCTAATTTATAGCCGAGCACACAAGATTGATAAATACCGCGAACGATTAGATTAAATGAGATACACCCAATAATTTTTGTATTATCACCCTTTTTAAAAATCCAAAGCCTGATGATTTTACCTTCCGCAAACTCTTTTCTATCCTTTTGTAACTTTTTCTTCTGATAATCTAACGTAAAAAAATCATCCGGTCTATACTCTTCCCAAGCTTTTAAAAATTCACGATTTCTGTCGTAATATTGAAGAACTTTTTCAGCATACGACTCATCAATTTCCCTTAAATGCAAACGATTTGTTTCATATATTTTCATCATCGTATCTCCATTCTTCAGCTTGCATAACAAAAAACTTATACTCTATCATTACTATATATTCTCTACATACATACAAATTTCCTGTTATACTTTACACGCACTTCTCGAATTTTGTCACTTCTCTCCCCTTGTCCACAATATCATTTCTCGTTACAATGATATTGTACTGATTTGCAAGGAGGTTTAACGATGCATAAAAAAGCTCAAAAAGTTATGGTTTATGTAATGCTAATTTCTATGCTTGTAACAACATTACTTGCTGGCGCAAGTATGTTTTGGTAAAAAGGACGATGTATTCGTCCTTTTTTTACTTTTTACACATAACATAATAAAATAAACCATCTCGATATCGAGATGGTTTATTTTATATAAAGCACAATCGCTACAATACTAAAGGAAAATGACATTACAAGTGCTGTTATAAAACTTGTATATTGTTTCTGCTGAAATGCTCCAATAACAAAAGTAAGATTGAGTAATGCCATACATACAATTGCTACAAGATAAGAACATATATTAAAAGTTGCCAATATGAATGTAATAACAAATAGAAATCCCATAAAAAATTGCATATACGAAATTTTTGGATTCAAGTACATATGAGCAACCCCTTTATCTAATTTTTTATCCCGATTGGTGAGGGCTGATAATCCGCGGGTAAAAAACCTCCCACTGATTAAAGTTTCACTTTATCTTTCTATACTCTCATTAACTCATGGTTATGTACACATGTCAAGACAACTTATTACATATGAAAAAGCCAACCTTTTCGTTGGCTTTTTCATATGCAATGGCTCCTTTTTGTTTTGCCAATTGCTGAAATGATTTTTTCGACTTCACAATCCATACTTTCGTTCCAATTGGAATGCGATCAAATAAATACTCCACATCGTTTTTCTTCATTCTTATACATCCTTGTGAAATATACTTTCCAATTGAACTAGGTTGGTTTGTTCCATGTATTCCATATTTACTTCCATCAGTTCCTCTTGCATTAAATCCAATCCACCTTGACCCAAGTGGATTTTTCGGTGACCCACCTGGAATATCCTTCGCGATATAATACGGATCCTTCGCTTTCATTACAACATCAAAAGTTCCCTCTGGAGTTAATTCATTTGTTTTCCCTGTCGCTACTGGAAAAACCTTTTGAATCTTTCCATCATCAATATAAGCTAGTTTATTCGTCGCTTTATTTACAATAATAAAAGGATCTCCGGCACGTGGGTTATCACCAAGAGGCCAAATAGGCGATAAAGAAAGACATAATATGAAAGAGAGAAGATACGGCATAATAATTCCTACCTTCTATATAAGTTCTTTTATATTATCCTTTCCCTTAAAACGGCTTTTAATGAGTAAATATTGTTCCATTTCATATACAAGTTGAACAAGCTTCGCACGTATCTCAAATTCTTCACGTGTAACGGGCAATGGCATGTCTCTAAATAATTCTCTCATTTCTTGAAGCTGTCTTAAGGAAATAACCCCAGTACTCTCAGGGCTAATAGCATTTCCAATGTTTTCAACGACATCCGCAATCATATCAGCTTGTTCATATGTCCATGATAAAGAAGCTGCTAATGGTATCATCCGTTCTAAAATTTCGAATTGTTGCATGCGCATATTAAAATAACGATAGTAATAGCTATCTTCTCGCATAAATGCATTCTCAAGTTTCTTAAACGATAAATCTCTTGCTTCGTTTAGCATATTTTCAGTTTCAATAAGTTCTGCCCCACTCCAGCTACTTTCTCTGTTTCGTAAATACACGACCATTTCAAACAAAATTGTTTTAAAATTACTTTCTATTGTATCCTGATACTCTTTTAGCTTATTTTCACTACTTGGCATATACATATTCACTAATAAAGCCACGCTAATTCCTATGGTTAATATCGCAATTTCATTCCCAACAATAAGCCATGTAATTTGTTTCAATGAATATAGATGCATCACAATAACTGAACTCGTGACAATACCTTCTTGAATTTTAAGCATAACTGCAGTCGGAATAAATGTAAGTAATAATATACTAATTGCAAGTGGTGTATATCCAATTGTTTCAAAAATACAAAACGCGAATACCATTGATAATACACAAGCTAAAAAACGATGTAACGACACTTGAAGTGATTTACGTTTCGTATTTTGTACACATAATATAACTAAAATGCCCGCTGAACTATAAAATTCTAATCCTAATAACTGCGCAATAAAAACTGCTGCGCCTGTCCCTATTGCTGTTTTTACTGTACGGTATCCAATTTTGAACATAGCACTGCTCCTATATGTATAAACGTATTTAAAGTTAGTATAAAAAAAGGATGACACAATGTCATCCTTTTCTACTTATTATTCACGCAACCTTTACATATTACAATATTTTTTGTAAAAATTGTTGCGCACGTTCACTTTTCGGTGCTACAAAAAATTCTGCTGGCGCACTATCTTCTACAAGCTTTCCACCATCTAAAAAGAGAACACGATCTGCTACTTCTTTTGCAAATCCCATTTCATGTGTAACAATCACCATTGTCATTCCTGTCGTAACTAATGATTTCATAACTTCTAACACTTCTTTTACCATCTCTGGATCTAGTGCCGATGTTGGTTCATCAAATAACATAACTTCTGGTTCCATCGCCAACGCTCTCGCAATTGCTACACGTTGCTTTTGTCCTCCCGAAAGACGATTGGGATACGTATCTTTTTTATCTAATAAACCGACCTTTTCTAAAAGTTTCTCGGCTTTCTTGTCAGCTTCTTGCTTCGTTACTCCTTTTACATTGATAGGGGCATACGTAATATTTTCTAATACAGTCATATGAGGAAATAGGTGAAAATGCTGAAATACCATTCCGACATTTTCACGAACGTGCATAATATTCGTTTTCGGATTCGTTACTTCTTCCGTTCCAATCCAAATGTGACCATTTGTCGGTGCTTCTAGCACATTCATACAACGTAAAAATGTTGATTTCCCTGATCCAGACGGTCCAATAATTGCTACTACTTCCCCTTTTTCAATCGTTGTTGTAATCCCTTTTAATACTTCGTTTTTTCCAAATGATTTATGAAGGTTTTCAATTTTAATCACTTTTCTTCATTCTCCCTTCAATTGCCTTCCCGACTAATGTAAGAATAATGACTAGCATATAATAAATTAGTCCAACAAAAAGTAATGGTTCAAGATATTTAAACGTCTCACCGCCTACAATGTAAGCACGGCGCATTAAATCGGTCGCTCCTATTACTGTTACTACAGCCGATTCTTTCGTAAGTGTCGCAAACTCGTTCACAAGCGCTGGTAATATATTTTTTAATGCTTGAGGGAAAATAATATTTCGCATCATTTTCCCGTAAGGAATCCCTAAAGCCATCGCTGCTTCTGTTTGTCCTTTATCAACCGCTTGAATGCCGGCACGAATTACCTCTGACATATATGCACCTGAATTTAAGCTAAATGCTAATACAGCTGCTACGAATGCTGGTATTTCATAACCAATTATTTGCGGGACACCGAAATAAATAATCATTAATTGCAATACAAGTGGTGTACCACGGAAAATTGATGTATAAAAATCTGCCGCTATATTTAATGCTCGTATTCTAGCAATTTTGCAAAGCGCTAATAACGTTCCTAAAATAAACCCAACTAACGCTGATACTGCTACAATTTTTAAAGTAACTTCTAGGCCTTTTAGTATATATGGTATCGAAGGCGTAATCGCCGAAAAATCTAAGTTCATTCTTTTCATTCCCCTCACAGAAAAGTGAAAGGCAGCTTATTTTTCGCTGCCAAACCATTTCTTCACTAATTTATCCATTTCTCCATTTTCTTGCATTTTTTTAATTACTTTATTAAATTCTGCTGTTTTATCACTGTTTTTCGGAAGGGCAATTGCTGCTCCTACTTCTTCTGGTGCTTCTTTAATTTCAATTCCTTGTAATTCTTTCATTTTTTCTAAATAATTTTTAGCAACTGTGTCTTCTATAATTGCAGCGTCAAAACGACCAGCTTTAATTTCTTGTACGATTTCTGGTATACGGTCACGTCCCTCAACTTTGAAATCTACTTGTTTTTTAAATTCTGCTGCTTTCTCTTCTTGGATAGATCCTGTTTGTACCCCTACTTTTTTCCCTTTTAAATCCTCTACAGATTGAATATTAGAATCCTTTTTAGAAACGACCATGTTTTTAGCAACAAAATAAATATCTGTAAAATCAACATTATTTTTACGCTCTGCCGTTGGCGTCATACCTGCCATTACGAAATCAACTTTTCCTGAGCTAAGAGATGCTAATAAACCACCAAAATCCATATCTTTCACTTTCACTTCATAACCAAGTTCTTTTCCGATATATTTAGCAACATCAACATCAAAGCCGATAATTTCATCACTTTTTGAGGCTTCTACGTATTCATATGGTTTATAATCTGCTGAAGTCCCCATAACCAGTACTTTCTTATTTTTTCCAGTAGCCTTTTCTTCCCCATTACTACAAGCACTGAACATACTTACAATTAAAATAAGTGCAAACGATATTGATAATAACTTCTTCATCTTTCTTCCCCCTAATAATGTATATTTAAAAGTTTAATAGAATATTTATTCGATGTTTGTATTGTATCAGCACTTTCATTTTTATGCAATATACAAAATAAAAATAAACAAAATGATAATATAGATAACGTTTATAATGTATAAAATAATGTATAAAACAACATAACTATGCATGTCCCATAAATTTTAATACTAAATAAAAAAAAGGCGGTACATCCACTTCATTGTGGACGTACCGCCTTTTCGTTTATTTTTATAGTTCTTCACAATTCTCTTCGAAATAAGATTGTAGTTTTGCAATAACTTGCATTGGTTCATGACCTTCAATTTCATGACGTTCTACCATCGTTACAATTTTTCCATCTTTTAATAAAGCGAATGATGGAGAAGAAGGTGGATATCCTTCGAAATATTCACGAGCTGTTGCTGTTGCTTCTTTATCTTGACCTGCAAACACCGTTACAAGATGGTTAGGACGTTTATCATAATGTACGGAATGCGCAGCAGCAGGACGAGCAATACCACCTGCACAACCACATACAGAGTTTACCATTACAAGTGTTGTTCCATTTCTTTTAAACGCTTCTTCTACTGCTTCCGGCGTCGTCAATTCTGTATATCCAGCAGAGACAATCTCTTCACGCGCTTGGCGGACAACATCATTCATAAAAAAGTTAAAATTAATCAATCTTTTCCCTCCTCTAAAACTACCTATTTGTATCTTACCAGTTAATGTTTATGAAATACAAGTAAGTTTACTTGTATTTGGGTATAGAAAAGGTGTTAGAGCTCTTGCTCTAACACCTTTTCTTAATGGCCACGATGCTTTTGCTTTGCTTTTTGTACTTTAATTAAACGTCTTCTTTGTTTTTCTGCTTCTCGCTTCTCTTTAGACTGCACTTTTTTTTCTTGTTTATGCAGTTCATAAGATAAGCTAATTGCCTCTTGTGCCTTAGTGAAACGTTTTACATTTACTTCTTTTGCCGCTTGTCGTATGATACGTTTTATATTTTTTGGACGCTGTTTTTCTTTCACTTCCACACCGCATTTTGCAACGTGCTGGAAATATGCTAACATTGGACCATTCACAAATATAAGTACTTCTTCATCTGAAGGTTCCATTCCAAAAATATACCGCGCTCCATACAATTTCCCTGTTTCTTTATGCGTAATAATTCCTACGAAAAATTGACCATCGTGATATACTGTCAAATCCATTGACAGCCCCTCCTTTAAAAAAATTAGAAATACTGGACATCCCGGAGGGGAAGGTTACTGACATGTAATCATGCGTCTGGACTACCGACCAGAACTGTGTTTTTGTATTTCTTTCACTATTATTATATCTCTTTTTCCATAATCTTCATATATTCACCAATCATTTTTTTATGCGATCCTACAATATAGTCAGGTAGTTCTGTTAGCGGGAAGAATGTAAGCTGAACCGCTTCTTCTTTGTTCATAACAAAGTTCCCTTCGTATTCATCCGTATAATAAGCTGTTGTGACAGATTGAAACTCATCACCATTTGCTAGTTTTGTAAAATAGTTCGCTCCAGAAAATACATTAATTAATCGTAGGTTCTTCACTTCTATTCCTGTCTCTTCATATACTTCACGGCAAGCTGTTTCTTCTGGTGATTCGCCAAGCTCCATTAACCCGCCAGGCAACCCCCATTTTCCGTAAGGCTCTGTTCTTTGCTGTAATAATACATATCCATGTTCATTTATAACGAGTACAACAGCACCAACTAAAATTAAAGGGCGATGACCAACTACTTTTCGTAACTCCTCTACATATCCCATCGTATCCCTCCTTTTTCGTTGTCCACACTATTGTATCATATGTATGAAACGACAAAATGCGTATATTTTTCATTTTTTTAACAAAATATTTATTTTATGAGCTTCATCTACTGTAGCTAACATAATGGATTCAACTTCTGCACTCTTCTCTAGAAATTCTCTCGCCCACTCTTCTGTTTTTCCTAATAAAGCAAGAACATCTTGCTGAATGGTCCCATCCTTTACTAATATAAAAGAAACTCGAGATTTTTTTCCCGCCACTTTCAGATCAAGCCGCGAAACTGCTTCATATTCTGGATACCGAAATATAGAAACAACACCATTCGCTTCCCATAATGCTAATTTAATCGTTTGAATATCACTCACATTTCGCATGCGAAGTTCCGAAAATAAATATTCCACCGTAATTCTCGCTTTTTTCAAATTGCTAAAATCAATGGAACCATTGTGTATAAGAATAATAGGTGCTGGCTCTAAAAAGCGTCTCCATCTATCCCATTTCAACATTAAGACTGAGCTTATAATGTGAAGTACAACGAGTATGAACGTTGTAATCATCGAGCCGAGTAATCCCACTTTTTCATCAGATAATGCGTTAGAAATATTCCCACCAAGCAATAACACTAATACAACATCTAAAAAACGAAGTTGCGCGATGGACCTTTGCCCCATCGCTTTCGCAACTAATATTAAAAATATGTATGCTATGATAGCTCGAATAACCCATTCACTATTAGAAAGATGCCGTGCCCCTTCAAAAATATGCATATGCATCACTTTGCACTCCTTACCCGTCTCAAACTGCTACTTTGTTTTAGTTTGCAACGTTTAAGAACATATATGTAAAAAAGCTGATTCGTTTTTAAACGAATCAGCTTTTCTTACTTGACGGAAAACATATACTTTTTATACGTTTTTCGTACGGATAATATGAGACCCATCATAATCATATTTGAGAATAAGGAACTTCCCCCATATGATAAGAACGGTAATGCAATCCCTTTTACAGGCATTAATCCAACGATCATACCGATGTTTTGGAATATTTGAACCGTTAATATCCCAATTGATCCAGCACATAATAATGTGCCGAATAAATTATCAGCAGAATAACCAATAATAATTGTTCTATATAGTAGTAATAGGAACAAGAATACAACTAACGCTGCTACGATAAATCCACCTTCTTCGGCAATTGTAGCAAAAATAAAGTCAGTATGCTTCTCAGGGATATAGACGTTCCCTTCACCAAAGCCTTTCCCTTCCATACCGCCACTACCTACAGCTAAAATCGATTGCTGTGTTTGATAACCTTGATCTGCATTTTCAAATGGATTTAACCAACCTACAATACGTGATTGTTGGTGAGGTTTTAGTAACGTAACTAACTTATTAAAGAAGAAATCCTCATACCTTACGTAAATAAATATTAACGTAGATAATACGGTCACCGGAATAACTGTACATAACGCTATCAATTTCTTCTGAATACCTGACATAAATAAAATACATGCAATTGCAGCAGCATATAAGAACACCATCCCTGTATCCGGTTGGCTATATACAACAGCCATAGGCGGAAGGGATACAAGCACAATTTTACCTACTAATTGTAAATCCGTTTGGAATGTCCTTGCCATATACTGTGCATTATGTTTCACTGCTATACTTGCTACTACGAGAAGCAATGAAATTTTGAAAAACTCAGATGGTTGAATTTGTCCAACTAACGGAAATACAAACCATCTTTTTGCACCTAATTTTTCAGGTGTGAAAGTGGAAACCGGTAGTATTTTCAAAAGAATAAGTGAACCAAATCCGACGATATAAAGTGGCCAAGACAATTTTTGTAATTGATCTAAGTCGATGCTTGCAACAAGCAATAACAATACAACTCCAATTATGTAGTTCAAACCCTGTTTCATCGCAAAGTTTGCCTCTCCATATTGGCCAGTTTGCTGACTGCTATATATAGCAGCTATACTCGTAACACATAATGCTAACAAAATTAATATTAATTTTACATCTAAACTTTTTAGAAACTCGGTACTTCTTTTCATGACATCCTCCTGAAACATTGTTACAGCAAAATAAAAAACCAGGAGTCAACATTCTTCATGTTTTGACGACTGATTACACATTATCTATAAAACACTTATATAGAATAACTCTCTTTTTCATACAATACAATATATTATACTACAGTTTCATCAGTAAGATTTGCCAAAAAAATTATTCTTTTCTTATTTTATATCCATATACCATATATCAGCAATGTATTTTCATAAATTCCTAATACATAATCGTTCATTGTAAGATTACTGGGAAAGATATTATACATATAGTAGGATGTAGCTGAAGAAATAAGATGATAAAAAGCTCGCATAAGCGAGCTTTTTATTAATATACAGATGTATTATTTTCTGACGTATTTTCTAAAATTTCTTTTACACGTCCTAAGAACTTACCACAAATTAAGCCATCTAGTACACGGTGATCAAGTGATAAACATAAGTTAACCATGTCGCGAGCACCGAACATACCATTATCCATAATTACTGGGCGTTTTACAATTGATTCAACTTGTAAAATAGCCGCTTGTGGGTAATTAATAATACCCATAGATTGAACAGAACCAAATGATCCTGTGTTATTAATTGTAAATGTTCCACCTTGCATTTCGTCCGCTTTTAACGATTTCGTACGTACTTTTCCTGCAAGCTCTGTAATTTCACGAGCGATACCTTTAATCGTCTTCTCATCCGCATGTTTAATTACTGGTACAAATAGTTCGTCCTCTGTTGCAACAGCGATAGAAAGGTTAATATCTTTCTTCTGAACGATCTTATCGCCAGCCCACATTGAATTGATTTGAGGATACTCTTTTAACGCTTGCGCTACTGCTTTTACGAAGAAAGCAAAGAACGTTAAATTAAAGCCTTCGCGCTTTTTGAAATCACCTTTAATTGAATTACGGTATGACACAAGGTTTGTCACATCTACTTCAATCATCATCCAAGCATGTGGCGCTTCGTGTTTACTACGTAACATGTTCGCTGCAATTGCTTTACGCACACCTGTTACTGGAATTTCGATATCGCCAGGCATTGTTGGTACAGAAACTGGTTTTGCAGCTTCTACTTTTTGTGCTACTGGCGCTGCTTTTGGTGCTTCTGGACGCGCTTCTACTACTGCTGCTACCGCTTCCTCTTTCTTCGCACCTGCTTGCGGAATATTTCCAGATTCCACTAGCTTTAAAATATCTTTACGAGTGATACGGCCATTTGCTCCCGTACCTTCTACTAAATCTAAATCAACATTATGCTCACCTGCAAGTTTTAAAACAGCTGGTGAAAAACGTGGTTTTCCATCAGTTGGTTGTTTTGCTTTCGGTGCTTTTTCAGGTGTAGCTACTTCTGCCTTTGGTTCTTCTTTTGTTTTTTCCTCAACAGCTGTCGCTGCTACTTCATCTGCGCCTTCTACTTGAATAACACAAACTACTTCACCTACAGCTAACGTCTCACCTTCACCAGCAATTAATTCTTTCACAATACCAGTGAAAGAAGATGGTACTTCAGCATTTACTTTATCAGTCATTACTTCTGCAAGCGGATCATACTTGTTTACGTGATCGCCAACATTAACGAGCCATTTACTAATTGTACCCTCTGTAACGCTCTCCCCGAGCTGAGGCATTGTGATATTTTCTACAGCCATGTATAGTCCCCCCGATTAAAATTCCGCAAGTTCACGCATTGCTTTTTCAACTTTATCTGGATTTACCATAAAGAATTTTTCCATTGTTGGTGCATATGGCATTGCTGGAACGTCTGGACCTGCAAGACGTGCGATTGGCGCATCTAAATCAAACAGACAGTTTTCAGCAATAATTGCTGCCACTTCACTTATAATACTTCCTTCTTTATTGTCTTCTGTTACAAGAAGAACTTTACCTGTTTTAGAAGCTGCTTCAATGATTGCTTCTTTATCTAATGGATATACAGTACGTAAATCAAGAACATGTGCAGAGATGCCATCTTGCGCTAACTTTTCAGCTGCTTGAAGAGCAAAGTGAACACATAATCCGTACGTGATAACAGTAATATCATCACCTTCGCGTTTTACATCTGCTTTTCCGATTGGTAATACGTAATCATCCTCTGGCACTTCACCTTTAATTAAGCGATATGCACGCTTATGCTCAAAGAATAATACTGGATCTTCATCACGAATTGCTGCTTTTAATAAACCTTTTGCATCATATGGTGTAGAAGGAATAACAATTTTTAAACCTGGTTGGTTCGCAAACATCGCTTCCACAGATTGTGAATGATACAATGCACCGTGAACACCGCCGCCAAATGGCGCACGAATTGTAACTGGACAAGTCCAATCGTTGTTAGAACGATAACGAATTTTTGCTGCCTCAGAAACAATTTGGTTTACTGCTGGCATGATGAAATCAGCAAACTGCATTTCAGCGATTGGACGCATACCATACATTGCCGCACCAATTGCTACCCCAGCAATTGCAGATTCTGCAAGCGGTGCATCAAGCGCACGATCTTCACCAAATTGATCATATAATCCGTGTGTCGCTTTAAATACGCCACCTTTTTTACCAACATCTTCACCTAAAACAAATACTTTCTCATCGCGTTCCATTTCTTCGCGCATTGCTAATGTAATAGCATCAATATAAGACATTACAGCCATGAAACGTTCCCCCCTATTCTGCGTATACGTGCTTCAATGCATCTTCAGGTGCTGCATACGGAGCATTTTCTGCATATTCTGTTGCTTCATTTACGATATGCATAATTTCGTCTAACATTTGTTTTTCAAATTCCTCAGTTAACACGCCAGCTTCTTTTAAATAAGCTGCAAATGTTATAATTGAATCTTTTTTCTTTGCTTCTTCTACTTCTTCTTTATCACGATAAACACGATCATCGTCGTCACTAGAATGTGCTGTTAAACGATATGATACTGTTTCAATTAAAGTTGGGCCTTCACCACGACGGCCGCGGTCTGCTGCCTCTTTTACAGCTTTATATACTGCAAGCGGATCGTTTCCGTCTATTGTATATCCAGGCATACCGTAACCAATTGCACGATCTGATACGTTTTTACATGCTAATTGTTTTTCAACTGGAATAGAGATTGCGTATTTATTATTTTCACACATGAAAATAACAGGTAGTTTGTGTACACCAGCAAAGTTTGCCCCTTCATGGAAGTCACCTTGGTTTGAAGAACCTTCTCCAAATGTAACAAACGTTACTAAATCTTTCTTTTCCATTTTTCCAGCTAATGCAATACCAACTGCATGTGGTACTTGCGTTGTTACTGGAGATGATCCTGTCACAATACGATTTTTCTTTTGACCGAAGTGACCAGGCATTTGACGACCACCAGAGTTTGGATCTCCAGCTTTCGCGAAAGCAGACAACATAAGCTCTTTAGCTGTCATACCGAACGCTAGTACAACACCCATATCACGGTAGTATGGTAATGCATAATCTTTCTCTCTATCAAGAGCGAATGCTGCTCCAACTTGTGCAGCCTCCTGTCCTTGACAAGAAATTACGAATGGAATTTTACCCGCACGGTTTAATAACCACATACGTTCGTCGATTTTACGTGCAAGTAACATCGTACGGAACATTTCTAATACTTGCTCATCACTTAAGCCAAGCTCTTCATGGCGCTTTTCTTTTACTTCTGCCATTTTTCATAACCTCCTAAATCCACATTTTTATGCGTGCAACGCTTTTCCATCTACAGCTAATGCTGCTTCACCAATCGCCTCAGATAATGATGGATGCGGATGAATTGTATGTGCTACTTCCCACGGTGTTGCATCAAGTACTCTTGCAAGACCAGCTTCAGAAATCATATCTGTTACATGTGGTCCAATCATATGAACACCAAGAATGTCATTTGTTTCTTCATCAACTACAAGTTTTACGAAACCATCTGATTCGCCGTATACAAGTGCTTTTCCGATTGCACGGAATGAGAACTTACCTACTTTTAACTTATAGCCTTTTTCTTTCGCTTCTTGTTCTGTTAAACCGACAGAAGCAACTTCCGGACTGCTATATACGCATTTTGATACCATAGAGTAATCAATTGGTGTAACTTCTTTACCAGCAATATGTTCTACTGCAACAATTCCTTCATGAGAAGCAACGTGAGCAAGTTGTAAGCCACCGATTACATCTCCGATTGCGTAAATATGAGATTCTTTCGTTTGATAAAACTCATTTGTTTGAATGTATCCTTTTTCCACAACGATATCCGTATTCTCTAAACCAATATTTTGCGTATTGGCTTGTCTTCCTACAGATACAAGCATTTTTTCTGCTTTAAATTCTTTATTCTCACCGTTATGTTCAGCTTGAATTGTTACTCCATTATCTTTTACCAATGTTTCTGGTAATACTTTTGCACCAGTTACCACTTTAATACCTTTTTTCTTGAATAGACGTTGCATTTCTTTTGAAACGTCCTGATCTTCTAGTGGTAATATCGTTTTCGCATACTCTAGTACTGTAACTTCTACACCGAAGTCTGCAAGCATAGATGCCCACTCAATACCGATTACACCGCCACCAACGATAATAATTGAGCTAGGAAGCGTTTCCATTTTTAGGGCATGATCGGAAGACATTACATACTCTCCGTCTAATTCTAAACCTGGTAATGAATTCGGACGAGAACCTGTTGCAACAAGTACATTTTTTGGAATTAACATTTCATTCTCTTCTCCACTTGCAAGTTCAACTGAAATTGTCCCTGGCATTGGAGAGAAAATAGATGGGCCAAGAATACGGCCGATACCTTCAAACACATCAATTTTACCTTGTTTCATTAAGTGTTGAACACCTTTATGAAGTTGCGTTACAATCTTCTCTTTACGCTCTTGCACTTTCGCAAAGTTTAGTTCTACATTACTTGCAATAACTCCGAACTCTTCGCTTTTTTTAGCAGTTGCGTATACTTCCGCACTACGTAAAAGAGCTTTACTAGGAATACATCCTTTGTGTAAACAAGTACCACCAAGATTTTCTTTTTCAACAAGTGCTGTTTTTAATCCTAGTTGTGATGCGCGAATAGCAGCAACATATCCACCTGTACCACCGCCAACGATGACTAAATCATATTCTCTTGCCATTATCTCAACCCCTAGCTACTGTTTGTTTTTCTCTTACAACATACTCTTTCGGCGCTTCTTCTTCACGTAATACACGAAGTGCCCCTTCTGCTAACGCTTCTAACTCATCTTCCCCTGGATGTACGATAACATCTGCAATCCAGTCCACTCGTTCTTTTATTTCATCAACAAGAATTTTACTGTACGCAAGTCCACCAGTTAATACGATTGCATCGATTTTCCCGTGAAGCACAGCGCTAGCTCCGCCAATTTCTTTTGCAACTTGATATGCCATTGCTTTATAAATAAGAGTTGCTTCAGGATCACCTTTTTCAACCATTTGTTCTACTTTAATCGCATCATTTGTACCGATTAGACTTACAAGTCCACCTTGTCCGACAAGCTGTTTCACCATTTCGTCTCGGTAATACTCACCAGAGAAACACATTTCAACTAGCTGTCCTACTGGTACTGTACCAGCACGCTCTGGGCTAAATGGTCCTTCTCCGTTTAAGCCATTATTTACATCGATAACTTTTCCTTTTTTATGAGCACCAACTGTAATACCGCCGCCCATATGTGTAACTAATAAATTTAAATCCTCGTATTTGTGATTTAATTGGTCAGCTACTTTACGAGCAACTGCTTTTTGATTTAATGCATGGAAGATACTTTTGCGTTCCATGCCAGCAATACCACTTATACGAGCAATTGGCTCCATTTCATCTACAACGACAGGATCCACAATGAATGCAGGAATATTTAATCCAGAAGCAATTTCATAGGCTAAAATGCCTCCGAGGTTTGAAGCGTGATGACCACTAAACCCATTTTTTAAATCTTCTAACATCGCATCGTTTACTGTATACGTACCGCCTTCGATTGGACGAAGTAATCCACCACGCCCACAAACAGCGTTTAATTTTGAAATGTTAATACCATGAGAATGTAGAACTTCTAAAATTGTTTCTTTACGAAACTCATATTGGTCAATAATTCGCTTATATTTTCCAATCTGTTCTACGTCATGACGAATCGTTTCTTCTAGAACAGGTCTTTCATTATCAAAAACACCAATTTTTGTGGATGTACTACCTGGGTTAATAACAAGAATTCGATTTACAGACAATGTTGCTACCTCCACTAATAAATTTAAAAGGAAGTGGAAACCTCATAAGAGGTAACCACACCTTTTGTAAAAGTTATATATGAATGATTAGCGACGGCTAATAATGTCATGACCGTTGCGTAAGTATGTGCTACGAGAGTTTTTCAAACTTGCAATGCGCTCTTCAGCTAGACGATCTGCTGCTACATAAGTTGCTATGCCATCACGTTTTGAAATTTCGATTACTTTTGCAATTGTGTCATAAATAGACTCAACACGTTTTAGTGCACGTTCTCTATTGTATCCATATAATTCGTCTGCTACGTTAATTACACCACCAGCATTAATAACATAGTCTGGTGCGTATACAATACCCATTTCATGAATCATGTCGCCGTGACGATTTTCTTTTAATTGGTTATTTGCAGAACCTGCGATTACTTTTGCTTTAAGTTGTGGAATAGTTTCGTCATTAACTGTTGCGCCTAATGCACATGGTGCGTAAATATCACATTCAACACCGTAAATTTCATTTGGCTCAACTGCTGATGCACCGAATTCTTCTACCGCGCGTTGTACAGCTTCTTTATTAATATCTGTAACGATTAATTTTGCTCCTTCAGCATGTAAATGTTTGCATAGGTGATACGCTACGTTACCAACACCTTGAACGGCAATTACTTTTCCTTCTAAATTATCAGTACCGAAAGCCTCTTTCGCCGCTGCTTTCATACCACGATAAACACCGTATGCGGTTACTGGAGATGGGTTACCAGAAGAACCGAATGATGGTGAAATACCTGTTACAAAATCAGTTTCTTCGTGAATAATATCCATATCATCTACTGTTGTACCAACATCTTCAGCTGTAATGTAACGTCCGTTTAGTCCTTGAATGTATCGTCCTAATGCACGGAACATCGCTTCGCTCTTATCTTTACGTGGATCACCGATAATTACTGTTTTCGCACCACCTAAGTTTAAGCCAGCTGCTGCGTTTTTGTATGTCATCCCTTTTGCAAGACGCAATGCATCTTCAATCGCCGCTTCTTCAGAATCATATGTCCACATTCTTGTTCCACCAAGAGCTGGTCCAAGTGTTGTATCATGAATTGCAATGATTGCTTTTAAACCAGATTCTTTATCTTGACAAAATACTACTTGCTCATAATCATATTTTTCTAAGTATTCGAAGATTTCTAATGTCATTGTCGTTTCCCCCTAGTGTTTTACCCTGTTTGGTTTATTTTGAAGCAGTCGTAACTGCCAATGCTAATGAATATACTTTTGTTTCTGCTGAATCAGCACGAGATGTTAAAACAATCGGTGCTTTTGCGCCAGCAATCATAGCTCCTACCTTTGCATCCGCAAAGTATACGAGTGATTTGTATAGCACATTTCCAGCTTCAATCGTTGGGACGAGTAAAATGTCTGCCTTACCTGCTACATCACTTACTATGCCTTTATGTTCTGCTGCAATTTGTGATACTGCATTATCTAAAGCAAGTGGTCCATCAACGACACAATTTTTAATTTGTCCGCGGCGATTCATTTGAGTTAACATCGCTGCATCAATTGTCGCTTGCATCGCAGGATTCACAACCTCTACCGCTGCAATTGGTGCTACCTTTGGCAAATCTATTCCTATTGCCTGGGCAACTTCTACAGTATTCTGTATAATAGCAGCTTTTTGTGTTACATCAGGTGCAATGTTCATCGCTGCATCTGTAACAAAGATAAGACGATCGTAATTTGGAACTTCAAATGCTGCAACGTGTGAAAGTACGCTACCTTTACGAAGTCCCCACTCTTTATTTAATACAGCTTTCAAAATATTTGCTGTTGGGATGTTTCCCTTCATAAGAACATCTGCTTCGCCATTTCTTACAGCTTTAACAGAAAGTTCTGCAGCCTCAGCACTTGACGCTGCTGCAATCACTTCAATGTGTTCTGAAGTTTGTAAACCATGTTCTTGTAGCATCCCCATTATTTTTTCTTGATTTCCATATAGACGAAATTGAGCTAGCTGTAATTTAATTGCTTTCGCTACAGCTTCAATTACTTCATGATCTTCAGCTACTGCTACAGCCACAGTTTTTTTAGGCTGTCCTGCTGCTTGATCAATTAAGTGTTCTAACTTCATATTTTGTAATCAACCCTTTCCGTCGTCCCTCGTCTATTTATAAAGCAAATACCGTGCCAACTTTTAAAAGTGGTCTTACCAATAATGAAAACGCATTCAAAATGCAGTAAAATCAATACTTTGGAAAATAACAAAACATTCTGTCTTATTTTGTCGCATTTTGTATACCATGCAATAAATTGCACGGTACGCAATTTATTGCATGCTATTTTTTGCACACTCATACTTTTCTAGCTTGTAATATAAATTTCGAACCGAAATTCCTAACGCTCTTGCAGTTTTTGTTTTATTTCCATCAAACCTCTCTAAACATTCATGAATGATATGCCCTTCAAACTCTGTCACTAAATGTTCAAGTGGCTTTTCCTCTAATTCAGGTAATAAGTTATTTTGTTTTACCTCAGTCTGCTCTTCTGTATGTAAAGGTGGTAAATGATGGACATCAATATATATTTCGTTATAATTCATAAAGATAATAGCTCGTCCTAAAATGTTTTCAAGCTCCCTCACATTCCCTGGCCATTCATATGATTGTAAATATGAAATAGCCGAATCAGTGAGCCCCTCTACATTCCGGCCATAATCTTGGTTAATTTTTTGAATCAATCTGTCTGCAATTGCCGGTATATCTCCTTTTCGCTGACGAAGAGACGGAATTTGAATTGGAATTTTATTTAATCGATAATATAAATCCTCTCTAAACTCTCCTTCTAGAATGCCCTTTTCTAAATTCACATGTGTTGCTGCAATTACCCGGACATTTATAGGTATCGCTTTCGTTCCACCCACTTTTACAATTTCTTTTTCTTGCAACACGCGAAGGAGTTTCGCTTGCGTATTTGCAGACAATTCTCCTATTTCATCTAAAAAGATACTACCGTTATTCGCTTCCTCAAAAAAACCTCGTTTTCCGCCTCTTTTTGCTCCTGAGAATGCACCTTCCTCATAACCGAATAATTCACTTTCTAATAAAGTCTCGGAAATAGCAGCACAGTTTACCCGGACGAATTTATTATATTTTCGATTACTTCCATTATGAATTGCATGTGCAAACAATTCTTTACCAGTTCCAGATTCCCCTCGTAGTAATACTGTTGCTGGTGTATTCGCCCCAAGTTTCGCCTGCTCAATAGCAGCCGTTGTTTCATCTGAATTTCCGACAATGTCATCAAATGAATATTTCGCTTCTAACGTTCGAATAATTTGCCTTGCCCTATTCAATTCATTTGTTAACTTTTGAATTTCTGATACGTCACGAATTACACCAACGCTTCCTTTCAATATCCCATCCACTATAACTGGCGCTACGTTTACAATTACATCACGCTTCTTTTGTCCAATCTTCATATGTATTCCGCGTACCGCCCTACGCGTTCGAAGTACTTTCATATGCATACTTTCACCTTCTACAATATCAGTTGTAGCCGGTTTCCCAATAATGTCCTCTTCTGTTAAACCTGTTAATTTCGTATACGCAGGGTTAATTACTAACCCTCTTCCCTTTTCATCCACGACCGAAATTGCTTCCTCAGACGAGTTGATAATCGCCTCAAGTAACGTTTGAATCTCCTTTAAATCTGTAACTTCTTCCGCAAGATCTACAACCTCTGTTATATCTTTAAAAATCGCAAATGCCCCTTGTACCTCTCCTCCCTCTTTTAATATTGGAATACGAGTTGTAATAATTTTCTTTTCATTCTCTAATGTCAGTTCATAATTTACTTCTATTTGTTTCGTACGTATAATACGAAGCAACTTACTAGTCGGAATAACTTCTAAAATATATTTCCCTACCGCATCTTCTTTTTTATATCCGATAATACGCTCTGCACTTTTATTAAATAGGCGTACTTGTCCCTCTCGATCAATCACAATCATACCGTCATGCGTAGAATTTAAAATTAAATCCCCTTGCTGCGTCTGTTCTTCTAACTTTCCAATTAAACCTTCCTTCTCATGCGCTAATCTCGTAACAATTTTCGCAATGTCACCCGGTATAAGAAGAGTATCTTTATGCTTTTTCTTTAATAAAACTTTATGTAAATCATCATCACCCGTCATATCAAACATTACATCAATATGCATAGAAAGAAACGGCGTTACACTCTCTCCAATCGTAACCCCGTATTCCTTAGCCATTTGTAATCCCTTCGCTATCGGATTTATATCAATAATCCCTATAATTTGAAATATATTCGAACTTTGCAACAGATTCAGCAGTGTACTGCCACCTTCACCTGCACCAACAATTAAAACTTTTTGTTTCATATATTACACTTCCTCTCGAAGTATCTCTGCAAAATTTTTCACACCCTTATCTTACTCGTTCAGCCCCCTCTTGACAAACCCCCTTTTCATATAACATCATTGAAATAAACAAAATAATCCGAAAAGGAGCGTTTATATGCAGCGTTACCTTGCTCTATCATTAGCACTCATCCCTGTTTCATTAGCTGTGTTTGGCATTAAGTTAATGAGAGATACTGTATTCGGGATTCTATTCCCTCCACTCTCTATACTGTGGTTACAATTTTTAATTGGCGCTCTCTGCTTCGGGCTTGGGTTTTATATCTTCGGAGGCTTCGTCTTACACCGAGACCGTAAACGAAATAAAGTACAAGCTCGCTTTAGAAGGTAGGAAGGTCCCACTATTTATAAATAAAAAATGAGACCGTTACACGCGGTCTCATTTTTTTATTGGCAATAACATTCTTGCTGTTTCGGGGTAATCAGTAATAATCGCCGAAATATTCATATCAAAATATTTACGCATAAGCGTTTCTTCATTTATTGTATAGGGCCGAACCTCTACACCACTTTCCATCGTTAATTCAGCAACAGCATCTTGAAGATAACGATAATTAGGGTGCACTGCTGTAGCGCCCATTTTTTTCGCATATGCCCATGGACTATGCAAACCTTCGCGATATAAAATCGCTGTTTGAATATCAGGAGCCATCATATGACACCTTTTCATACTGTAGTGATTAAATGAGGAAAATATAACACGATCTTCTAGATTATATTTCCGTACAAACGTTATAACTTCTTCCTCTAAACCTCTGTATGGAATTTTATTATTTTTAAGTTCAATATTAAGTAGCAACTCTGTTTTATCAATCCATTCTAACACCTCTTCTAAAAGAGGTATTTTACAAAAACCTACTTTATCACCGAATTTATAGCTCGCATCTAATTTACATAAATCCTCATATAAATAATTACGAACCGCACCTTTTCCATTTGTTGTCCGGTCCACTGTTTCATCATGAATGACGACAACTTTTCCATCTTTCGTTAATTGAACATCGAGCTCAATTCCATCTGCTCTAAAAGATTCAGCTGCTTCAAATGAAATCATTGTATTTTCTGGGTACGTTCCCGCTGCACCACGATGTGCAAATATAAGAGTCATCCTCACTCCCCCAATCTTATGCTATACTATACGAAAAAGGAGGTACTTCTATGAGACCATTACAAATTTCTCCAGACACTGCAGTCCGCCTATCAAAAGCATTAGGTGTTCCACTTGAACAACTTATGCATATGCCGCAGCACATTTTAATTCAAAAGTTAGTTGAATTAGAAAAACAAAATAAAGACGAAGAATAATACAGTCCTGTTTTGCAGGGCTTTTTATTATTTCTATTATATCACGGATGACTTCCCTGCTAAAATCCTTTAACAGATGTACTACGATGCGATTTGGCCTTCACTTCATCATTTAATAATGATGATATATCTTCTTTTTTGTTACAATTCATAAAGAAAGAAAAATATTTATTCACAAGTACCCATTGCGCCCTTAAAGCAAGGTAATAATAAAACTAGAAGCCCTTCATATTATTTTTTATTGAACGTGCGGAGCATCTCCTGAATCGTATAGTTCTTTCGCTTTTTCCTCCCCGAATGTAGTTAAAATATAATATTGCTCTTCTACCGCATCCATCGCTCTAGTGGCTTTACAAGTGCTACCTTCTTGGGCATCCGAGAAATAATTGTGATCTTCTACAATTTGACCAAAATCTTTTTTCGCCCATCTATCAGCAATCTCTAAAAGCTCATTTTTTTTCGCAAAGCTACTCTTATTTATGATTTTTTTAATTTTTCAGCATTATTTTGAATCATTGGAATGGATTCTGATTTTCGTTCTGCCACTACTTTTTGATGAGTCATGTGATGCATCACTGTAATAACTTCGCTTTCAGTAGAATTTTCAGTAACATACACATCAACAAAGACTCCATCTACCTCTCTACCTACTATCGTTGGATCTTCTTTTTTATCTATTTGAGCATTCACTTCTTTATCTACTGGATTATCGGCAAGTTCTAACATTCCAAATGTAAATGTAACTGCAACAGCAAGGACTCCCATAGCTGCTACTATTCCTAGCCAAGTTAATATTTTATTTTTCATTCCCCTTCTCCCTATCCATACCTATTTAATTGTCTTATAAAAAACTCACTTATATGTAATATTACTAAAAACAGGGTTTATTTCTACAATATCAAACAAGCCATTTTCATCTATCCAAATAATTTCGATAAAATTGATATTACTTCCCCCTCTTTTTCTCAGCAAAATAAAAAGACCAACGAATTCTAAAATTCATTGGTCATTAAATAAAAAGTTCATTGGTTTTACATTTAATATCGAGTATAAATTTAAAGAATAATTAAGCCTTACTAAAACCTAAATCCCTTACTATCTTTACTCTCAGCTAGCCTTATGTTCAAGTCTTAGCTTATCCGCAACCATTGCGATGAACTCGGAATTCGTAGGTTTTGCTTTTGACATGGATACTGTATAACCGAATAAGGACGAAATAGAATCAATATTCCCACGACTCCATGCTACTTCAATTGCGTGACGGATCGCACGCTCGACTCGGCTTGCTGTTGTATTATATTTCTTCGCGATATCTGGATACAATACTTTCGTAATAGATCCAAGTAATTCAATATCATTGTACACCATAGAGATTGCTTCCCTTAAGTACATATACCCTTTAATATGAGCAGGCACACCGATTTCATGAATGATACTCGTAATGCTCGCGTCTAAGTTTTTCGGTTTTCCATCTATTGTAGTTGCTGAACGGAAAGATGGAAGTGGACGTTTAATGGTAGCGTTCGCCTTACCGCTCACTTGACGAATATGACTCGTTAAATTCTCCATATCAAATGGTTTTAATATGAAATATGAAGCACCTAAGTCAACTGCTTTTTTCGTCACATCTTCTTGTCCAAATGCTGTCAACATAATTACGCTAGGCTGTCTTAGCCTTTCAATATGTCGCATTTTCTCCAGTACAGCTAAACCATCTAAATGTGGCATAATAATGTCTAAAACAAGTACATCCGGCTGCTTATCATTTAATAAATTTAAACACTCTTGACCATTATAAGCAGTACCGATTACTTCCATATCATCTTGAGCAGCTACGTAACTCTCTAGCATTGATACTAATTCTTTATTATCATCCACAAGACATACTTTAATTTTCTCCACAGCTTTTCCTCCCTTACCGAATCGATTCTCCGACATGTGTATCCTTCTAGGCTACATGAATTGTTCGACAATTGTGTGAAAATTCCCTTTTAAAGTTTGTTACTTTCCGATAAAATCACAAAAAAATATGTTTATCGTTCATTTATTCCCTTTCGCAACACATTCCATCATAGAAATACAACGAAACGTTCAACCCTTTTCTTTTATTTTACAACAAAAAACACCTCTTGCGGAGCTTTTACAAAATTTCAACGAATTTTTCAACAGAAAAGCGAGCTAATTAATAATTAGCTCGCTTTTCTTTCTTGTTCATAAATGTTAATTCCAGCCTCATGTAACATCCATTCAATATGAACACCATATCCTGATGTTGGATCATTTACGAATACATGTGTAACAGCACCAATTACTTTCCCGTTTTGCACAATTGGGCTTCCGCTCATGCCTTGTACGATACCACCCGTTTTCGCTAATAAACGTTTGTCTGTTACTTTTATTACCATGCCTTTTGTCGCTGGAAACTTTTGCGGTACTGTACTTACAACTTCAATATCAAACGCTTCCACTTTATCTTTATCAATAACTGTTAATATTTTTGCCGGTCCCTCTTTCACTTGATGAGATAGTGCAATCGGCATCGCTTTATCCATTACGCCATTTGGTATATTTGTATTTAATTCCCCGAATATACCAAATGGACTATTTATTGTAATATTACCAATCACTTCACGATCTGGTGAGAACCTCGCTAATTTCTCTCCTGGATTCCCATGACTACCTCTTTCAATTGATGTAACTGTCGAACGCATAATTTGTCCATCTTCGACTTGAATCGGCTTTTTCGTATCGTTATCAGAAATGACATGACCAAGTGCCCCATATTTCATAGAATCAGGATGCACAAATGTCATTGTTCCGATTCCAGCTGCCGAATCACGAATATATAAACCAATGCGATAAGACGATTCTCCACTGTCTTTTTGTGGTGTTAACTTAGTGCGGATATGTTTTCCATCTCTTAACAAAACAAGATTAAGCGGTTCACCCGTTTCACCACTATTATGAATAAATGGTGCTACATCACTCATTCTTTCAATTGTTTTACCATTAATTTCAGTAATCATATCTCCAATTTGCACACCAGCTGTTTCACCAGGAGATACTTTCCCTTTTTCAGTTTGAATTAAATGATGGCCTACAACAAGTACCCCTTTTGTATTTAACTTCACACCAATTGATTGTCCACCTGGAATAACTTTAAAATCTTTCAATACTTTCACATTTACTTTTTTCACTGGAAAACCAGCAAGCTGAAACACCATATCTGCTTCACCATTTTGATGAGGATTTACCATAAGTCCTTGTTTTTGTTCATTGGAACTTACTGTAAACACATGATGATCTGTAGATGAAGCTTGAAAAACTGGTAATGAAGCTATTTCTGATTGTTGCCCTTCAAAAACAACAAGTTGCTTCGGGGATGAAATAAATGTCCGAAGCGGTTTAAAACACCCAATAAAAACTAAAGAAACAAGGAGGCAAAGACCTATTATTTTGCGAAATCTTTCTAATCTCAATTTGTTCACTCTCCTCGCTCCTACCCCACATTCAGCCTCTTGGCTACACTTTTTAATCTCTCCTTGCAGTGCTTTATTTATAACCGGAAGAATTAAGAAATCATTATTTGAGAAAAAAAGCTATCCATTACTGGATAGCCTCTGCTGTCTGTTTAAAATGATGCGCTTGCGTAAGTAATTCTTTCGCATGTTCTGTCGTTAAATCTGTAATTTCCACACCAGAAATCATTCGAGCTATTTCTGTTACTTTATCCTCCATAGTTAAAACGGTAACTGATGTAATTGTCCGATCATTCGCTACTTGTTTTCGAATAAATAAATGTGAATCCGCCATTGAAGCTACTTGAGGTAAGTGCGTAATACAAAGTACTTGCGAGTTTACTGATACTCGATAAATTTTTTCCGCAATAGCCTGTGCAACTCGACCACTTACACCAGTATCCACTTCATCAAAAATAACAGATGCAACACCTTGGTGCTTAGAAAAAATGCTTTTTAAAGCTAAAATAATACGAGATAACTCTCCGCCAGAAGCGACCTTTGAAAGTGGTTTTAGCGGCTCACCTGGATTTGTTGAAATATAAAATTCCACAAGATCGTAGCCATCCGCCGTAAGTCTTACTGGGGCACCCTCAACAAGAGGCTCTTCAGCATTTCCTTCTCTCTTCATGATTCTCACTTCAAATTTTGTTTTCTCCATATATAATTCTTTTAATTCCTGATGAATGGCATTTGTAAGATGCTCCGCAAGCTCATGACGCATATTACTTAACGAAGTTGCTTCTTGCAGAATAACACTTTCTAATTCCTTTAATTGCTTCTTCGTCGTTTCAATATGAACGTCTTTATTTTCAATCGTAAAAATTTCTTGTTCAATTTTATCAGCATACGCTAAAATCTCTTCTACAGTATTTCCATATTTTCTCTTTAGCATACGAATTTCATTTAAACGCGTTTCAATTTCGTCTAAACGCTTCGGATCATATTCCATCATATCGAGCTTTTCTCTAAGTTGATATGCAACTTCTTCTAATAAGTAGTAGCTATTTGCAATTGAATCATGATTTTCTTGATACACTTCATCTAAATGTGTAATACTCTCCATTTGTCCCATTGCGCTTCGTACATTATCTAACCCTTGTCCGTCAGCACTTAACGAGCGATATGCATCGCCTAATGCTTTGTAAATTTTTTCGAAATTAGAAATTTGCAATCGTTCTTCAGTT
The DNA here is from genome assembly GCF_022487605.1 of Bacillus sp. ES1-5. Lineage (NCBI taxonomy): Bacteria > Bacillati > Bacillota > Bacilli > Caryophanales > Bacillaceae > Bacillus > Bacillus sp. ES1-5. The sequence goes on along the minus strand of NZ_JAKVPU010000002.1, from coordinate 46,643 downwards.
AATTCAATTTCTTCATCCATCTTTAAATCCGCCTTACTGATTTCTTCATGCTGGAATTGAATTAAATCTAAGCGATGCGCCATTTGTTGTTCATTTTCACTTAACGATTTTAACTGTTTTTTTAATTTCTCATAGTCAGCGTATACATTTTGATATATACCCAATTGTTTAACAATGCGATCTCCATCAAAATGATCAAGCATAAACATATGACGCTCTTCATTCATTAAATCTTGCGTTTCGTGCTGCCCATGAATATCAACAAGTGTTTTTCCAATTTCCTTTAATATACTAAGGGTGACCAGTTTCCCATTTACACGACATACACTTTTTCCGTTCGCAGCGATATCACGCTTCAAAATAATCATGCCGTCTTCTATTTCTATATCCAGCTCTTCTGCCTTTTCAATACACGGATGCTTATCATCTTCTACATAAAATAGCCCTTCTATCTCAGCTTTTTCTGTTCCGTATCGAACAAATTCCGCTGAACCACGGCCACCTACAAGTAAACTAATCGCATCAATAATAATCGATTTTCCGGCCCCTGTTTCACCACTTAAAACCGTTAACCCTTTTTGAAAAGAAATATTTAATGCCTCAATAATAGCAAAGTTTCTAATCGATAATTCCGATAACAATGCCCCATTCACCTCGTTATAAACTAATCCCCTATTAAGGGCTTTTCTCAGTTCTTCATTCAAATAGTCATACTTATATGTTTGTATGTATAAATTACTGTTCTAACCGCTCCATTGTACCAAACATTCGTTTTACGGGTCAATCCACCTATTTTCTAATTTTATGCAAAGAAAATATTATATTACAATTAAGAATTCACATTTTTAACCAATAAAAAAATCCTGTTCACTTTCCACTTTACAGAGGAAAGCAAACAAGATTTTTTTTTACAACATATTTAAGAAACGATCAGAGACAACACCTGTATCTTCAGGTGTACGGCAAATAATTAAGCAAGTATCATCACCACAGATGGTTCCGATGATCTCATCCCACTCTAAATGATCAATAAGTGCTCCAAGTGAATGAGCGTTACCAGGCAGTGTTTTTAGCACAAGCATATGTCCTGCCGTGTCTAATTTTACAAATGAATCCACTAGATTGCGTTTTAATTTTTGTAACGGGTTAAATCGTTGATCTGCTGGCAAGCTATATTTATAGCGCCCATCATGTAATGGCACTTTCACTAAGTGCAGTTCTTTAATATCGCGCGATACTGTTGCTTGCGTTACATTAAATCCCTCATTACGTAAAATATCAACTAATTCATCTTGTGTTTCAATTTCTTTGTTCGCAATAATTTCCCTGATTTTAATATGGCGCTGACCTTTATTCATACATTTGCACCTCACACTATCTCTTACCATAGTTTAAACATTGGTATACTTCACTTATTTATGTTAACTTATAATTCGTTGCTTGTACACAATTGTTTTTACAATCATTATACAATTACAACAAAAAGAGGAACAACATATGTTATTCCCCTTTTCCTTTTTGTTTTAGGACATCATGCGCCTCTGTAACTACTTGCTCAACAGAAACTGGAGAATGATTTTCGCCATTCTCACGTTCACCATGCCATTTCAGGTGAATTAAAAATTCAATATTACCATCCCCGCCCGTAATTGGTGAGAATGTTAAACCTTCTACGTCGTATCCTTCTTTTATAGCAAAGTCGACAATCATTTCTACGACAGCCTCATGTACTTTTCGATCACGAACGATACCTTTTTTCCCAACTTGCTCTCTTCCAGCTTCAAACTGTGGTTTAATTAACGCTGCTACATCCCCATTAGGCATAAGCATTGTTTTTAAAACCGGCAGTATAAGCTTTAATGATATAAACGAAACATCTATACTAGCAAATTGCGGTAAACCACGTTCTAAGTCTGCTGGTGTCACGTAACGGAAGTTTGTCCGTTCCATTACGACAACACGCTCATCTTGACGCAATTTCCACGCAAGTTGATTGTATCCTACATCTAATGCATAAGATAATTTCGCTCCGTTTTGAAGCGCACAATCTGTAAAGCCACCAGTTGATGAACCAATATCTATCATAACTTTATCTTGTAAATCCAGGTGAAATGTCTCCAATGCCTTTTCAAGTTTATAACCACCACGGCTTACATACGGCATAACTTGTCCCTTCACCGTAATCTCTGTATCTTGTGGGATCTTCTCTCCTGGCTTATCAAGTCTCATCTCATTCGCATATACAAGTCCGGCCATAACGGCGCGTTTTGCTTTTTCACGTGTTTCTATAAGTCCTCGCTCTACTAATAGTACATCTACTCTTTCTTTTTTTGCACTCATTTGTTACGCCCTTTTTTGTTTTGATGGAATCATTGTATGAATACGGTCTACAACAGCATCTGTCGTTAAACCAATTTCTTCCAATAATTTTGTTACACTACCGTGCTCTATGAAACGGTCTGGAATACCCATTCGTTCAATTAACGCACTATGGTACCCGTTCTCAGACGCAAATTCAACTACTCCCGTTCCAAAACCACCAATTAAGCAAGCTTCTTCAATCGTTAAAATCGGTATATTTTTCCCTAAGAGATCATGTAAATATGCTTCATCCATCGGTTTAATAAAGCGAGCGTTCACTACTTTCACTGAAACTCCAGCCTTTTCAAGACGCTCAGCTGCTTCCATTGCCATTGGTATTGTCGTACCAAATGTTAAAATAGCCGCTTGTGTACCTTCTTTTAACGTTTCCCAAGTACCGATTGGAATCGCCTTTAATTCTTCATCCATATGAACACCAAGTCCATTACCGCGCGCATAACGTAATGCGATTGGTCCATCTTCATATTGCATCGCCGTATATACTAAATGTTGCCCTTCATTTTCATCTTTCGGCATCATAAGTACCATATTCGGCAAATGACGTAAGAATGAGATGTCAAATACACCTTGATGCGTTTCACCATCTGCTCCTACTAAACCAGAGCGATCGATTCCGATGAAGACATTTAAATTTTGGCGGCATATATCATGAACAACTTGATCATATGCTCTTTGTAAAAATGTTGAATAAATCGCTAAGAATGGCTTCATTCCTTGCGTTGCCATACCCGCTGCCATTGTTGTAGCATGCTGTTCTGCAATACCTACATCAATCATACGATCTGGGAATTCTTTTTGGAATTTCTCAAGTTTCGATCCAACAGGCATTGCAGGTGTAATTGCAACGATACGCTCATCCGTTCTCGCTAGCTTAAGTACTGTATCACTAACAACAGCACTCCATGCTGGTGCAACTTCTTTCGGTTTAACGAAGTCACCTGATTCAATTTTATAAGGTCCTGTTCCATGCCAAGTTCCAATAACATCACTCTCAGCTGGTTTATAACCTTTTCCTTTTTTCGTAATAACATGAACGAGCACTGGGCCTTTTGTTTTCTTTGCATATTGCAACGTTTCGAATAACTTTTCATAATCATGCCCATCAACTGGGCCTAAATATGTAAAGCCTAATTCTTCGAAAAAGACACCGGATACTAGTAAATATTTAAGACTATCTTTTATTTTCTCTGCTGTCGCAGCAACTTTCCCACCGACTGCTGGGATTTTCTTTAATATATACTCTAGTTCATCTTTTACCCAATGGTATTTCCCTGCGGTACGTAGACGTCCAAGTACATTATGAAGCGCACCAACGTTTGGTGCAATTGACATTTCATTATCATTCAAAATAACAATCATGTCTGTTTTTTCATGTCCAATATGGTTCAATGCCTCTAAAGCCATTCCGCCTGTTAGAGCACCATCTCCAATGATTGGTATAACATATTCTTTCGTTTTCTTTAAATCACGTGCTAGAGCCATTCCCATTGCAGCTGATAATGATGTCGAGCTATGGCCAGTTTCCCATACATCGTGCTCACTCTCGCAACGTTTTGGGAAACCACATAGACCTTGATATTGCCTTAATGTACCGAATTCCTTTGCACGTCCTGTTAAAATTTTATGTACATAGGATTGATGTCCTACGTCCCATAAAAATTTATCTTTCGGACTATCAAATAATTTATGCAGAGCAATTGTGAGTTCTACTACACCTAAATTTGGTGCAATATGTCCACCTGTTTGAGAGAGCTCTTCAATTAAAAACTTACGAATATCCTCACTCAATCCCTCTAGTTCACCGATAGACATATCTTTCAAAAAACTAGGGTTTTGAATTTGCGTTAGATCCACATGGATCACTCACTTTCATTTCATAATCTGTCAACATGTCAAATATTATAAAAAACATTTACACAAAACAAGAAATTATCTTTTTTTATTTTTCACCTTGTCCTGCAATTAACCAGTCTATTGCGCCCTAATCCTATTATAAACCATATTTCTTTAGGCGATGAAAAAAATAGCCGCTAACACGAAGTGATAACGGCAATGTAATCTACATATATTTTTGCCAATAACAAGAAAAGAAAAACCTTTTCCTACATTTATATCATAAAATGATGAATGACTCAACAAATGGAAACGCTGTTATATTAGTTATTACGTTTTGCAATCAAATCGCAAATAGATAGTAAATATTCATCTTGTAATTGCAAGGAACCAATAGCACCTTTTGCTTTTGCAATTGTTTCTTCTAAAATATCCTTTGCTCTATCTACAGTAAATAACGTCGTATATGTGCTCTTTTCGTTGGAAACATCACTACCAATCGGTTTTCCAATCTCTTCTTCGGTTCCTTCCACATCTAAAATATCATCTCGAATTTGGAAAGCTAGGCCGATATATTTTGCAAACGCAAGTAACTTTTCTTCTTGTTCTTCTGTGGCATCAGAAAGTATCGACCCTGCAAGTACAGCAAATTCAAGTAGTTTCCCAGTCTTATGCTTATGAATATACTCCAACTCATCAATCGTAAGTTGTTTCCCTTCAGCTTCCATATCTGCCACTTGCCCGCCAACCATTCCTTCTGGTCCTGCCGCTTTTGCAAGCTCAAGTACAAGTCTTACTTTTTTTTCAGCAGAGATTTCCTTTTGTTCATATGCCATAATAACTTGAAAAGCATACGTCAACAAACCATCGCCTGCTAAAACTGCCATCGCTTCACCGAATACTTTATGATTTGTGGGCTTCCCTCTTCTTAAATCATCATCATCCATACAAGGTAAATCATCATGAACTAACGAGTATGTATGTATCATTTCAAGAGCACAAGCTGCACCTATTCCAAGATTTCTGTCTTTACCAAACGCTTGTAATGTCGCAAATAAAAGTAACGGGCGGAGACGCTTTCCACCCGCTTCCAAAGAATATGCCATCGCTTCACGAAGTACATTTGGACATTGTAATTCATTTGCATAGCTTACAAGCTTCTCTTCTACGAAAGTTTTACTTTCTTTCAAAAAAGTATCAAAAGCAATAGTCACTATGCTTCATCTCCTAAAGCAGTAAACGGTTCAAGCTCTCCATCTTCCCCAAGAATAACTGCCATTTGTTCTTGTACGTTCTTCAACTTCTCATCACAAAGCTTAGATAATTCCATACCCTCTTTAAAATAAGAAATTGCTTCTTCTAAAGGTACGTCACCTTGCTCTAGCTTAGAAACGAGGTGCTCAAGTTGCGAAATTGCCTCTTCAAAGCTTAATTTATTTTCCATTATTCAATTCACGCTCCTCTATGCCTGATACGCTACAATCTAGTATTCCATCTTGTAATTGAACTGAAACAGCATCTCCAAGGCTGACATCTCTCACACTTTTTAACACTTGCTTCTCTTCATCATATACAAGCCCGTACCCTCTCATCATTACTTTAAGCGGACTTAACGCTTCAAGTTTTTGAGCAGCTCTTACAAAGGCAAATTCTTTCGTTTGAAGTAATGTTTGCATTTCACGTTGCAATTGCTTTTGCAATGTTTCAACCGCTACCTTCGTTTGCATAATTTTTTGAGCTGGGTGGTGCTTCTCTAAATAAAATGAAAGCTGTTTTAACTGATTTACCTTTTTATCCATATAGCGCTCTTTCGCTAAAACAAGCTGTTCTAACGCTCTATCTAATTGCTCTTCTTTTTGCTCATATACTTGTCTTGGATAACGGAACGCATACGATTTTTGCAATACTTGTAGTTTTTCTTCTTTTTTATGTACTAACTCTCTCATTGCTCTTTGCAATCTTAGAGTTCTTTGTAATACCTTTTCTTGTAACTCTATAATGTTAGGTGCTGCCAGCTCAGCTGCTGCAGTCGGTGTTGGCGCACGTAAATCGGCAACAAAATCCGCGATTGTAAAGTCCGTTTCATGGCCTACTGCCGAAATAATAGGGATCTCACTCTTAAAGATTGCCCTCGCTACCATTTCTTCATTGAAAGCCCATAACTCTTCAATAGAGCCTCCCCCTCGCCCAACGATTAGGACATCTATCTCTCCCATTTCATTCGCTGTACGAATCGCTTGTACGATTGAGGGAGCTGCTGACTCCCCCTGTACAAGTACCGGAAACACAATAACATTTCCAATTGGATAACGACGTTTAATTGTTGTTATAACATCACGAATCGCTGCCCCTGTTGGCGACGTAATCACACCTATTGTTTTAGCATAAGGAGGAATTGTTTTTTTATAAACTTGAGAAAACAAACCTTCTTCCTCTAAACGAACCTTTAATTGTTCGTAAGCTAAATGCAGGTTTCCGACTCCGTCAGGCTGCATGTCTTGAATATAAATTTGATAAGAACCACTCGCCTCGTAAACGGAAATTTTCCCTTTCACAAGTACCTTCATCCCATTTTCAGGTCTGAATTTAATATTACGATTATGACCCGCAAACATAACCGCTGCGATTCTTGCATTTTCATCTTTCAATGTAAAGTACATGTGGCCACGACTATGATTTTTAAAGTTGGAAATTTCACCTTTTAACCAAACAGACTGCAAATGCGGATCATATTCTATTTTTGTTTTTATATAGCGTGTTAACGCTGTAACGGTTAAATATTGTTTTTCCATTTCTCTCTCCTCATAGCCGACTCAAATTATTTACAAACGACACCTGCACGTTTAGCAGATTCAACAGTATTATGAAGAAGCATTGTGATCGTCATTGGACCAACGCCTTTTGGCACAGGTGTAATGTAACCCGCAACATCTAACACGTTGTCAAAATCAACATCACCACAAAGTTTGCCTGTTTCTAAACGATTTACACCAACGTCGATTACAACCGCTCCTTCTTTTATATAATCAGCTGTTATCATCTTTGGTCGTCCAACTGCTACGATTAAAATATCAGCTAACTTCGATAACTCTTTCATATTTTGCGTCTTAGAATGACAGTATGTGACAGTTGCATTTTCATTTAAGAACAATTGTCCCACTGGCTTGCCGACAATATTACTTCTTCCAATTACTACGACATGTTTTCCCGAGATATCAAGATTTGTTTCTTTTACTAATTCTACAATACCGTGCGGTGTACATGGAAGGAATGTATCTTGTCCCGTCATCATACGTCCCACGCTGATTGGGTGAAATCCATCTACATCTTTTTCTGGTGAAATTCTTTCAATGATAGCTTTTTCTTCAATATGTTTTGGTAAAGGTAATTGCACTAATATGCCATTAATGCGGTCATCGGCATTTAAGCGATCGATTTCAGCAAGCAAACGCTCCTCAGTAATTGTTTCAGGAAATTCAATTAGCTCTGAATAGATTCCTACTTGTTCACAGCCCTTTTCTTTTCCTTTTACATAAGAACGAGATGCTGGATCTTCTCCAACTAGAATAACTGCTAATCCTGGTACAATCCCTTGCTCTTTCAACTTCACAACTTCTTCTGTTAATTGTGCTCGTTTTTTCTCCGCAACTTCATTTCCTTTGATGATTACTGCTACCATTTTAAGATTCCCCCTTAAAGAAATTACAGTGTATCTTTTATATTAGATAAAACGCCGTTAATAAAACGACGAGATTCCTCATCCCCAAATGTTTTAGCAATTTCAATCGCTTCGTTAATTGTTACGTTGTGTGGAATTTCTTCCATGTATTTCATTTCATACACAGCTACACGTAAAATACTGCGATCAACAATACTAATACGCTCCAGCTTCCATTTTTTTAAGTTTTGACGAATCGCTTCATCAATTACTTCTTTATTTTCTACAAAACCTACTACAAGTGATTCTAGAAACTCATTTGTTTCTTCACCTTCATCTAGCGTGTTTTCCACCGCTACTTTCGGTTCTAATTCACCTGTAATATCCATTTGGTATAATGCTTGCATAGCTCTTTCTCTAGCCGTCCTACGTTTCATTGTAACTCTCCTTTATGCTTCAAGTCTTTCCTTATGCTTTGTTATATTATTATAATTTATAAGCCGTCAATTCACTTACTCTTACAGTTTTCATTGATTTTCCAACCTTATAATACAATGATAATAACACAATTTATCGTTTCACACACGGGTTACAAGGCTGAAAAATAATAAAAAGATTAACTTCAAGTTCCATATCTTATCACAATGTACGTTTTTTGGAAAAACGAAACATCTTCTTTTTGATTTCTTATTTTTTGAAATAGTATAATAATTAGAGGATTTTAATTTGTGAAGAAATGAAACGATAAAAAAGATGCCTATGTTACTAGGCACCTTTTTCATTCTTACACTGGTTCGATTTCTGTTTTCTGTGTTTCGAATGTTACGCCAACGATGTGAACATTCACTTCTTTTGGCTCAAGCCCTGTCATTGTAAAGAGTGCCTGGCGGATGTTGTCTTGAATCTTTTGTGCAACAACTGGAATTGCTACGCCAAAATACATCACAACATAAAGGTCAACGATAATATCTTCGTTTGCTAACTCAACCTTTACACCTTTACCATGATTTTTCTTACCTAACTTCTCAACAACATCTGTAGCAAAATTGCCACGCATTGCCGCTACACCTTCTACCTCAGCAGCTGCAATACCTGCGATTACTTCAATTACTTCTGGTGCAATTTCTACTTTACCAAGAGTTGTATCTTGACCCATATCTAACATATGTTCAGCCATGAAAAAAACCTCCTTTAATGTATCACTGCGTCACAAGTTCATGCTCTTCCAAAAATTTCGTATTAAACTCACCTTTTACAAAATCAGGATGATCTAGCAATTGCAAATGGAACGGAATTGTTGTATGTACGCCTTCAATGACAAACTCACTGAGTGCACGCTTCATTTTTGCAATTGCCTCTTCACGTGTTTTTCCGTGAACAATTAATTTAGCAACCATCGAATCATAGAAAGGTGGGATTGAATATCCCGGATATACAGCTGAATCGACGCGAATACCAAATCCGCCTGGTGGCAAGTACATTTCTACTTTACCTGGAGATGGCATAAATTTTTTGGCAGGGTTTTCCGCATTAATTCGGCATTCAATTGCCCAACCATTAAATTGTACTTCTTCTTGCTGTAACGATAACTTTTCTCCAGAAGCAACACGAATTTGTTCTTTAATTAAATCCATCCCTGTTACCATTTCGGTAACTGGATGTTCAACTTGAATTCTCGTATTCATCTCCATGAAATAAAAGCTTTTCGTTCTATATTCATAAATAAACTCAACCGTACCAGCACCTGTATAATCAACCGCTACCGCCGCTTTAACTGCCGCATCACCCATCTGCTTGCGAACATTTTCATCAAGTGCAGGTGACGGACTTTCTTCTAGTAATTTTTGCAAGCGGCGCTGAATTGTACAATCACGCTCTCCTAAATGAATGGCATTTCCATGTGTATCTGCCATTATTTGAATCTCAACATGGCGGAAATCTTCAACGTACTTTTCTAAGTATACACCAGGGTTCCCAAAAGCGGTACTAGCTTCTTGCTGTGTAATTTGAATTCCTTTTACAAGCTCTTCTTCATGGCGTGCAACACGAATACCTTTTCCACCGCCACCTGCAGTCGCTTTAATAATAACTGGATATCCAATTTGATTAGCAAGCTCGATCGCTTCTTCGGTATTTTTAATAATCCCTTGTGAACCTGGTACAATCGGAACCCCTGCTTCTTTCATTGTATCACGAGCAACGTCTTTTGTGCCCATCTTTGAAATAGCTTCTGGACTTGGACCGATAAAAATCAAGTTACATTCACGGCATAGCTCTGCAAAATCTGCATTCTCTGCTAAAAATCCGTATCCCGGATGAATAGCATCACAGCCTGTTAACTTCGCAACACTAATAATGTTCGTCAAATTTAAATAGCTTTCTTTCGAAATCGTTGGCCCTACACAATACGCCTCATCGGCAATTTGTACGTGAAGTGACTCTTTATCTGCTTCTGAATAAATTGCGACCGTTTCAATATCCATTTCTTTACAAGCACGAATAATTCGTACAGCAATTTCCCCACGATTGGCTATTAATACTTTTTTTATCATCACAAAGACTCCCTTATTACGCTTTTACAAGAAATAGCGGTTGTCCATACTCAACAAGCTGTCCATTATTAACAAGAATCTCAACAATTTCACCATCTACATCTGCATCGATTTCGTTAAATAACTTCATAGCCTCGACAATGCATACGATAGAATCTTTCGATACTCTGTCTCCTACACTTACATATGCAGGTGTATCAGGCGAAGATGAAGAATAGAATGTACCTACCATCGGTGATGTAATTTTATGTAGGTTTTCATTTTGAGCCACTTTTTGCTCTTCTTGTTTTGGTACTTCCACTTGTGCTGCCGCTACCGTTGTTTCAACTTCAACAGGTGCTACTGGTTGCACGACTTGTTTTGCTACAGGTGCTTGCACCGCAACAACTTCGTTGCCACGCTTTTTCATTTTGATTGTCGTACCATCTTTTTTGTATTCAAATTCATCAATATTAGAGCTATCAATTAATTTAATTAATTCACGAACTTCTTGAATTTTAAACATGTAAAATCCACTCCCATACTCTTGTTTGTCCCGTTTTTACAGATTATCGTCACTAAAACTAGATTGACTGTAAAAATACGATGTACTCTATTAGAAAATGCATTTCATTTACTAATAGAAATAATTGCTATTTCCATCTTACGATAAATTTTTTAAACATTCCAATTTATATTTCTTTATAATAAATCGAAACTCCTGTAAAAATATTATTTCAATAAAAATTTATTACCTAGTAATAATACCAAGTTTCACACAAAATTGGCAAGACCACTTCCTAAAAAACATTCCTTACTTTTTCAAAATGCTACACAATAAACAGATCATTACCGCTCCACTCTTCAGCTCATCTATAGTCAACAACATATTTTTACCAAATATTATTTTTTTGTTTACACACCGTTCATCATTCCTTCATATAAGAATAGTATGTTCAAAGTGTAGAAAATATATCGTATCGAGGTGTGGACACATGATATGGCTCATTCTCTTCTTACCTGCCGTAATGGTCTGGGCATTCGTTCTCTTCATCCACGTCAAATCCGGAAAAAGCAATCATCGTTACCATGAACCGCTAATCTTTTACTCACAACGTATTTCTCCCTTCCAAGTTGAACATAGTAAAAACAACTACAAAGACGAAACAGAAAAAAGCTATCGAAAATGATAGCTTTTTTTCTATAATTATTTTCAAACAATCCGATTCGTAAAAACTAATAATCCGCGAAGGATTTCCTCGCGAATTATTAGTTTTTATTTTGTTGGTGGATCAAATTTCACACCTACATCTTTTGATCCGCCTTCACTTCTTACAAGCTGTATAATTTTATTCGCTTCTTTTTGTGAATGCTTTGCTGCTTTCACAGTTACTCTAATGTCTGTTCCATCAGCTCTTACAAGGGCATCTTTATATCCTCCTTGAGACTTAATCACTGTCTCAAGTAATTCTTGCTTCGTTTCCATTGTAGTAATTGCATCAAAATTATCTTTCGCTTTACTCTTTTCTGTTGCTGAAGATTTTGCTGAATTCATCACTTCTTGTAATCTTGATTTTTGTTCACTTAGCTGATCTTCCATTTGCATACGTAACGCTGTGAAATTTTCATCACTTGATTGAACTGTTACGTTAGCATCTTTTTTACTTGTTTCTTTGTTAGCACTCTCTTTTTTGTCTGTTTCTTTATTTGTTTCTTTATTTGATGTTTCCTTGCTTGTATTTTCTTTTTTTGGCGTTTCTTTCGGTGCTTCATTTGTTACTGCTTTATCAGTACCTTGTTTTTCTTGTCCAATCTTTTCACCTGTTGCCGGCGATGCTGTATTCATCTTGTCAGGAGTTGTTACGTAATAAACAGATAGTACAACAACTAAACTTAACATCGTTAATAGCCAAACCGTTTGTTTTTTTAACACTTTATTTCCTCCCTATCAATTTTTCGGCGAAACTGAAACACGATGGGCTGGTACATCTAGCAGTCGTATTACAGCTTCTTTTACCATCGCTTTAACTTGTATATTATCCACTCCCTTTGCTACGACAAGAACACCTCGTACTTTCGGTTTCTCTGTTCGTAAAACAACGGGAGTTTCTTTATCACCTTCACGTATAATGACTGTCTTTTCATCAAGAGACTCATCTTCTACTTCCCTCTTACCACCTGTCTTATCTGTTTCACCTGTTGTTTGTGAACGTTTCACTGTATTTTTTTCTAATATTTTTTCTTCAGATGAATCTAAATTTACTTTAATCGTTACATTTTTTACTCCCGCTATTTCTTCTAAGGCTGCTTTTAATTCTTGTTCATACGCTTTTTCATACTTTTCTACATTTGACATACTATCGTTATTTTTTTGTCCAAAAGTTGGTACGTCTTTTTCTTGGTTTTGAGTTTTTTGTTCTTTAAATACAGGTACTTCTTCCTTTTTACTTGAAAAAAGACTACTAGAAAACATAAGCAAAATCCCAAGTATGAGTAGGACAAGTAAAAACTTAGGTGTTACCTTTTTTCCCTTCTCATTGCGTTCTTTTTCATCCCCATTCAATAAGTTTCGAAAAAATGAGAACTTCGAATTTTTATCTTTATTGTCCATTTACTCTACCTGTCCTCCCTTCCATTTGAACTTGGATTTGTTTATTCTCTAGTTGCCACCTGCTTGAAAAGAAATCTTTCATTTCCACATTCGTTTCTTCTACTTTTTTCGGAGGTTCCTTCGTGTTAATTTCAACTGGTTTTACTGTTTCGATTGCATCATTTTTACCACGTTCTTTTTCTTTCAACGTCACAACAACAGTTTGAATATCTTTTGCTGACTTTACTTCCGCTGTACTTTCCGCTGCGACTATTTGTATTTCAGAGACTGTCATACCATACTTTTTCTCGAATTCTTTTCCTACTTCTTTTTTCATTTTGGTAGCCATCTCTTCTAAACTATATGCACGTGTTAGAGCTTGTATTTCTTTTTTCTTCGAATCTATTGAATTTTTTACAGATCCTTCTGCTACGTACTTCTCTTCATTAAAATTTGCGATTACTTCATTCACATCTGTTTGCAGTAGTTTAAAAAGGGGCGTTAAGATTAAAACAACTAATAATAGACTTACAACGAATTTAACGTACTTTTGCAAATTTGAATTTGGAAGAATAAGATGAAGCATTGTCGCTAAGAGTAAAAATACGATAATATTTCTAATCCACTCTGTAACAAATTGCATACCCTTCACCTCCTACCGCATCATAAGTGTAATGTTCCCCGCAGCAATAATAATTGTAATACTTAAAAAGAACATAAATGATACGATAGCTAAGCAAGCAAATACATAAATGATGCTTCGCCCGATAATATCTAAACATTGAATAATTGCTCCGCTGCCAACTGGCTGTAATACTGCTGCTGCGAATTTATAAATAAACGCGATACAAAAAATTTGAATCGCTGGAAAAGCAACAATTAAGCATAGAATGACGAGCCCGATAATTCCGACTGTGTTTTTTAATAATCCCGATGCACTAATAACAGTATCCGCCGCCTCTGTAAACATTCTTCCTACTACGGGAATAAAGTTCCCTGTTACAAATTTAGCAGTTTTCACAGCGATTCCATCAGCAACAGCTGTCGCTGTTCCTTGTACAGATAATACCCCTAAAAAAATCGTTAAAAAAATACCGATAATCCCAACGCTAACGTTTTGCAAAAGCTTGGACAATTTCGTAACTTTATATTGATCACTCATCGTACTTACAATACTTAATATCGTTGCAAGTAATAAAAGTGGTAGAACGATATAATTCATCAAAAGCCCGCTCGTGTTCATTAAAAAGATGATAATCGGATGAAAAAATGATACAGATACAACACCACCTCCAGTTGCTATGAGTGCAAGCAAGATTGGCAATAGCGCTAATATGAAATCTACCATTGTTTGTATCGTTTCTCTTGCATATGTCATAACGACATAAAAACTATTTAAAGCGAAAATAATAAGTACCATATATACAACTGCATCCGCAATTTTACTTACACTACTCTTTGAAAATGCAGATTGCAGTGATTGCAACAATGCACTAAAAATTGTAAGCATAATGAGCGTTCCTAGCAGCTTCCCATTTGCAACAAGCTCGTGAAATAGATACTTTAATAAACCTAGCATCCACTCTTTTATAGAAATTTCTTTTTCTCCCTTTACAAACTCCATAAAGCTACCTTTTTGACTCTCTGGTAAATAACCTCCATATTTTGTAACAAGCCCGTCCCAAAATTGCTTCACATCTTCAATTCCGAGCTTATCCAATTGTTGATCAACGACGTTTGTTTCTACAGGAGAAGCTTGTACAACAACCGGTAAAGAAAAGAAAAGGAAGCAAGCAAATAGCAGCTTAGCTCCAAACCCCCTCAACATTCACTCCCCCTTATCCCGTCGGTAAAAATCCGAGAATAGTTTCAATGACAACCGTCAAAATGGGAATCGCCATTACTAAAATTAAGATTTTTCCAGCTAATTCTATTTTTGAAGCGATTGCTCCCTGCCCTGCATCTTTTGTAATTTGTGCTCCAAACTCAGCAATATAAGCAATCCCAATAATTTTTAGCAACGTTTCTACATATACATTGCTAACTTTCGCTTCACTCGCTACCCTCTCAATCATTTGTAAAATAGAGTGAATTTGATCAATTAAAAGAAGAAACATCACGCTACCTACGAACACAATAAATAACGACGTAATGCTAGATTTATGCTGATTCAATACAGCTGCTAAAAACGTAGCAACGAGGCCTAATCCGACAATTTGTATAATTTCCATTCGAACCGCCTCCTTTACTGGAAGAGAAAGACACTCTTAATCTTGTCAAATAGCGTATTAATTAAAAATGCCACATGAAATAAAATAACGACAAAACCGACAAGGATAACCCAATTTGCAATATCCTCTCGCTTTAATTCTTTTAGTACGGTATGAATGAAAGCTAAAACAATGCCGATTCCGGCGATTTGAAATATTAATCCAACATCAATGGACATCGCCTTTCTCCCTCCTATAGCAGTAAAATTACGATAAGTAGCCCCGCTAGTACCCCTAAGCTCTTGATCATTTTTTCGTATTGCAGTTGTAATGCTTTCGCTTCTTCTTCTTCTCTCTCTAAATGTGTAATGCATAAACGAATATGTTTTTGTTGTGATTCACGATCATGTTGTCCAAGTGTTTCACCAAATTGCTGCAAAATCTCGTACTCAGTTTTTTGAAATGCTGTTAGCTTCCAATTTTCTTTCAAACTATCTATCCAAGCTTCTCTTACTGTTTGTTCTCCGCTTTCTAGCCTTCTAGCGAAACTTTGAAATATCCAATTTAACGGCTTCGGCATTTGTTTCACTAATCGCTCGGCAGCCTCAGACAAAGGTGTGTGCCCATACATAATTTCTGCCTCTAATGATTGAAGTGCCGCTTTTAATAATCTAAGTTGCCTTGGTCTCTCACTGTATTTTTTAGCGTATGAAAATCCGAAAAAGGTGCTGACCGCAACGATTAACACTGCACCAAATATTTTCACCATACGCTTTGCGCCTTTCTATGAGGTAATACCGATTTTCCATATTTATCTTTCACTTGCATAACTGTTCCTGGCCCTCTTGCTTTTGATAGCTCCACAAACCTATCAAATATGCCGAGCTCCAGCACCGCCTTTAGTGATGGGCGTTTCACAACATCATCATAAGAAAATCCATGTGCGCTTATAAACAGCTGAACCCCTGCATGCACCGCCTCCATAATTGCTTCACTATCTTCTTTACGCCCAATTTCATCTACAATCAAAATATCTGGACTCATAGAACGAATCATCATCATCATTCCTTCAGCTTTTGGACATGCGTCTAACACATCTACTCGTGTGCCAAAGTCATATTGCGGGATGCCCTTCACACAACCTGCAATTTCTGACCGTTCATCTACAATCCCGACTTTACAAGAAGGTATTTTCGAAGCACTTACACCTTGACTCATACAACGTGCTACATCTCTTAAAAGTGTTGTTTTCCCCGTTTGCGGCGGGCCAATTACCATCGTGTTTAACCATCTTGACTCATACAAATACGGCAAAAGTGGTTCAGCAATTCCTATTTTTTGACGTGCAATACGAATATTAAACGAAGAGACATCTCGAATCATTTTCACTGCGCTTTTTTCTGTAATAACTTTTCCCGCTAAACCGATTCTATGTCCTCCTCGAAGTGTCACATACCCACGTTTTAATTCCTCTTCCATCGTATAAATTGAGAATTGACTTAACTTATTCAATAAGTAAATAGCATCCTCTGCTGTAACGATATAGTCATAAAAAAACACTTCGCCATGAGCAATACACTCTAGCGGTCTTCCAATTCGAACACGAATTTCCTCTAGAGCATCATATTGCTTACAACTTTCCACTAGATGCTTCATCGTTTTCGGTAAAACTTCTAATACTTCTTTCATCAGCTTCTCCCCACTATACTCGACTTACTATTTCAACAACGCGATAAAAATGCAGCCAATTCCAAGCGCTAGAAAAAAGAGTTTCAAGAAAGAAATCTCACTTGCCACACTCGCTATGCCTATTGTCATTGTTAAAATTAATACGGTCGGTCCAACAAACGCCAACATACCATTTATAAACAATGCTTTCTTCGCATCATTCACATAAAGCATAAGCAAAGCGGCGAATATTTCCGCGCTACCTGAAAACAACCGAAGTAACCCCATTACAAGCACGGATGTTTCCATTGCCGCTAGCCACTGTTTCATTCTCCCACCTTCTCCCATAACGGTTACTATTGCTACATTCCAAAAAAGAATATATTTGTACAACCATATGCAGGGGTTGTCTATTTCAGAAGTAAAAACATAATATTTCTCTATCGTCTATCCGTAGTCCGAATATTCGCATTATCCAATGGGGTATTATGGTATATTTAATGGTGATAGGGAGTATAAACGATGCAGCATGAGAGATAGAACTAACGTCATCTCGTGTACTACATATCGTATCGCCCATTTTAAAAAAATTGACTATATGTGCAAAATGAGGGGGGAAAATATGAAGGTATTAAAAATTAGTTTAACAATTGTAGTAGAATTAGCTCTTATTTATCTTTTTCAAAATTGGTCGGTTGGTCATTTATGGAGACCTTTTTCCTTGGAGGTTTAGCGATATTTGCAATTATGTGGTTAATTATTATGAATACTCATAGAAACAACATTACAGATCACGCAATCAGTAAAACACTGACTGGCGTTGAGACTGGCGAAATAAAACCATTTCAAATTATTTTCACTCCATATATGGCGGGTACTCTTTCACTTGTTTTAGTTAGTTTTATTATCACTGCTATTTACTATCTACCCTATTTCCTATAAAAAAAGCACTCGTGATAATCACGAGTGCTTTTCTACTATGCACGAGAAACGTATTTACCTTCACCAGTGTTGATGATAAGCATTTCGCCTTCGTTAATGAAGATTGGTACTTGTACAACAAGACCAGTTTCTAATGTAGCTGGTTTTGTTACGTTAGAAGCTGTATCGCCTTTAATACCAGGCTCTGTTTCTGACACTTTTAATTCAACCGTGTTCGGAAGTTCAACACCAAGTACTTCATCTTGGTATGTCATAATAGATACTTCCATGTTTTCTTTTAGGAATTTAAGTTCGCGCTCGATTTGGTTTTCACCAAGTTCGATTTGCTCGTAAGTTCCGTTATCCATAAATACGTGAGACTCACCGCTCGCGTATAAGTATTGCATACGACGGTTTTCGATGTGTGCTTTTTCTACTTTTTCACCTGCACGGAATGTTTTCTCTTGAACAGATCCTGTGCGAAGGTTACGTAGTTTAGAGCGAACAAATGCAGCACCTTTACCTGGCTTTACGTGTTGGAAATCCATTACTTGCCAAAGGGCATTGTCCACTGAAATTGTTAAACCTGTACGAAAATCGTTTACTGAAATCATGTAAAAAAATCCTCCTGTATATTACAAAATAATAAGTTCTTTTGGTGATTTCGTAATTACTTCATTACCTTCACTTGTTACAATGATATCATCTTCAATACGTACGCCGCCAATACCTGGAATATAAATACCTGGTTCTACTGTTACAGCCATTCCTGGTTCAAGTACTGTATCAGAACGGAACGCTAAACCTGGTGCTTCATGGATTTCAAGACCGATTCCATGACCAGTAGAGTGTCCGAAGTATTCACCATATCCTTTTTCCGTTATGTAATCGCGCGTTAACGCATCCGCTTCACGGCCTGTTAAACCAGCTTTAATACCGTTCACACCACGTAATTGTGCTTCTAAAACGATATTATAAATTTCTTTCAATTTATCAGATGGTTCACCAACTGCAATCGTACGAGTAATATCAGAACAATATCCTTTGTAATAAGCGCCGAAGTCTAATGTAACGAAATCTCCTGTTTCTATCACTTTTTCAGATGCCACGCCGTGCGGTAATGCCGAACGAAGACCTGAAGCAACGATAATATCAAACGAAGAAGATGTTGCTCCTTGTTTTCTCATGAAAAATTCAAGTTCATTTGACACTTCAATTTCAGATACTCCCGGGCGAATGAATGATAGAATATGTTCAAAGGCAGCATCTGCAATCTGTGCAGCTTCCTTTAATATCTTAATCTCTGAATCAGTCTTTATCAAGCGTAACTTTTCTACAAGCCCAGAAGTTGGGATAAATTCAGCATCGATCGCTTCTTTATGTGCTGAATAAGAACTATATGTAAGAGTATCTTGCTCAAAGCCAAGCTTTTGAATTCCCAGTTCCTTCACTTGCTTTGCAACTTCATCAATGATTAATCCTGCATGCTGTACAATCTCGTATCCAACCGCTTGTTTACTAGCCTGCTCTACATAGCGGAAATCTGTAATAAATTGAGCACGATTTTTCGAAATCAGTACAACACCAGCTGTTCCTGTGAAGTTCGCCATATATCTACGACTATGTTCATTTGTTAACAAAATACCGTCAATACCAGCCTGATCAAATGCGCTTCTTACTCTTTCGATTTTCTCCATTACTTTATGCCTCCCTCAATTTCTCCATTAATGCAAATAACGCTAACTTATAGCCATAAAAACCAAATCCAACAATTTGTCCCGTACAAACAGCTGCCGTCACAGATTCGTGACGGAACGACTCACGCTGGTGAATGTTAGAAATATGTACTTCAATAACAGGAATCGAAATGCTCGCAATTGCATCTCGAATCGCATAGCTATAATGCGTAAATGCTCCAGGATTTAAAATGATCCCTTCATATATATCTTCCGCCTCATGAATACGATCGATAATCGCACCTTCATGATTCGATTGGAAACATTCTAACTCCACTCCCATTGTTTCTGCTTCTTGCTTCATATCTGCTTCAAGTGTCGCTAGCGTGCCCTTTCCATATACATTTACCTCCCTGACACCGAGGCGATTTAGGTTAGGACCGTTTACGAGGAGTACCTTTTTCATATGCTTAAAACTCCTTAATATTAAATATCTATACAACATTTTAACATAGGAGTTACTTATTTGAATAGTTCGTCTTCTCTTCCCCTTCTCGCTCAGCTTTATTCGTATTGACTGCGTAGGAAACAGAGTATGCTATAAACACACCATACAATATAAAAATGCATATCGTCGTCACAATTGTTTCTTTCGGTAAATGGAGTGCACTTTTAATAGCAGGCGCTATTAATCCCATTCCGAAAAACAGTAACGCCCACCAAAATAGCCCATAAATCATCCCTGCAATAATCCCTTCAAACTTTGCCAAAAACGCTTTATACAAAAAGGCAATTAAAATCGAAAGTAGTCCCATACAAACAATTCCTGACACATTTCCCCATACCCCTTCTTTCCAGCTTCCAAAGGCAAATGGTAAAAGTAAATAGTTCGGTCCCGCTTCCGTAAATGAAAATATATGAAGGAAATACCATATCCCCCCCCAAAAGATTCCACCAAATAAACCAATTTGTACAAAATTCCTTGTTCCTAATTGTTCTTGACTCACATCGACACCTCCACTCAATAGTATGCCCGAAACTATTTTGAACCATGTTTAAATACTGCGAAATTTGTCTATAAAAAGAATAAGAAATGTCCGACTCTCGTAACATTTTTCCTTGTCATATACTTGTATTTGTCGATAAAATAAAGGAAACTCGGTGATTGTCTTATTTCAAAATGACAGAACCCAGTATGACAATTGCCTCTTTTTCTACATAAGAGAGAAACAAATACAGGTTGGTGTTAACATGGCAGAAGAGTCAAAACAAATATATGGCGGGCAAGCAGTCATAGAAGGAGTTATGTTTGGCGGTAGAGAATATACTGTTACAGCGGTTCGTCGTAAAGATAAATCGATTGAATTTTATCGATTACCACGCGTTCGTAATAAAGCATTATCTATCCTGAAAAAAATTCCATTTTTACGAGGGATTGCCGCTATTGTGGATGCAAGTGCGAATGGAGCAAAACATTTAAACTTTGCTTCAGAACGATTTGATGTCCACCCAGAAGAAGACGAACAAATTGCAAATAACAAAGAAGAACAATCGAAATTAACGATGGTATTAGGAGTTGCAGCAGTTGGCGTTTTATCTTTCATATTCGGTAAAGTCATTTTCACAGCAGTTCCTGCACTACTAGCTGAATTAACGAGACCGATTTTCCCTTCTCATACAGGGCAAATCATTGTCGAAAGTGTCATTAAGCTCATGCTATTATTGAGCTATATATACTTTATTTCTTTAACCCCACTTATTAAGCGGGTATTTCAGTACCATGGTGCGGAGCATAAAGTAATTAATGCCTATGAGAATAATCTTCCAATGACTGTAGAAAATGTTCAAAAACAAACTCGCCTTCATTATCGCTGTGGCAGTAGCTTTATTATATTTACAGTCATTATTGGAATGTTTGTTTATTTCCTTGTCCCTACAGATCCACTTTGGGCCAGAGTCGTAAACCGAATTTTATTAATTCCAGTCGTTCTCGGCATTTCTTTTGAAGTGTTACAATTTACAAATCGATTACGCGATATTCCAGTATTACGCATACTTGGATATCCCGGATTATGGCTGCAACTATTAACAACGAAAGAACCAACAGATGATCAAGTGGAAGTAGCCATTGCATCGTTTGAAGAATTATTACGTTTAGAAAACAAACAATAATTATTTAAAATTGGTGTTCAACTCCTTTCCTCATCGTTAATATACTAATTTTAATATATGTTTTTAGGAGGTGTCCCTTATGAACGGTCGTTCGTTTACATTCGCTATAGTTATGCTTATTATCGGATTAGCAATATTCGGCCTTGTTTCATCTGTCATTACAAATCCAATGGGTGTATTAAGAAATATCGGGTACATGTTACTTGTTGTCGGTATCTTTTATTTGCTATACAAGATGTTTACAAATTCTAGTGGTTCTGCAAATTCGCAAAGCTCTTATAAGCGTGCAGCGAAACAATCGAACCGCAAACATGGGAAACAAAATGTAGCACCCCTAAGCAATTCTTTCTTAAAATCAAACGCTTCTAATGACAAAGGTAAGAAAGGCGCTCCTTCCACTTTGAAGCGAAAAAGAAAACAATCTCATTTAACTGTCATTGAAGGCAAAAAAAACAAAAAGAAAGACCGTGCTTCCTTTTAGGAAATACGGTCTTTTTTTACATTTTGCAGTACTTCTTTCAGACTTTTATCTTTCATACTTTCAATTCGAAGGTGATGATTTTCAAATGGTAAATTCCGTGTCACATCATTAGGTACAACAACGCACTTTAATCCTGCTGCAATCGCTGCTTTTAATCCGTTTAACGAGTCTTCAAATACAACAGCTTCAGACGGATCAATTCCTAAATCTTCTATCGCAATTCGATAAAGTGCTGGGTCCGGTTTTACCTTCTCAACATCTTCCCTTGTTTTAATGACTTCAAAATAATCTCGAATTTGTAGCTCTTCCAAAAAAGAAGTAACCCATTCTCTAGATGAACTGGAAGCTAATGCGATTTTCAATCCCATTTCTTTCGCTTCCTCTAAATATTCTTTTACCCCGTCACGAGCTTCTGGTATTTTCATTTTCTCTTTATGTAAAGTTTTCACTTTTTCTTTTAATGCATCCTTGTTAAACTTCTCTTTTAATTGCTCATTTAAATATGCGTAAAGCACATCGTCTGTCGTTCCAATACATTTCGCAAACTCCGCTAAAGGTAACTCCCCACCGTACTCACGAACAGCGTCTCTGAAAGAGTGAAACCATATTGTTTCTGTGTCCACAATTAATCCATCAAAATCAAAAATAATTGCTTTCATAATTTCCACATCCTTTTCGGTTGAAATAAAAAAGGAAACGACATACGTTCCCCCTTAATTACTTTTCTCTTCATTTGCTTTTTGAACGCCACGAAGTGTTTCCACTCGAACCTCATCTTGTTCAAAATATTGCACTAGATCACCAATGCGGTCAATTGCTTCCCAACTTAAATGATGTTCAATTCCTTCTACATCATTGTAAATTTTACTTTCATCCAAACCGATAATACGCATAAATTGCTCTAGCAAGTCATGACGGTATACGAGACGTTCTCCGATTTTTTTACCTTTTGATGTTAATACAAGCCCTCTATATTTTTCATAAATTAGATATTCATCTTTGTCTAATTTTTGCACCATTTTTGTTACAGAGGATGGATGTACACTCAGCGCTTCAGCAATATCAGATACGCGGGCATAACCCTTTTCATCAATCAACAAATAAATTTGTTCAATATAATCTTCCATACTAGGGGTAGGCATCGGTTTCCTCCATCCAATTTCATTTTGCTCATTCCGTACGAAGCAATCAATAAAATGATACACCAGAAAGAATAACGTGACAAGTTGAAAACAAGCCTAAATATTTAAAAGAAAAAAGAACTTGCATTCCAATACAAGTTCTTTTCATGTAAAATATTGAATTTCTGCGTTAGAAAAAAAGTGATGAATATATCCTCTAATCGTTTCTTCCAATACTTCTGCATCATCTTTTTTATATACGTATTTCCCGATGCCATATCGTCCCCATTTATATTTGCGCTTCTCCTCATCCATTTCAAGCTTCGTACTCGGATAACGCTCTTGAATGACCTTTTTTGCCGGTTTTGTAAAGCGATGTTGAATTAATTCAAATGTTAAATTCGGTATCGACAAATCTTTTAGTGCATTGTATAGTCGCTCAAATAGTTCACGGTATCCTTCCTCCCATCCTTCATGCATATAAAGTGGCGCAACTATAAAGCCAAGTGGATAATTAGCTCCTGCTACTTTACGAGCCGCCTCAATGCGTTCTTCAAACGGTGACGTCCCCGGCTCAAAATTTTTAATTACATACCTTGAATTAATACTAAATCGAAAACGAGTTTTCCCATTATGTTTTGCATCTAACAAATGATCAACGTGCGAATATTTCGTAACGAAACGTAAACGCCCATACTCACTTTCTCCAATGAATTCAATCGCCCGCTTTAATGCATGTGTTAAATGATCAATTCCAACGATATCCGATGTACAAGCCGCTTCAAACCTTGTTATTTCTGGTGCTCTTTCATCCATATACTGCTTTGCCTTCTCAAATATTTCATCAAGATTGACATACACGCGAACGTAAGGCTTACTCCCAAGTGTCGTTTGCAAATAGCAATAATGACAATGTCCCATACACCCCGTTGCAAGCGGGATTGCATATTCAGCTGACGGTTTTGAAGTATCAAACTTTAATGTTTTCCTCACCCCAACGACAAGTGTTGCCTTTGCATTACGATACTTTTGTAAATCATTTTCACCTGGCAAATTTCTAATTTGATTATGGGATGTCGTTTCACGAATTTCTAATCCCATCTTCGTAAACTTCTCATACAGCTCTTTTCCAAGCGGATATTCGAGTGCCTTCGGTTCAAAGTAAACGAGTTTTGGCATAAATGGTTTCATCGTTTCCCCTCCTCTCGTTAGTATGGGAAACGATGAAAAATTAACACTCATTAAAGTTTTCCACTTCAGTAACTTGCGTTGCAAGTTACTGGATGTTATAATTTGGATAACAGCTACCTTGCAACGCAAGTTACCTGAGTAAAAGGTGGTGAAATCATGCACAGCCAAATGTTAAAAGGTGTGCTCGAAGGTTGCATCTTATACATCATTTCACAAGAAGAAGTGTACGGATATGAACTGAGTACAAAATTAAATAAACACGGATTTACATTCGTAAGCGAAGGAAGCATATATCCATTATTGTTACGTATGCAAAAAGAAAAATTGATTGAAGGAACGTTAAAAGCCTCCTCACTCGGTCCGAAACGTAAATATTATCACGTAACCGATAAAGGATTAGAACAACTTGAAGAATTTAAACAAAGCTGGGGAATGGTTTCAACAACCGTAAACAACTTATTACAAGGGGAGTGATAGGAATGAAGGCGAAAGATTTAATCGAACTAAATAACCAAAAGCGTAAATTATTAACTACGGAAAATGAAAACGCCTATAGCGACATGTTAATATACATTCGCTTAGCTAAAGTGCCCGAATACCAAGCGGAAGAACTGCTAATTGAAATTCTAGATCACCTCATTGAAGCCCAACAAGAAGAAAAAAATGCTTATGATATTTTTGGCGACGATTTACAGGCATACTGTGATGAAATAATTGCAGCTCTACCGAAGCAAAGTTTATGGGAACAATTATCGATTCCTTTATTTATAACTAGTTATCTTTTAGCGATATACTTTGCTGTTTCTTCCGTAATTGCATTGGTATTACCCTTATTTTCAAATGAAACACGTTTTAAATTTGTACACATTGATTTCATTTATCTGCTTGCATTTATACTGTCCATACATCTCATCATACGTTTTGTTTTCGACTTTATTAACATTGATTTATTTAAAAACAAAACAACTATTTGGAGGCATATAGGCAGTTTTTTAATACGCCATAGCCTATGGATACTATTAATCGGTATTTCCTTTTTATTTATTAAACAGCCCTATACTACATTACAAATCTCACCTTGGATCGGCACTTTACTTGCCATCTCTTGCTATGCACTATACAAAATCTTCTTCAAAAAAGAATATTTAGCCTTTAAAAAGGAGTGACGATACGATGACTGAAAAAGAATTGATTAAGTTAAACAATGAAAAAAGAAAGTTATTAACAGCTGAAAACGAAGCTGCTTATGGTGATATGCTTATTTATTTACGCCTTACTAGCGTCCCGCAAAAGCAAATGGAGGAATTACTTTTAGAAATATTGGATCATCTTTTAGAAGCGCAAAAAAACGGGAAAAATGCACATGATATTTTCGGAGAAGATTTAAAAACTTACTGCGATGAATTGATTAGCTCTTCAGAACATCAAAATTCTCTCCAACAAGCTGCCGTTATTGGATTTGCAGTTAGTTTATTATTAGCTATTCAAATTGGATACGATACATTCACTACTCTTATGCAAAAACTATTTTCAGATACAAACACTTCAGGAATTCCATTTAGTATTCCTGGAACAATATTATCTGCTATCGTTTTAACAATTGGTACTTTCATAACTTTTTCCTTGTTTAGACGTTTTTCTTTTACAATACTGGTTTCCTGGAAACAAAAAGCAATTCTCTTATTATCAATATTCGTACCTTTTGTCTTATCAGTTTTTTCAAACGTATTTTTTAAAACGAAACCGTACTTATTTTATAATTTATCTATTTGGCAAGGTGCTCTTATTACACTTTCTTTTTATATTTTGTACAAATTTTTATATAAAACATCTAAATTTTAACAGCCTTTCAAAAGGCTGTTTTTCTTCTGTCTAATTTTACAAATTGAAAAATTTCATAAAGAAAATAAGAAAAATGCAAAATAATTAAAGTTAATTGTTGACGTGATGCTTTTATTATCGGTATCATAAATCTTCGTGAGCAATTATTTTTCGTTATACGATTTTTTTATATTACTGAATTTTTGAGAGGAGAAATTAGATGTCAGTTAAGAAGAAAACGCAAGTACGCACCGGCAAAATGGTACGTGAACTAATGTTAGCAGACGAAGATGTAAATGCTTCGCTAATTATGGTATATAGTGAAAACGGTGTAAACGCAGAAATTAAAATCGAGGGCTTAACGCCGAAATGTAACGAAGAATTATTTTTGAGCGGAAACGTGGATTGGAACAAGAGTGTTATTTATAAAATTGTTGATTTCACTGGAAACGCTGAAGTTGGTAAAGTTACATTAACAGCGATGAACAAAAACAATGTTTCTCTAGAAGTTGAACGCGTTATGTGGAGCAAAGAAAATAAAGAAGCTGCTGAGCAAGAAGAAACAGTTGTAGAACCTACTCCGAAAAAAGAAGTAGTTGTAGAAGCTCCAAAAGCAGTTACACCTGCTCCAAAACCTGTTACGCGAGTAGAAACACCTGCAACACCTAAACCTACTCCGGTACCAACACCGAAGCCAGTAAGTGTAGGAGCAGCTGTGGAATTATCTACTCCAGCACCTATGAAAAAAGCAGTACCAACTCCAGTTACAAAGCAAGAGACAGCACCGGTCGCTCCTGCAAAACCGAAGCAACCTGCTTTGACTGAAACAAATACAAAACTACAAGAAAATTATGTGAAACTCGTGAAAAAGACAATTGAAGTTTGTCAAGATTACGAGCTTGGCATCGACATAGATGATTCTATTGAAAGCTTAAAAAAAGAACTACAAAGCCAAGGTATTAGCGTTACATTTGACAAAGAAATTATGGACGTTGTAAATCGCCTTCGTTCTTTACAAGATAAAGGAATCAAAGTAGAAAAAGTACTTAATTTACTATAAAAAATAAGAGGTGGCAATTGCCACCTCTTATTTTTTATAATTCCATTCCTTACTTTCATACTTCTCTTTTGCTAATGTTTGCACTTCATGTAACTGTTCTTCTGTTAATTCATACGGAACAAGCTCTACATCTAATCCTTTTTCAAACCCAACCTCAAACGCTTTAATTAACTGTTCGATTGTAAACGTACGGTCTGTTAATTCATTAATGGCTACCGCTTTAGAAGAGAACATACTCTTCATACGCTCTTTTACACGTTCATTCGGGAATAAAAACAGATCGTATAATTCATCTAAATCTATTTCTAACGGAATCGATCCGTGCTGTAAAATCACACCTTTTTGACGTGTTTGAGCACTACCTGCGATTTTTCTTCCTTCTACTACAATTTCATACCAAGACGGTGCATCAAAGCATACGCCTGAACGTGGATTTTTTAAATTTTCACGGTCTGCTTCTGTTTTTGGAACTGCATAATATGCTTCTAATCCTAATGCCTTAAAACCGTCTAATAAACCTTGCGAAATAATACGATACGCTTCTGTAACTGTTTTTGGCATATTTGGATGATCTTCAGACACAATAACACTGTACGTTAATTCTTTATCATGTAGTACACCCCTGCCGCCTGTTTGACGACGAACGAATCCATATTTCTTTTCGTTAACTACATCCATATTAATATCTTTTTCAACACGCTGGAAATACCCAACTGTTAATGTTGGTACTTCCCATTCATAAAAACGAATGGTTGGTGGCATTTTCTTTTCACTTTGCCAATTTAATAAACATTCATCTAACGCCATATTAAATGCCGGCGAACATTGACCAGAGTTAATATAACACCATTTTTCTTTTCCCATCCTGCACCTCATATAACCAATTATTTTTCACATTCTCTAGTCTACCAAATTCGACAAAATTTGTGAAAGAATACGAAATTTCTTCTTATTATGCAAATGAATCTGTTGCATAAATACATACGGTCATTATAATATTGAAAGTAGGATAAGAAAAAAGGGAGCGATAGAATCGTGTCAACAACTTGGATTATTTTATTAGCCGTAATCGTAGCGTTCATCGGCTACACTGTATGGATGTATTTCTATCAGAGAAAATTAATTAAAACACTTTCAGAAGAAGAGTTTCGCGCTGGCTACCGTAAAGCACAGCTTATCGATATTCGCGAAGCAGACGAATATACTGCAGGACATATTTTAGGCGCACGTAACATTCCGTTATCACAAATTCGCCTTCGTCATAAAGAACTTCGCAAAGATCAACCAGTTTACTTATACTGCCAAAGCGGATTCCGTACTGGTCGTGCAGCTCAATACTTAAAAAAACAAGGCTACAAAGATTTCTACCAATTACAAGGTGGATTCAAAACGTGGACTGGAAAAATTAAAAAGAAATAATAACATACAAAAACTAGCTGAATCATTCAGCTAGTTTTTTCATTCCATATTATTCGCAATGTATAATAAATTTTGCTTAATCACATCTTTATCATTCTCTTGTGCATTACGATACAGCAGCTGATATTCAAGTCCTTTCTCTTTCCAAATAAGCGTAGCAAATTCATCTCCTCGCCCAGAGTCATCCTTATTTTTAAAATAAGCGAATGCTCCACTATTCAATTTCATTTGTTCTTGAAATCGCTTCTCTTCCACGAGATCCGGAAAACTATAAGGAAAGTTCGCAACATTTAACTCAATATACTCATTTCTACCTGGCTCCCGCTGTTTATATTTAATCATTAAGACAGCGTTCTTTTTCCCAATCGTTCTGACTTCCCCCTTCACATCACTCGTAATGTCATACGGTAAAAACGCCGGAACTTTAAATTTCACTGGAAAATATTTCGGAAGCTCGTTTAGCGGCATAGGATCCGTAACACGATCCATCACTCCCCCTGTTGTTCCCACAAAATTTTTTTCTTCTTGCATCGTTTGCTGAAACGAACATGAACTTAGTACTAGACTAGAAAACACGAAACAAATGATTCTTTTTTTCAATTTGTTTCCGCCCTTTCTTCATACCGCTATCTTTACGAATGAAGCGTTTATATGCTATTCATATTCGCTTCATTAACAAACTCCCCCTTTGAAAACTTTCTACGTTATTCTCACACATTTTGACAAAAACTCTATTATAGACGCAAAAAAGCCCCCCATCATTCTCACGCCCAAATAAAAAGGTTACGCGAATAACAGAGGTCATGTTTATAACATAGTTTGTGAAAAGCTTTTCAGGTCAAGATTTTTTCATTCTTATTATTTTCCCCTTATAATAAGAGAAAGAGGTGATACATATGGCCAATATAAAACAAATTGCAAAAACCGCTGGTGTATCCATATCAACTGTTTCCCGCGTCCTTAATAATCACCCTTACGTAAAAGAAGAAAAACGTAAGCGTGTTCTAGATGCTGTTGAAGAATTGAACTATGCCAAAAATATAAATGCTATTCATTTAATAAAGGGAAAAACATATACAATCGGGGTTATGCTCCCCTTCATTAATCTTCCATACTTCAGTACCATTATTGAAGGAATCGGAAACGAAGCGTTAGCAGCTGGATATCACATTAATTTATGTCAAACAAATTACGATAGCCTCGAAGAGATTCGTGTTCTTGAAATGATGAAAATGAAACAATTCGATGGAATGATTATTTGCTCTCGAACGAGTTCTTGGGAACAAATTGAACCTTTCGCAAAATTTGCCCCTATTATTTCATGTGAAAAGATGAAGCATCCCCTCATTTCATCCGTCTACGTAGATCACTATGAAGGCTTCCGTCTCGGCACTGCCTATTTACTCAGTAAAGGCCATGAAAAAATTGGAATCTGTTTAGCAAGAAAAACGAGTGCAAATTCTATGGAGCGCGAAAAAGCATTTGCTGATACGCTTCATAACGAAGGTAAAACGGTACATCCAGATTGGATTTTTCATCAATGCTATACGATGCAGGATGGTGCAAAAATACTTCATCGCATTTTAAACATGAAAAATCGCCCAACCGCTATTTTTACAGCGAACGATCAAGTTGCAGCTGGTTTATTAACAGAGGCGCGAAAACATGGAATTCGAGTCCCTGAAGAACTTGCTATCCTTGGATTTGATAATCATGAAATTTCAAAGGCGTTAGAAATTTCAACAATTGAGCATCCCGGCCTTACAATGGGCTCACATGCTTTTTCTTTATTCCATAAACAAATCCAAAGCGAGCAAATTGCCGGGAACGCAGAAGAGCTTTCATTCCATTTAATTGAGCGAGATACTGTCTGAAAAAAGAGCGTTACCTATAGCGCTCTTTTTCAGCTCTTCACCTATTGACTTTATATTTTCCATCTCATATAATGAACCTAACGAACGGTAGGTAGGGGATGAAAATGACAGCAAACCGCATTAAAGCTGTAGCACTTTCTCATTTCGCACGCTACGGCTATGAAGGAACTTCATTGGCAAATATTGCTCAAGAAGTCGGGATTAAAAAACCATCGATTTACGCACACTTTAAAGGAAAAGAAGAGCTATATTTTATATGCTTAGAATCCGCTCTTCAAAAAGATTTACAGAGCTTCACAGACGATATCGAAAAGTTTTCAAATTCGTCTACTGAAGAATTGCTCTTACAGTTACTAAAGGGCTACGCAAAACGATTTGGTGAAAGTGAAGAATCAATGTTTTGGTTACGAACTTCCTATTTTCCGCCTGATGCATTCCGCGTACAAATTATCGAAAAAGCGAATGCTCACATTGAAAACGTCGGAAAACTTTTATTCCCTATATTTAAACAGGCAAACGAGCAAAGTGAACTGCATAACATTGAAGTAAAAGACGCTCTAGAAGCTTTTCTATGCTTACTGGACGGACTTATGGTTGAACTACTATTTGCAGGTTTAAATCGCTTTGAGACTCGTTTAAACGCCTCTTGGCAAGTATTTTGGCGAGGTCTTTCAAACTGACGGATTGCTCCTTTGCAATGCGTCGTTTTTAAGCCCTTTACCTAACGACTGGTAGGAAGGAGAAATGACATATGGCATGGATTTATGTAATCATAGCTGGCATTATTGAAATCTTTTGGGTCATTGGACTTAAAAAAGCGGAGGCACCACTTGAATGGGCTGGTGTTGCGTTATTAATTACAATTAGTTTCGTCTTATTATTTAGAGCTTATAAAGATTTACCTGTCGGCACTGTATACGCAGTCTTTACAGGAATTGGAGCTGGTGGGATCGTTCTTACAGAAATTTTCGTCTTCGGAGAACCTTTCTCTATTGTAAAAGTTTTATTAATCGGTTTAATCTTCTTCGGAGTAATTGGGCTAAAACGAGTAACAGAAGAAAAAGAAGCGAAGGAGGCCGCATAAAATGGCTTGGTTATTTTTAATTCTAGCTGGTATTTGTGAAATTATTGGTGTACTCTTTATGAAAGTAGCCACTGAAAAGAAAGGCTGGGCACCAAAAGTTATTTTAATCGCTAACTTCGGCGTAAGCTTCTTCTTCTTATCTCTCGCGATGAACACATTACCGATGGGAACTGCTTACGCGATTTGGACTGGAATCGGAACTGCCGGAAGTGCACTTCTAGGTATTCTTATTTTCCGTGAATCAGCGGATTGGCGTCGTCTTGCCTTCTTAAGCTGCATTCTATGTGGCGCTGTTGGCTTAAAACTATTAAGCTAACGTGAGGTGAATGTCATGTGGAAAGAAAAAGGAAAACAAATGTTAGCATGGATTACACTCGGGATCGTCATTCTATTGCAAATCAGTTTTCATATAATAGAATGGTTGTTTCATAGAGTCGTATCCATTCTTACATTTCTTCCTAACATGGCACTTGAAATTGCATCTATTGTTTGGTCAGTTATTGCCTCCATTGCAATCGTCATTATATGGAGTATCGCCAAACTATGGAATACATTATTTAAAAAGGACAGTACTTCTGAAAAAGAGTAACTGTCCTTTTTTATATTCATTCAGACTTTCTGTAGAAGTTTGATGTGATAAGACAAAGAAGACCAACTATGACAATACTTATACCAATTCCCTTATGCAAATTAGGAAATGGCGATGGTATATCTGAATAAAAATTTGCTAATATGAGACCGATTGAAAATAAAAATATCCCTATTCTATATAACCATTTTCTTTTGTTCATCATTCTCCCCCTAAAATTTTTCATACCCTCCTTTCTTTTGGACATACTACCTAAAAAAGGAGTGGATAATATGCAAAATTCTATACATAAGCAGATCCTATTTTTATTTTTCCTCTTTCTCATTCTCGTTATCGTTTTCAGCTTTATATTACATACTCCAAAAGATGTTGTACCGAATAGCCTCTCTGTTTATAAACTCTTACTTTCATATTGTCGTTATTGAAGAAGGTGCCTTTTATAGGGCACCTTTTAAAATTCTCTCTTCTCATACAATTTCACTGAAACGAAGACAGATGCTATGAACATGCATATTGAACTAACGAATAACACGCTGTTATATAGTTGAATTT
This sequence comes from Bacillus sp. ES1-5, assembly GCF_022487605.1. Classification (NCBI taxonomy): domain Bacteria; kingdom Bacillati; phylum Bacillota; class Bacilli; order Caryophanales; family Bacillaceae; genus Bacillus; species Bacillus sp. ES1-5. The sequence continues at coordinate 13,810 of NZ_JAKVPU010000002.1, read as the reverse complement.
GTTCTAGGTTGATTTGAAACAAAGCTTCTAAAACAACAATCGTTGCCATGAATATTACTATCGTAATAAAAATAGTTTTCTTATACCCTAGCCAAAACGATAGCGGTAAAACCAAACTTAAATACACTAAAATAAAGCTAATACTAGCAACCATTGTCGTTTCAATAAATTCAAATATATTAGTCCCATTCTTCATCCCCACCGTAAAACAACCAATTGATACGCTTATGAAAAGAATAATAATCGATACGACATATTTTGCAAATACAATTTCTTTTTTCAATATCGGTAAACTATTTACTATTAATTCACTCTCATTTTTCCCATCGGCTTCAAACGTTTTTATCGTTGCCATAACTGTAAAAATAACCGACATAATTATGAATACATTTTCCGTATCTTTGAAGGCCATATAAAAGAGAATAGGATATAGTATGTACCACATTAAAAATTTCCATTGAATAATAAAATCCTTTAAAATTAATTGTTTCAAAACTATTCTCCTCTCCCCTACAAATCACGCTCACTATACAAATTAATTGAAAATAACATAGATATGATATATAAAAGAAGCAGCCCAGCTATAAAACAAACATTTACGACTAAACTCGTGCTCCAAGCATTCTCTACATCTAACCATACACTACTTACAATCACTCCACTTAATCCACCAACTATAATTCCCATAAAATAAGCAGCCTGTTTCGAACTGCCATATTCTACCGAAAATTCAATTGGAAGTACGATCATGCTATAAACCAATCCTCCCGTTATTCCGCCGAGAATTGCTCCCCACAGCATAAATCCAGTTATATGTTCATTTTGCAACTGAATTAGACCAACCAAAAGTGAGAAAATCACACCTAAAACAACTAAAATACTTACAAATATGTACTTTGCTATGACAATTTCCTTACGTTGAAGTGGTAAACTATTTAATATCTTTTCACTCTTATTTCTAGCCTCATAACTCGTCGACCAAATTGTTCCAAGGATAGGTATAGTTATACTAAGCGTCATAAGAAAATTTTCGCTACCAAAATCAACAATTAAAAGGAAAAGCAAGCATATAAAACCAACAAATCCTAACTTTCTTTGCAACATCATATCTTTTAAAACTAGTTGCTTGATCATGCTTTACCCTCCTAATATGAAAATGTCCCTTCTATAACTCTGCCTCCTGAAACATTTTCATTGAGAGAAACATTGATATGACTATACTTACTAACACTCCGATACCAAGAAAACTCATTGCTAGTGTAGCCTCTTGAGAGTGGAGTACTTTTAACATAATTATTTCATCACCAAAAATATTGCACATAAGGCCAATCATACCCATTAAAGGAAAAATCATAATCACATTCAAGACAGTAATAGCTTTATATCCTCCAATGTAATTAGTAGGTATCGTTACTACACAATAAATCAAAGTTGCTACTATTGCTGAAAATATTGCATATCCAGGAATAACTATATCTCTGTTCAACAAAATATTTCCTAATATTACGACTATAGAAGTTATGCTCAAACCGACTATAATAAATAATGTGCTTGAAATATATTTAGCTATAACTATCTCTTTTCTCATTATCGGCAAACTCACTAACACTTTTTCTATTTTACTTTTCTCGTCATAATAAAAAGAAATATATATAATCGTACTACATGTTATAAATAATCCTATTGCAATCCCCATCGGTTCTACGGAATTTCTAAAAACAGATAAAATAGGTATTAAAAAATAGAAAGGAAACATCTTCTTCTGTAAGAAAAACTCCTTCAAAATCAACTGTTGCATATGAATTCCCCTCTCTATAAATCACGCGTTTCATAAATTTTAATTGTAAGAAACATAGAAGCGATATAAATACTAACTAATGTTATGAATCCAACTATAAATACACCAATATGCATAGGATTCATAATCCACTCAATGAATGAAGGTGCTGTTTCATTCAGCCCATCACTAATAAACATCCAAAAAATTACACCCACTCCCATTGATGCTGCTGATACTATACTTCTTACTACCTTCGATTTTGTACCGTAATAACTAGGGAAAAGTATCACAACAAAAAACAAGGCGTAAATAGCTCCATTTATTACTTCATACCATGGAATTTCAATGTATAAATTAGGATGATAGGCACCGATATCACCAATGACCACAATGCCTCTTATAAGAAAAACAACTAACATCGTAGAGAGCATGCCACCTACAATGAATATTGCACAGGAAATATATCTAGCAATGACGATATCCTTTCGATTTACCGGTAAACTATTTATAATAATGTCACTTTTATTCCTTTCATCCATAAAGATTAACGTCATAACCGAAGAAAGTGTTATAAATAGACAACTCATCGGAAATAACCCTTCACCACTTGGATCTAACATAAATAACACAAGGGGCATAACAAAATTCACTAACCACGTTACCCGAAAAAAGAACAAATCTTTATATACGAGCTGACGCATAAGCACCTCTCCCTTTCGCGGTGTAAACGATAATATCATCTAATGTAGGCTTTTCTAGTACAACCTCATTTCCAAACCAATCGATAATTGCTTGTTTATCCTTCGCTAAACCTTCGAAACCAAATTTATTTTTTCGTAATCCAACCAATAGCTCTTTTCCTTCTCGGTCTAATAAATCATTACTTCCTTTTACAATTATGTAGTGCTCCATTAGTTCATCTTTCTCACCAGTAAATATAATTTCTCCATCATTGATGAACGTAATATAATCTGCGATGCGTTCTAAGTCTGTTGTAATGTGCGTTGAGAATAATACGGATACTTCATCCTCCATTACAATTTCTTGCAACATATCAAGTAATTCACTTCGAACAACTGGATCTAACCCTGCTGTCGGTTCATCCATAATGATACACTCCGCGTGATGTGAAAGTGCAATGGCAATCGCAAATTTCATTTTCATCCCTTTTGAGAGTTCTTTAATTTTTTTATACTTCGGAACTTGTAATCTGTGCATATACGATTTGTATTGCTCTTCGTCCCACTTTTTATATAACGGTGCAATAATACGTTTCATTTGTTCACACGTTAAATCTTCATAGTAATGATTTTCATCATATACAAAACCAATATTTTGTTTTATTTCCTTCTCGGATTTCTTATTGTCTTTACCAAAAATTTTTATATCGCCACTATCTTTTCTAATTAAATTCATAATCATTTTGATCGTCGTACTTTTCCCGGCTCCATTTGGTCCAACAAATCCCATAATATATCCTCGTGGTAATGTAAAACTTATATTTTTCACTGCAAAATCTTGATAACTTTTACAAACGTTTTTTAGCTCTAACATCTCTTATTCCCCCTCATATAAACACGCAATCATCTGCTGTAAATCTTCAAGTGAAAGCTGCAACGCTTTACTTTCATTTACAATCTCTTCCGCTTTACTTTCCAATAGATGTAGCCTTTGTTCTTTTAGTATTTCATTATTTTTACGTGAAACATAAGTCCCCTTCCCAGCAACAGTTTCTATATATCCTTCTTTTTCAAGCTCCTCGTACGCACGCTTCGTTGTAATTACACTAATTTGTAATTCCTTCGCTAAGCTACGAATAGACGGTAATTGGTCTCCGCCCTTTAAACCACCATTTAAAATAAGCTGGCTTAATTGTTTTCTTATTTGCACATAAATAGGGTCTTGGGAAGAATTCGAAATAATAATATTCATGTTTTCCTCCAGTGTGTATATACTGTGTATATCTTATATATACAGTATATACACGACATCCTATTTTTGGCAAGAAAAAAAGACCAACATTTTCCTGTTGGTCTTTCATATATGTATCACTTTTCAAAGCGATCTAACATCTCATCTCTCATTCCAAAACTCACTACCGCAATTCCTACATACATAAACAGAAGGAACGCCGGATGAACTGTATTGTACCAAGTGCTATCAATAATTAAATAAATCGTTAATGCTACAACAAGAACAAACGCTAAGATAAACATATAAAAGTGTCTTGTACTACCCATAATAAACTCCTCTCTTCTCTCGTCACCATTCAACAGTATATTGTATCGAATAATTCGATATGACTCAAGGTTAACTTTCTGTTATGTAATCAAGTTCCACCTTTACAATGTCCTCACATGCTATTGAAATGATTGTTCCTTTCTTATCAATTGCCGTCACTTCTCTATTATCCATTACACGATGTGCTACTCTTTCTAATACTTTTCCTTGATCTCGATAACAAAATTCTTTTACATCTTTAATCGTTTTTCCGTTTTCTAAATGGTATATCATTCTATAACACCGATATCCCACATTTCCACCCCCATCTTGCTCGTTTTTTCACATATACATAAAAATGAGTCATTTCTATCTCATTACATCTTCTTAATTTCAATAAAATTCTAACAAAAATAAATACTTTTATCAAACCGACTTTTTCAACAAAATCACCTATGAAACTGCTTCTTTACGCCATTATGAAACAAAAAATATAAACTTTTAACATTTTATTCACTAATTCTGCACAAATTCTCCATACAAAAAAAAGAACCCGCATATAGCGAGTTCTTCCTTTGTTATGCTAATCAAACTTGTACAGGAGCTAGCTTTTCATAACGTAAAACTGGTTTACGTGCAGCCAATGTTTCATCCAAACGTTTAATTACCGTTGTATGTGGCGCTTCTTGTACAACTTCTGGATTTTCTTCTACTTCTTTAGCAATTTGAATCATCTTATCAATGAAACCATCTAATGTTTCTTTTGATTCTGTTTCTGTCGGCTCAATCATAATACATTCTTCCACATTTAATGGGAAGTAAATTGTTGGTGGATGGTAACCGAAATCAAGCAGGCGTTTTGCGATATCTAATGTACGTACACCAAGTTTCTTTTGACGACGACCTGATAATACAAACTCATGCTTACAATGTCTATCGAATGGAAGATCATAAAATGGTGCTAATCTTCTCATCATATAGTTCGCATTTAATACCGCATACTCCGTTACTGCACGTAGTCCATCTGGACCCATAGAACGAATATATGTGTATGCACGAACGTTAATTCCGAAGTTACCATAGAATGGTTTTACGCGCCCAATTGCTTCTGGACGATCATAGTTAAAGTGATAGCCATTTTCCGTTTTCTCTAAAATTGGTTTTGGTAAGTACGGAATTAAATCAGCTTTCACACCTACTGGACCCGAACCTGGGCCACCGCCGCCGTGAGGACCTGTAAATGTTTTATGAAGGTTTAAATGCACAACGTCAAATCCCATATCTCCTGGGCGCGCTTGGCTTAATACCGCATTTAAGTTTGCACCATCATAGTATAATTTACCGCCTGCGTTATGGACGATTTCTGCCATTTCTAAAATATTTTCTTCGAATAGACCTAATGTATTAGGATTTGTTAACATAAGTGCTGCTGTTTCTTCGTTTACAACACGTTTTAAATCTTCTAAGTCAACAAGACCATGTTCATTTGATTTTACTGTAATTGTTTCAAAACCAGCTACAGTTGCAGATGCTGGATTCGTTCCGTGAGCAGAGTCAGGAACAATTACTTTCGTACGGTTAAAGTCACCATTTGCTTCATGGTATGCACGAATTAACATTAAGCCTGTCCATTCTCCGTGTGCACCAGCTGCTGGCTGTAATGTAACGGTATCCATACCTGTAATTTCAATTAAATGCTCTTGTAAGTCGTACATTAATTCCATTGCACCTTGTACTGTCTTTTCATCTTGTAATGGATGAATATTTGCAAATCCTGCGAAACGAGCTACATTCTCATTAATTTTCGGATTATATTTCATCGTACAAGATCCAAGTGGATAGAATCCAGAATCAACACCGTGGTTACGGTTTGAAAGTGCTGTATAGTGGCGCATAATGTCAAGTTCAGATACTTCTGGTAGCTCAGCATCTTCTACTCGAATATAATCGCTCTCAAACACATCTTCTAGTTTCACTTCTTCTACATCTAATTTTGGTAGGCTATATCCTATGCGTCCTTCTTTACTCACTTCAAAGATAAGTGCTTGGTCTTGGTTCTTCATTGGATAGCCCCCATTTCGTTTACAAGTGTGTCAATTTCCTCTTTTGTACGAAGCTCAGTTACTGCTACAAGCATATGGTTCTCATGCTCTTTATAATCACGGCCTAGATCGTAACCGCCGATAATATTCTTTTGTAATAATGCATCGTTTACTTCTTTCACTGGACGCTTGCAATCTACAACAAACTCATTGAAGAATGGTCCAGCAAATGTAACTGTGAAGCCTTGCGCTTCAAATTGACGTTTTGCATATTGTGCTTTAGAAATATTTTGACGTGCCATTTCTTTCACACCTTGTTTACCAAGTGCGGTCATTGCAACTGATGCCGCTAATGCATTTAACGCTTGATTTGAACAAATGTTAGACGTCGCTTTGTCACGGCGAATATGCTGTTCACGTGCTTGTAACGTTAATACAAACCCACGTTTACCATCTGAATCTACAGTTTGTCCAACAAGACGTCCTGGAATTTTACGCATAAATGCTTTCGTTGTTGCAAAGTAACCACAGTGTGGTCCACCAAACTGCGTTGGAATACCAAATGGTTGTGCATCACCGATTACAATATCAGCACCAAATTTCCCTGGTGGTGTTAATGCGCCTAATGATAATGGATTTGAAGAAACGATAAATAATGATTTTTGTTGATGAACGATTTTTTCAATATCAGCTAATTTTTCAACTTGTCCGAAGAAGTTTGGATATTGAACGATTACACAAGCAACTGTATCATCTACTTCACTTTGTAATACGTCTAAATCTGTTACACCATCTTTATGATTAATTTCAACAACTTCAAGATGTTGACCTTTTGCATACGTTTCAAGTACTGCTCTTGATTCTGGATGAACTGCACTAGATACAAGAATTTTCTTTTTGCGAGTATGGCCAGCTGCTAGCATCGCCGCTTCAGCTAAAGCTGTACCTCCGTCGTACATAGAAGAGTTTGCTACATCCATTCCTGTTAATTCACAAATCATTGTTTGGAATTCAAAGATTGCTTGTAATTCCCCCTGTGAAATTTCTGGTTGGTATGGTGTGTAAGCTGTATAAAATTCTGAGCGAGAGATAACGTGATCTACAATTACTGGAGCGTAATGATCATATACGCCTGCTCCTAAGAAAGAAGCGTACTCTTTTAAGTTAGCATTTTTACTAGCCATTTGAGTTAACTCTTTTAAAAGCTCTGGCTCTGATTTTGCTTCTTTAATTTTTAAATCCCCTTTAAAACGAACACTCTCTGGAATATCAGAGAATAACTCATCGATCGTTTGAACGCCGATCGTTTGTAACATTTCTTTTTTGTCTTCTTCTGTCATTGGAAGATAACGATGCAACATGAAATCTACCCCTCTCCCCGTTACTTTGAACGTTTATAAAATGGTGTTGGAACAACTACTGCTTTGACGCGTTTATTACGAATTTCAATTTCTACTTCTGTATCAACTGCTGCGTATTTTACATCAATTAGTGCTAAACCAATGCTTTTCTTTAACGTTGGAGATTGTGTACCACTCGTTACTTCCCCGATTTTTTCTTCTCCAATAAATACAGGGTAATGTGTACGAGGAATTCCACGTTCGATTACTTCGATGCCAACTAACTTACGAGGCGCACCGTTTTCTTTTTGCTCTTTTAACGTTTCTTTTCCAAAGAAGTCTGCTTCTTTATTTGGTTTTACCGCAAAGCCAATGCCAACTTCAATCGGTGTAATATCTTTTGATAATTCTTGACCATAAAGTGGTAATGTTGCTTCGAAGCGAAGTGTATCACGAGCACCTAAACCACATGCTTTTAAGCCTTCTTCTGCTCCAACTTCAAGAAGTTTCTCCCAAAGTTTTGCAGCATCTTCACTCTTACAGTAAATTTCAAATCCATCTTCACCTGTGTAACCTGTACGAGATACAAGTGCTGGAATTCCATCTACAAGAATATCGTTTTTAAATTTAAAGAACTTAATTTCTTTCAAATCTTCTGACACAACTTTTTGTAAAATGCCTTCTGCTTTTGGACCTTGAATTGCAAGCTGTGCAACTTCACTAGAAACATTGACTACTGTCGCATCGCCAATTACATGGCTAGCTAACCATTCGTAATCTTTCTCGATATTTGATGCATTGATTACTAATAAATAGTCTTCTTCACCACGTTTGTAGATTAATAAATCATCTACTGTACCACCATTTTCGTAGCACATAGCTGTATATTGTGCGCCTCCTACCTTTAAAGTAGAAACGTCATTTGTAACAACACGTTGTAAAAATGCTAAACTATCTACACCTTTTATCTCAACTTCTCCCATATGAGACACATCGAACAAACCTGCAGCCGTACGTACAGCTTCATGTTCTTCTTTAATGCTTGAAAATTGAACTGGTAATTCCCAACCACCGAAGTCGATTGTTTTTCCACCATACTTCGCGTATACATCAAATAACGGTGTACGTTGTAATGTAATCATGCTCTCTCCCCCTTATGCTTTGACAAATCAATAAAAGTTGCTCGCCATATCTAAACATTTTCACTCTGAAAAGATAGGATATACGGAATCTCATTATATTTTTTTATGAAAGCGTAAATAAAAAATCACTTTCTTGGATAAAATACGAAAGATTCCACACATTTCACACCATTATCCTAACATCATTCGCTATATTTCATCAATATTCTAGCATAAAAAATAATTTAGAATTTTTCATTCTTAATCTTATTAAATACAACTTTCAAAATTTAGCCCTTTATCTTTGCCTATTCTTTAACTTTCAGTATGTGTAATAGCGCCTTATTACAAGGCTTATATAATAAAGATTTTTCTAATAATTACTTTAGTTTATAGAAGGTGGGAGAGTCGTAATGAATGTCGATATTTCCGTAGATCGAACGTGGCAAAACAATTTTTTAAATAGAATTAACGAAGATGGTCCTTGGACAAACTGGGATTTATATCATTTAGCTTATAAAACAGAAAAATCATTACTTGTTCCTACTTTCGATGGATTACAAGCACCGAAACATTTATCTCATTTCACACCACTTCCGCATCAATTAGAAGTCGCTCAAAATGTTATTGAACAAATGAATGGTAAAGCGATACTAGCAGATGAAGTGGGACTTGGGAAAACAATTGAAGCTGGGCTTATTTTAAAAGAATATATGGTCCGCGGCCTTGTGAAAAAAGTACTTATACTCGTCCCTGCCTCTCTCGTATCACAATGGGCATACGAATTAAATACAAAGTTTTTTATTCCAGCTATAGCCCAAAAGAAAAGCTACTCGTGGGAACAAGCCGATGTGATTGTATCATCAATTGATACTGCAAAACGTTCACCGCATCGTGATATCGTTTTGAACTTAGAATATGACCTTATTATTATCGATGAAGCACATAAACTTAAAAATAATAAAACAAAAAACTATGAATTTGCACAGCGATTAAAAAAGAAATTTTGTTTATTATTAACTGCTACGCCTGTTCAAAATAAGATTGATGAAATTTTCAACCTCGTTTCTTTATTAAAGCCAGGACATTTAGGCAATCAATCCAACTTTGAAGAATATTACGCTTCAAAAAATCGTTCAGCCGAATCTGATGAAGATTTAAAAGCTCTTATTAACAAAGTGATGGTCCGAAATCGACGTCATAATACCGGAATTGATTGGCCAAAGAGACATGTACGTACAATTTTCGTTGAGTTTAATGAAGAAGAGCAAGCTTTATATAACGGGATTGAAAATTGGCGAGGACAAGACGCCTTCACATCCGCTTTCTCATCGTTAACTTTAAAACGGGAAGCGTGTAGTAGTCGTGAGGCTGTCTACTATTCATTAAAAAAACATGTAGAAAAACGACAGAAGGAAAATGAACATTACATAAAAGACCCGCATATTGATGTGCTAATGGACAAAATTAATCATATTCCTTTTAACTCAAAAGCGAATAAAGCTCTAGAGCTTATAAAAGAAATTGACGATAAGGTCATCATCTTCACGGAATACAGAGCTTCGCAAATGTATTTACAATGGTTTTTACAACAACATGGTATCTCTTCCGTACCATTCCGCGGTGGGTTTAAACGCGGGAAAAAAGATTGGATGAAGGAGCTTTTCCAAAACCGTGCTCAAGTGTTAATCGCAACGGAAGCTGGTGGTGAAGGAATTAACTTACAATTTTGTAGCCATATGATCAATTACGATTTACCATGGAACCCAATGCGCCTTGAGCAAAGAATCGGACGTATTCACCGTCTTGGTCAAAAGAATGATGTTCATATTTATAACTTAGCTACAAAGCATACTGTTGAAGAACATATTTTGAAATTGTTATACGAAAAAATCAATTTATTCGAGCGTGTTATCGGTGAACTAGATGAAATTTTAACGAGAATTAATATGAAAAACATCGACGCGCATATTCAAGAAATATTTGCGCAGTCAAAAAGCGAAGGAGAAATCCGAATTAAGATGGAAAACTTAACATCTATTATCGACTTCGCGAAACGAAATGAAGCTGAGGTGCAAGGCTATGCAGCAACATGAAATTCATAATTACTTATACAATTTTTTCGAGGCGAATAACTGTGAAATTTTGCAGCGCTCCCCTCATCTATTAGACGTACAGTTAACAATTGAGATGGATAAATTATTAATGAATCGCCCTTTTTATTGGCACTATCTTGAGAAAACAGGAGGCGTACCGAATCCGATGCGCCTTACTCTTCTTACAAATCCAGAAAGTGAAGAAAGCGATGGTGAGCTTATTCACTACGGTTCACCACGTCTTCATCAAATTTTCCAAACGACAAAAGAATTAGGCTCTTACATACGTTTATATGAGGAAGTACGGCATAGCGGGGCAACGCATACACCACTCCATCCTTGGCTCGGTGTAAATATTAAAGTTTCCTATCAATGTGATCGAAAAAAAGACATTCTTCACTCTATTGGTATTCATCTCATTTCTGGCACAATGATTGCAAACTTTCATGAAACATTAGCTAAAATTAAACTTACACCAAAAATACCTGACTTTTGTTTTACGCTCTCGCCTATCATTAAACCGCAAAGCGGTTTACAACGTATAGAGGATGCTTTAAAGAATATAATTGCAGAAGATGACCATACGTGGGCGAAAGAAGCAAGAGTGCGCTGGAATCACGATTTAGACCTTTTAAATCGTTTTTATGAAGAAAGTGATGAACTTCCTGAAAGCTATGAAATTGAAAAACAAGCCTTGCAAGAACAATATGAACCCCGCATTACAGTGCAAATTATTAACGGCGGACTCTTTTATGTTACCGCGAATCATTTTCTTTCTTAAAAAGCCCCTTCTGTTTTAGAAGGAGCTTTATTTTGAGTTACTCTCTATCTTCATTACGCTCTTGTTGTTTTTGCTTTGCCATACGTTTTTGATACGCACGATCCTTTGCACTCACATGATTTGCATCAGTTGGAAGATTTTCTTTTGAACGGCCAATTCCATTGCTCATCTTTTCACCCCTTTTTATATCTTTCAAAATACCCCCTTATTTTCAGCAAGAGATACAATCCTTATACAAAAAAATAAGAGCAGCCATTGGCTACTCTTACTCACTCACGTATTTTTGAAACATATCATGGATGCCTTTATTTACTAGGTTCGAGATCTGCTCGTCAGATTTATTCGGATAACGATCACGCAATCTGATAGATGCCTTCACCATTAAATTTTCTAATACAGAACGGCCACCTTCTCCATAAATAATTTCAGCATACTTAACAAGCCTTCCATCCTCTACTGTTGCTGGATTATGATTGAAGAAAAATTTACTCATTGTCTCCACCTCTCTATTTTGATAACGTTTACATTTATATAGATTATTTATGTTATTTATTTCACAATATTGTATGCATGTATATTTAATTAGTTTCATTATAAAGCAACATATCAATAGTAAATATGTGATTTTCCGTCCATTTTGTGAACAAACCAAAAATGAAAGCGTTTCCTTTATTATATACTAAAAAAACTTACTACGCTAGGGGCAATTTTTTTAATCTACTAATCCCTCAAAAAGTAATATATTTTTTCTTTTCCCATTAAACCTTATACAATTTTCAGAAATTATATTATAAAATATATGTATGACTTAAGGAGGATTTATATGAATCAAAATAAAAAAGCTATATTAGATCTTGTCTTTTATCTCGTAATCCCATTCCTCATTTGGAAATTTGCAAAACCTTATATCGATCCTTATTACGCGATGTTACTTTCCTCTGTTCCAGGGATTATTTATACACTGTATACCTTTAAAAAAGAAAAACAGTTTAACGTGACAGGGTTCTTTATTTTAATTACACTCATTTCTAATACAACAGTAGACCTATTATCTGGATCAGCTGAACGAATGTTGTGGAACGATGCGTATTATCACATCGTACTCGGTATTATCGTCATATGTACAATTTTTATAAAAAAACCACTTATGTTATATTTCGCAGCAGATATTGCCGCATTGCAAGGCCATGACCGTGATAAAAGTCGTGAACTGTATCGTGATAGTCGTATCTATCCAGCACTACAATACTTAACGCTATTTTTCGGCCTACAATTCATATTAAAAAGCTTCTTAAAAATTTATTTCATCTCTGTTTTCGGTGTAGATGGCTATGGTGAAATGAGAGCAATTATGACCGCTGTTGGGTGGGGCATTTCCATTTGTATCGGAATTGGATTTGTTTGGGTAAACAATAAAATACATGCCGTTACAGAAGAAAAAGAATCCGTGCAGTAAATGAAAATCCCCTAGTAGCATCATACTACTAGGGGATTTTCATTTCGCTACACATATTACGAAATCGTTAACTTGATTTTTTTCTTTTATTTTTTACGTTTCGATAAAACAAAGCAGCACTAAGCGGCATAACACCAAACCACTTATTCATAAATGGCTCTTTTTCAGCACGGCGTTGTTCTTTCTTTTGTTTACGATCTTCTTTTGGAGCATCCATATACGACACAAACTGCTGTGTCACAAAGCGAACATAATCATTAGTAGACATATTATCATCACCTCTACTTGATTAGTATGTCCACTTTTTTATCAATTTAGCCAAGAAGACTCCTTCCTCAAGGAGCGTGAAGGACGTAGCCCAGCGAGTAGGTGGGAGATGAATTGGCATCGAACAAGAGATGGCAATTCATCTTAATTGTTCGACATATGTAAAGTGTTACCGGACAATTTGTCATAATCACTTCACTATCAATCGAATGTATGTTTGTTGTATAATAGACATATATCGAAATGGAGGTGAAACGAAGGATGATCAATAAAGCGTATAAATTTCGTATCTATCCAAATAAAGCACAAGCGATCCTGATCAATAAAACGATTGGTTGTTCTCGTTTTGTATTCAATCACTTCCTATCTCTATGGGATAATGCATACAAAGAAACAGGAAAAGGTTTGACATATGGTACATGCTCTGCCAAACTTCCTGCCATGAAGAAAGAATTTGTTTGGCTAAAAGAAGTGGATAGTATTGCTATTCAATCGTCTGTTCGCAACCTTGCGGATGCTTATACGCGCTTTTTTAAAAAACAAAACAGCGCCCCGCGTTTCAAATCTAAAAAGAACAACGTACAATCTTATACCACAAAACAAACAAATGAAAACATCGCTGTTGTGGGGAACAAAATGAAATTGCCGAAACTAGGTCTTGTTCGATTTGCCAAAAGTCGTGAAGTAAAGGGACGTATTTTAAATGC
>NZ_JAKVPU010000019.1:0-14819 GCF_022487605.1 Bacillus sp. ES1-5 | reverse complement strand
AGTTGGGACCTTGTCCCTGTGAGAGTAGGACGTCGCCAAGCAATTAAAAACACAAGTCTTTTGACTTGTGTTTTTTTATTTCCCATGAAATAGGGTCGGTTCTGCTAGTAAAAAAGACGAAATATAGTAAGGGATTTTTTGAGCAGAAATAGTAAGAAATTGATAAATAAATGGGTAATCTTCAGAGCCATAACTCCCAAGTAAATCATACCACCAATCTGTTTCGTATCTAGAAATCATACTTAAATTGTAGAGCAATAAATAATGAACAAGAAGTTCAGGTAATACTGGTTTAGGATTTCTCGGGTCAGTTGTAATTGGTAAGTAATAAGTATCAGCAAGATATTCGTAGTATAAGGGCGTACTATATATAGGATTCCACGATTGGATAGGGGCTGTAAAAAGCAAATTCGATCCGCTCGTTTTCCCGGGAACATGTTGTATGGATAAATGCTTACACGTTGATTCAATGTAACGTGAAAATCTTTCTGTAGTCATATGGAGTCGATCTAGTATGTTGACCGAAAAGGAAAGTTCATTTGTATTTGTTGAATCGATTTTATATAAAGTGGCCCCTCTTTGACTATAGCGAAATAAATTTTGTAATTCAGGAATATTTCCCATTAGATCTAGCATGTTAAACTTCTCTGCTTCTAAGTGTTTCATGTGAAACAGCTGTTCTGCAATATGAGTAAATAATCCATTTTTTTGCACCTTCACCTCATCTTCTAAAAATTGATACCCCTGTTTTTTTCGTTTACGAGTCGTAACACCATGAGCTAAAACAGTAGTGGATTCTGGATAGTTAGGATCAATAGTTAGTAAGCAGGCTTTAAAAAGTTGGCTTATTCCATAAAACAATAACATTGGCTGAATCGAAAAGGGGGCTACCTTATATAATTCATAATAGTTTTTCCCGTGTTCTAAGTAATAAATAAAGGGATAACAATTTTCAAAACTTTTTTTTTCGGCATCTTGTATGGAGGATTTTTCATAGCAACGGGCAAGATAACGTTGTACATTTTGAGATGAAAAGAAGAAACTTAATTGCTGCCAAGTACAATGTGTTTGATGCATATATTACGCTCCTTTTATTGTCTAAAAATTCTAACATATATATACGTCCTTGACAGTATTTTAACCAATTGATAAGCTACTAATAATAATTTCTGGTATCATGGGGGGAACAATTATGTGGGAATCTAAATTTGTTAAAGAAGGTTTGACTTTTGATGACGTATTACTTGTACCAGCAAAGTCAGATGTACTACCAAGAGAAGTAAGTGTTAAAACAGTTTTATCTGAAAGCTTACAGTTAAATATCCCGTTAATTAGTGCAGGAATGGATACAGTAACAGAAGCTGATATGGCTATTGCAATGGCTCGTCAAGGCGGTTTAGGAATTATTCATAAAAACATGTCTATTGAACAACAAGCGGAGCAAGTTGATAAAGTAAAACGTTCTGAAAGTGGCGTTATTTCAGATCCTTTCTTTTTAACTCCAGAACATCAAGTATATGATGCAGAGCATCTTATGGGAAAATACCGTATCTCAGGTGTACCGGTTGTAAATAATTTAGACGAGCGAAAATTAGTTGGTATTATTACAAACCGTGATATGCGTTTTATCCAAGACTACTCAATCAAAATTTCCGACGTAATGACAAAAGAAAAGCTAATTACAGCTCCAGTTGGTACAACGCTGGAAGAAGCTGAAAAGATCCTACAAAAGTACAAGATTGAAAAACTCCCTCTCGTTGATAACAACGGTGTATTACAAGGGCTTATTACAATAAAAGATATCGAAAAAGTAATTGAATTCCCAAATTCTGCGAAGGATAAGCAAGGACGCTTATTAGTTGGAGCAGCGGTTGGTGTAACGGCTGATGCTATGCTTCGTATCGACGCATTAGTAAAAGCTAGCGTAGATGCAATCGTACTTGATACAGCTCATGGACATTCTCAAGGTGTTATTGATAAAGTAAAAGAAGTTCGTGCGAAATATCCAGCACTAAATATTATCGCTGGAAATGTTGCTACTGCTGAAGCAACGAAAGCATTAATTGAAGCAGGTGCAAACGTAGTTAAAGTTGGTATTGGGCCAGGCTCTATTTGTACGACACGCGTTGTAGCTGGCGTGGGTGTACCACAATTAACAGCAGTTTATGATTGTGCAACAGAAGCTCGTAAACACGGTATTCCAGTTATTGCTGATGGTGGCGTTAAGTACTCTGGTGACATGGTAAAAGCTTTAGCAGCAGGAGCACACGTTGTTATGCTAGGTAGTATGTTTGCTGGTGTTGCTGAAAGCCCTGGAGAAACTGAAATTTACCAAGGTCGTCAATTTAAAGTATATCGTGGTATGGGTTCTGTCGGAGCGATGGAAAAAGGAAGTAAAGACCGTTACTTCCAAGAAGGAAATAAAAAACTTGTTCCAGAAGGTATTGAAGGTCGAGTACCATATAAAGGACCTTTAGCAGATACAGTTCATCAATTAGTTGGTGGATTACGTGCCGGTATGGGATATTGCGGAGCGCAGAATTTAGAGTTCTTACGTGAGAATGCACAATTCATTCGTATGTCAGGTGCTGGTTTACGTGAAAGCCACCCTCATCACGTACAAATTACAAAAGAGGCTCCAAACTACTCATTATAATGTCTTATATACAAATAGACGGAGATTTGATATCTCTGTCTATTTTTTTTTGATTATGTTAGAATAACGGTTATGTGAGTACATAGATATTGGGGGTAGCAAAAGTGAAAGGTATGTTTTGCAAAAGATTCGTTGCTTTAGTAACAATGCTTACACTAGCTTGTAGTATGTTGTTACCATATAGCAATGCATCAGCAGAAACAGGAGCTGCTTTAAACATTGAAGCAGGTGCAGCAATTTTAGTTGAAGCGAATTCTGGGAAAATTTTATATCAAAAGAATGCAGATGAATTATTATCAATTGCTAGTATGACAAAGATGATGAGTGAGTATTTAGTTCATGAAGCAGTGGATAAAGGAAAACTTAAGTGGGATCAAAAAGTTAAGGTTTCTGAATATGCGTATAAAGTTTCACAAGATGCTTCTTTATCAAATGTTGCATTAGAAAATGGTGGCACTTATACAGTAAAAGAGTTATATGAAGCAATGGCAATCTTTTCTGCAAATGGTGCAACAATTGCATTAGCAGAAGCAATTGCAGGTAAAGAAGTAGACTTCGTAAAAATGATGAATGATAAATCAAAAGAACTAGGGTTGAAAAATTATAAATTTGTCAATTCTACAGGTTTAACGAATAAAGATTTAAAGGGAATGCATCCTGAAGGAACAACAGCGGATGAAGAAAATAAAATGTCTGCAAAGGATGTTGCAACTTTAGCACAACATTTAATTAAAGATTATCCAAAAGTGTTAGATACAGCAAAAATCCCGAAAAAAGAATTCCGTCCAGAAAAAGAGAAATTTGCAATGTCAAACTGGAACTGGATGTTAAAGGGCTTAGTGAAACAATATGATGGCGTAGATGGCCTGAAAACAGGCTCGACTCCAGAAGCAGGGGATTGCTTCACTGGTACGGTTGAAAGAAACGGTATGCGTTTTATTTCTGTAGTTATTAAAACGAGTTCTCATACAGCACGTTTTGATGAAACAAAGAAGCTATATGATTATGGATTTGCTAACTTTGAAATGAAGCAAATGTATAAAAAAGATTCTTCAGTAAAAGGACAAGAAACAGTACGAGTAGAAAATGCTAAAGATAAAGATGTAGCAGTTCAAACAAAACAAGCTGTTTCACTTCCAGTGCCAAAAGGAAGTAAAGATGTTTATAAAACAGAATTAAAAGAAGCAAACAAGGGACAAGAAGCACCTATTAAAAAGGGAGCTGCACTTGGCCAAATGGTAATCACACCAAAAGATGCGAATGACCCTGGATTTTTATCTGGTAAGTCATTACAAATAGATCTTGTAACAACGTCTGCAGTAGAGGAAGCGAATTGGTTTACTCGCTCTATGCGCGGAATAGGTTCTTTCTTTGGTAGTATATGGAATAGTGCTGTTGATACAGTAAAAGGTTGGTTTTAAAAGCTCCTCATTGTAGGGGCTTTTTCTTATTCCTATTTTTCATACCGACTTTATGAAAAAGTAGTAGACAAGCATCTGATAGTTAGTGGTAGAATGTAAGAGTATTCTTAATTTTCGCCTTTAACGGGGAAAAGCAATTCACCTAGGGGGGTTTTTGTAACATGACAAATGTAACAGGGACAGAACGTGTAAAACGTGGAATGGCAGAAATGCAAAAAGGCGGCGTTATTATGGACGTAATTAACGCTGAACAAGCAAAAATTGCAGAAGAGGCAGGCGCAGTTGCTGTTATGGCACTAGAGCGTGTACCAGCAGATATTCGTGCAGCAGGTGGCGTTTCTCGTATGGCAGACCCAACAATCGTTGAAGAAGTTATGGGTGCTGTTTCAATTCCGGTTATGGCAAAATGCCGTATCGGTCATCTTGTAGAAGCACGTGTATTAGAATCATTAGGGGTAGACTATATCGATGAGAGTGAAGTATTAACTCCTGCTGATGAAGTATACCATTTAAATAAACGTGATTACACAGTTCCGTTTGTATGTGGTTGCCGTGATATCGGAGAAGCTGCGCGTCGTATTGCAGAAGGTGCATCTATGCTTCGTACAAAAGGTGAACCAGGAACAGGAAACATTGTAGAGGCAGTGCGTCATATGCGCCAAGTCAATGCAGAAATCCGTCAAGTTGCAAGTCTACGTGAAGATGAGTTAATGACATATGCAAAAAATACTGGTGCTCCTTATGAAGTACTACTTGAAATTAAACGCCTTGGTCGTTTGCCAGTTGTAAACTTCGCAGCAGGTGGTGTAGCAACACCAGCAGATGCAGCGTTAATGATGCAACTTGGTGCGGATGGTGTATTCGTAGGATCTGGTATCTTCAAATCAGAAAATCCAGAGAAATTTGCACGCGCAATCGTTGAAGCGACGACTCATTATGAGGATTACGAACTAATTGCAAGCCTTTCTAAAGGATTAGGTAATGCAATGAAAGGTATCGAAATTTCAACGTTATTACCAGAACAACGCATGCAAGAGCGTGGATGGTAATTGAAGGAGAACTTTAAAATGGTGAAAATCGGTGTGCTAGGTCTTCAAGGTGCAGTTCGTGAGCATATAAAATCAGTTGAAGCAAGTGGTGCAGAAGCTGTTGTTGTAAAGCGTATAGAGCAACTTGAAGAGATTGATGGTCTTATTTTACCAGGCGGTGAAAGTACAACAATGCGCCGTCTTATTGATAAGTATGCTTTCATGGAACCACTTCGTACATTCGCGAAGTCTGGTAAACCAATGTTTGGTACATGTGCAGGTATGATTCTTCTTGCAAAAACACTTATTGGCTATGAAGAAGCACATATTGGTGCTATGGATATTACAGTAGAACGCAATGCGTTCGGACGCCAAAAAGATAGCTTTGAAGTCGCACTTTCAATTAAAGGTGTAGGAGAAGAATTTATTGGTGTATTTATCCGTGCTCCGTATGTTGTAAATGTAGCTGATGATGTTGAAGTACTTTCTACACATGGTGACCGAATGGTAGCAGTAAAACAAAATCAGTTTTTAGCTGCTTCATTCCATCCGGAATTAACGGATGATCATCGTGTCACAGCATACTTTGTAGAAATGGTAAAAGAAGCGAAAATGAAAAAAGTTGTCTAAGTAACTTGCAACTTGTATAAGATTATAGTAAATTGATGGTAACAATTTTATAAAATAAGCGTGTTGATAGGAAGTAGTAACAAATGCCGTTTCTTATAGAGAGTCGATGGTTGGTGGAAATCGATAGAAACAGTTTGTGAATCCATCCTGGAATGGAATGTGGAATATCTTTATGATTAGTAAACATTCCCGGTGAAGAGCCGTTATTTCTACTTGAGAGGAAAGCGGTAATGCTTTCAACTAGGGTGGCAACGCGGGTTAACTCCCGTCCCTTTATATAGGGACGGGAGTTTTTTGTGTTTTATAAAATAAAAGGAGGAGTATATAATGCTTGATATTAAATTTTTACGTACAAATTTTGAAGAAGTAAAAGCAAAGTTGCAGCATAGAGGCGAAGATTTAACTGATTTTGGTCGCTTTGAAGAGCTGGATACGAGAAGAAGAGAATTACTTGTTCAAACAGAGGAACTAAAAAGTAAACGTAATGAAGTATCTCAACAAATCTCTGTATTGAAGCGTGAAAAGAAAGATGCAGAAGCTCTAATTCTAGAAATGCGTGAAGTTGGAGAAAAAGTAAAAGATCTTGATAATGAACTTCGTACAGTTGAAGAAGATTTAGAAAGATTAATGTTATCTATTCCAAATATTCCTCATGAATCTGCTCCAGTTGGTGAAACAGAAGATGATAATGTAGTAGCACGTACTTGGGGAGAAGTGAAAGAATTTGCTTATGAACCAAAACCACATTGGGATCTTGCTACAGATTTAGGGATTTTAGATTTTGAGCGTGCTGGGAAAGTAACGGGAAGCCGCTTCGTGTTTTATAAAGGTGCTGGCGCGAGATTAGAGCGTGCTTTAATTAGCTTTATGCTTGATCTTCATACTGACGAGCATGGATACGAAGAAGTATTACCTCCGTATATGGTAAACCGTGCAAGTATGACAGGAACAGGACAACTTCCGAAATTTGAAGAAGATGCATTCCGTATTGAAAGTGAAGATTACTTCTTAATTCCAACAGCTGAAGTACCTGTAACGAACATGCATCGTGATGAAATCTTAAATAAAGATCAATTGCCTATACGATATGCTGCATTTAGCTCTTGTTTCCGTTCTGAAGCGGGTTCAGCTGGTCGTGATACACGTGGCTTAATTCGTCAGCATCAGTTCAATAAAGTAGAGCTTGTAAAGTTCGTAAAACCAGAAGATTCTTATGAAGAGTTAGAAAAACTAACAAATGATGCAGAACGCGTGTTACAATTATTAGAGTTGCCATATCGCGTTATGAGCATGTGCACAGGCGATTTAGGGTTTACAGCAGCGAAGAAATACGATATCGAAGTATGGATTCCAAGCTATGGCACATATCGTGAAATTTCTTCTTGTAGTAATTTTGAGGCTTTCCAAGCGAGACGTGCAAATATCCGTTTCCGTCGTGAGCCAAACGGAAAACCAGAACATGTTCATACATTAAATGGATCTGGTCTTGCAATTGGTCGTACGGTTGCAGCTATTTTAGAGAACTACCAACAAGAAGATGGTACAATTATAATTCCAGAAGTTCTTCGCCCTTATATGGGAGGAAAAGCAGTTATTAAGTAAATTTAAACATTCATCGGTATGAGTGATTGGTAATTATGAGCATTGTCAGTGCTGAAATGTAGGAGGGGAAAGGTAAATTTCCCCTTTCCTCATAATTTATTTTAGTAGGGTTGACTAACTGTTTTTCTTTTGATATTATATTTGATGTCAATATGGAGGTATACCCAAGTCTGGCTGAAGGGATCGGTCTTGAAAACCGACAGGCGGCGAGAGTCGCGCGGGGGTTCGAATCCCTCTACCTCCTCCAGATATAATTGACAACAGCGCATATAAGTGGAGATTGGAGAACTCGTTACCAACACGTAACGAGTTTTTATTTTAAAACCAATCATAAAGTATGGTGTAGGGCGATTTTCTCCTTATTACACACTCATATTCCGATGAGTATCTTCATAGATATGAAAGGAGTCAACATGGATCTTATTATACAAACGTTTCCTTTAGATGGAAAAACTTTATATTATGTACAATGTCCTGTCTGTAAGAACAATAGAATTTTAAACAGTGGTGCAAATGTGTCACGCATTATAAGCGATGATACATTCCGTAAACTTTGTGGTTGCACTTGTGATGTAAAGCAAACTGCGACAAAAGTAGAGGCGCCAAAAAAAGTTGAAAAAGAAGCTGTAAAGAAAGAAGCAGCTCCAAAACGTACAGGTAAAGTATTAACAGCAGTGATTAACGGGAAAGAAATGACTGTTAAAGAGATTGCTGAAACATACGATATTAGTACAAGTACTGTTCGTCAGCGTATTAACGCTGGAAAACCTGAGAGTGAAATTATTGCTCCGACAAAAAAGAAGTAATTTAATAGAAAAACCCGTGCGTATGCACGGGTTTTTTATTTTACAAGTTTACGTGTTTGTTTTAAAAAATGGCCAATTTTTTTAATGATTGGTTCAATTGAATCACCGTCTTTTAAAATATCGTATTCATTAATGTTTAATCGTAAAACAGGGCATGCATTAAAGTTATTAATCCAGTTTTCGTAACGGCCATGCATCTCTTTCCAATACTCAATTGGTGTTTGTTGTTCCATCGGACGTCCGCGTTCTTGGATACGATCAACAATATCATCGAAAGAACCTTCTAAGTAAATTAATAAATCAGGATGAGGGAAGTAAGGAGTCATGACCATAGCGTCAAATAAACCTTTGTATGTTTCATAATCAGTTTCCGTCATTGTACCTTTTTCATGATGCATCTTTGCAAAAATTCCAGTGTCTTCATAGATAGAGCGATCTTGAACGAAACCGCCACCGTATTCAAAAATTCTTTTTTGTTCTTTAAATCGTTCTGCTAAAAAGTACACTTGCAAGTGGAAGCTCCAGCGTGTGAAATCAGCATAGAACTTGTCCAAATACGGGTTCGAATCTACCTTTTCAAATGATGTGCGATAACCTAAAGCGTTAGCTAATGCAGTTGTCATAGTTGATTTTCCGACACCTACTGTTCCAGCAATAGTGATTACTGCGTCATTTGGTATATCATATTTTTGTCTTAAATTCATTGTTATTTCGACTCCTTTAAGAGAGTATTTTGAAGGGCGGATATGATGACGTTTAAATCATCAGGATTTTTTACAAAATCCATATCGTCTCCGTTAAATTTCAATACTGGGATATCTGGATGATCCTTTTTGAAAGTATCCATTGCTGTTTCGTAATCTTTTGTGAGCTGTAGTAAGTAATTTGGATCCATATTTTTTTCGAATTCTCTTCCGCGCATCGCAATTCGTGTTTGTAATGTTTCCAAGCTAGCTGTTAAATAAACGATAACGTTTGGTACAGGCATATCTTGTGTAAGGATACGATAGATTTGCATGTACTTGTCGTATTGAGAATTCTTTAATGTACGGGATGCGAAAATTAAATTTTTAAATATATGATAATCCGCTACTACTGGCTTCCTTTGATTCAAATACTTTATGTTAATATCTTCTAATTGTTTGTATCTATTACAAAGAAAGAACATCTCTGTTTGAAAACTCCATTCGTCGATGTCTTCATAGAATTTTCCTAAAAAAGGATTTTCATCAACAATCTCTTTTAGTAAGTGGAGTTGCATGTGAGTTGAAATTGCCTTCGCAAGTGAGGTTTTTCCAACACCAATTGGTCCTTCAACCGTGATAAAAGGTACTCCGGTCACGCTGTTTCCTCCTTTCAATCAGTGATTTACCGTGACTACTAAAAACACAAAACAGAATTATTGTAGCACAAGAGGGAAGCGAGCGGGTTAATTTGATATAAAAAGTTAGAAAATAGATATATGTATTAATTAATTTTTATTTGAGATGACGGTACTATATTTGCTTTTAATGTGGATTCCATTATTTTTAAAGCATGCAGATTATCCTGATCATGATTAGAGGCAATACAGTCCTGTGGTACATACAGTGTATAATTTCTCATATGAGCGTCGTTAGCTGTAAAGAGGATACATATATTCCCGGCGACTCCTGTTAATATTAGATTTTCTATTTTTAAATAGCCTAATAAAGAATTTAAAGGTGTTTCATAAAAAGCAGAGTAATGTGGTTTAATAAAAATGTAATCATCAGAATTTGGAGCAATCTTATGAATGATATTTTCACTATATTCATTTGTACAATGAGTAATTAGTTGGTCAATATCAGATCTCCAAAGTTGATAATGGTCATTAACATAAATTATGGGGTAGCCAAAGGATTTCATTGTGTTCTTTAATTGTAAAATGGGGTTTGTTATAATTTCGCATTTTTTGGCTAAGATGGGCCCGTGTGAAAATTGAAAATCATTAATCATATCGATAATGAGTAAGGCAGTATTCTTCATATGTAATCCCCTCTCTTTTTTATTAGGGTGGATTGAATTTGTAAAAGTTATCCCATGTGCAGTGAATGGAAATAAGTGTATTTTATTTGTGATGAAAGGACTATGGTATGGAACACGATCAAGATATTTATTTTATGCAGTTAGCAATAGAAGGGGCTAAAAAAGCAGAGGCAATACAAGAAGTACCGATTGGTGCAGTTATAGTGTTAGATGGTGAAGTAATTAGTGTTGCTCATAATTTAAGAGAAACTGAACAAAGATCAATAGCTCACGCTGAGTTATTAGCTATTGATGAGGCGTGCAAAAAATTAGGGACATGGCGTTTAGAAGATGCGACGTTATATGTAACATTAGAGCCTTGTCCGATGTGTGCGGGTGGAATTGTTTTATCACGAGTGAAGCGAGTTGTATATGGTGCAAGTGATCCGAAAGGTGGATGTGCAGGGACGTTGATGAATCTTTTAACGGATGAACGTTTTAATCATCAATGCGAGGTAGTTGCTGGTGTGTTAGAAGAAGAATGCGGTACTTTGTTAACAAACTTTTTTAGAGAGCTTCGTAAAAAAAGAAAAGCAATAAAAAAATTAGAGAAAAGTAACGAGAATTAACGTATTTGCATTTTATAAAAAAACAAGTTATACTGATAATGCCTTTTAATGAAGGCAACCGAATATTGGTTTTAACTTTGCCGTGCTAAGCGGGGAGGTAGCGGTGCCCTATACTCGCAATCCGCTCTAGCGAGGCCGAATCCCTTCTCGAGGTTATGCTGCTGTAAGGTCTGCCTTAAGTAAGTGGTGTTGACGTTTGGGTCCTGCGCAACGGGACCCCGTGAACCTTGTCAGGTCCGGAAGGAAGCAGCAATAAGCGGGTCTTCTCGTGTGCCGCAGGAGTGCCTGAACCGAGCTAACTGCTTGAGTAACGCTTATGGTACGTAATCGACAGAAGGTGCACGGCAGTTATATATGTATACAAAACTCACCTTAATACTAAGGTGGGTTTTTTGTATAGAAAATAACTTTTGGAATCTATAAACAGAATGGGTTATAATAAATGAGATAATAACCTTTGAGGGAGGCCGTATTTTCGTGTCATACCAAGCGTTATACCGAACATGGAGACCGCAAAAATTTGAAGATGTAGTTGGTCAAAAGCACGTGACAAAAACGTTGCAAAATGCCCTTCTTCAAGAGAAAGTTTCACATGCTTATTTATTTTCTGGGCCGAGGGGAACAGGAAAAACGACAATTGCAAAAGTATTTGCAAAAGCAATCAACTGTGAACATGCTCCGGTAGCTGAACCTTGTAATGAATGTCCTTCTTGTTTGGGGATTACACAAGGATCTATTTCAGATGTATTAGAAATTGATGCGGCTTCAAATAACGGTGTAGATGAAATTCGAGATATTAGAGATAAAGTAAAATATGCTCCAAGTGCTGTAGAATATAAAGTATACATTATTGATGAAGTCCACATGCTTTCTATGGGTGCCTTCAATGCGCTTTTAAAAACGTTAGAAGAGCCGCCAGGACACGTTATCTTTATTTTGGCGACAACAGAACCGCATAAGATTCCGCCTACAATCATTTCACGTTGCCAGCGTTTTGAATTTGGAAAAATATCAGTAAATGATATTGTTGAGAGATTATCGACGGTTGTGACGAATGAAGGTACGCAAGTAGAAGATGAGGCGTTACAAATTGTTGCACGTGCCGCTGAAGGTGGTATGCGTGATGCGCTTAGTCTTATTGATCAGGCAATATCTTATAGTGATGAGACAGTTACGACAGAAGATGTATTAGCTGTGACAGGTTCTGTTTCCCAGCAATACTTAGGTAACTTAGTAGAATGTATACGTGAAAATGATGTATCAAGAGCATTACGTATCATAGATGAGATGATGGGTAAGGGGAAAGATCCAGTTCGTTTTATGGAGGATTTCATTTACTATTATCGCGATATGCTTTTATATCAAACTTCACCACAACTGGAACATATGTTGGAACGAGTAATGGTAGATGAGCAATTCCGGATGTTAAGTGAAGAAATGCAACCGGAAGTAATCTATGAAATCATTCATACTCTTAGTAAGGGACAACAGGAAATGAAGTGGACAAATCATCCGCGAATTTTCTTAGAAGTTGTTATGGTACAACTGTGTCAACAGTTTATGATGCAAGCTAACGGTGCAGATCGTTTACAAGCAATTATGAACAGGATGCAGCAATTGGAGAAAGAGTTAGAACAAGTCAAAAAGAATGGTGTGCCGGCTGGTGTGCAGCAGGAAGTCAGAGAGACACGTGCAACACCAAAGCCAGTGCGGACAGGGAGTATGAAAATTCCTGTTGGACGCGTAAATGAAGTGTTAAAGCAAGCAAAGCGTCAGGATTTAGAACAATTAAAAGCTGTGTGGGGTGAGTTGTTAGGGAGACTCAAAGCATACAACAAAGTAGCGTTTGCTGTTTTATTAGAAAATAGCGAACCGGTAGCAGCTTCGGATGATACTTACGTTTTAGCGTTTCAATATGAGATTCACTGTAAAATGGCAAGCGAAAACCGAGAGGCTATGGATACAGTGGAACAAGCCTTATTTGAACTGTTAAGTAAAAGATTAAATATGATTGCCATTCCAAAAAGCGAATGGGGTAAAATCCGTGAAGATTTTTTACAGCGTGAAGGCGAGAATTCTGAAGAAAGCCCAGAGAAAAAAGAAGATCCTCTTATAGAAGAGGCAGTAAAATTAGTAGGACAAGAACTTATTGAAATAAAAGAGTAATAATAATTAGGAGGAATTAATTATGATGCGTGGCGGAATGGGAAATATGAATAATATGATGAAACAAATGCAAAAGATGCAAAAAGATATGGCAAAAGCGCAAGAAGAACTTGGCGAAAAAACAGTTGAAGGTACGGCTGGCGGCGGTATGGTCACAGTTATTGCAAATGGTCATAAGCAAATTCTTGAAGTGAAAGTTAAAGAAGAAGTTGTAGATCCAGAAGATATCGAAATGTTACAAGACTTAGTGTTAGCTGCAACGAATGATGCACTTAAAAAAGCTGATGAACTTTCAAACTCTACAATGGGTAAATTTACAAAAGGTTTGAACTTACCAGGTGGAATGTTCTAGGAGGATACTGATATATGCATTATCCAGAACCGATATCGAAATTAATTGATAGTTTTATGAAGTTGCCAGGGATCGGACCGAAAACAGCGGTTCGCTTGGCATTTTTCGTATTAGATATGAAAGAAGATGATGTGTTAGGTTTTGCAAAAGCACTTGTGAATGCGAAGCGAGATTTAGCGTATTGTTCTGTATGCGGACATATTACTGACCGCGATCCTTGTTATATTTGTAATGATTCGCATCGAGATCAGTCGATTATTTGTGTTGTGCAGGAACCGAAAGATGTAATCGCAATGGAAAAGATGAAAGAGTATCAAGGTGTATATCACGTGTTACGTGGTGCGATTTCTCCAATGGAGGGAATTGGACCGGAAGACATTAATATCCCACAACTTTTAAAGCGACTGCATGATGAAACGGTACAAGAAGTGATACTAGCAACAAACCCTAATATTGAAGGGGAAGCTACAGCGATGTATATATCCCGCCTCTTAAAGCCGACAGGTATTAAAGTAACTCGTATTGCACATGGTCTGCCAGTTGGTGGAGATTTAGAATATGCAGATGAAGTGACACTGTCGAAAGCGTTAGAAGGTCGTAGAGAAGTATAAGAGGAGAAACAAAAATGTTCTTTCAAAAAAAGGGTAAATTGCGTAAAGAGTATGATGATAAGCTAATTGTACTATTAGAAAAAGTGAAGAATGAATGGTTACGTCAGAAGAGAATGGTTGAACAAAGTGTGGAACCATCTCAAGATGTACTTTGTTCTTTGAAAATAGCAGAGGCGAAATATTTCTTCTTGTTAAAAGAAGCAAAACGTCGTCCTGTAAAAATGGAACAATGGTAAAAGGTTCTGCTGAAAAAGCAGAACCTTTTATTTTATTCGTTAAACATTGCGTGGTTACTTCGTTTCGAAAGAGTGGGGAATTGTTTTATATGAAGAAAGTGTCGTCGAATAAAAGTTAATGAGATGAAGCGACTGGAGTAGTATGATAAATGTTCTTTTTTATCGCCTTGTCCCATACAAATAAATGTGTATAGGTCATTCACAAGGAGGAAAAAATGAATTCTACAATTATTATTGTTGGTATTCTTGCTCTAGTTTTTATTTTTCTTGTTTTTGGAGTCTCTTCTAAACCGTTACGTTTTATAGGAAAAGCGCTCTTTCATGTTACTTTAGGGATAGCATTACTCTTTATCGTAAACGTTGTAGGAACATATTTTGATTTTCATATTCCAATTAACTTGGGTACAGCAACAATCACAAGTCTATTAGGTCTACCTGGTGTTGCTGCATTAGTGGTTATTAAGCTTTATATCATGCCAAGATAAAATTATTTTGGCATTTTTTTAAAAAGTGTTGACGAACAAATGATTAATATGGTAAATTAATAAGCGTCGTCAGGAACGAAAGAAAAAAGTTGTTGACAGATTTAACTCAAAATGTTAAATTATAAAAGTCGCTGAAACGCGATGTTGAACTTTGAAAACTAAACGAAACAAACAACGTGAAACGTCAATTTTTATTTTTAGATGCTAGACA
>NZ_JAKVPU010000018.1:0-15637 GCF_022487605.1 Bacillus sp. ES1-5 | reverse complement strand
CCGTGGTGTAGTGGTTAACATGCCTGCCTGTCACGCAGGAGATCGCCGGTTCGACCCCGGTCGGGACCGCCATTTTATATAAAGAAAAGAACGAAACATGTTGTTTCGTATTTTTTTATTTGTTTTAACAAAAAACTAATAAAGACAGTCAAACTATCCTTAGGAAAACTCCTAAGGACTTTTTTATATATTCAAAACCTGTATAATAAAAAGCAGAGAACATTGGGAGCAAAGTAGGTGAAGTCTGTGAGTAAATATGAAATAACAACAAACTCTTCTGAGGAAACACAAAGATTATCAGAAAAACTAGGTGGACTTGTCGGGGCACAAGATGTAATTATTTTAGAAGGAGATCTAGGGGCTGGTAAAACAACTTTTACAAAAGGACTAGCAAAAGGTCTTGGAGTGAAAAGAGTTGTAAATAGTCCTACCTTTAATATTATTAAAGAATATAAAGGGAGATTGCCGCTATATCATATGGACGTGTATCGCTTAGCAGAAAGTGAAGAGGACTTAGGTTTTGATGAGTATTTCTACGGTGAAGGAATTACTGTAGTAGAATGGGCTCATTTAATAGAAGCATTTTTACCAAATGAGAAGTTACAAATTAGTTTATTCCATACTGGAGATGATACAAGGAAAATTGTACTCGAGCCAATTGGAGATCGATATATTAGATTATGTGAGGAGCTATTACAAGATGAAAGTACTAGCAATTGATACTTCAAATTACGTAATGGGTGTATCCCTTATTGAGGAAGGAAACGTAATTGGGGAAATCATTACAAACTTAACAAAAAACCATTCTGTACGTCTTATGCCAGCTGTAGAGAAATTGTTAAAAGAATGTGGTGTAAAACCGAAAGAATTAACTAAAATCGTTGTAGCTGCTGGACCTGGATCATATACAGGTGTTCGTATAGGTGTGACAGCTGCAAAAACATTAGCTTGGTCACTTCAAATACCAATTGTAGGTGTATCAAGTTTAGAAGTAGTGGCTGCAAACGGTGCTAATTTTAATGGGTTGATCTGTCCTTTATTCGATGGAAGACGTGGACAAATTTATACTGGGTTATATACATATGAAGGAGAGCATTTAACTTCTATAGAAGAAGACCGAATCATCCTTATTGTAGACTGGTTGCAAATGTTAAAAGATAAAGGAAAGCCTGTTTTATTTATTGGTAACGATGTTAAACTGCACAAAGAAACAATAATAGAACATTTAGGCGACCAAGCTGTATTTGCTCCTTTTACTAAAAATAACCCAAGACCAAGTGAGTTAGCTTTCTTAGGGTTACAAAAAGAAGAACAAGATGTACATTCATTTGTTCCTAGTTATCTTCGTTTAGCTGAAGCTGAAACAAAGTGGTTAGAAAGTCAAAACAAGTAGGAGTCTGCAGAAGATGGATATGATATTTAGAAAGATGGAACTCGATGATATCGCTCAAATTGTAGCTATTGAAGAAGCGTCTTTTTCAACTCCTTGGACTGCAGATGCCTTTCACCGTGAGTTAACGACGAATGAACATGCACATTATGTTGTGCTAGAAAAAGATGGTCGTGTAATTGGGTATTGTGGATTGTGGATAATTATTGATGAATCACATATAACAAATATAGCTATTTTGCCAGAATACAGAGGTCAAAAGCTAGGGGATGCTTTATTGAAAGAAGTTATTTCCGAAGCGAAAGATTTAGGGGTAAAAACGATGACGCTTGAAGTACGTGTATCAAATGAAGTAGCAAAACAGTTATACAGAAAATACGGATTTCAAAATGGTGGAATTCGTAAACGATACTATGCAGACAATCAGGAAGATGGTCTCGTAATGTGGGTGAATATATAATGGAAAAAAATACGATTATACTTGGTATTGAAACGAGTTGTGATGAAACAGCAGTAGCAGTTGTTAAAAATGGAACGGAAATTATTGCGAATGTCGTTGCATCACAAATTGAAAGTCATAAACGTTTTGGCGGAGTTGTACCAGAGATTGCATCCCGTCATCATGTAGAAGAAATTACAGTTGTGTTAGAAGAAGCTTTAAAAGAAGCAAATATCACATTTGATGATATTGATGCAATTGCTGTAACAGAAGGACCTGGTTTAGTAGGAGCGCTTTTAATAGGGGTAAATGCAGCGAAAGCAGTGGCTTTTGCACATGATATTCCTCTAGTGGGTGTTCATCATATCGCTGGGCACATTTATGCGAACCGTTTAGTGAAAGAAGTTCAATTCCCACTACTATCACTTGTTGTATCTGGTGGACATACGGAGCTTGTTTATATGAAAGAACATGGTTCATTCGAAGTGATTGGTGAAACGAGAGATGATGCAGCTGGAGAGGCATATGATAAAGTAGCTCGAACGTTATCCATGCCATATCCAGGTGGTCCTCATATTGATCGCCTTGCACATGAAGGGGAACCGACAATCGATTTGCCTCGTGCATGGCTAGAACCTGATTCGTATGATTTCAGTTTCAGTGGATTGAAATCAGCAGTTATCAACACTGTGCATAACGCAAAACAACGCGGGATAGAAATTGCACCGGAAGATTTAGCAGCAAGTTTCCAAGCGAGTGTAATAGATGTGCTTGTAACGAAAGCATCTCGTGCAGCAGAAGCGTATAACGTAAAGCAACTGCTTCTTGCTGGTGGAGTAGCTGCGAATAAAGGACTTCGCGCACGTTTGGAAGCGGAATTTGCGACAAAAGAAAATATCGAGCTAATTATTCCTCCACTATCTTTATGTACCGATAATGCAGCGATGATTGCAGCCGCAGGTACAATTGCATATGAACAAGGAAAACGTGCTACATTAGCTTTAAATGCAAATCCAGGATTAGATATTGAAGCATAGTTATGCACAAAATTAACCACAGCTTGTGGATAAAACCCATATTATCTGTTGATAATATGGGTTTTATTGTGTATATAAAATGTTGATAACTTTTTTTGTAGTTGTGGATAATGTGGAAAAGTTATTTTGTGGTTTATTTTATAAAGGTGGATATGTGTATAAACCTGTGGATAAAGTAGGTGAAGTCTGACCTTTGAATGTATTCTTTTTTGGGAAATAAATCGCAAGAAGATATCTCTAAAAAACATTTTGAAATGTGCCCTTATTATAGGGGCGAGCCAATATTGTCAAACTTTGTCGGTAAATCGGTATGTCGTGTCGAATCGTTTATACCCCAGCTAGAAGATAAAAAGGATGTCGCATAGTCAAAAATCCCGACTTATGAGACATCCCTCTTATTCATACTCTTATAAATGTAATTCTTCCCATTCTGCCATACAAGCATCAAGTTGCTCTTGTAGTGTTTGCTTTTTCGTTGTAATTTCACTAGCCTTTTCATAATCTGCGTATATTTCTGGTAAGCAAAGTTGATCTTCTAACGTAGCAATTTCTTCTTCAAATTCTACAATATTTTGTTCTAGCTCCTCAATTTTTCGAGTGCGTTGACGTTCTAATTGTTTACGCTCTTTTTCTTCGAGATAATTTAATTTTTCTTGAGCTACAGTTTTTTGAACAGGTGCTTGGTTTTCTTGCTGTTCTTGTTGTTCAAATGCTGCACGTTCAATCATTTCATTTTTCTTCTCCACATAGTAATCGTAATCGCCTAAATACTCTTGTGCACCTTCTGTTGACAACTCAACAACGGTCGTCGTTACACGATTAATAAAGTAGCGGTCATGTGAAACAAATAGAAGGGTGCCTGGATAATCAATTAAAGCATTCTCCAAAATTTCTTTACTATTTAAATCAAGATGGTTCGTAGGTTCATCGAGAATTAATAAATTCGATTTTTGCATCATAAGTTTTGCAAGAGCTAATCGAGCTTTTTGTCCACCACTAAGAGAAGATACTGGTTTTAGTACATCATCCCCTGTGAATAAGAAGTTACCTAATATCGTGCGAATTTCTTTTTCGGGCTGCAGTGGATATTCATCCCATAACTCATTTAAAACTCGCTTAGAAGATGTTAAGTTTGCTTGTTCTTGATCATAATAACCAACAGATACATTTGATCCGAAAGAAACATCACCATTTAATAGTGGTAACTTATTCACAAGTGATTTTAATAATGTGGATTTCCCAATTCCGTTTGGACCAACTAAAGCAACGCTATCCCCGCGAGTTAAGCGCATAGTTACATGTTCAATAATCGGATCATCATCATAGCCGATAGTTGCATCCTTTACTTGTAAAACATCATTTCCACTTTGTTTTTCGATATCGAAGTGGAAGGATGCTGACTTAGAATCACCTAAAGGTCTAGTCAATAATTCCATTCTATCTAATTGTTTACGACGGCTTTGAGCGCGTTTTGTCGTAGATGCGCGAGCTATATTTTTTTGAACGAAATCCTCAAGCTTAGCGATTTCATCTTGTTGTTTTTCATAACGTTTCATGTCTTGCTCGTATAATGCTGATTTCAAGTCTAAATATTTACTGTAGTTACCAACAAATCGTCTGCTTTCTTTATTCGAAATTTCATATACTTGTGTAACGAGTTTATCTAAGAAATAACGGTCATGAGAAACGATTAGTATTGCGCCAGGATAGCCTTGTAAATATTGTTCAAGCCATGTTAATGTTTCGATGTCTAAATGGTTTGTAGGCTCGTCCAAAATAAGTAGGTCTGGTTTCTTTAATAATAATTTACCGAGAGCTAATCGTGTTTTTTGTCCACCACTTAATGTAGAAATCGTTGTCAGGTGCGTTTCAACTGGGAAGCCAAGACCACTTAAAATCGAGCGAATATCTGCTTCATATTGATATCCACCTTGATCTTTATAATCTAATTGCAATTGGTCATAATCAGCTAATAATCTTTCATATGTAGCCTCGTTTGAAAAGTTTTCTTCTTTTCCCATCTCTTGCTCTAGCCTTCGAAGTTTTGTCTCCATTTGCTGCAAGTGTGTAAAGACGGTTAACATTTCATCCCAAATTGTTAAAGATGTTTCTAACCCGGTATTTTGAGCTAAATATCCGATTGAGACATCTTTCGGTTTTATAATTTCGCCACCATCATGAGATAGCTCACCAGCTATTATTTTTAATAATGTAGATTTTCCGGCCCCATTTCGTCCGACTAATGCGATACGATCTTTCGTTTGAACTTCTAATTTTATGTTTGCAAGAATCGTTTCTGCACCGTATAATTTCGTAAGCGCGTTTACTTGTAATAAAATCAATGTTTTCACCTCAAATAATTTCTTAACTTTGCCATGTTTATATTTCTCAATCATACTAAAAATAGTGTATAGTTTAAAATAAAGAGAGAATACTTCTTCTCTTTATTATACAGGGAAATTCATGAGTGCTAAACTTCTGTATTTGATTCAAGTATATGAATAAAGATAGGAAGAGAGGAGAGGTTATATGGATCAGCAAAAAATTCCACAGGCCACTGCCAAACGATTGCCTCTATACTATCGATTTATCCAAAACTTATCTCTTTCTGGTAAGCAACGTGTTTCATCAGCCGAATTGAGCGAAGCGGTAAAAGTTGATTCCGCAACGATTCGAAGAGATTTTTCATATTTTGGAGCGTTAGGGAAAAAAGGTTATGGATATAACGTAAATTATTTATTATCATTTTTCCGTGAAACACTCGACCAAGATGATATAACACGTGTAGCACTTATTGGAGTAGGTAATTTAGGGACCGCTTTCTTACATTATAATTTCACGAAAAACAATAATACAAAAATTGAAATGGCGTTTGATGTTAGTGAAGAGAAAGTCGGGACAGAAATCGGGGGCATTCCTGTATATCATTTAGATGAATTAGAAGAACGTTTATCAACTGATATACAAGTGGCAATATTAACAGTACCCGCTACAGTAGCACAATCTGTAGCAGATAGATTGGCAGAAACGAACGTGCATGGTATTTTAAATTTCACACCAGCGCGCTTAAATGTGTCAGATAATATAAGAATTCACCATATTGATTTAGCGGTAGAGTTACAAACACTTGTTTACTTTTTGAAGAATTATCCACAATAAAACGCAGAGGAATCGACCTCTGCGTTTTATTATTGTTTTTTCTTTGTGAATTTAACTAAGATAAGGCGAAGTGCCAAATTAAAATCAATTGTTGCCATAACTGCAAATAGTATTGTCCACATATTCCAGATTGTATCTGTTACGTTCGTAATGGCGAAGCGTGTAAAGATACATCCTAGAAGGAAGTACAATGCAGCCATGAACAATGGTGAGTTCCTCATACTAAAAATCCTCCGATAAAGCCTTGCATTTTTTCAGCTTCTTTAATCATTTCTTGAATTTGTTCATTGCTCATTAAAACTTGAGCAACTGCAACTAATGTATTCATTGCAACATGAGCTGCGATAGGGACGATAATACGCTTCGTTTTTACATATAAAAAGGCGAATACGAGTCCCATAGAAGTGTATACCAATAAGTGAGTGAAATCAAAATGGATTGCTGCGAATACAAGAGAACTAATGATAGCAGCGATAAAGAAGTTAAACTTCTTATAAAGTGTACCAAATAAAATTTTTCTAAATACGATTTCTTCCAAAATAGGTCCTATTATAGAGATGACGATAAGGAACCAAGGTGTCGTTCTTGCGATATCCATAAGTCTTGCTGTATTTTCTGATCCAGGTTTAATGCCTAATACACGCATTTCTATCATACCGGCAATACTTTGTGAGAAAAATGCTAAGAAGAACCCGATAAAAATCCAACCAATCGTAGCTGGAACAGTAGAGCGCATTGTATCTAAACGTCTGTCACGAATATCTGTTCTAAGTAACCAAAGTACGATACATAATGCAATAAAGAAGCTAATGATTGCCCAGTGGCCAGTTATGAGTTGAAATTTTTCTTCTCTAGTAAATCCTCTGTTATCATAAAGTCCAGTTTTCAGCAGAAGTGGTAATCCAGCAATGGATGATAACTGCATTAAAATGTATGTAACGATAACCCACCAATATTGTTTTTTCAAATGGTTTAACCATCCTTTCTAACTCTAGTGTATGAGATAAGGTAGGATAACATGTAAGTATGCTACCTACGATATAAACTTCACTTAAATTATGTTTTTTTCGTAAATCCTTATTTGAAATTATAATAGAAGACAGGAGAAAGTTGTGTGCATAGCGAAAACAACTTAGGGTGTCCTTTCATATTGTAACATACGAGTAGTGGAAACAACGATTCATATGGTACAGGTAGAAGAAGAGGGACTCTATATAGAAAAGTGTATAGCTTAATTTGCGAAAAAATTATGATTTTTTTACTTGCAAAAGAAATTGAGATTATTTATTATTATAAGTGTGTTAGCACTCGGGTGACTTGAGTGCTAATAAATAAAATTTACATAACAAAATGAGGAGGTTATTGTTCATGCTAAAGCCATTAGGTGATCGCGTTGTAATTGAGCTTGTTCAAGCAGAAGAAAAAACAGCAAGTGGTATTGTATTACCAGACACTGCAAAAGAAAAACCACAAGAGGGTAAAGTTATTGCAGTAGGTACTGGTCGAGTGCTTGAAAATGGTGAGCGTGTTGCTTTAGAGGTAGCAGCAGGTGATCTTATCATCTTCTCAAAATATGCAGGTACTGAAGTAAAATACGAAGGTACTGACTACTTGATTTTACGTGAAAGTGACATTTTAGCAGTTATTGGTTAATTATATAAATCTTAAAAAATTCAAGGGGGTCAATTATTATGGCAAAAGATATTAAATTTAGTGAAGAAGCACGTCGTTCGATGCTTCGCGGTGTCGACACTCTTGCAAACGCAGTAAAAGTAACGCTTGGACCAAAAGGGCGTAACGTTGTACTTGAGAAAAAATTCGGTTCACCACTTATTACAAATGACGGTGTAACAATCGCAAAAGAAATCGAATTAGAAGATGCATTCGAAAACATGGGTGCAAAATTAGTAGCAGAAGTTGCTAGCAAAACAAATGATGTAGCTGGTGATGGAACGACAACTGCAACTGTATTAGCACAAGCTATGATTCGTGAAGGTCTTAAAAACGTAACAGCTGGTGCGAACCCAATGGGTCTTCGTAAAGGTATCGAAAAAGCTGTTACTGCTGCAATTGCAGAATTAAAAGAGATTTCTAAACCAATCGAAGGTAAATCTTCTATCGCACAAGTAGCTGCTATTTCTGCAGCTGACGAAGAAGTAGGTCAATTAATCGCTGAAGCAATGGAACGCGTTGGTAACGACGGTGTTATTACTTTAGAAGAATCTAAAGGATTCACAACAGAATTAGATGTAGTAGAAGGTATGCAATTTGATCGTGGATATGCATCTCCGTACATGATTACTGATTCTGACAAAATGGAAGCAGTTCTTGATAACCCATACATCTTAATTACTGATAAGAAGATTTCTAACATCCAAGAAATCTTACCAGTATTAGAGCAAGTGGTACAACAAGGTAAACCACTTCTTATCATCGCTGAAGACGTAGAAGGCGAAGCTTTAGCTACATTAGTAGTGAACAAACTTCGTGGTACATTCAATGTAGTAGCTGTTAAAGCTCCTGGATTTGGTGACCGTCGTAAAGCAATGCTAGAAGATATCGCAATCTTAACTGGTGGCGAAGTAATCACTGAAGAATTAGGTCGTGACTTAAAATCTGCTACAGTTGAATCTTTAGGACGCGCTGGTAAAATCGTTGTAACGAAAGAAAACACAACTGTAGTTGAAGGTATCGGAAATTCACAACAAATCGAAGCTCGTATCGGTCAAATCCGTGCGCAATTAGAAGAAACTACTTCTGAATTCGATCGTGAAAAATTACAAGAGCGTCTTGCTAAATTAGCAGGTGGCGTAGCGGTAATTAAAGTAGGTGCAGCAACTGAAACTGAGTTGAAAGAGCGCAAACTTCGCATTGAAGATGCACTGAACTCAACTCGTGCAGCAGTAGAAGAAGGTATCGTTGCAGGTGGTGGTACTTCACTTATGAACGTATACACGAAAGTAGCTTCTATCGTAGCTGAAGGCGACGAAGCAACAGGTATCAACATCGTACTTCGTGCATTAGAAGAGCCAGTTCGTCAAATCGCAATCAACGCTGGTCTAGAAGGGTCTGTAGTTGTAGAGCGTCTAAAAGGCGAAAAAGTAGGCGTTGGTTTCAATGCAGCTACTGGCGAGTGGGTTAACATGCTTGAAACTGGTATCGTAGATCCAGCTAAAGTAACTCGTTCTGCACTTCAAAACGCAGCATCTGTTGCAGCTATGTTCTTAACGACTGAAGCTGTAGTAGCTGACAAGCCAGAACCAAATGCACCAGCAATGCCTGACATGGGCGGCATGGGCATGGGCGGTATGGGCGGAATGATGTAATTCCGTTTGCTCGAAAAACATCCATTTCTATATAGAAATGGATGTTTTTTTATGTTTTTTAGAAAAGGAAATGAATTTCTGTAGAATTTTGTCGCTTTCTCTCTTGACCATATAGATACTTCATTGTTAGAATCTAGGAAGATAATATAAAACGATCCTTCATATATCCTCAAAGATAAGGTTTGAGAGTCTCTACCGGGTTACCGTAAACAACCTGACTATGAAGGCAGTGTGTCTTATATTTATAAAGAGCGGAAGACTATCTTTCTTTATAAAGCCAGACCCCTGCCTTTTCTTTGTTATGAGACTAGAGGCGGAGGACTGGCTTTTTTTATTATATTAGTAATGCTTTTTGCCTAATTGGTAAAAATATTTATATACGAGAACTAACGTTGGGGTGATTATTTTGAAGAAGCAGCATGATACAATTATCGTTTTAGATTTTGGGAGTCAGTACAATCAGTTAATAGCACGTCGAATTCGTGAGTTCGGTGTATACAGTGAACTTCATCCACATACAATTACTGCGGAAGAAATTAAAGCAATGAATCCAAAAGGGATTATCTTCTCTGGTGGACCGAATAGTGTATACGGTGAAGGCGCATTACATTGTGATGAAAAAATCTTTGACCTAGGATTACCGATCTTCGGTATTTGTTACGGTATGCAGCTTATGACACAACAATTCGGTGGTAAAGTAGAACGTGCAAACCACCGTGAGTACGGAAAAGCTGTTCTTAAAGTAGAGAACGAATCAAAATTATATGCGAACCTTCCAGAAGAGCAAGTTGTATGGATGAGCCATGGCGACTTAGTAACTGGTTTACCTGAAGGATTCGTAGTAGACGCGACAAGTGAGTCTTGCCCAATTGCTGGTATGAGCAATGAAGCGAAAAACTTATACGGTGTACAATTCCACCCAGAAGTACGTCACTCTGAGCACGGTAACGATTTAATTAAAAACTTCGTATTCGGCGTATGTGGTTGTTCTGAAGGATGGAACATGGAGAACTTTATCGAAGTAGAACTAGAAAAAATCCGTGAAACTGTTGGAGACAAAAAAGTACTATGTGCACTTAGTGGCGGTGTAGACTCTTCTGTTGTAGCAGTATTAATCCATAAAGCAATCGGTGACCAATTAACATGTATTTTCGTTGACCACGGTTTACTTCGTAAAGATGAAGCAGAAGGTGTTATGAAAACATTTAGCGAAGGCTTCCATATGAACGTTATTAAAGTGGATGCGAAAGAGCGCTTCATGAACAAGTTAAAAGGTGTAGAAGATCCAGAACAAAAACGTAAAATCATCGGTAATGAATTCATTTACGTATTTGATGATGAAGCTTCTAAATTACAAGGTATGGACTTCTTAGCACAAGGTACACTTTACACAGACATCGTTGAAAGTGGTACAGCAACTGCACAAACAATTAAATCTCACCATAATGTTGGTGGTCTTCCAGAAGACATGCAGTTCAAATTAATTGAGCCTTTAAACACGTTATTTAAAGATGAAGTACGTGTATTAGGATCAGAACTAGGAATTCCTGATGAAATCGTATGGCGTCAACCATTCCCAGGCCCTGGTCTTGGTATTCGTGTATTAGGTGAAATCACAGAAGAGAAATTAGAAATCGTTCGTGAATCTGATGCGATTTTACGTGAAGAAATTATTAAAGCGGGCTTAGACCGCGAAGTTTGGCAATACTTCACTGCGCTTCCTGGTATGCGTAGCGTAGGTGTTATGGGTGACGAGCGTACTTACGATTACACAGTAGGTATCCGTGCAGTAACATCTATCGACGGTATGACAGCTGACTGGGCACGTATCCCTTGGGACGTATTAGAGAAAATCTCTGTACGTATCGTGAACGAAGTAAAACACGTTAACCGTATCGTGTATGATATAACAAGTAAGCCACCAGCAACTATTGAGTGGGAATAATATCATAATAAAAGATCCATCTATTGCTCATGCATAGATGGATCTTTTATATTTTTACCCTTAATACGAACGAAGGTATAAAAGTTTATAAAAATGTTCGTTTTTAAATTGACAAAACTACTTCATCGGGTTAATATGAGTATGTAATTCAAACGAAAAGTGAATATTATGCCGTCGTATAATATCGGGGATATGGCCCGAAAGTTTCTACCTAGCTACCGTAAATGGCTTGACTACGAGGCGTTTCTATAAAGATGAGGGGAAACTTGTCTTTATTCATAGAACGCTTCCATGTATATGCAATGGAAGCCTTTTTTATTTTTAATAGATAAAAGAGGGCTAGGGAGATTACGGCGAGTAATCATATAACGGGGGAAACGTAAGATGAAACGCTATTTTCAGTTTGATGAACTCGGCACAAATTATAAAACAGAGTTCATAGCAGGTTTAACGACATTTTTATCTATGGCTTATGTACTATTTGTCAATCCTGCTACGCTGTCACTTGGAAATGTTAAAGGGTTACCAGCAGGTACAGGAATGGATCCAGGTGCAGTATTCGTTGCTACAGCATTAGCAGCAGCGATTGGTTCGTTAATTATGGGGATATTCGCGAAGTATCCAATTGCTTTGGCGCCGGGTATGGGAATTAACGCGTTCTTTGCTTATACGGCAGTGTTAACGATGGGTATTCCATGGCAAACAGCGATTGCCGGAACATTAATGTCAGGTATTATCTTTATTATTCTTACTGCTTCAGGTATTCGTGAAAAAATCATTAATGCGATTCCATCAGAGTTAAAGTTCGCAGTAGCGGCAGGTATCGGATTATTCATTGCTTTCCTTGGATTCCAAAATGCTGGAATTATCGTGAAAAATGATGCTGTCCTTGTTGGATTGGGGGATTTAACAAAGGGCACAACGTTACTAGCGATTTTCGGAGTTGTTACTACAATCATCTTCATGATTAAGAAAGTTAATGGTGCAGTGTTCTACGGTATGATTCTTACAGCAATCTTAGGAGTAGCGACAGGATTAATTGATACTCCAAAAGCTGTAGTGGGAGCAATACCGAGTCTAGAACCAACGTTCGGTGTGGCATTAACGCACTTCGGAGATATTTTCACTGTTCAAATGGTGATTGTTATTATAACGTTCTTCTTCATCGATTTCTTTGATACAGCAGGTACACTTGTAGCGGTTGCGAATCAAGCTGGATTAATGAAGAACAATAAATTACCACGTGCAGGAAAAGCATTATTTGCAGATGCGATTGCAACTGTAATCGGTGCGATCTTAGGTACATCAACAACAACGTCTTATATTGAATCTTCTGCAGGGGTAGCAGCGGGTGGACGTTCTGGATTTACAGCAGTTGTAACAGCGGGGTTCTTCTTGCTAGCGCTATTCTTCTCACCACTCTTAAGTGTTGTGACACCAGCTGTAACAGCGCCGGCGTTAATTATTGTAGGAATCTTAATGGTTTCATCTTTAGGCGAAATTGATTGGAAGAAATTTGAGATTGCAGTACCAGCGTTCTTTACAATCATTTCAATGCCACTTACGTATAGTATCGCAACAGGGATTGCAATCGGTTTTATCTTCTATCCAATTACAATGGTAGTAAGTGGTCGTCGTAAAGAGATTCATCCAATTATGTATGTTATGGGAGTTTTATTCGTACTATATTTCATCTACGTTCGTCAATAAAAGGGGTTTTTTGAAAGGTCTAGACTTAAGGGGAGTCTAGACCTTTTTTGCGTCTTCAGAAAATCTTAAGGATTTCCGAGCGTTTTTCTTCAGAAGTTTTCCTATAATAGAAGTTAGGGATTAAAAAAGTAATGGGGGAGATATTGTGGCACACGAAACAATACTTGTCGTAGATGATGAAAAAGAAATTCGAAATTTAATTACAATCTATTTAAAGAATGAAGGATATAAAGTATTGCAAGCAGGAGATGGAGAAGAAGGGTTACGTTTACTAGAAGAAAATGAAGTACATCTAGTCGTATTAGATATTATGATGCCAAAAGTAGACGGTATTCATATGTGTATGAAAGTAAG
This sequence comes from Bacillus sp. ES1-5, assembly GCF_022487605.1. Taxonomy (NCBI): domain Bacteria; kingdom Bacillati; phylum Bacillota; class Bacilli; order Caryophanales; family Bacillaceae; genus Bacillus; species Bacillus sp. ES1-5. Next base: position 2,277 of record NZ_JAKVPU010000018.1, on the reverse strand, counting down.
GGAAGAAAAAGAAATGCCAATTATTATGCTTTCTGCGAAAACGCAAGATATGGATAAAATTTTAGGATTAACAACAGGTGCAGATGATTACGTAACGAAACCATTTAATCCGTTAGAGTTAATCGCAAGAATTAAATCCCAGCTACGTCGTTATATGAAAATGAATGGTTTCGCTATACAAAATGAGGACGAGTTAGAAATTGGAGAGATGAAAATAAACATCTCCACTCATACAGTCATTGTAGATGGAGAAGAAGTGAAACTGACTCCGAGGGAATTTTCGATTTTAGAATTACTAGCTCGTAATCCGGGGATGGTCTTTAGCGCGGAACAAATTTATGAAAAGGTTTGGAACGAAAGATCTTTCCAGTCGGATAACACGGTAATGGTTCATATTCGGAAAGTGCGTGAAAAGATTGAGGAGAATCCAAGGAAGCCAATATACATAAAAACAGTATGGGGAGTGGGGTATAAGATTGAAAAAGATATTTAATCCATTTACTTATGTAAGAAAAACAAGGGAATTAATTGAAAAATTAGTAAAGAGCGTACGGAAGAGTATAAGAATTCAATTGATTACTACTTTTGCTGCTTGTGCGTTATTAGGAGTTTTGTCAGCAAAGGGAGCTGCGCCATTTTTTGAGAATGCGAATCGTCAAGCGACTATCGATTATCGGGCTGGTATGGAACGAATTAATCACCAAGCTCAAGGAGCGGCAAATAGTTCGGTTCATGAAAATAAATTAGAAGCTATATCCGATATGATCGAAATGGAGAATCAAAATTTAGAGCGAGGTTCTAGAGCTTTAAAAATATTGGTTACTGATGAGAGTGGTAAAGTTTTATATAAAACGAAGCAGGCGCAAGAAGAGCAAATCGATTTGCATAATACGATTCGTAATGCAGCATCATTTGCGATTAACTATTCAAATGGTCGAGATGTATTTGAAAATACGAGAAAAGAATTTATAGCTTTTTCACCTATTACAATAGAAGATAAGAATTTATACATGTTTGTTAGTGGGATTCCAGAAGGTGAAGTAATATATGATACGCAAGAAGGACCGTTTCCGTTTTTCATAGGTGTACTTGTATTTATTTTCTCTTTCTTCTATATAACAAAGAGAAAGATGAAGCAAATTGAAGCGATGGCACAAGGTGTAAAGGAAATAGAAAAAAGAAACTTAGCGTACCGTATTGAGAAAAAAGGTGAAGATGAGATTGCGTCTTTAACTGAGAATATTAATAATATGGCGGAAGAGCTTATGAATAATATAGAAAAGGAACGTAAATTAGAGAAGCAAAAGAATGAGCTTATTACGAATGTATCACACGATTTACGTACACCACTGACTTCTATAATGGGTTACTTGCGATTACTTCGAGATTCTAAATATGAAAATAAAGAACAACATGATGAGTATACGAGAATTGCCTTTGCAAAGTCGGAGCAGTTAAAGAATTTAATAGAAGATTTATTTGAGTATACGAAGTTAACAAATGAGCAAGTTATATTGGAAAAACAAGAGGTTTGTATAAATGAGTTATTGGAGCAATTAATAGAAGAGTTAGTACCGCAAGCAGAAGAGCATGGACTTACGTTTGTTAAGAAGTTTCTTGAGGAACGTGCCTATGCAGCGGTTGATTCGGAAAAGATGGTTCGTGTATTTGATAATCTATTAATGAACGCGATTAAGTATAGTAAAGATGATGGGGAGATAAAGGTTTCTCTTCAAAGGCAGCGCCGGGATATACAAATTGTAATTGCGAATCATAGTGAAGAGTTTACGAGAGAAGAGTTAGGGAGTTTGTTTGAACGATTTTATAAGAAAGATCAATCTAGAAGTAGAGTAACAGAAGGATCGGGACTTGGATTAGCGATTGCAAAAAGTATTGTTGAGTTGCAAGGTGGCGGTATTCGGGCAGAATATGAGGATGGTATTATTCAGTTTATCGTCTCGTTACCAATTATAGAAAAATAATAAATGAATAGAATGATATTTGATAAAAAGGCTTATTTTAAAAGAAATAAGCCTTTTTATATTTTTTTAGAAAAATATGTTGACGATTAGAGTATAGAGGTGTAATATAGGACAAGTCGCCGATGCAATAACGCAGAACGCGGCAAACGAAATGAAAAACTTAGTTGACATTATAAATTAGAAGTGTTAACATAAGGGAGTCGCAAATGAGCGACCAATTAGTTCTTTGAAAACTGAACGAAACAAACAACGTGAAACGTCAATTTTTATTTTTAGATGCTAGACAAACTAACTT
>NZ_JAKVPU010000017.1:0-26301 GCF_022487605.1 Bacillus sp. ES1-5 | reverse complement strand
GGGCTATAGCCAAGCGGTAAGGCAACGGACTTTGACTCCGTCATGCGCTGGTTCGAATCCAGCTAGCCCAGCCATTTTTGCGGAAGTAGTTCAGTGGTAGAATACAACCTTGCCAAGGTTGGGGTCGCGGGTTCGAATCCCGTCTTCCGCTCCAATATAATTTAATATGGCGGCATAGCCAAGTGGTAAGGCAGAGGTCTGCAAAACCTTTACCACCGGTTCAAATCCGGTTGCCGCCTTTCTTTTGTGCCGATGTGGCGGAATTGGCAGACGCGCACGACTCAAAATCGTGTTCCTTCGGGAGTGTCGGTTCGACCCCGACCATCGGTATCACGAACGGCGTAACAAAAAAACTCTATACTAATTGTATAGAGTTTTTTTGTGTTTTCTTCGCGCGACAAAATAAGCATAAAAAGTGTGCGGTGAGTAAACGTAGAATATTATAATCGGAAGCTGAATGAAAATATTCTATACTGATTGCCAACTTCGAAATTTAAGACCCATACAATAAAATAAAACGTTTGCTTGAACGACTGAACGTTAAAAATCGATCCACCTTATTTACTTTTAAAAATTTTTCTCTATCAAAGCCCATACGATACAGTTCAGTTGGAGTAAATTGCGAAACACTAAAAGGATAAAAACGAATATTCATTTTTATCCTTTTAGTTCTATTTTATAGAGAATTTCTCCACCCCGGTGACATGAAGTTAAATCCGGCACCACCAGTAGATATTAGTACATTATCAACTGTTAATTTTGTAATTTCTAAAAACTTCTTTTCAAACTCTTCTCTGTTGTATTTGTACATAGTTGAGTGGCACGCCCACATTTGTGTTGAAGTACTCAACCAGTCTCGTAATTCCTTTAATTCAGGAAACGATTCAAATTGAATTGGTTCATCTAATTTCATGAATCTCACTTGATAGATAGTTGGGTTTAGCTTTTCTCCTATCCCTTTAAGACCATGTGCTTTTTTCTCATTTGAATGTGTCATAATTACTTCCCCTTATGTTTTCTTCAAATTTTTTCCTATTTTAATTATACAGCAATAGAAAGTAATTAAGGAAATATTATGGGAATCGGTGATGTAAAAAGACTCTAACAAAAATGTTAGAGTCTTTTTTGTTAAATTATGTTACCTGATTCTAAAATTCGTAATAAACGTAGGAATTCATGTATAATATAACTTGTCGAAAGAACAAAATGATAGTAATTTATATTATGTCTGTAATATGAATCAAAAATGAACTTTTTATATTTCTTTTAAAAATGTGTTGAATACACATTATATTTCATATTAATATTTTTATGTAGATTTAAAATGGGAAAGAGAGTGGAAAGTATGGGTCGTAAATGGAATAATATTAAAGAAAAAAAAGCATCAAAAGATGCAAATACAAGCCGTATATACGCGAAATTTGGACGTGAGATTTATGTGGCAGCAAAACAAGGCGAGCCAGATCCAGAATCAAACCAAGCGCTTAGAGTTGTATTAGAACGTGCGAAAACATACAACGTACCAAGAGCAATTATTGATCGTGCAGTTGAAAAGGCAAAAGGCGGTTCAGAAGAAAATTATGATGAGCTTCGTTATGAAGGATTCGGACCAAACGGATCTATGGTAATTGTAGATACACTTACAAATAACGTAAACCGTACTGCAGCAGATGTACGAGCTGCATTTAGCAAAAACAGTGGTAACATGGGTGTAAACGGTTCTGTAGCTTACATGTTTGATGCGACAGCTGTTATCGGTCTTGAAGGTAAAACATCAGATGAAGTTCTTGAAATTTTAATGGAAGCAGATGTTGATGCACGTGACATTCTAGAAGAAGAAGATTCTGTTATCGTGTATGCTGAACCTGATCAATTCCATTCCGTACAATCTGCACTTAAAGATGCTGGTGTTGAAGAATTCACAGTTGCAGAATTAACAATGCTTGCACAAAGTGATGTAGAACTTCCTGAAGATGCTCAAGTACAATTTGAAAAAATGGTTGATGCATTAGAAGATTTAGAAGATGTGCAACAAGTTTACCACAACGTAGACTTAGGAGAATAATACGATAGAAGCCCTGTCCGTTTAACGGATAGGGGCTTTTTTTATGAAGTTAATTAAGTTGATGAATTAGTAAAGGTATTTTGTTGTAGACAGGGAATATGCTTATAGGGATATATGAAATAATCATTATTTCTAGGAGGTTTAATATGGAACATAAAACACCAAAGCATATCGTTGCTGTAGCAGGCTATTTAACAAATGAAACAGGTGAAGTGTTATTGGCTAAAGTACATTGGCGAGCAGATACGTGGGAGTTGCCAGGTGGACAGGTGGAAGAAGGAGAAGCGCTTGATTAAGCAGTTTGTAGGGAAATGTTTGAGGAGACGGGTTTAACTGTGAAGCCGCTTGGAGTTACAGGTGTTTACTATAATGCTTCTATGCATATTTTATCTGTTGTTTTTAAAGTCGCATATGTGAGCGGTGAAATACAAATTCAGCCTGAAGAAATACAAGAGGCTAAATTTGTTGCTTTAAATGAAGAGAACATAGATGAGTACATAACGCGTCCTCATATGAAATCCAGAACGCTTGATGCGATGAGAGCAACACATTTTATTCCATACGAAACGTGGGAAGTGCAGCCGTATAATTTAATAGGTAGATTGTAAAGAAAAGAGTAGCTGGTTTGAGATACAATCAAATCACTACTCTTTTTTGTATACTGTTTAAGAAAAAGGTCAAAATAATAATAGTGCTAGTATTGATTTTGAGAACGTTTGTTCTGTATAATATATGATATATTGTATACATTTAGATTACTAGATACTTACAAATATATATATTTGTAGATGATATAATGAAAATAGGATGTTTTAATAGGGAAGTATAGGATTAAGGTATACTCTGTTATTGGTTTAGCATAATCTATATTCAATATTTCAGATGAATAGTAGATAAAAAAAGACTGTGATACAATACTTTTTTATACCTTACAATGATGTAAGGTACGTGTAAGAGAAATCGATGGGATGTTTTTTTACAACAAGGTATTCTTAAAGTAAGAGTTATACGCTGTGTGGAAAAGAGGTGTTCAAGATGAAAGAACGAGTATTATCTAGGGTGAACTATCATCAAAAAGTTGCATTAAATCCAATGACTAAATTCTTTTATAAAGCCATTATTTTATTATTATTGTTAAGTTGTACGTTATTATTCGTTGGAAATGTGATGATCGAGCAAAGTGATATTAGTAAATTACATGTACCGGCTAAGTTAGAGGTGCCAGAATCATTAACACATGCATTTATTGCGACAGAAGATAAAAGGTTTTATCATCATAACGGTTTAGATTATATAGCGATTGTCAGAGCGTCTGTTGAGAATATAAAAGCTGGTGGTGTTGTGCAAGGTGGAAGCACAATTACACAACAGTTATCCAAAAATGCTTTTTTAACGAATGAACGTACATTTTCTCGTAAGTGGAAAGAGATTTTCTATACGAAAAAGATTGAACGTACATTTACGAAGGATGAAATTTTAAAATTGTATGTAAGCAATATTTATTACGGAGAAGGAGCATGGGGAATTGAAAAAGCGGCAAACCTTTACTTCGGTAAAAAGGTGAGTCAATTAACGCTGGCTGAAAGTGCGATGATGGCTGCTGTAGTAAAAGCACCTGCTTATTACTCACCTGCACAAAATTATGATAAGGCCGTAGAGAGACGAAATGTCGTTTTGAGATTGATGGAGAAAGAAGGCTATATCAATCATGATGAGTATGTGCAAGCAGTTAGTGAGAAATTAGTAATTCGTCATGATATAAAAACAGAGCAATCGATGTTAAATAATGCACGTGAAAAAGCAGTAAGCTAAAGGAAGTTCCTACATAGGAGCTTCTTTTTTTGAATAAATTGTGACAAATTGTGACACAATATCGTCACAAATATTGTATTTTTGTAATTTATGTGAGCGTGTTCATTGCGTGACGTATATAAGTGTTGATATTATGTGTATTGTGTACAATGCTGTATACAGAATATGAATTTAAAGAGGAATGTATATGAAATCAAATAAACTCATGGCTCTTGGTATAGTTTTTTCTATCGCAGTGTTGATTGTAATTGGAACAATTGCGTATAGCATCATGAATGACAAAAAAGATAAAGGGAATGAGATGTTTGCTTATTCCACACAACAATCTTTAGGGAAAGATGATGCACCAGTTAAGGTAGTTGAATTTGGAGACTTCAAATGTCCTGCGTGTCGTACTTGGGATGTAACAGTATTACCACGATTAAAAGAAGAGTATATCGATAAAGGTAAAGTGCAGTTATACTTTATTAATTTCCCATTCATCGGAAAAGACTCTGATTTAGGCGCAGCAGCTGGTGAAGCAATTTATAAACAAGATAAAGATTCATTCTGGACTTTCTATGATGAGATTTATCAAAGTCAAAAGAAAGATACGGAAGAGTGGATTACAGAAGAATTACTTCTTAACATTGTGAAAGAGAAGCTTCCGAAAGTTGATGTAGAACAATTTAAGAAAGATTTACACAGTAAAGAAATGAAAGAAAAGGTACGTAAAGATTCAGATCGTGCTCAAAAATTAAAAGTTCAAGGTGCTCCTTCAGTATATGTCAACGGAAATCTTGCAAACCCTGATTTCGATAGTATGAAGAAGGCGATTGATAAAGAATTGAAAAAGTGATGAGCTACTCATCACTTTTTCGACTTTTTTCGATAAAATTCTTGCTTCCGTTTTTTTTACATGCTATACTACTTTACATAAGTTATTCTAATATCTTATGTTTATTTCATATTTGCGGGTGTAGTTTAGTGGTAAAACAAGAGCCTTCCAAGCTCTGGTCGAGAGTTCGATTCTCTTCACCCGCTCCAAATTTTATTAAATGTTTTTCTATAAATTGTGATCAACGCAGTGTTTCGTTTCTAAGATAAACGAGGCATTGCGTTTTTTAATGTTTGAAAAATATAATTGTATGCGAAAATAGAAGTAAAGAATAGTATTCCAAAAGTGAATTGCTAACCAATATAGTCGTTACATATGGGATGGTTTCATCTGAGGAGGCGATTAGGAATGGATTTTGAACAATTAAAGCAAGATGTAATTGCGTATAGTAAAACAATTGGTATAGATAAAATAGGCTTTGCTAGTGCTTCACCATTTGAGGAATTAAAGCAGCGCTTAATCCAGCAACAACAATTAAATTATCAATCGGGATTTGAAGAGTCTGATATAGAAAAGAGAACGAACCCACAGCTTCTACTACCTGGTGCAAAATCAATTATTGCGATTGCATTAGCGTATCCTTCAAAATTAAAAAATGCACCATTAAGTAAGCGCGGAGAACGCCGCGGTATTTTTTGTCGTGCCTCTTGGGGACAAGATTATCATCTTGTTTTACGAGATCGTTTGCAAAAATTAGAAACATATTTAATCGAAAAACTTCCCGATATAGAAGTTAAGTCAATGGTCGATACGGGTGAGTTAAGTGATCGAGCTGTTTCGGAGCGTGCCGGTATTGGATGGAGTGGTAAGAATTGCGCTATTATTACACCTGAATTTGGTTCATATGTATATTTAGGAGAAATAATTACAAACGTTCCATTCCCACCAGACCAGCCAATAGAAGATCAATGTGGAAGCTGTACGAAATGTATTGATATTTGTCCTACAGGTGCTTTAATACAAGGAGGACAGTTAGACTCGAAGAAATGTATTGCATTTTTAACACAGACGAAAGGGTTCCTACCGGAGGAATATCGCGAAAAAATAGGGAATCGTATTTATGGATGTGATACATGTCAGACTGTTTGTCCGAAAAATAAAGGAATGGATTTTCATAACCACCCTGAGATGGAACCAGATCCTGAGTTAGTTAAGCCGTTATTAACACCACTTTTAACAATTAGTAATCGTGATTTTAAAGAGAAATATGGAATTATGTCTGGTTCATGGAGAGGTAAAAAGCCGTTGCAAAGGAATGCAATTTTGGCACTTGCGCATTTTAAAGAGGCATCAGCAATTCCTGATTTAATTGGTGTTATGAAAGACGATCCAAGACCAGTACTTCGCGGAACAGCAGCATGGGCACTTGGGAAAATTGGTGGAGATGGTGTGGGCGAAGCCATTGAAAAAGCGATGCAACGTGAGAAAGATGAAGAGGTTCTTCATGAAATGAATCGTGGACTTGAATTGTTAGCGCAGAAAAAAGAGTAGATAATATTTCCCTTTTTCATATTGTAATATGGGAGGGAGACGAAATGGTTGTAAAAATAAATATTGAAAAGCAAGTACAACAATTTTTAGCATATATAACAGAAAAACGAACAAATGTAGATGGTATTGCTGAAGATTTATTACAAATAGCACAGAGAAAGAAAAAATTGTTTCAAAAGCGTAATGCAGATATAGTGAAAGCAACTGCGGACGTTTCTTTCATGAGACAATTAAATAATAGCAATCATCAAGAAATTGATTATCAAATACATTTTAAATATTTAATTAAGCATAAAGAATTATTTTATATCGAAGAGGAACAACTAAAACGAAGAGTTTGTTTAAATAATAGTCGGGTAATAGGTGATTATGCTATTGAAGTGCCAGAAGCAGTTGGAATGAGTGAGACGTTAGAAAGGGAAGTTACAAAAGAGAAGTACGGTTCTTATCAGTATAACCGTTTAGAGGCAGTTAAATATGCAGAGCGTTGGTGGGATGATCGAAACCCTGTATATCGTAATTTCCCTGATAATTGTACGAATTTTATTTCTCAATGTCTTCATACTGGAGAAGTACCAATGAATGGATATCCTAATATTCGTAAAGGGTGGTGGCAAAGGGAGAATCAGTGGAGTTGGAGCTGGGCTGTCGCACACTCTTTTTATTGGTATTTGTCAGGTGCTACAACAGGGCTTCGAGCAGAAGCAGTAGAAAGGCCAGAGGACCTTATTCTTGGTGATGTCATCGCTTATGATTTCGAGGATGATGGTAGGTGGAATCATACGACGATTGTAGTAGCCAAAGACGCAGATGGTATGCCACTTGTAAATGCACATTCAGCGAATAGCCGTCGGCGTTATTGGAACTATGAAGATTCTAGTAAATATACACCACAAATGAAATATAAATTCTTTCACATTATTAATGGGTAGAGATTTTTCGCTCAAGTGGTATAATACGTAGTAGACAAAAAACAGAGGTGAATATCGCGTGGGAGTACATGTTGTTTTATATCAACCAGAAATTCCAGCAAATACAGGGAATATTGCTCGTACTTGTGCAGCAACTGGAACAGAATTGCATTTGATTAGACCGCTTGGATTTTCAACGGATGATAAAATGTTAAAGCGTGCAGGATTAGATTATTGGCAGCACGTGAAAGTTACGTATTATGATTCAATTGAAGAATTTTATGAGAAAAATAAAGACGGTGAATTCTTCTATTTAACAAAGTATGGCGAGAAAGCTCATACAGCATTTGATTATAGCAAACGTGAGAAGGATTACTATTTTGTATTTGGAAGAGAAACAAACGGCTTACCAGCTAATGTAATCGAAGAAAATTTCGATCATTGTTTACGTATTCCAATGACTGATAAAGTGCGCTCATTAAATTTATCTAATACAGCAGCTATTTTAATTTATGAAGCATTCCGTCAACAAAATTATCCGGGATTAGATTTAGAAATTGTTTATTAAAAGTCGCCATATGGCGACTTTTTTTCTAAAAATAAAATAATATGTAATCATACATTTAAAAAAGGGTACATATTCATATAGAATGGGGTATATGAATAAAAATAGATTAGACGGGTTGAGATAAATATGAAGGAACAATATAATAATCAAAATACCTTTTTAAGTATGATAGATATGGATTTAATAAGAAGAGGACTATTACATGCTATTCAAGATTTAGTATTTATTGTGAAAGTTATTGATGATGAAACCTTTAAATATATTTATGTAAATAAGATAGGTATGGATTATGCGAAGCTAAGCGAAGAATGTTACGGAAAAACGTTTGCTGAAGTATTATCAGAAGATACTGCGGAAATATTGCAAGTGCAATATGCAAAAGTAGCGAGCGAAGCGAAAGCACATACCTTTTGTGATGTAGTTAGTTTACCAAAGGGTGAGTTACATTATGAATCTTCACTTAATCCTGTATTCGACGAAGAAGGAGTATGTCAGTTTATTATTTGTATTACGAGGGATATCACAGCTCAGATTGAGGAAAAGGCAGAGATAGAGGAAAAACAAATGTTGTTTAAGTCGTTATTAGAATATAATAATGACTCCATTATATCTATGGATTCTATAGGTAGAATTACATATGTAAATCCAGCAACGTATGAAATATTTGGATACCGATATGAAGAATTACATAATAAATTTATTTTTGAATTTATTAATAAAGAATATGAAAAAGATTTTCAAATTATATTTAAAGGAGCCCTGCAAGGAAGAGCAAAACAAATTGTTTCAAAAAAATATGTTCACAAGGAAGGGTACGAGCTCTATATTTCTTTGAGAACTATTCCGATTATTGTGAACGGCGAAATTGTTGGGGTATATATTGTTACGAGGGATGTTACAAGACAAATATTGAATGAAATGCGAACAGAATATTTAGCTTATTATGACCAATTAACAGGATTAATGAATAGAATTTCATGTACAAATAAGTTAAATGTTTTTTTAAATGATAATACAGAGTTTGCGCTGGTTTTTATAGATTTAGATGAATTTCACCTTATTAATGATACTTTTGGTCATAAAGAAGGAGATAAAGTATTACAAAAAGTTACAGAATGTTTAAGCAGTCTTCAAATAGACGGTATGCACTTGTTTAGAGAACACGATGATCAATTTGTTATGTTAATAGAAAATATAGCGAAAGAACATGTAGAGATAGTTGCAAAAGGCATACTAAAAAAGATTAGTGAACATTTTGTAATCGAAGAAGAGGACGTTTATTTAAGTGCATCAATCGGAATTGTAATGGCTCCAACAGATGGAGAGGATGAAAAAATATTATTCCAAAGAGTTGATGCTGCTTTGGAAAAAGCAAAAGAAAAAGGAAAAGGGCATTATCATTTTTATTGCAGTGGATTAGATTGTGAGCGTGAACAAAGATTTATAATAGAAAACCAATTGCATCGTGCTATAGAAAAAAATGAATTCTGCTTGTATTATCAGCCACAAATGAATATTGAAACGAAAAAAATAGTGAGTATGGAAGCTTTAATAAGGTGGGAGAATAAAGAATTGGGATTTGTCTCTCCCAATCAATTTATTCCGCTAGCAGAAAGAACAGGATTTATTATTAAGCTTGATGAATGGGTAGTAAATGAAGTGTGTCGGCAAATACGTGAATGGTTAAATAAAGGATATGAAGTTGTCCCGATTGCAGTTAATATTTCAGCCAGGCACTTTCGCTCGATTACATTAATAGAGATGATTACACGGGCTTTACATAAGTACAATGTACCAGCTCACCTATTAGCGATAGAGGTTACAGAAGGAGCCCTTATGCATAAAGACATATCGAAAAGGGTATTGCTACAATTAAAAGAACAAAATTTAAAGATTCATTTAGATGATTTTGGGACGGGATATTCATCTTTAAGTTATTTAAAAACGTATCCAATTGATACGTTGAAAATCGATCGTTCTTTTATGGAAGGTATACATGTGGATGAACGTGATACGAATATTACAGCTGCAATTATTCATTTAGCTCATACTTTGGAATTGAATGTAATTGCAGAAGGAGTAGAAAAAGCGGAACAAATACAATTTTTGAAGGAAAAGAATGTGAAATTTGTGCAAGGTTACTATTATAGCCGACCTTTATCAAAATATGATGTGGAAAATGTGTATTATAAATGATTGATAAAAAAAGTGATGTGCTAAGAAGCACATCACTTTTTATGTGTACCGGGTTTATCATTGTAACCAGATGTAAAAATAGCTGTAAGAAATGTGAGTGATACACCTAAAATTAATAATAATTTCATACTAATATCCTCCTATTTTTTCAGTTTATGAGTCTTAAATATGAATCAAAATGTATGTAAGGTTCTTGGAAGAAAAGAATTTATTTAAAATGAATAGAGGTGTAAAAACTTTAATACCTATATTATACAGAATTTTCTTTGAATTTTGGAGAGAATTTTATAGCACTACTGTATATTTCATTTTGATTTAAAGAATGTTTAAGGACATCCTAGCATACCTTTTATAATAATCCGATTGAACAAGGAGATGGGGGAGGAGCTATAATGGATATTCTAAAAAAGATTGAACAGCATCGAGCAGCAGAAGAACGGTTACAATGGGAAGGTACGTTTGCGGAGTATTTAGAGCTTGTAAAGGAAAGACCATGGGTGGCTCAAACAGCACACTCTCGCATTTACAATATGATAAAAGATGCTGGAATCGAAGAAGTAGATGGTAGAAGAAAGTATAACTTCTTTAGTAATCAGCTATTTGGATTAGAGGATGCTTTAGAACGTCTTGTGGAGGAATATTTTCATCCATCTGCAAAACGATTAGATGTTAGAAAACGTATTTTATTATTAATGGGTCCTGTTAGTGGAGGGAAATCAACATTAGTCACGATGTTGAAAAGAGGATTAGAAACATATTCACGAACAGATCGAGGAGCAATTTTTGCAATTAAAGGTTGCCCAATGCATGAAGATCCACTTCATTTAATTCCGCATCATTTACGGGATGATTTCTTTGGTGAGTATGGAGTTAGAATTGAAGGGAATTTATCGCCACTAAACGTAATGCGTCTAGAGCAAGAATATGGTTCAAGAATTGAGGATGTAGTTGTAGAGCGTATTTTCTTCTCGGAAGATCGCCGTACAGGGATTGGTACATTTAGCCCGTCTGATCCTAAATCACAAGATATCGCCGATTTAACAGGTAGTCTGGACTTTTCAACAATCGCAGAATATGGTTCAGAATCAGATCCACGAGCGTATCGCTTCGATGGAGAATTGAATAAGGCAAACCGTGGGATGATGGAATTCCAAGAGATGCTAAAATGCGACGAGAAGTTTTTATGGCATTTATTATCGCTTACGCAAGAAGGGAATTTCAAAGCGGGAAGATTTGCGCTTATTTCAGCAGATGAATTAATTGTAGCGCATACGAATGAAACGGAGTATCGTTCCTTCATAGCAAACAAGAAAAATGAAGCATTGCACTCGAGAATTATTGTAATGCCAGTTCCATACAATTTACGAGTGAGTGAAGAAGAACATATTTATGAAAAAATGATTCGTGAAAGTGATGTATCCAATGTTCATATTGCACCACACACACTTCGCGTTGCAGCAATGTTTACGATTTTAACTCGTTTAAAAGATCCGAAGCGTCCAGATATTGATTTAATCAAAAAGATGCGTTTATATGATGGAGAAACGGTAGAAGGTTATAATGCGATTGATGTAGAGGAGCTGCAACGTGAATATCAAGATGAAGGTATGAGAGGTATTGATCCTCGTTATGTTATTAATCGAATTTCCTCTACAATTATTCGAAAAGAGGTACCATCTATTAACGCATTAGATGTACTTAGATCGCTCAAAGACGGGTTGGATCAGCATCCGTCAATTAGTAATGAAGATCGAGAGCGTTATATGAATTTCATCTCATTAGCGAGAAAAGAATATGATGAAATTGCGAAGAAAGAAGTACAAAAAGCATTTGTGTATTCATATGAAGAGTCAGCGAAGACACTTATGGATAATTACTTAGATAACGTTGAAGCATATTGCAATAAATCGAAATTACGTGATCCATTAACAGGTGAAGAAATGAGTCCAGATGAAAAGCTAATGCGCTCAATTGAGGAGCAAATTGGAATTTCAGAAAATGCTAAGAAAGCATTCCGTGAAGAAATTTTAATTCGCATTTCTGCTTATGCGCGTAAAGGAAAACGCTTTGATTATAATTCACATGAGCGTCTTCGTGAAGCAATTCAGAAAAAACTATTCGCTGATTTAAAAGATATAGTGAAAATTACAACATCAACGAAAACGCCAGACGAAAATCAGCTTAAGAAAATCAATGATGTTGTTGCACGCTTAATTGATGAGCACGGCTATAATTCTTCATCTGCGAATGAATTATTACGCTATGTAGGTAGTCTGCTAAACCGATAGTTTGATAACAAAACGCTGTCTCTTGTATTTTGCGGGACAGCGTTTTATTATCCATTTATATGTGTAAAGTGTCATACCTTGTCCAAATGTAATAAATTAAGATGCAATTTCATGAATTTATTGTCAATTATTTTTACAATATGCATATGATAGAGTAACCAACCATTCATACGAAAAAAGCCAACACAATACAATATGTTGCAAAGTGTAAATGTGTGCAACTATGCATTGTGTTTCTTTCTTATCAACGGCTGAATATTTCTTTCTAGTATGTGAGTGGCAAAATTTTGTTTAGGATGCTCGGAGTATTATATGAAAAACGTTATATATGTTTATGGGATGAATTTCGATGGGCAGTTATCTTTCATTCTAGCTTGCACAGTATAAAACAAAATTTCTAGCTTACTGTTCATAGGGGAAGACAATTACAGTAAGGAGGGAAAGAAATGGGTGAAGAAAACCAACCAAATTATACGATTTCACAGGAAAACTGGTCCCTCCATCGCAAAGGATATGACGACCAACAACGCCATCAAGAAAAAGTACAAGAGGCAATTAAGAATAATTTACCCGATCTTGTAACAGAAGAAAGCATAGTTATGTCTAATGGTAAGGATGTTGTAAAAATACCGATTCGTTCTTTAGATGAATATAAGATTAGGTACAATTATGATAAAAACAAACACGTTGGGCAAGGAAATGGTGACAGCAAAGTTGGTGATGTCGTTGCGAGAGATGGATCAGGTGGTCAAAAGCAAAAAGGACCAGGAAAAGGGCAAGGAGCAGGGGATGCGGCTGGAGAAGATTATTATGAAGCTGAAGTCTCTATTCTAGAATTAGAGCAAGCGTTTTTCAAAGAGTTAGAGCTGCCTAATTTAAAGAGAAAAGAAATGGATGAAAACCGGATTGAACATGTTGAATTTAATGATATTAGAAAAACAGGATTATGGGGAAATATCGATAAGAAACGAACGATGATATCCGCATATAAACGAAATGCGATGCGTGGTAAAGCATCTTTTCATCCGATTCACCAAGAAGATTTAAAGTTCCGCACTTGGAATGAAGTATTAAAGCCAGATTCAAAAGCTGTTGTATTAGCGATGATGGATACGAGTGGATCGATGGGAATATGGGAGAAATATATGGCACGTAGCTTCTTTTTCTGGATGACAAGATTTCTACGAACGAAGTATGAAACGGTAGATATTGAGTTTATTGCCCATCATACGGAGGCGAAAGTCGTTACAGAGGAAGAGTTCTTTTCAAAAGGAGAAAGTGGCGGAACGATCTGTTCTTCTGTATACAAAAAAGCACTCGAGCTAATTGATAATAAATACTCACCAGACCGCTATAATATTTATCCATTCCATTTTTCAGACGGTGATAATTTAACATCAGATAATGCTAGATGTGTAAAGCTTGTCGAGGAGTTAATGAAGAAGTGTAATATGTTTGGATATGGGGAAGTGAACCAGTACAACCGCCATAGTACCCTCATGTCAGCCTATAAAAATATTAAAGATGAGAATTTTAGATATTATATTTTAAAGCAAAAAGCAGACGTATTCCATGCGATGAAGAGCTTTTTTAAAGAAGAATCCGGAGAAAAAATGGCATAACCCCCTTAAAAGGGGTTATTTTTTTGTTAACTTTTTATTTTTTTAGTTGACAATGATAATGAAAATCATTATCATTTATTCGAGAAATGATTACATTTCGAACTATATATTTCGGAGGAGATGTCAAGTTGAAAAAAATAAAAGAAAACATATAAATGCAATGGTTATAGCGGCGGCGTTATCACTTCCGTTTGCTGTGTATTCAACACCTGCTTTAGCAGCAGTGGCAATTGAGGCTAATAAAAAGGGCTATGCTTTAGAAGATGGTACATATGATGCTGTTATGAAAGCATATAAAGATAAAACGAATGAGGAGTCTATGGCAGCTGTTTATATAAAGGATCCTAAGTTAACGATTGAGAATGGAAAGAAAATTGTAACGGCAACGTTAAGTGATAGTGATTTCTTCAAATATTTGAAAACAGAAGATATTCATACTCCTGGTGTGTTTCATGATGTAAAAGTAATATCAGAAGATAAAAAGAAAAATGGAACGAAAGTGATTCAGTTTGAAGTAGGAGAATTAGGAAAAAGATATAATATGCAAATGCATATATTAATTCCAGCAATTAAATATGATCATAAATATCAACTACAGTTTGAAATCGATGCAAGTGCAATTGAACAGAAGCCTAAATTCTCAGATGTACCAGCTTGGGCACAAGAATCAGTTCAATATTTAGTAGATAAAGAAGCTGTGCACGGTAAGCCAGACGGTACATTTGCTCCGGCTGAAAATATCGATCGTGGCTCAGCTGCGAAAATATTAGCAACTGTTTTAGGTTTAGAAATTAAGAAAGATGCAAAGCCATCATTCCCTGATGCACAAAATCACTGGGCTACACCATACATCGCAGCAGTTGAAAAAGCAGGTATTGTAAAAGGTGATGAGAAGGGTAACTTTAATCCAAGCGGGTTAATTAACCGTGCATCAATGGCTTCTATGCTAGTAAATGCATATAAATTAGAAAGAAATGAAAATATGAAACTACCAAAAGAATTTGCTGACTTAAACAATCATTGGGGTGCGAAGTATGCCAATATTTTAATCCAAGAAAACATTTCAATTGGAACAGATAATGGCTGGGCTCCAGATAAAGCGGTAAGCCGCGCGGAAGCAGCGCAATTTATTGCGAAGACGGATAAGTTAAAGAAATAAGGTGGAACTGTAATCAGTGAGGGACAATCCTCACTGATTTTTATTTAGGAAGAAAAAACAAAATCCAAGTTGACACATATGAATTACGGAATTAAAATGAAAAGAAATCGAATAGAATAAAATACATTAGAAGCTAATCAGATAAACTGAAGGCGCACAATGTTCACTTTTGTGAATAGATTGTGTGCCTTTTTCTATTGTATAAACTAAGGGGGCTTAACAATGAAAAAGTGGGGTAAGACAGCGTTTATGAAAAGTACAGGTATTTTATTATCAGCAGTTGTGCTTTTATCAGGATGTGGTTCGGCAACATCCACTAATAATTCTGAAGGAAGTGGAGATAAAAAAACAGTTGAGCTTTTAAATGTTTCGTATGATCCAACTAGGGAATTATATCAAGACTTCAATAAAGAATTTGCGAAGTATTGGAAAGAGAAAAATGGGCAAACGGTAAATGTAAAACAATCACACGGAGGATCTGGAAGTCAGGCGCGTTCTGTTATTGATGGTTTAGAAGCAGATGTTGTTACGCTAGCACTTGCTTATGATATTGATGCGATTAGCAAGAAGAAACAGTTAGCAGAAGACTGGCAGAAGCGATTTGCGGATAATTCAACTCCGTACACATCAACAATTGTATTTCTAGTGCGAAAGGGCAACCCGAAAGGAATTAAAGACTGGGATGATTTAACGAAAAAAGGTGTGTCTGTCATTACGCCAAATCCGAAAACATCAGGCGGAGCACGTTGGAACTATTTAGCGGCGTGGGGATACGCACTGAAAAAATATAATAATAGTGAAGATAAGGCGAAAGAATTTGTTGGCCAAATTTATAAAAACGTGGAAGTACTTGATTCAGGAGCGCGTGGAGCAACGACAACATTTGTTGAAAAAGGAATTGGAGACGTATTAATCGCGTGGGAAAATGAAGCGTTGTTATCACAAAAGGAACTTGGAAAAGACAAATTTGAAATTGTAACACCGTCTATTAGTGTACTTGCAGAACCACCAGTAGCGGTTGTAGATAAAGTCGTTGATAAAAAAGGAACGAAAAAAGTAGCAGAAGGATATCTAGAATATTTGTACTCAGAAAAAGGGCAGGAAATTGCGGCGAAAAACTTTTATCGTCCTCGTAATGAAAAAGTAGCAGAAAAATACGCATCTAAATTTCCGAAGATTCAATTATTTACAGTAGATGAACTATTTGGTGGTTGGAAAAAGGCGCAGGAAAAACACTTTAATGACGGCGGCGTATTCGATAAAATGTATCAAAAATAATGGGCGCTGCTAAAGGGGGATGAGGTGAAAGAAGATGAGAAAGAAACGTGTTTTACCAGGGTTTGGATTATCTCTTGGGTTTACAATGCTGTATATGAGTTTATTCGTACTTATACCACTTTCTATCGTATTTATTCAAACTTCACAGTTAGGTTGGAAGAAGTTTGCTGGAGTTATAACGAACGAGCGTGTGTTACATTCCTATCAAGTGAGCTTGACAACTTCATTTGCAGCGGCCGTTGTAAATGCCATTTTCGGTTTATTAATCGCTTGGGTACTCGTTCGCTACACATTTCCAGGGAAACGACTATTAGATGGACTCATTGATTTACCGTTTGCTCTGCCTACAGCTGTAGCTGGTATTACACTTACCACTTTATATGCGGAAAATGGCTGGATTGGAAAAATATTAAGTGTGTTTCATATAAAAGTAGCATTCACACAACTTGGAATAATCGTTGCGCTTACTTTTATCGGTTTACCATTTGTCGTTCGAATGGTGCAACCGGTACTTCAAAATATTGATAAAGAAATAGAAGAAGCGGCCTCGAGTTTAGGGGCATCACGCTTTCAAATATTTGTGAAAATCATTTTACCAGAAATCTTTCCCGCTCTTCTGGCGGGTTTTTCACTCGCATTTGCACGGGCATTAGGAGAATACGGATCTGTCGTTTTCATCGCAGGGAATATGCCGATGAAAACAGAAATTGCACCACTGATGATTATGACAAAACTAGAACAATATGATTATGCGGGCGCAACAGCTGTAGCGACTGTAATGCTTATTGTTTCTCTCCTTTTCCTTCTTCTTATCAATATGATTCAAAGCTGGAGTAGAAGGCATGAACTGAAAAGCGAATAGGAGGGGAGAATATGGAACCAACATTACTAGAAAAGAAAATAGTAAAAAGTAAATCAACTAAAAAAGAATCTAAGTTTGTACCAATTGTATTTATTACGATTACAGTTTTATTTTTATCTCTCTTTCTATTACTGCCGCTCATCACGATTTTTCTAAAGGCTTTTGAACGAGGGGTTGATGTATACGTTGCAGCCGTAATAGATCAAGAAGCATTTTCGGCAATTCGGTTAACGCTTCTCGTTGCATGTATCGTCGTACCGCTTAATACGATATTCGGGATAGCGGCTGCATGGCTTATTACCAAATTTCAGTTTAAAGGAAAACAAATATTGCTTTCTCTTATTGAATTGCCATTTGCTGTGTCACCAGTTATCGCAGGACTAGTATTCGTTTTACTTTTCACACCGAGGGCTGCTCTTGGCGGATGGTTACTCGAGCATGGGATCAAACTCATTTTCTCTGTCCCAGGCATTATTATCGCAACGATTTTTGTAACATTTCCTTTCGTTGCACGTGAACTAATTCCGATTATGCAAGCGCAAGGGAAAAGTGAAGAAGAGGCAGCTCTATCACTTGGCGCAAGCGGCTGGAAAATGTTTTGGCGCGTTACACTTCCTAATATAAAATGGGGCCTTTTATACGGGATGATCCTATGTAATGCCCGTGCTATCGGTGAGTTCGGAGCAGTTTCTGTTGTATCAGGTCACGTACGCGGCGTTACGAATACGATGCCGCTTCACATTGAAATTTTGTACAATGAGTATCAATTTTCAGCAGCGTTCGCTGTGGC
Source organism: Bacillus sp. ES1-5 (assembly GCF_022487605.1). Taxonomy (NCBI): domain Bacteria; kingdom Bacillati; phylum Bacillota; class Bacilli; order Caryophanales; family Bacillaceae; genus Bacillus; species Bacillus sp. ES1-5. The sequence goes on along the minus strand of NZ_JAKVPU010000017.1, from coordinate 8,382 downwards.
GACTTTAATGTCACTCATCGCTGTTCTTACGCTCGTTATAAAAAACTGGATTGAATGGAGAATGGAAAAACGACAATAGGGGTGATTATGGTGAGTATTCAAATTCAAAATGTATCAAAACAATATGGTACATTTCAGGCGCTAACAGACATTCATTTGGATATTCCAAAAGGCGAACTTGTCGCCTTATTAGGCCCGTCAGGTTCTGGGAAAACGACGTTATTACGAATTATTGCCGGATTAGAAGAAGCAGATGACGGATCTATATCATTTGATGGGGAAGACTTAACGAGCATTCATGTGAAAAATCGGCAAGTCGGCTTCGTCTTCCAGCATTATGCGCTCTTTAAACATATGAATGTATTTGAAAATGTCGCTTTCGGCTTAACGGTGAGAAAAAAAAGCTTAAGACCGTCAGCAGAAGTGATAGAAGAAAAAGTAACAGAACTATTGAAACTAGTAAAAATGGGTGGTTTCGCCAAACGTTATCCAGCGCAACTATCTGGCGGACAACGACAGCGTATCGCACTAGCACGGGCACTTGCAGTTGAACCGAAAATTTTATTACTTGATGAGCCGTTCGGTGCACTTGATGCAAAAGTGAGAAAAGAATTACGAAGATGGCTCCGGAAACTACATGACGAATTTCAAATTACGAGCGTATTCGTAACACATGATCAAGAAGAAGCACTAGACGTTGCGGACCGCATCGTTGTCATGAATGAAGGCCGCATTGAACAAATGGGAACACCGGAAGAAGTATATGAAAACCCAGCAAGCCCGTTCGTATATGACTTTTTAGGAAATGTAAATTTATTTCACGGCCGCGTCCATAAAGGTAAGCTGAATGTAGGATCGGTGGAACTAGAAGCACCAGAGCATAAGCACGTTTCAAACGTAGACGGAGTAGCTTACGTAAGGCCGCATCACTTATCCATCTCTCGTACGAAACAAAGCGTAGATGCAATCCCTGCAAAAGTATCATACTCTCACGCAGTTGGACCTGTCGTATATGTAGAATTAAAGCGAGACGGAACAGAGGAGTACTTAGAAGCAGAAATTAGTAAAGAACAGTTCAAACAGCTAAGCATTCAAGCGGGTGATGTTGTATACGTACAGCCGAAAGAAGTGAAGGTGTTCATTCCGGAGGATTTTGTTATTTAAGAGAGTTAAAATCAGCAATCTATTAATAAGAGGAAGCCTCCTAAAATATATTTTGGGAGGCTTCCTCCTTTATTTGTAGTGACAACCTTTTCTCATATGAAATATAACAAGGAGAGGGCTGTCGTGTTTTAGCAGTTATTAAGGAATATATTCTTATTACCTTCTATAAATAAAGGTATTACAGTTAAGGGAGGCACATTTATACCAGGAATATGAAGTTAAGTGTATTAGCTTCATTGAATGCTAGAACAAAATTGAAAGTGAAAATAAAAGGTTAGTTGAATAATGTTCATATTATGTCCCTAGCAAACAATAATAGATACAATTATTGTTAATCTTTAAATATATAATAAAAACAGTTATCTGTAATAACATTTGTAAAATTGTTGTTAAATTGTCGGATTTTGTGCACAAAATCTTCAAAACTTTAAAACTACATTTACTTCACTCTTTCATTTGTTTACATTATGATATGTAACATTATATATGTTAAAAATATTTCAGCGAGGTGAGTTTATGGAAGCAAAGAAATGGTATAGGTACTTAATCCAACTTATCGTAGTTGCATTAATCGTTACCTCCGTACCACTGAATGGATTGGCAGAAACGGCACCACCGTTTACACCATCTCCAAATTCAGAACAAAGTCCAGAAACAGAAAAGAAAGAGGAAAAGGAGTTACCAGCTCCACATCCAGATCAGTTAAAGAAGGATAAGGCTAAAGCTAAAGCACAGGCAAATCCGACTGAGATTGTAGAAGAAAGAACGGAAACAGAGAAAGTTTTCGATAATAATGATGGTACGTATACGAAAAAGGTATATACGGAACCGATTCATATTGAGAAAGATGGCAAGTTAGAGGAAGTTTCACCGAAATTAGTAGAAGCACCAAATGAAAAAATTGTAACGGAAAATACAAAATTAGAACCAGAATTTGAGAAAGCAACACAAGATGGAAAGTACGTTCAATTTAAAGTGAAAAATCATAACATTCAGTATAAAATAATAAGTGCAAATGGTGAGAAAGGTGAATTGAAGCCGTCACCAGTCACTGCAACACATGAAAAGAATACAGTATGGTATAAAGGGATTTTTCCAAATATTGATTTAAAGAGTACGACGTTTAACGAAAATGTAAAAGAAGATTTTGTATTACGTGAATATACAGGACATCACATTTTTACGTTTGCATTAGAAACAGATTTAACACCAACTATACAGGAAGATGGTTCTATCGACTTCCAAAATGAGAAAAAAGAAAAAGTCTTCACATTACCAAAACCGTATATGAATGATTCGAATGTGGATCAACAATCAGGTGAGGCTGTAACGTCAGATGCGGTTCGTTACAATATTGAGAAGACAGATGAAAAAACATATACATTAACTGTTACAGCTGATCCACAGTGGTTACAAGCACCGGAACGGAAATACCCGGTATATGTAGATCCTTCGGTGGAATTAGGTAACTTTGAAAATGCTTATGCTTCAAGCGCATATCCAACTGTAAACTATTCAGGAGGAAAGCTTTGGGACGCTGGTCAAAATGCTTATACATTAAAAGTCGGATATTATGATGGCGCATCTGGGACAAACTTTGCATTTATTAAACCAGACGTTTCGAATTTTAAAGGGGCAAACATTGAAAGTGCAACATTCAATGCACATACCATTTGGCATTATTATACGAATCAACCAAATGGTGTTTGGTTAGACGAAGTAACAGGTGCCTGGAATGTTGGCGGAGTGAACTGGAATAATAAACCGAACTCTGCAAATATTGCGCATGCCGATGTAACAAGAGGACAATGGGCAAAATTTAACGTAACAAATACAGTAAAAGCATGGGTAGAAGGCACAAAACAAAATAACGGCTTTAAGCTACATGCAAACGGAAATGGGCAAAACCATTGGAAGAAATTCATTGCAGCTGAAAACGGAGCAAATGCACCGTACTTAGAAGTAAAATATTCATATGCAAAACCGAATAAACCAAGAGTACAAACTTATTCAAATGGTAGTGGTAGTAGTTCCGGCCACTTCAATGTACAATGGGATGCAGTACCAGGAGCGAACGGCTATAAAGTAGCAATATTTAATGGACATGAATATGAAGAAATCGAAGTTGGGAATGTAACAAATTGGACAACAAAAGATAAAAAAATATTCCCAACGCCAGAAGAGATTGCACAAGGCCGTTATTGGGTGCATGATGATGGAAAAGGTGCAGAAGCACCAGTCAATCCCGGTCCAATTTATAAAAATGCATTTTTAGATAAAAGTCCGTATGGAGATTATAGTAGTGCACGTGGATATTGGGTTCGTATTATAGCCACCTACCCAACTGGTGAGGATAGTCCACTTTCTGATGAAGCAATTGTTTATATTCCATTGGAACAAGTGAAAAAGCCAGATGGCTCAGCGTATATCAATGCAACTGATCAAACAAATGGTTATGTAACATTGAAATGGGATGCAGTACCAGAAGCAGCAGGGTATAAGGTTTGGATTTATAACGGAAAAGATTACGAAGCGTTCGATGTAGGAAATAAAACAAATTGGACAACACAAAATGAGAAAATTTGGCCAACAAAAGATGAAATAGCGAAAGGCCAATATTTACTACATCATGATAAAAAAGGAACAGAATTAGCAGTAGATCCATCACCCGTGTATAAAAATTCTGGTGGAATTTATGCAGGTGCGAAAAACTATTGGTTCCGTGTAACGGCATATAGTAAAACTGGACATGCTGAAAGTGAAATTTCGCATGAGTTTGTACCAAGATTCTCCCAAGATTCTGGATTTATAGGGATGTTCGATTACTGGGCATCAATTCCTGTGTTAAATGGTAAAGTAAATGCTACAAATGGTAACTTTATCATGAGTGAGAAAGATATTACGTTATCAGGGCGCGGGCCGGATGTATCAGTAGAAAGAACGTACAATAGCCTAAGTAAAAAGGTAGGCTTATTTGGTACGGGTTGGTCGAGTGGATTAGAGGAAAGAATTTGGGCCGATGGAAATGGAAACTTACTTTTAATTTCTGCCGATGGTGCAAATATTACTTTTACTAGAACAGGAGATAATACGTATCAAGCTCCTACTGGTATATATTTAGAGATTAAGCAAGTATCAGGCGGATATGAAATAAAAGATAAAGACCAAACGGTTACTTTCTATAAATCTGGAGATGCACAAGGACGTATTGAGTATACAAAAGATAAATACGGAAATACGACAACGTATGAGTATGACAATGAATCGCGTTTATCAAAAGTGAAAAACGCTTCTGGCAAAGAGTTAGTCGTACAATATGATGGGAATAATAAAAAAGCCGCAAGAGTAATCGGTCCAGATAACAAGACGCTTACATTTAAGTACGATGGAGATTTATTAGTTTCTTCTACAACACCAGAAGGAAAAGTATATAAATACGGGTATGATAATGGATTGTTAACGTCTATTTATGACCCACAACATACAGATGCAAAACCATATAAAACATCGTATGCATACGAGAATAATAGATTAGTAAAAGTAACGGACCCATTAGGGAAAGTTACGACATTAGCATATAATACAAATGCGAAAGAAGTTACGTTAACGAATCCTAAAGGTCGTAAAACTGTTTATACGTATAACGATGCTGGAAATCCAGTGAAAACAGTTGAAGATGTGGGACGTCTGAATTTAACGACATCGTATGAATATAATGCAAACAATCTAGTAAAAACAACCACTCCTAAAAATCAAACAGAAACAGCGACCTATGATGGTAATGGGAATGTAACTTCTGTTACTGATGAAATGGGAACAGAGAAATTTGAGTACAATAAAGATAATGGAATTATAAAATCGACAGATAATGAAGATCGTAAAACAACTGTTGCTTATAAAGGAGCAAATACAGAAGTATCTCAAACAGACCAAGGAGCAAATACATCTTCTGTTATTCACCATGATCAATACGGTAATCCGATTGAAACAAGTAAAGAATTAAGTGCCGGAGGAAACTTAATTCAAAATCCGAGTTTTGAAATGAATGGTACGGAAAAATGGGTGAAAGTGGATACGAATAATAGCGGATCTATCTCAAAAGATGCAACACCAGCACCAGGTGGTCTGGGCGGGGAATCATCACTCAAAATTACAACGCAAGCAACGAATAATGATTGGGGCTATATTGCCGCAATTCAAGAAGTAACGTTAGAACCAAATACAACGTATACATTAAGTGGTATGGTGAAAACGGATTTAGTCAATGGTGCTGCTTTCTTCAATATACAGTCATTAAATGAAAACGGTGCTGGTATAGATGGTGGTTGGTATGATACTCGTCATAATAAAATTCAAGGAACGAGTGATTGGGTAAATCGTCAAGTTACCTTTAAAACAACAGAGCAAACGAGAAAAGTAAAAATCTATTTACAAGTAGAAAATGGCGGTTCTGCCACGAGCGGTTCGGCATGGTTTGATAAAATACAATTGGAAAAAGGAGAAGTTTCTTCAAGTTTTAATCCAGTTCTAAATAGTAGTTTTGAAGAAAACTTGCCAGATGGATTTGTGCCACAGTGGGTAAGAAGTTGTTCTCAACATTGTGAACGTAACGATGTATCTGATGATAGTTTCACAGGCCACTCGTCTATTGTAATGGAGAGAAGTGAATATGGCCCAAATGATATTGGATACCGTAATCGTGTCATTTTAAACCAGAAAAAGGCAGAAACAGTAACACTTACTGCGATGTCTAAATCTGAAAATGTAGTCAATGACGCACCAGATAAACTTTCCAAAGATTATGCAGTTTTAGCTGAAACCTACTATCAAGATGGAACTGTAGTAAATTATTATACGAGTTTCCCAAGTGGGACAAATGATTGGAACCGTAGTGCAGCTGTTATTCCAGCAACGAAACCAATCCAAAAGATTGAAATATTCCTTCTCTTTAGAAAGAATAACAAAGGAAAAGTATGGTTTGATGATGTTCGTTTACTAGAAGGAAACGCTCTTATTAAAAACGAGTACGACAACGACGGAAATGTTATTGCGATGTATGATGAAGATGGACAGAAGAATACATTCACATACGATGCATCAGGAAATAAAAAGAGCGAAACAGATGAAAAAGGAAATACAAAACTATATGATTATAACAAAGATAATCTATTAATGAAGGTTACTTTGAAAAATGGTACCTCTGTAAATTATCGTTATGATCATAATGGAAATACAACAGAGAAATCTGTCATGTTTGGTGGGAAAACACAAACACACAAATATGAATATGATGTAGATAATAAAAATACAGTGTATATCGATGCGTTAAATCGTCGTATTGAACATACGTACGATGAAAATGCAAACAAAATTAAAACAAAAATGCCAAATGGTTCTATTTTAGAATCTGTATATGATACAGCAGATCGTGTCGTTGGTGAAAAGCGCAACGGAAAAGATTCATTTACATTTGAACGTGATCAAAATGGACAAGTTACGAAAGTAAAAGACCATGTCAATGGTGTAGAACGTACAAAAACATACGATAAGGCTGACCGTGTCACGAGTGCGACGGATAGCCGAGGCGGAAAAGTTGACTGGACATATCACGACAAAGCAAACAGTAAGACAGAGAAATTAAAAGAACAAACAGTAACACAAGGCGGATACACAAATAAAGTATCGTATGACTACAACACGTTAGATCAAAACATACGTGTGACAGACGGTTCGCAAACGTATCGATTTGATTATGATGATCAAGGAAATGTTCGTACGTATACAGCTGGTAATGGTTCAGGTTCTACCTTCAACTATGACCAGGCGAACAAAATTAAAGATTTAGTAGTAGGTACATCGAACAGTATTCTCCTATCTGAACGATATGAATATGACCAAGCGGGTAACCGTACGAAGATCAAGCATGAAGGTGCGGGCGGAAAAGTAACAGAAACAAACTTTGTATATGACCCGATTAACCAATTATTAAATGAAGCACTACCAAATGGAACAAGTAAATCTTACACATACGATGGATTTGGAAATCGTACAAGTGTGAAAGTTGTAGAGAATGGAAAAGAAACAAAGTCTATAGCGGCAACATTCAATGAAGGAAATCAGCTTGTAAAATTCGGAAACGTATCGTTAACGTATGATGCGAATGGAAATCGTACATCAGATGGAAAGTACAAGTATACATGGAATGAAGATGACCAAATTGTAGCCATCACAAAACAAGGTGAGAGCAATGCATTCGCAACGTATAAATACGATGAAAATAATCGTCGTATTGAAAAGAGTGTAAATGGTCAAGTAACACGATATTTCTATGATGGAGATAGCATTAACCCGCTATATGAGACGGATGTTAGTGGAACTGTACTTCGTCAATATGTATACTCTGTAGACGGCTTACGTTTGGCTATGAAATCGAATGGACAAACGTTATACTATCACTATAACCCACGTGGTGATGTAGTTGCGATGACAAACCAAAATAGAGAAGTTGTAGCAACGTATGAATACGATGCATGGGGTAATGTATTAAAGAGTGACGCAAAAGGTATCGCAGCAGACAATCCATTTGGATATGCGGGATACATGTATGATAAAGAAATTGGTATGTATTACTTGATTGCGAGGTACTATAATCCGGAGCATGGGGTGTTCTTATCGGCGGATCCTGATCCAGGTGATGAAGATGATCCGGTTACAATGAATGGGTATACGTATGCAGATAATAATCCAGTGATGATGACGGATCCTGATGGGCATGTAGCTTGGTGGATAACTGGTGCATTAGGTGGGGCTGCTTGGGAAGTAGGAAAGTATCTGTATAAAAATAGAAATAAAGGTTATACGTGGAAGGGTGGACTTAAAGCAGCGGGATATGGAGCAGCTAAAGGTGTATTATTTGGTGGGATAGGACGAACATTTGGATATCTTTCTCACTTAAATGTTGGAAAAAGAGTGGTTCAAAAAGGATATAAGCCAGTAGTTAGACAATTAAAATCCAATTACGAGCGTTTTAAGAAGAATCCTATAAAACAGATTAAAAGGAACCCAGGTGCTAGACTTGACGGAATGAAAAGGGCGAAAAAACAAAGGAAAAAAGCATTTAAAAATTCAACGACAGCGAAACTTATGAAGATTTCGAATGCAGTGAGAAGACGTTAATGAAGGGAGACTAAAAGTGCTTATAGAAATTTCAGAATTTGC
>NZ_JAKVPU010000016.1:0-48410 GCF_022487605.1 Bacillus sp. ES1-5 | reverse complement strand
GAACACGGAAGTTAAGCTCTCTAGCGCCGATGGTAGTTGGGACCTTGTCCCTGTGAGAGTAGGACGTCGCCAAGCAATTAAAAACACAAGTCTTTTGACTTGTGTTTTTTTGTGTTTTCAAACAGTACGAAAAAAGAAGTAATGGTAATACAAACACGTTACCCAAGGGTTAATCATATTATATAAGAGATGGATGTATATTTTTCTGTAAATTGTTAAGGAATAGAAGTATAAAATATGTCCATTTAAATAGGGAGGGAAGGTTATGAAAGTACAAAATGAAGTTTGTATTGTTTGTGAGACAGAAAGAAAAGAAGGGATATATGTTTATAATAATTTAATATGTTATGAATGTGAAAAGGATATGGTGAATACGGAGACAAATGATCCGAAGTATATATATTATTTAAAACAGCTTCGGAAATTAGAAGTATCATATTTTTAAATAGGCATATGCCTATTATTTTTTTTGTTCTGTATAATAGAGGAAGAATGAAATAATAAGGAAGAGATATAGATGAATCAAAATCGCATACCTTTATATGAGGCATTAACAGAGTTTAAAGAAAGAGGGCCGTTATCCTTTCATGTTCCAGGTCATAAAAATGGTTTAAACTTCCCTCAGGAAGCTGTAGGGGAGTTTAAAGATATACTATCTATCGATGTAACTGAGTTGTCAGGGTTAGATGATTTACATAGTCCGTTTGAATGTATAGATGAGGCACAACAGTTATTAGCTGATGTATATGGAGTGAAAAAAAGTTATTTTTTAATTAATGGTTCAACAGTAGGGAACCTAGCAATGATTTTGTCTTGTTGTAGGGAACATGATATTGTTCTTGTACAAAGAAATTGTCATAAATCAATTATTAATGGTTTAAAATTAGCGGGCGCAAATCCAATTTTTTTAGATCCATGGATTGATGAAGCTTATAATGTACCGGTGGGAATTCATGTTGAAATTATTAAGGAAGCAATTAAAAAATATCCAAATGCTAAAGCACTCATTTTAACGCATCCTAATTATTATGGTATGGGGATGGATCTAGAGGCAAGCATTGCTTATGCACATGCACATAAAATCCCCGTTTTAGTAGATGAAGCACATGGAGCCCATTTTTGTTTAGGAGGGGCATTTCCAAAATCAGCATTAGCATATGGTGCAGATATTGTAGTTCATTCTGCACATAAAACATTACCCGCGATGACAATGGGGTCCTATTTACATATAAATAGTTGCTTAGTGAAAGAAGAGAAAGTTTCTACCTATTTAAGTATGCTACAATCTAGTAGTCCATCGTATCCAATTATGACTTCTCTTGATATTGCACGCTTTACAATAGCACGTATAAAAGAAAATGGACATGATGAAATTGTCGAGTTTTTACGGGGATTTAAAGATGAATTGTGTTCTATTCCACAAATAGCTATTTTACAGTATCCATTACAAGATGAGTTAAAGGTTACTGTACAGACACGTTGTCAGTTATCAGGATACGAATTACAGTCTGTATTTGAAAAGGTCGGTATATATACAGAAATGGCGGATCCATATAATGTCCTATTTATTTTGCCCTTGCAAATAAATAAGGAGTATATGAAGGCTATAGAGATGATCCGAGGGGCATTGCAATATTATGAGGTGAAAGACAAGAAGGAATCTATTCGTTATACTTATAAGGGAGAATTCTCTCCTTTACCGTATACATATAAACAACTGGAAGGGTATGAAACAAAAGTAGTATCTGCAGAAGAAGCAGTTGGGATGATAGCGGCAGAAATGGTAATTCCGTACCCACCTGGAATTCCATTGATTATGTATGGGGAAAGAATTACTTCAGAACATAAAGAGCAAATTATGTATTTAGAGCAATCGGGCGCTCGTTTTCAAGGTAGCACGAAATATATGCAAGTGTATGATATAGAAAGTAGGTTTTAGAATGAAGGGATTATTTGTAACAATTGAAGGTCCAGAAGGTTCGGGTAAAACAACGTTAATTAAAAGTTTATTGCCGTACTTTGAACAAAAAGAACAAAAGGTAATGGCGACGAGAGAACCAGGTGGTATTGCAATTTCAGAGGATATTAGAACAATTTTACATAAACAAGAATATACGATGATGGAAGCACGTACAGAGGCGCTTCTGTATGCAGCTGCACGTAGACAACATTTGGTGGAAAAGGTTATGCCGGCACTTAACGAGGACTACCTTGTATTATGTGATCGTTTTATAGATAGCTCTTTAGCGTATCAAGGATATGCAAGAGGGTTAGGTATGGATAAAGTATTTGAAATAAATCGTTTCGCAACAGAGGACTGTATGCCTAGTTTAACGATTTACCTAGACATTGAACCAGAGATTGGTTTAGCTCGCATTGAAAAAGATGCAGGACGTGAAGTGAATCGATTAGATATGGAAGATATCTCTTTCCATAAACGTGTCCGTGAAGGATATTTACAAGTTGTAGAACGTTTCTCAGATCGTATTGTATTGGTAAATGCTGATCAACCAATGGAAAAACTTATAGAAGAAGTTGTTCAGATTATAGAAGATAAATTGTTATAATAGAAGGAAAGAATGAAATAAGTGAGGTATGCATTATGACGAAGACGTGGGAGCAGCTTTCTGCTATACAACCCATCGGTGTAAAAATGTTGATGAATAGCATTGTAAAAGAGCGTATATCCCACGCTTACTTGTTAGAGGGAGGGAAAGGGACTGGAAAGTTTGCAACGGCAATTCAAATGGCAAAGAGTTTCCTTTGTTTTGGGCGGAATGGGGTAGAGCCTTGTCATGTATGTACAAATTGTAAGCGAATTGATTCAGGTAACCACCCTAACTTACATATTGTAAAACCAGACGGATTATCTATTAAGAAGCAGCAAATTCATGATTTACAAGAAGAGTTTTCAAAAACAGGATTAGAAGCAAATAAAAAAGTATATATTATTGAGCACGCAGATCGTATGACAGCAAATGCAGCGAATACACTTTTAAAATTTTTAGAAGAACCAAGTAGTGATACAACAGCTATTCTACTTACTGAACAAAGTCATCAAATTTTAAATACGATTTTATCTCGCTGTCAAGTTGTTACATTTAGACCGTTACCTACGGAATCTTTAATTAGAAGATTACAGGATGAAGGTATTACGGCATCTTTATCGACACTTGCTGCGCAACTCACGAATAGTTTTGATGAAGCTTTAGCTTTATGTAGTGATGAATGGTTTGCACAAGCACGAGCTTTAGTGATAAAATTATGTGAAGCGCTCGAAAAGGATAAAGCCTCTATTTTTTTTGTACAAGAAAAATGGGGAAAACACTTTGGAGAGAAAGAACAATTACAGCAAGGTTTAGATATGTTGCTCCTTATTTATAAGGATTTATTATATGTTCAACTTGGAGAAGAAGATCGTCTTGTTTTTCATGAGCAGAAAGAGATGTTTGAATCTTTCTCCTATGCTCAGAAGCGCATTGTATCAGCTCTCTTTAATATATTAGAGGCAAAAAATAGAATCAACGCTAATGTAAATGCGCAGCTTGTGTTCGAACAGTTAGTGTTGCGGTTGCAGGAGGGATGACCGTTTTGTATGATGTAGTAGGTGTTCGCTTTAAGAAGGCCGGAAAGGTGTATTACTTCGATCCGAATCAGTTCGATATCTCTGAAAATGAGTTTGTAATTGTAGAAACAGTAAGAGGTATTGAGTACGGAAAAGTAGTTATTACCAAAAAGCAAGTTGATGAAAACGACGTTGTATTACCGCTAAAAAAGGTTATTCGTATTGCAAATGAAAATGATCGTACCATTGTTGAAGAGAACAAATATGCTGCGAAAGAAGCATATCAAGTTTGTCAGCAAAAGGTAGTAGAGCATAATCTTGATATGAAACTTGTAGATGTAGAGTATACGTTCGATCGCAATAAGATTATTTTCTACTTTACTGCGGATGGTCGGATTGATTTCCGCGAACTAGTGAAGGACTTAGCGGCAATTTTTAGGACAAGAATTGAACTAAGACAAATTGGTGTTCGTGATGAAGCGAAGATGCTTGGTGGTATTGGTCCGTGTGGTCGTATGCTTTGTTGTTCTACTTTTTTAGGAGATTTTGAACCTGTATCCATTAAGATGGCAAAGGATCAAAATTTATCATTAAATCCTGCAAAAATCTCTGGTTTATGTGGTCGCTTAATGTGTTGCTTAAAATATGAGAATGATGAATATGAGGCAGCAAAGGAACAACTTCCTGATTTAGATCAACGTATACAAACCCCGAATGGTACTGGCCGTGTTATCGGATTAAATATTTTAGAAAGATTAATTCAAGTGGAACTAGTAGACAAGGAACGGATAGTAGAATATACGTTAGATGAGTTAGTGAATAAAGGGGTCGTTTCGAGTCAAACCACAGATTAATGAGGTGGGTGCTTGTGGAGAAAAAAGATATTTTTGCATCGGTTTCTAGTATGGAAGAGCAAATTGGACATTTATACAAACAGTTGGGAGAATTAAAACAACATCTTGCAGAGTTGTTGGAAGAGAACCAACATATAAAAATGGAAAATGAAAATTTGCGACACCGCTTTGAAGAAGTGCAGATTAAGGAAAAACAAAAAACTCAAAAACGTAAAGAAGTGAAGCCGAAGACAACTGATATTGGCGAAGGCTATGATAATTTAGCAAGGCTATATCAAGAAGGTTTTCATATTTGTAATCTGCATTATGGAAGTGTACGTAAAGAGGGAGATTGTTTATTCTGCCTGTCATTTTTAAATAAAAAGTGAAATTACCTTTCCAATTATAATTGGAAAGGTAATTTTTTATACATGAGAGTAGAATGAAATATGTTTTTTTATTAGTAGAAGATGAAATAGGGTAGGTTAAGTGTAAGAAAAGGAGTAACATATGAATTTATATGAAGATGAACGTTTAGATTACTTATTAGCGCAAGATATGAAGATTGTACAAAGCCCATCAGTATTCAATTTCTCGTTAGATGCTGTTTTACTTGCAGACTTTGCTTGGGTGCCAATTCAAAAAGGTAATGTACTTGATCTGTGTACAGGTAACGCAGTCGTCCCCCTTTTATTAAGTACAAGAACAAAGGGAAATATTACAGGTGTAGAAATTCAAGAACGTTTATATGATATGGGAATCAGAAGCGTTCAATACAATAAGTTAGAAGAAAGAATTCACTTAATACATGGGGATTTGAAAGATATGCCGGAGAAACTTGGACGTCATCAATATGATGTTGTCACATGTAATCCCCCTTATTTTCAAACACCTGCAACTTCTGAGAAAAATATGAATGAACATTTAGCGATAGCTCGTCATGAAATTATGTGTACATTAGAGGATGTTGTATCTGCAAGTAGTCAGTTAGTAAAGCAAGGTGGGAAAGTAGCATTTGTACATCGTCCAGGTCGTTTACTAGATATTGTTACATTAATGCGTAAATACAAGATTGAACCAAAGCGTGTAAGATTTGTTTATCCTAAGGCAGGGAAAGAAGCGAATACATTGTTAATTGAAGGAATTAAGGATGGAAACGCAGATTTGAAAATATTGCCCCCTCTTTTTGTATATGAAGAAAATAATGAATATACAAAGGAGATTCGTTCAATTTTATATGGAGAAGAATAAGCATTGTTTTTATGTAGTAGAGTGCTCTGACGGAAGTTATTATGCTGGATATACAAATCATATAGAGAAGCGGATTCAGACCCATAATAGTGGAAAAGGGGCTAGGTATACGCGTGCTAGACTTCCTGTTGTTTTAAAATACATAGAATTTCATGAAGATAAGCGTACAGCTATGCAAGCAGAGTATTATTTTAAGCAGTTAAATAGAAAACAAAAAGAAGAATACATGCAAAAAGGAGAACGCTATGTGGCAACAAAAAAGCTTTCAACAAAATGAAAAGGGAGTTTTATATTTAGTACCAACTCCTATTGGAAATTTAGAAGATATGACATTTCGTGCAATCCGAATTTTAAAAGAAGCTGATTTAATTGCTGCTGAAGATACGAGACAAACGAAAAAACTTTGTAATTACTTCGAAATTGAAACACCTGTTATGAGTTACCATGAGCATAATAAGGAAGTAAGCGGGAAGAAAATATTAGGGAAGTTAGACGAAGGAAAGACAGTAGCACTTGTTAGTGATGCTGGTATGCCGTGTATTTCCGATCCAGGTTACGATATTGTTGTAGAGGCTGTAGCGGAACAGTATCATGTTATCCCGCTTCCTGGGGCAAATGCGGCCCTTACAGCATTAATTGCATCAGGCCTTGAAACAAAACAGTTTTATTTCTACGGATTTTTACAAAGAAATAAAAAAGAAAGAAAAATGGAGTTAGAGAAGCTTCGTTATGTACAAACTACAATGATGTTTTATGAAGCGCCTCATCGTTTAGATGATACTTTAATCTCAATGCAAGAAGTGTTGGGAAATAGAGAAATTGTATTATGTCGAGAGTTAACGAAAAAATTCGAGGAATTTATTCGAGGAACAATCGAAGAAGCAATTGAGTGGACGAAACAAAATGAAGTTCGTGGCGAGTTTTGTATTTTAGTAGCTGGTTCAACGGAAGAACCTGCCCCAGAAGAACAATGGTGGGAATCTATTTCAGTATATAATCATATTGAACACTATATAAACGAAAAAGGTATGAATTCAAAAGAAGCTATAAAAACAGTCGCTAAAGATCGAGATTTGTCGAAACGCGATGTATATCAAATCTATCATGTCGATAAAAAATAAGCTTCTCATAATTGAGAAGCTTATTTTGCTGTTTCGATATAATCTTGAAGTTCGTTTAAGACTTGCTCAGCGCCTTCTTTACTTAAGATAATTTTACCTTCAGCTAAAGATAGGTTACCATCAGATACTTCACCAGTTACTTGACAAGTCATGTTTGGCTTATATTTTTTTAAGATGATTTTCTCGTCATCAACGTAGATTTCAAGAGCATCCTTTTCTGCAATACCTAAAGTACGGCGTAATTCGATTGGAATTACTACACGACCTAATTCATCAACTTTACGAACGATACCAGTAGATTTCATAATTCTTTTCCTCCTAAAGAAATAGTTTATAAGTTTCGAGTCTATTTTCTAGATTCGTCATTTTTCGACAAAATACCCTATGGACATATGATACCAATCATTTACATTTCCGTCAATTCTTTAATTCTATATTTTTTAAAAAGATTTATAGATTTCTTACTTCTTATATATAATAGAATGAGAGTAATTTCTACTATTATTTCACTTTATTTTCAGAAAAATTTATATATTGTAAGTAAGGATTGTATATTTTCTTGAAATATGAGTAATAGATGATAAAGATACCAGGCATTAATTCGTTTTTTATCCTGCGTTAACAAGCAGTAAGATTCCCACTTCAAAATTTGGCTGGAGCAAAGAAGTTAAGTGGGCGTTGGGCTACTCGTAAAAGCCCGATTGGTGCGGGCTAATAATTCGCGGGAGTGAACAAAACCCTCACAGATTAAAGTTTCACTTTATATATAAGTTTTTGATATACTGTTTATAAATACATATGAGGTTATCCGGGAGGTCCAAAACAATGACAAAGGAAAATAAGTCCTTTTATATTACTACCCCAATTTATTATCCAAGTGGAAAATTACACATTGGACATGCTTATACAACCGTAGCAGGAGATGCGATGGCACGATATAAGCGTATGCAAGGATACAATGTTCATTATTTAACAGGAACTGATGAGCATGGACAGAAGATCCAAAAGAAAGCAGAAGAATTAAATGTTACACCACAAGCATATGTGGATAACATTGTTGCAGGAATTAAAGAGCTCTGGGAGAAGATGGATATCTCTTATGATGATTTTATTCGTACAACTGAAGATCGTCATAAAGATGTTGTTGAAAAAATCTTCAAGCAACTAGTAGATCAAGGTGATATTTATCTTGATGAATATGAAGGTTGGTATTCTGTACAAGATGAGACATTCTATACAGAGCATCAATTAGTAGATCCAATTATGGAAGGTGACAAAGTAGTTGGAGGAAAAAGCCCAGATAGTGGTCATGATGTAGAACTTGTTCGTGAAGAATCGTATTTCTTTAGAATGGGTAAATATGTCGACAGACTATTAAAATTCTATGAAGATAATCCACATTTCATTCAACCAGAGTCTCGTAAGAATGAGATGATTAATAACTTCATTAAACCAGGCTTAGAAGATTTAGCTGTTTCTCGTACTTCATTTGACTGGGGAGTTCGTGTTCCAGGTAACCCGAAACACGTTATTTACGTATGGGTTGACGCATTATCTAACTACATTACAGCATTAGGTTATGGAACAGAAAATGAAGAGATGTATAAAAAATTCTGGCCAGCTGATGTGCATTTAGTTGGAAAAGAAATCGTTCGTTTCCATACAATTTATTGGCCAATCATTTTAATGGCATTAGATTTACCTCTTCCGAAAAAAATCTTTGCTCATGGTTGGATTTTAATGAAGGATGGAAAGATGAGTAAGTCAAAAGGAAACGTAGTAGATCCAGTTACATTAATCGATCGTTACGGATTAGATGCATTACGTTATTACCTACTTCGTGAAGTTCCATTCGGATCTGATGGCGTATTCACACCAGAAGGATTTGTGGAGCGCATTAATTTTGATTTAGCAAATGACTTAGGTAACTTGTTAAATCGTACAGTAGCTATGATTGATAAGTACTTTAACGGAGAAATCCCTGCATTTAAAGCGAATGTAACGGAATTTGATGAAACGTTAGTAACGTTTGCAAAAGATACATTGAAAAAAGTAGAAGAAGCAATGGAGAATATGGAATTCTCTGTAGCGCTAAGCTCAATTTGGCAATTGGTTAGCCGTGCAAATAAATATATTGATGAAACACAACCGTGGGTATTAGCGAAAGATGAGAATGATCGTGAAAAATTAGCTTCTGTAATGGCTCACTTAGCAGAAGTACTTCGTCAAACAGGTATTATGCTTATGCCGTTCCTAACAGTAGCACCAAATAAGATGTTTGCTCAGCTTGGACTTACTGAAGAGGCACATAAATCTTGGGAAAGCCTATCTACAATTGGCTGTATTCCAGCTGGAACAAAAGTAGAAAAAGGAAACCCGATTTTCCCTCGTTTAGAAATGGAAGTAGAAGTAGGGTACATTAAAGAACAAATGAAAAGTTCTGCTCCTAAAGTAGAAGAGAAAAAAGAAGAAGAGCCGAAAGCAGAAGAAATTACAATTGATGATTTCTTTAAAGTAGAATTACGCGTAGCTGAAGTACTATCAGCTGAACCTGTGAAAAAAGCAGATAAGTTGTTAAAAATTCAGCTGGATTTAGGTACAGAAAAGCGTCAAGTTGTTTCAGGAATTGCAAAATTCTATTCGCCGGAAGACCTAAAAGGTAAAAAGGTTATTTGCGTAACAAACTTAAAACCTGTAAAATTACGCGGTGAATTATCACAAGGTATGATTTTAGCGGGTGAAGAGAATGGCGTGTTGTCATTAGCATCAATCGACCAAAATCTACCAAATGGTACGAAAATCAAGTAATTAAGACAAGAAAAGAGATGTTTCACGTGTAACATGTGTGAAGCATCTTTTTTCTTTTTACATTCTCTATTTTTGCATTAAAATTATAGTATTGTTATCGTTAAGTTATTAAAGAGCTTATTTTTTAGAATAAACTTGATTTCAATATAAAAGGAGTTATGTATTATGTTGTTTGATACACATTCACATTTGAATGCAGAGCAATTTGAAGAAGATTTGCAAGAGGTTATTGCACGAATGAAAGAAGCGGGGGTTACCTATACAGTTGTTGTTGGTTTTGATGAAGTAACGATAAAAAAGGCGATTGAATTAGCTGAAACTTATGATTTTATTTACGCTGCGGTTGGATGGCATCCAGTTGATGCAATCGACATGACAGAAGAACATCTAGCTTGGTTAGAAGAACTTGCTTCTCATCCTAAAGTCGTTGCACTTGGAGAGATGGGATTAGATTATCATTGGGATAAGTCTCCAAAAGAAATACAGAAGGAAGTATTCCGTAAACAAATTGCATTAGCCAAAAAGGTGAAATTGCCGATTATTATACATAACCGCGATGCAACTCAAGATATTGTTGATATTCTAGAAGAAGAGAATGCAGCTGAAGTGGGAGGCATTATGCATTGTTTTAGTGGCAGCGTAGAAGTAGCAGAGCGATGTGTTGATATGAACTTTTTAATTTCGTTAGGCGGCCCAGTTACATTTAAAAATGCTAAGAAACCGAAAGAAGTTGCCACGGAGATTCCATTAGAGAAATTGTTAATAGAGACGGATTGTCCATATTTAACACCACATCCATTTCGAGGAAAACGAAATGAACCGAGTTATGTAAAACTTGTAGCAGAAGAAATTGCGAATTTAAAAGGAATTTCTTATGAGGAAGTAGCAGAAATAACAACAAAAAATGCAAAAGCTTTATTTGGTGTTGAATAAAAAGGAGTGGGAGAACCCATTCTTTTTTATTTTTGTGAAAAAATAAGGGCGAATGAGGAAGTGTTACAATAAGAAGAGAGAACAAAGTTTTGGCCATTCTATTTTTTAAAATGTAAGAATGGGGAAAATAATAATGGAAAAGTCGTCATTTTTTTGTTTTACTAAGTAGAGACGAAACGAGTGTGGAGGCAAGCATGAAAATTAAAGAGATTATCGTTGTAGAAGGTAAAGATGATACAGTTGCGATTAAGCGTGCTGTTGATGCGGATACAATTGAAACGAACGGTTCAGCAATCGGTGATCATGTTATTGAGCAAGTTAAATTAGCGCTGCAAAAACGGGGCGTTATTATTTTCACAGATCCGGATTATCCTGGAGAGCGTATTCGAAAAATTATTTCTGATAAGGTGCCTGGATGTAAGCATGCCTTTTTACCGAAGGAAGAAGCACTTGCCAAAAGGAAAAAGGGTGTCGGAATTGAACATGCTTCTAATGAATCAATTCGCCGTGCTTTAGAGAATATACATGAAGAAATGGAAGCTTACACAAGTGAAATTAGTTGGAGCGATCTAGTCGATGCAGGTTTAGTGGGCGGAGAAATGGCAAAGAGTCGCAGAGAAAGAATGGGTAAGCTATTAAAGATTGGTTATACAAACGCAAAACAGTTACATAAACGATTACAAATGTTTCAAGTTTCAAAAGAAGCATTTGCAGAAGCTTATAAGCAAGTCGTACAGGAGGAAAGAAAATGAAGGATATCGCAACGCCAAATCGTACGAAAGACATTGTTGAAAAGTACGGATTTTCATTCAAAAAAAGTTTAGGACAAAATTTTTTAATTGATACGAACGTATTAAATCGTATTGTTGATCACGCTGAAATTGGTTCAGAAAGTGGTGCAATTGAAATTGGGCCAGGTATCGGTGCGTTAACAGAACAATTAGCGAAGCGTGCTAAAAAAGTAGTAGCTTTTGAAATTGATCAGAGGTTATTACCGATTTTAGATGAGACGCTAGCTCCATATAGCAACGTTACAGTTATAAATAAAGACGTACTAAAGGCAGATGTACATGAGGTGTTTAGTGAGCAATTTGAGGAAGGGCAAGATGTAATGGTAGTAGCGAACTTACCGTACTATATTACAACGCCAATTTTATTTAAATTGTTGGAAGAGAAATTACCGGTTCGTGGATTTGTTGTTATGATGCAAAAAGAAGTTGGAGATCGTTTAGCTGCTAAACCTGGAACGAAAGAGTATGGTTCTTTATCCATTGCTATTCAGTATTATACAGAGGTAGAAACAGTTATGACTGTACCGCGTACAGTGTTTGTGCCACAACCAAATGTTGATTCTGCGATTATTCGTCTCCTAAAGCGCCCGAAACCAGTTGTAGAAGTAACAGATGAGACATTCTTCTTTGAAGTAGTACGAGCAAGTTTTGCACAGCGTCGTAAAACTTTAATGAATAATTTATCAAATAATTTAAATGGTTTCCCGAAAGATAAAGAGCTGTTGGATCGAATTTTAACAGAAGTAGGAATTGATCCAAAACGAAGAGGCGAAACGCTATCTATCGAGGAGTTTGCAACATTAAGTAATGCATTAGTTCTTCATAAATTGTCATAAGAATAGAAAAGGGACAGTTCAACTTGAACTGTCCCTTTTGTCACCTTTCCTCTCTTACATTCATACTTTAAAAACAGGTAAGATGGCCTAACGAGTTTGGAGGTAGGAGAATGGCTTTACATGTTGGAGAATTAGTGGAACGATATTCTCATAATAGGGATATCCTTTTTCGTATTATAGAAATAAAAGGCGAGATAGCTATATTATTTGGAGAGGAAATTAGACTGGTGGCCGATGCGCCACTTGAAGATTTAGTTAGTATAGACCAACGAGAACATAAAAAAAGAGCGAAGCGTGAGAAAGAAACGATGGAGCGTACGTATCGTTTGTTTCAACAAGATTATGTATTAATGAAACAAAGGCATGAACACACTTCAACAGGTGGATATACAAGTGAGGTGAATTATTTTCAAATGCCAGGACGTGTATTGCATATAGATGGAGACCCGTTATATTTGCGCAAGTGCTTAGACTTATATAATAAAATTGGTGTTCCTGTACAAGGTATTCATTGTAAAGAAACAGAGATGCATGAAAAGGTAGTAGATTTAATAGATCATTTTCGTCCGGATATTTTAGTTATTACGGGTCACGATGCATATACCAAATCAAAAGGGGTAAAGGGAGATTTAGCAGCATATAGGCATTCAAGGCATTTTGTACAGGCTGTTAGAGAAGTGAGAAAAAAATATCCATCATTGGATCAACTCGTTATTTTTGCCGGGGCATGCCAATCACACTTTGAAGCATTAATTCGAGCAGGTGCTAATTTTGCTAGTTCACCATCTAGAATTAATATTCACGCACTAGATCCTGTATATGTGGTTGGAAAAATTAGTTTTACGTCATTTATGGAAAGAGTAAATGTATGGGATGTTGTACGTAATACGATTACCGGCGAAAAGGGACTTGGCGGGATTGAGACGAGGGGGATTTTACGAACTGGATTACCCTTTCAACATTATGAAGAATAAGCAAGGTACATATGTATCTTGCTTTTTTGTATGGAAAGGATTTAAATCAGCTTGGATAAAAAGAGACAAGAACGCGCAGACTACATAATGATACTTTTACAATATAGTATTTCTTCTATCTATTTGAACGCATGATGCTTTTATAATGATATTGTCTGTAAGTTGCGGTTAATAATTGGGATAGATATATCGTGTTTTAAGTGTTCAATCTAAATTACAGCGAGGTGTAGCGAAGTATATGTCAAAACGTTTAGATGAAATTAAAAGCGAATTAGATCACCATCTTGGACAGAGACTGATGTTAAAGGCAAATAGTGGGAGAAGAAAAACAGTAGAACAATCAGGTGTACTTGCAGAAACGTACCGTTCTGTTTTTGTTGTACAATTGGATCAGCAAGAAGATGCGTTGCAACGTGTATCGTATAGCTATGCGGATGTTTTAACAGAGACAGTAGAGTTAACATTTTATGGTGAACCTCATAATGAAGTGATTTTATAATTCATGTATCGTTACATATATTCCCACAAATGAAAAGCTATATTATTTTGCATACTAATTATACCGTAGCAAAATAAGGAGGGACTCTGCATTGAGTAGACGAAGAGGTGTCATGTCAAATCAATTTAAAGAAGAGCTTGCAAAAGAGCTAGGCTTTTATGATGTTGTTCAGAAAGAAGGCTGGGGCGGAATTCGTGCGAAAGATGCTGGTAACATGGTGAAACGTGCTATAGAAATTGCAGAACAGCAATTAATGAAACAAAACCAGTAGTTGTAAGATACTTTCTATGCTACGGTAGCCGAGGAGTGATTCCTCGGCTTTTTGTACTCGAAAAGGTGCCATCATTTTACATAAGTAGTTTCATTCTGAATGCTTTTCGTTATAATTAGGGAAGTGTCATCGTCTTACTATAAATTTATGGTAAAATAAACGATAAAAGATTGAGTACATAGAGTGGGTGAATAGATTGAAGCTACTAGTGAAAGCACCAGCAAAGATTAATCTGTCGTTAGATGTACTGGGAAAAAGACAAGACGGATATCATGAAGTGAAAATGATTATGACAACAATTGATTTAGCGGATCGTTTAGAACTAATGGAATTAGCAGAAGACCGTATTGAAAT
Source organism: Bacillus sp. ES1-5 (assembly GCF_022487605.1). Taxonomy (NCBI): domain Bacteria; kingdom Bacillati; phylum Bacillota; class Bacilli; order Caryophanales; family Bacillaceae; genus Bacillus; species Bacillus sp. ES1-5. The sequence continues at coordinate 34,174 of NZ_JAKVPU010000016.1, read as the reverse complement.
TTTATCCCATAATCGGTATGTCCCAGACGACCAAAGAAATTTAGCTTATCAAGCAGCGAAATTATTAAAAGAGAAGTTTAATGTGAAAAAAGGCGTATCTATTACTATTGAAAAAACGATTCCAGTAGCAGCTGGATTAGCAGGTGGAAGTAGTGATGCAGCAGCGACATTACGTGGCCTTAATAAATTATGGAATTTAGGGCTTACAATTGATCAGTTAGCAGAGCTTGGCGCAAAAATCGGATCAGATGTATCATTTTGTGTATATGGTGGGACAGCAATTGCCACAGGAAGAGGAGAGCAAATTGAGCACATAAAAACTCCGCCTTCTTGTTGGGTTATTTTAGCAAAACCCCATATTGGTGTATCTACTGCTGATGTGTATGGAAATTTAAAGTTAAATCGAGTTACACATCCAAATGTAGATAAAATGGTTAACGTCATAAATGCTGGGGACTACAAAGGGATCTGTGATACTGTTGGTAATGTTTTAGAAGATGTAACGTTTGCGATGCATCCTGAAGTTGCACGTATTAAGGCACAGATGAAGCGATTTGGGGCGGATGCTGTATTAATGAGTGGAAGTGGCCCAACCGTATTTGGTCTTGTGCACCATGATTCGCGAATGCATCGTATATATAACGGATTAAAAGGATTTTGTGAACAAGTATACGCAGTACGTTTATTAGGAGAGCGAGAAACGCTTGAATAAAGACGTATAATACGTTATGATTTGTTTAGAATATTCGTGATTTGAGGTGAGAGTATGAAAATTAGACGAAGTACAAGATTAGTCGATATGACGTATTACTTGTTACAAAACCCTCGTCAGCTAGTTTCTCTCACTTTTTTTGCTGAAAGGTATCAATCAGCTAAGTCTTCCATTAGTGAAGATTTAGTTATTATTAAGCAAACGTTTGAACAACAAGGGGTCGGCACATTGCAAACGGTACCAGGAGCAGCAGGAGGAGTGAAATATATACCATATATAAGTGAGGAAGAGGCAGATCTAATTATTGGTGAGCTTTGTAGCTTATTTGAAAATCCAGGTCGTATTTTGCCTGGTGGTTACTTATATATGACAGATCTTTTAAGTAATCCTCGCCATATTAATGGCGCAGGTCGTTTGTTTGCTTCTGTTTTTGCTAGGCAATCAATTGATGCGGTTATGACGGTGGCAACGAAGGGGATTCCACTTGCTTATGCGGTGGCAAATTACTTAGATGTACCGGTAGTAATTGCAAGGAAAGATAATAAGGTAACAGAAGGCCCAACTGTTAGTATTAACTATGTATCAGGTTCTTCTAAGCGAATTCAAACAATGACGTTAGCAAAGCGTAGCCTTCCAGAGGGATCAAATGTTTTAATTATTGATGACTTCATGAAAGCTGGCGGGACAATTCAAGGTATGATGAGTATGTTAGAAGAGTTTAAGGCTAATGTTGTTGGTATTGGTGTATTAGTAGAATCCACGGATATTGAAGAAAGACTAATTAATAATTTTGTATCATTAATTCGTCTTTCAGAAGTTGATGTGAAAGAAAAAGCGATTCAAGTGGAAAAGGGAAATTATTCACTGGCACCATTTGATGAAGGGCTTGTAGAGGCTGAGTAAAAAGGTAAAGCAGATCGCTTTATCTTTTTTTTATTGTATTTATAAATTATAAAATAGATGGACAAACTGCTTTTCGTGCACTATTTTTAAAGAGTAAAAATAAATAATAAAAGGGTGAAAAAATATGAAAGTTGTTCAAACAAGCAATGCACCACAAGCAATTGGACCATATTCACAAGGGATTATTGTAAATAATATGTTTTACAGTTCAGGACAAATTCCGTTAACTGCAAGTGGAGAGCTTGTAGCAGGAGACGTGACAGTACAAACAGAGCAAGTATTTCAAAATTTACAAGCAGTATTAGAAGAAGCAGGTGCTTCATTTGATACAGTAGTAAAAACAACAGTATTCTTAAAAGATATGGATGATTTTAATGCTGTTAATGAAGTATACAGCTCTTATTTCTCTACTCATAAGCCAGCTCGTTCTTGTGTACAAGTAGCAAAATTACCAAAAGATGTTTCAGTTGAAATCGAAGTAATTGCCCTAGTTAAGTAATTCTTTGTAAGCGATAACCTCCACTAATCTCTATATTCAATTACATTAAAAATTTTTATCTTAAAAATTTTTAAAAAATTAAAGGGAAAATAGAAATTTTGTGGAATTTATACAAATATATCGCTTATTTAGAAAAGGGTGGTGAACACAAGATGGAAGTGACTGACGTAAGATTACGCCGCGTAAACACAGAAGGCCGCATGAGAGCAATTGCCTCTATTACTCTAGACCATGAATTTGTTGTTCATGATATTCGTGTAATTGATGGTAATAATGGATTATTTGTAGCAATGCCAAGTAAACGTACTCCAGATGGAGAATTCCGTGACATTGCACATCCAATTAATTCTAATACACGCTCTAAAATTCAAGATGCGGTTTTAACAGAGTATCATCGTTTAGGCGAGTTAGAAGAGGTTGAGTTTGAAGAAGCGGGCGCTTCGTAAAATTCGAATGAAAAGGGCTTTTTAAAGAAATCCCTATAATTTTGCAACAAACTCCTGTAAGCATTTACAGGAGTTTGTTTTTTTTTTGTGGTTTTATCTATTTTTGTACAGAAAATTCTGAATTCATTAAAGTGAAGAGGAAAACTTCTAATTTTTTCAAAATCATTTTAAATAGTATAGCTTATTTCTTAAAAAAGATACTAAAGAGTAAAACATCGTATAAGAATTATGGTAAAATTTAATAGTTAAAATGTGTTTCTTGAAATATATGATGATTTAGGATAATATCGTTAATGGATAAATAGGTTGCGATGGAGGGTCTATATGTCAAACAGATTTGCAGTGATTCTAGCTGCAGGCAAAGGCACACGTATGAAGTCTAAGCTATACAAAGTGCTTCATCCTGTATGTGGAAAACCTATGGTACAACATGTTGTCGATCAAGTAACGCAATTAGGATTGCAGAAACTTGTAACAGTCGTAGGACATGGTGCTGAAATGGTACAAGAACAGCTAGGAAACGTAAGTGAGTTTGCATTACAAGCAGAACAACTTGGTACAGCACATGCTGTAGATCAAGCTGCAAGTGTACTTGCAAACGAAGAAGGAACAACTTTAGTTATTTGTGGTGATACGCCGCTAATAACTGCTGAAACGATGGAAGCGTTGCTTCAGCAACATAAAGAGGCAGGGGCAATGGCAACGGTGCTAACAGCTTACATAGAAGAACCTGCTGGATATGGTCGTATCGTTCGTAATGAGAATGGTCATGTTGAAAAGATTGTTGAGCATAAGGATGCAAATGAGAAAGAATTAGCTATTAAAGAAATCAATACAGGTACGTATTGTTTTGATAATAAAGCTTTATTCGCCTCACTTTCTAAAGTTTCAAATGATAACGTACAAGGTGAATATTACCTGCCAGATGTTATTGAGATTTTAAAAAATGAAGGTCATATCGTATCAGCTTATCAAACAGAGCACTTCGATGAGACGTTAGGTGTTAACGACAGAGTCGCTCTATCGCAAGCGGAAATTATTATGAAAAACCGTATCAACCGAAAGAACATGGTAAATGGTGTTACAATTATTGATCCAAGTAACACGTATATTTCTGCTGATGCAATTATCGGTAGTGATACAGTTCTTCATCCAGGAACAATTATTGAGGGGAATACTGTAATTGGTTCTGATTGTGAAATCGGACCGCATACAGTAATTCGCGATAGTGAAATTGGAGATCGTACGACAATTCGTCAATCTACTGTACATGATAGTAAACTTGGTACAGAAGTATCGGTTGGTCCATTTGCACATATTCGCCCAGATTCAGTTATTGGAGATGAAGTACGCGTTGGAAACTTCGTGGAAATCAAAAAAACTGTTTTCGGTAATAGAAGTAAAGCTTCACACTTAAGTTATATCGGGGATGCACAAGTTGGAGAAGACGTGAATCTTGGTTGTGGTTCAATTACGGTGAACTATGACGGTAAGAATAAATTTAAAACTGTGATTGGTAACGGGGTATTTATTGGATGTAATTCAAACCTTGTTGCTCCTGTAACAGTTGAAGATGGTGCTTATGTGGCAGCAGGCTCTACAATTACAGAGAATGTTCCATCAAAAGCATTATCTGTAGCACGTGCACGTCAAGTTAACAAAGAAGACTATGTTGATCAATTGCTGAATAAGAAAAAATCATAATGTGGAGGGTTAATCTAGATGTCGACTCAATATCTAAATTCTAATTTGAAAGTATTCTCTTTAAACTCTAATAAGGAACTTGCTGAGCAAATTGCAAAGCACATTGGAGTAGGACTAGGAAAATGTTCTGTTGATCGTTTTAGTGATGGAGAAGTTCAAATTAACATTGAAGAAAGTATCCGTGGTTGCGATGTATTCATTATTCAATCTACAAGCTTCCCAGTAAACGAACATATCATGGAATTACTTATTATGATCGATGCATTAAAGCGTGCATCTGCAAAAACAATTAATATTGTTATTCCTTACTATGGTTATGCGCGTCAAGACCGTAAAGCGCGTTCTCGTGAACCAATTACATCGAAACTTGTAGCAAACTTGCTTGAAACAGCAGGTGCAACTCGTGTAATCACTCTAGATTTACATGCTCCACAAATTCAAGGGTTCTTTGATATCCCAATCGACCACCTAATGGGTGTACCGATTCTTTCAGATTACTTTGAAACAAAAGGTCTTAAAGATATCGTAATCGTGTCACCTGACCACGGTGGGGTAACTCGTGCTAGAAAAATGGCAGATCGTCTAAAAGCACCAATCGCTATTATTGATAAGCGTCGCCCTCGTCCGAACGTATCAGAGGTAATGAACATTATCGGTAATATTGAAGGTAAAACAGCAATTTTAATTGATGACATCATTGATACAGCTGGTACAATTACATTAGCAGCAAACGCTCTTGTTGAGAACGGTGCTTCTGAAGTATATGCTTGCTGTACACACCCAGTATTATCTGGTCCAGCAATTGAGCGTATCCAAAACTCAAATATTAAAGAGTTAGTTGTAACAAACTCTATCGTATTACCAGAAGAGAAGAAAATCGACAAAGTACATGAACTTTCAGTTGCTCCACTAATCGGAGAAGCAATCATTCGTGTATACGAAGAAGAATCTGTAAGTGTATTATTCAATTAATTGGATAGAATGAGACGTAACCAAGATTGGTTACGTCTTTTCGTATCGAAAAAAGAAAGTAGTGGTACAAGAATGAAATTGATAGTAGGACTTGGGAACCCGGGTAGAGAATATGAATTAACAAGGCATAATATTGGATTTATGGCGATTGATGAACTTGCAAAGCGTTGGAATATTTCTTTGAATGAACAAAAATTTAAAGGAGTATTTGGTGCAGGATTTGTTAATGGAGAAAAAGTAATCTTATTAAAGCCACTTACATATATGAATTTATCTGGGGAAAGTATTCGACCACTCATGGATTACTATAAAATTGATGTTGAGGACTTCGTTGTTCTGTACGATGATTTAGACATCCCTGTAGGTAAATTACGCCTTCGTATGAAAGGTAGTGCTGGCGGACATAATGGTGTGAAATCAACAATTTCACATTTAGGAACACAAGAGTTTCAACGTATCCGCATGGGAATTGATCGTCCGAAAAATGGCATGAAGGTAGTAGATTACGTATTAGGACGTTTTACATCGGAAGAAATTCCTGATGTGAGTCATTCTATTGAAAAAGCAGCGGATGCATGTGAAGAATGGTTAAATAAACCCTTTCTTCAAATCATGAATACCTTCAATAGTTAAGAGTATGATTGGGAATATTTTGTCTTGTTTTTACCCATACTAGTAGTAATTGGATTTTTAGGAGGCTAGTATGGAAGGGTATTATTATTGCAGACATTGCGGGAGTAATGTAGGCTCCGTTACTGCAGAAAAAGTGTATAGCGACGTTTTATTTCAACTAACAGAGCAAGAAGTAGTAGAGATGATTCATTTTCATGAGAATGGAAATATATATATAAAAACGATTTGTGAATCGTGTCAAGAAACGCTCGCATCTTATCCTGAGTATTATGAATATGAAAAATTTCTGCAATAAAATGTTGTCGCTTTGGCATGTCCAAAGCATTTTTCTGTTTTCTTTTTCCAAAATATTTGCATAAAATATAGTGGCTTGCTCTTTATGTTGAGAGGGGTTTTGAAAATGATAGGTTTATTAGAGCAATTTTATAAAAATGAAGAGATCCAATCGGTTATTAATGGACTAGAAGATGGTTTAAAAGAACAACTTGTATCAGGTATGGCAACCTCTTCTCGTTCGTTATTAATGGCGGCCTTATATAAAAAAACAAAAAAATCACAACTTATTGTGACGCATAATTTATATCAAGCACAAAAAGTGCATGAAGATTTAGTGGCGTTACTTGGTGAAAAAGATGTGTGGTTATACCCAGTAAATGAATTGATAGCATCAGAAATTGGTGTTGCAAGCCCAGAATTGAAGGCGCAACGTATTGAAGTATTGAATCGTTTAGCTGCAGGAGAGAATGGAGTTATTGTAGCACCAGTTGCAGGATTACGCAGATTTTTACCAATGAAAGAATTGTGGAAGAAAAGGCAAATCGAAATCAGTCTAGGGCAAGAGATTGATTTAGATACATTCTTGCATACTTTACATCATATTGGTTATGAGCGTAAGTCAATGGTAGAAGCTCCTGGGGAATTCAGTTTGCGCGGGGGAATATTAGATATTTATCCATTAACTGAAGAGTTACCATTTCGTATTGAATTTTTCGACACAGAAGTTGATTCTATTCGATTATTTGATGTGGATGAACAGCGCTCTCAAGATAAAAAAGAAAGTGTTAGATTTGGTCCAGCAACAGAGTTTTTATTTTCACAGGAAGAATTGAAGTCGGGAATTAAGCATCTTGAGGAAGGCTTGACTAAGACGATGCAAAAACTTTCTGATGATAAATTGAAGACTACAGTGCTTGAGACGGTAAGTCATGAAATTGAGATGTTAAAAAACGGGCAAAGTATAGAACAGATGTTTAAATATTTATCTATTTTCTATAACGAACCTGCTAGTCTGATAGATTATTTACCAGAAGATGGTATTGTTGTTTTAGATGAGATTTCCCGTATTCAAGAAACAGCATCACATCTTGAAACGGAAGAGGCGGAATGGTATATATCACTTCTTGGTGAGGGAACAATTATTCAAGATTTATCTTTCTCACACTCGTTTGAGGAATTTCTTCACCATAAAAAAAGAAGTTTTGTATATTTAACGTTATTCTTACGTCATATAGCACATACACATCCGCAAAACATTGTGAATGTGACATGTAAAACAATGCAAGATTTCCATGGGCAGATGCAGTTGTTGAAAACTGAAATTGATAGATGGAATGAAGGGCATTTTACGACTGTTGTGCTCGGAACTGATGATGAACGTGTAAAAAAACTACAACATATTTTAAGTGATTATGATATTGAGGCTGATATCGTAGAAGGCACAGATATATTATTGCCTGGAAGGTTACAAATTGCTGTAGGTGATTTACATGCAGGGTTTGAAATGCCGATGCAAAAACTTGTTGTCATTACTGAAAAAGAGCTTTTTCATAAGAAAGTTAAAAAATCACAACGTAAGCAAAAGTTATCTAATGCGGAACGTATTAAAAGTTATTCGGAATTAAAAGTTGGAGATTATGTAGTTCATGTAAATCATGGTATAGGTAAATTCTTAGGTATCGAGACATTAGAGATTAATGGTGTTCATAAAGATTACTTGAATATTAAATATCAAGGTAATGATAAGTTATACGTTCCAATTGAACAAATTGATCAAGTGCAAAAATATGTAGGATCTGAAGGTAAGGATCCAAAAGTGTATAAATTGGGCGGGAATGATTGGAAAAAGGTCAAAACGAAAGTTGAAAAATCTGTACAAGACATTGCGGATGACCTAATTAAACTATATGCTGAGCGCGAAGCTTCAAAGGGTTATGCATATACACCAGATACGGCAGAACAACAAGAATTTGAATCTTCTTTCCCATATCAAGAGACAGATGATCAATTACGTTCTATTGAAGAGATTAAGAAAGATATGGAACGTGGACGTCCGATGGATAGGCTTCTTTGTGGTGATGTAGGATATGGAAAGACGGAAGTAGCTATCCGTGCGGCATTTAAGGCAATTATGGATGAAAAACAAGTTGCAATTTTAGTGCCGACAACGATCCTTGCACAACAACACTATGAAACAATTCGAGAGCGTTTTCAAGATTATCCAATCAATATAGGATTATTAAGTAGATTCCGTACGAGAAAACAGCAAAATGAAACAATTAAAGGCTTAAAAGATGGTACGGTAGATATCGTAATCGGAACGCATCGTATTTTATCTAAAGATGTTACTTATAAAGATTTAGGTCTTCTTATTATTGATGAAGAACAAAGGTTTGGTGTAACGCATAAAGAAAAAATTAAACAATTAAAAGCAAATGTTGACGTATTAACATTAACGGCAACTCCGATTCCGCGTACACTGCATATGTCTATGCTTGGTGTGCGTGACTTATCTGTTATTGAGACACCACCAGAAAATCGTTTCCCAGTCCAAACGTATGTAGTAGAGTATAATCCCGCATTAATGCGAGAAGCGATAGAGCGAGAGCTTGCAAGGGGAGGTCAAATTTACTTCTTATATAACCGTGTGGAGGATATTGAAAGAAAAGCAGATGAAATTTCGATGTTAGTTCCAGACGCTCGTGTAACATACGCACACGGGAAAATGAATGAAGGTGAATTAGAGTCTGTTATGCTATCGTTTTTAGAGGGGCAGCATGATGTTCTTGTAAGTACAACAATTATTGAGACGGGTGTAGATATTCCGAATGTAAATACATTAATTGTATTTGATGCAGATCGTATGGGATTATCACAGTTGTATCAGCTTCGTGGTCGTGTTGGACGTTCTAATCGCGTCGCGTATGCATACTTTGCATACAAACGCGATAAAGTGTTATCGGAAGTTGCAGAGAGGCGTCTGCAGGCAATTAAAGAGTTTACAGAGCTTGGATCTGGTTTCAAAATTGCGATGAGAGACTTATCCATTCGTGGTGCAGGTAACTTGTTAGGAGCCGAACAGCATGGATTTATTGATTCTGTCGGATTTGATCTATATTCTCAAATGTTAAAAGATGCAATTGAACAGCGTAGAGGAACAGATGGGGTTGAAAATACAGTTAATGTTGAAATTGATTTAGAAGTAGATGCATATTTACCAGATGCTTATATTTCAGATAGTAAACAAAAAATTATGATGTATAAACAGTTTAGAGGTATTTCTGCAATTGAGGATATTGAAGAGTTGCAGGAAGAGATGATAGATAGATTTGGTGATTACCCGCAAGAAGTTGGTTACTTATTGCAAATTGCAAATATTAAAGTATTGGCAATGAAAGAACAAATTGAGTTAATTAAGCAAAATAAATTTGAAGTAACAATTCTGTTCTCAGAACAAGCAAGTCAAAATATTGATGGCGGAAAATTATTCATGCTTGGAAATAGTTTTGGACGTATGATCGGTCTAGGGATGGAAGGGTCACAATTGAAAATCGTTATGAAAACAAATGGCTTAGAGACATCGAAGTGGTTAACAATTGCTGAAAATTTATTAAAAGGCCTACCAGATGTGAAAAAAGAAGTCATAAATGCCTAATATAAGATAAAAAATACAATTCGGCGTGCATAGAAGAACTAATGTGTAAAATACTATGTCTAACAGTTGGTGATTTTTACATGAACAGGTAAATTCACCACTTTGATCATCAGTAGAAAGTGAGGCAGCATTAGAATGAAAGCAACTGGAATCGTACGTCGAATTGATGATTTAGGTAGGGTAGTAATCCCGAAGGAAATTCGTAGAACTTTACGTATTCGAGAAGGAGACCCACTAGAAATATTTGTTGATCGCGATGGAGAAGTGATTTTGAAAAAATATTCTCCAATTAGTGAACTAGGTAATTTTGCAAAGGAATATACGGAAGCTTTATACGATAGCTTAGGACATAATGTGCTTGTATGCGATCGTGATTCTATTATCGCAGTAGCGGGCGTATCTAAAAAAGAATACTTAAATAAAAGTGTTGGCGATTTAATTGAGAAGACAATGGAAGAGCGTAAGTCTGTAATTATGACAGATGAAAGCGAAATTTCAATTATTGATGGAGTAACAGAAAAAGTGAATTCCTATACAATTGGCCCGATTGTTGCGAATGGGGATCCAATTGGAGCTGTTGTTATCTTCTCTAAAGAGGCTATTATAAGTGAAGTAGAGCATAAGTCAGTAAATACAGCTGCAAGCTTTTTAGCGAAACAAATGGAGCAGTAAGGCTATATCGAATTTTAGAAGTAGCAATCTTTCCTAATTATGATATTTCTTCTTGAGAAATCAATTATTTGGAGATATATGTATATCGAAAAAAGGTAGCGCTTTGCTACCTTTTTTCGTTGAATATTTCTATCATTGCACGAGCGTATTATTACTCGTGTAGGTAAGGAAGCTTGTCCTTTTCTTTATGATATAATACGAGGGGTGAGAATAGAAAAAGGAGTTTTCTTGTATGGAATCGAAGAAGTATCAAGCCTTTTGGCGTGGGGCCATTATATTAACAATCGCAAGTTTTGTTACAAAGGTACTAAGCGCTTTTTACCGTATTCCATATCAAAATATAGCGGGTGATATTGGTTTTTATATTTACCAACAAATTTATCCGTTTTATGGATTTTGTTTAATTTTAGCTACTTATGGGTTCCCCATTATAATTTCAAAAATGGTTGCGGAACGATTAGAGCGAGGGAAACAACAAGAAGCAGAAGAAATTATTTGTGTATCTTTTTGGTTTTTGTTAGTAATTGGTTTCATAGGCTTTTTTACATTGTTTTTTGGTGCCGAAGCAATTGCAACAGCCATGGGCGATATACACTTAGATAAGTTATTACGTGTTATTTCATTTTCATTCATATTGATGCCGTTTTTATCTGTAGCAAGAGGGTATTTTCAGGGGTTCAATAATATGATGCCAACAGCTGTTTCTCAAGTGATAGAACAAACGATTCGTGTTTCTATTATTGTATTTTTATCTCTATTCCTAATTGCTCGCGGATTTGATTTATATACGGTCGGTGCAGGTGCTATGTTAGGTTCAATCGCAGGCGGACTGATTGGGATTATTGTACTTGTAATTTATATGCGTCATGACTTTCGTTCTATATTTTTCAAGAATGTAAAGAGAATTAAGGGGAAAAAGAGAATCATTAAAATTCTGTTTTGGCAGGGATTGGCGATTTGTATTAGTAACTTAGTGCTTATTTTTATACAAATGGCTGATTCTGTTTCCTTCTATTCCTTACTTATTAGGGCAGGAGAGCAAGCTGAAAGTGCAAAGGTATTAAAAGGTGTTTACGACAGAAGTATCCCGCTTATGCAATTAGGTACTGTCGTGACAACTTCTTTCTCGTTGTCACTTATTCCAATTATTACAGCGGCGAAGGAAAGAGGAGATCTTTCCTTTATTCGAGAAAAGGTAAAGTTAGCAATGAAAATAACATTTGTTATTGGATTTGCAGCTGCCATTGGATTAACTTGTATTATTCAGCCTACGAATATTATGTTGTTTGAAAATAGTGATGGATCAGATGTTTTATCCATTTTATCTTTATCTATTTTATTTAGTTCATTGTCGATTACAACTGCTTCTATTTTGCAAGGGTTAGGGCAAACATTAAAACCAGCAATATTCGTTATATTTGGGGGTTGTTTAAAGTTAGCTTTAAATTATATGTTAATGCCATATTTTGGTGTGAAGGGAGCTGCAATTGCAACGCTAGTTGCGTTAATTGTAATTTCTGTGCTAAATAGTGCATTACTTATGCAAGCTGTATCCGAAGCTCTTATCGATAAGCGTAATATGCTAGGTGTAGTTATTAGTGGTATCGGTATGGGGTTTGTATTAATAATGTTTATACGTGTGATGCAAATGTCTGGATTAGTAATTGATACAAGGCATAGAGGAATTGCAACAATTGAGGCATTGTTAGGTGTAGTTATCGGTGGATTAACATATGTGTTTTTAATTTTAAAATTACGTGTATTTACAAAAGCGGAAATAGGAACCGTTATGAAAAAAGAGAAAAAAGAAGGTTCATTGAAGAAGAGTGGATAGAGGTGGCAGGTTGTGAGTGGAATCATTACTATTTTAGGATTAGGTGCTGGTGAGTTAGATCAGTTAACGATGGGTGTATATCGAAAAATAAAAGAAGCAGATCACATGTTTGTTAGAACGAAGGAACATCCCGTTATAGAAGAGTTGGAGAAAGAAGGTATACAATATACAGCCTTTGACAGTGTATATGAAGCACATGATACATTTGAAATTGTATATGAAACAATCGCGAATACATTGCTAGAACAAGCTGAAGGCACAGAAATCATCTATGCCGTGCCAGGGCATCCGCTTGTAGCGGAAAGAACGGTTCAGCTACTGTTGGAAAAAGGCGAAGTAGCGAATGTTGAAGTGCGCATTGAAGGTGGACAAAGTTTCCTTGATCCTATGTTTGCGAGTCTAAAGATTGATCCGATTGAAGGATTCCAATTAATTGACGCCACATCATTTGAAAGAGGACAATTAGAATTACGTCAACATTTAATCTTTTGCCAAGTATATGATGCATTCGTTGCGTCTGATGTGAAATTAACATTAATGGAGATGCTATCAGATGATTATGAAGTGTATATCGTAACAGCTGCAGGGACTTCATTTGAACAAGTTAAAAAGGTACCGTTGTACATGTTAGATCATGAAACAGAGTTGAATAATTTAACGAGTGTATATGTACCACCAGTTAAAGAACGTGCGTCCTTGTATCAACAGTTTGATGTGCTTAGAGAAATTATTGCAGACCTTCGTGGACCGAATGGTTGTCCGTGGGATAAAAAGCAAACACATCAATCTTTAAAGAAGTATTTAATTGAGGAAGCTTATGAAGTGTTGGAAGCAATTGATGAAGAGGATGATGATCACTTAGTAGAAGAACTGGGTGATATATTATTACAAGTTATGTTGCATGCTCAAATCGGGGAGGATGAAGGTTGGTTCTCTATAGATGATATTATTCGAACTTTATCTGAGAAAATGGTTCGCCGCCACCCGCATGTATTTGGGAATACGGATGTAAATAATGCCGATGAAGTAATTGCGAATTGGGAAGAAATTAAAAAACAAGAAAAAGGATTCGTGAAAGAATCTGTTTTAAATGGGGTTCCAAAAAGTTTGCCCCAGTTACTACGCGCCTATGAAATCCAGAAAAAAGCTGGCAAAGTTGGTTTCGATTGGGTTGAAGTACAACCGATGATAGAGAAAGCCTTAGAAGAATGGCAAGAGTTCCAACAAGAAGTTACAAATATGGATGAGGCGAAAATGTTAGGTGAATTTGGCGATTTACTATTTGCGTTTGTGAATATAGCTCGTCATTATAAAATAGATCCCGAAGAGGCGTTACGTTCAACGAATGAGAAATTCGTCGGTCGTTTTTTATACATGGAAGCAAAGGTAGCTGAAATGAATAAAGAGATGCAAGATTTATCATTAGAGCAGTTAGATGTTTTATGGGAAGAGGCAAAACAAACAGAGCGTTAATAGGGGGATTTGATATGCGTCTAGATAAGTTTTTAAAAGTATCACGTTTAATTAAAAGAAGAACATTAGCGAAAGAAGTAGCTGATCAAGGAAGAATATCAATTAATGGTCAAGTGGCAAAAGCGAGTTCAGATGTGAAAGTAGCTGATGAATTAACAATTCGTTTTGGTCAAAAAATAGTAACTGTAAAAATAAACGAATTGAAAGAAACGACTAAAAAAGAAGATGCAGCAAATATGTATAGTTTAGTTCGCGAAGAAAAAGTAAAGGCTGAAGAAGGCTTGTTCTAAAATCAATTATCCCTTCATACATTACTATTAGCTAGTATAAATCTATGGGGGGATTTACGTGAATAATGGTTACTCACCTATGTCTTCTAATCAACAAAATGTTTCGGTAGAGCATGATATTATTATGCGTGGCAGGCGTGTAATTGATATTACCGGTGTAAAGCAGGTAGAGAGTTTTGATAGCGAGGAGTTTTTACTTGAGACCGTAATGGGTTTTTTAACAATTCGTGGTCAAAATTTGCAAATGAAAAATTTAGATGTAGAAAAAGGTGTTGTATCGATTAAAGGGAAAGTTCATGAGATGCTGTATATTGATGAGAATCAAGGGGAGAAAACTAAAGGATTCTTTAGTAAGTTGTTTAAATGAGTCTAACAATTCAGTTGTATACGATGCTCTCAATGATCGGAATGGGTGCTTGGATTGGAGCGTCTTTAGATACATACCAACGATTTTTAAAGCGGCAAGAACGTAAACGTTGGCTTGTATTTATACATGATATACTATTTTGGATTGTCCAAGCATTATTCGTTTTTTATGTATTGCTTCTTGTAAATGAAGCTGAACTACGTATATATGTATTTTTGGCATTATTATGTGGTTTTGCGGCGTATCAAAGCTTATTGAAAGCACTATACATGAAACTGTTAAATTTTCTCATCTATATTTTTATGCAAACAACACATTTTTTTGTTCAAATTATAAAGCTACTCATGATAAAACCTGTTATTATTATAGCGCAGCTATTTATTGCATTTATATTATTCTTATTTCGTATACTGCTTTCAATTGGACATGTGTTATGGAAAATGGTGATTTGGATATTACTTTTCATATGGAAAGTTTTTTTCTGGCCTGTTCGATTTATTGCTTCGCTCATATGGAAACTTCTCCCTAATCGTGTTAAACTTTTTATAATGAAACATGTAGGGTTCCTGCAATATATAGCAAAATTGAAGGGACACATCTTCCAATTATGGGAGCGTATAAAAAAGAAGTTAGGGGGACCTCGGAAATGAGGGAACTGAGACAAAGAACAATCGAAAAACAGAGTCCAAATCCTGTTAAAGAGCATATAATACAAACGGATGAGAACAGGAAGCGACTTTATCGCCGTTTAGCGGTTTTTCTTGTCTTTGCTTTTACAATTATTGCGAGTATTAGTGTAACGTTTTATCAACAAAACAGTTCCATTAGAGCAAAAGAAGCAAAAGTTAAGGACATGAAAAAAGAACTGGATTCATTAACGAATAAAGAAAAAAGTCTAAAAGACGAAGTTCAAAAGTTAAATGATGAAGAGTACGTATTAAAGATTGCTAGAAGGGATTATTTCTTCTCTGGAAAAGGGGAGATAATTTTTCCTGTTTCTAAGTAGAGTATGTCTTATTGACACTATATTTTAGGATTATATATAATAAAGTAAAATTTGACTTTTTAACCACTAAGGAGGAGCATTTTTTTTATGTCAATCGAGGTAGGCAGCAAGTTACAGGGTAAAGTAACAGGTATTACAAATTTTGGGGCTTTTGTGGAGCTGCCAGAAGGCTTAACGGGTCTTGTTCATATTAGTGAAGTTGCTGATAATTATGTGAAAGATATTAACGATCACTTAAAAGTGGGCGACCAAGTAGAAGTAAAAGTTATTAACGTTGAAAAAGATGGTAAGATCGGTCTATCTATTAAAAAAGCGAAAGAGCGTGAAAAAACAGAAGGAGATCGTCCACGTGGTGAGTACCAACGCAGTGGCGGTGGCGATCAACAACGTTCTGGACGTCCACAACGTAATCGTTCTTTCAACAGAGATAACCGTGGCGGCGGTAACGAACGAGCTCCAAAAGAAACATTCGAGCAAAAGATGGCACGTTTCTTAAAGGATAGTGAAGATCGTTTAACTTCTTTAAAGCGTAACACAGAATCTAAACGTGGTGGCCGTGGCGCACGTCGCGGATAATAAGAACGTTTAATTCTTAGCATATAGAGAGGTACCCAGGGCGATTGCTCGGGGTGCTTTTTTATATGTGAAAATATATTTTGAAAAAAGTTTTCAAGATGTGTTGACTTTAAAATATATATGAGGTAAGATACTAATTGTCCGTTAAATAAGACGACATGGCGGTGTAGCTCAGCTGGCTAGAGCGTACGGTTCATACCCGTGAGGTCGGGGGTTCGATCCCCTCCGCCGCTATATTTAATTTAACGGCCCGTTGGTCAAGTGGTTAAGACACCGCCCTTTCACGGCGGTAACACGGGTTCGAATCCCGTACGGGTCATCCTAAAAAGATCATGCAAATTTGCATGATCTTTTTTTGTTAAATAAATTAAGACATACAAAACTTCTACAAAATCACCCTATATTTTCCGAATCTTCAATTAAAATAGTCAGAATAAATTACATACCGTGTATATATGTAGAGTTATTTCGAATAAAAAGTCGAAAGATTATAAAAGTGAAAACTGTTGTTTTGACAAAAATCCCAATAATCATCTTTTATAATGACAGTAATTAAACTATGCAGGTGGTGTTAAAAATATGCCTAAAGCAGGAAGGAATACTATGAATACAAGTGCATTGGCAATGAATGAGAGTCAGCTTGGAGCAGTAAAGTGGACGAGTAAGTTGCGAATGAAGTTTGAACAGGTTTTCTTTAGATGGGGATTTATTATTGTTGTTATTGGTTTTCTTTTGGGACGAGCATATATATTAACAAACATTTTACCGTTTGCACTGCCGTTTTTTGCTGCTGTTTATGTTATGAAGCGGGATAAAATGCCGCTCGCGTTCTTGGCTCTTATGGGGGGCGCACTTTCAGTTTCGATAGATAATTTATTCTTTACCTTTGCATCTATTTTTACTTTCTTCATTTATAATATCTTCTTTAGTCGATTTACACGTAAAACTGTTGGACTTGTTCCATTTCAAGTATTTATCTCCGCATTAACCGCACATTTAGTTGTCGTATATTTCGCGCAACAAACTGTCACCATGTACGATTTACTCGTTAGTACGATTGAGGCAGGGCTTAGCTTCGTATTAACTATGATATTTTTACAAAGTGTTCCGCTTTTAGTAGAACGAAAAGGTAAACAACAAGCGCTAGAGACAGAAGAAATTGTTTGTTTAATTATATTACTAGCATCTGTTTTAACAGGTACAACAGATTGGTTTGTATATGACGCTTCTATTCAACATATTTTTACTAGGTATTTAGTGCTCGTGTTTGCATTTATCGCGGGGGCTGCTACAGGATCTACAGTGGGGGTCGTCACTGGATTAATATTAAGTTTAGCCAATGTCTCCAGTTTGTCTCAACTTAGTCTACTTGCTTTTTCTGGGTTGCTTGGTGGTTTGTTAAAAGAAGGGAAGCGTTTAGGTGTTAGTTTAGGTTTATTAATTGGGACGAGCTTGATTACGCTATATGTAGACAAGCAAACAAACATTGTGACAACTTTAATTGAATCTGGTGTGGCGATTGTGTTCTTCTTATTAACACCGAAACTTGTTATGGATCGTATTGCTAAATTCATGCCAGGTACACAGGAACATTCGCAAGATCAACAACAGTATTTAAGAAGGATGCGTGATGTTACAGCGAATAAAATTAATCAATTTGCCAATGTATTTGCTGCTTTATCTAATAGCTTTTCTGTATATGGATATGTGGAGGAGGAAGATAAAGAGACAGAAGCAGATTTGTTCTTAAGTACAATTACTGCAAAAACATGTCAAACATGCTTTAAAAAGGATCAATGCTGGGTAGTTAATTTCGACAAAACGTACGATTATATGAAACAAATAATGAGTGAAACGGAAGAGGGAACGTTGCAGCATAATCGGAAGTTAGTTCGTGAATGGGACAAGCATTGTGTGAGAGGGAAGAAAGTGACGGATTTAGTAGCGGGTGAATTAGATCACTTCTATGAAGGACAAAAATTACGAAAACAAATGAAAGAAAACCGTAGAATAGTAGCAGAGCAACTATTAGGTGTATCAAAAGTTATGGAGGATTTTGCTAAGGAGATCCAAAGAGAACGAGAAAATCATCAAGTGCAGGAAGAACAGATTATGCATGCATTTCGTGATTTTGGCGTAGAAGTAGAGCATGTTGATATATATTGTTTAGATAGAGGAAGTATTGATATTGAAATGTTGATTCCAGTTGCATCTAATGAACATGGAGAATGTGAAAAGTTAGTTGCGCCGATGCTTTCTGATATTCTAAAGGAAAATATTGTTGTTAAACATGAAGAAAAATCTTCTTATCCGAACGGCCACAGCTTAATATCATTTGGTTCGGCAAAAACGTATTCTCTTGATACTGGGTTGGCCACGGCTGCAAAAGGCGGTGGGTTTGTTTCTGGTGACTCTTATGCGATGATGGATTTAAGTGTTGGTAAATATGCGCTTGCAATTAGTGATGGTATGGGGAATGGGCAAAGAGCTCATATGGAGAGTAAAGAAACGGTAAAATTATTACAAAAAATACTTCAATCAGGCATTGATGAGGAAATAGCGATTAAATCTATCAATTCTATTCTTTCTTTAAGAACAACAGAAGAGATGTTTACGACGTTAGATTTAGCTATGGTGGATTTGCGGGATGCGAGTGCGAAATTTTTAAAGATTGGATCGACACCGAGTTTTGTTAAACGCGCGAATAATATTTTGAAAATTGAGGCAAGTAATTTGCCGATGGGGATTATTGAGGATGTTGAAGTTGATGTAGTAGGTGAACAATTAAAAACGGGCGATATCCTTATTATGATGAGCGATGGGATTTTCGAGGGAGCGCAACATGTAGAAAATCATGAACTATGGATGAAACGAAAAATTAAAGAATTACAAACCGAAGATCCGCAAGAAATTGCTGATATCATTATGGAAGAGGTCATTCGCTCTTGTGATGGTTATATAAATGACGATATGACTATCGTTGTGGCGAAAGTGAAGAAAAATATGCCGAAGTGGGCTACAATTCCAATTGTAGGAATGCAGGCACAATAAACTTTAAGTGTGATGTTTCTTTCTAAAAACCTAGGTGGATGCCTAGGTTTTTTTACTTTAAAAGATAATGTTATTATTTTTGTGAATATGTACGGATGATGTAAGATAAAAATGTAATTTTTGTATATCTTTTTTTTGCACAATGTTTGTAAAAGTTGTACCATTATAAACAAGGTAACTAACGTTGCTGTTCTTGTTTAATGAAAGGTGATTACGAAGTTGAAAGATACATTTGTTGAAAAGGTAGATGACTTTGTAAAGCAGCATGATGTATTAAAGGAACGTTCAACAATTGTTGTAGGGGTTTCTGGTGGTCCTGACTCTTTGGCTCTTCTATATTATTTGTTAGAAAAAAGAGCAGCAAAACAGTTCGAAATTGTAGTGGCACATGTGGATCATATGTTTAGAGGTGATGAATCTCATGAGGACCTACAGTTTGTGCAGGACCTTTGTAAAGGGCTGGGAGTTATTTGCGAAACGATAAGGATTAATGTGTCGCAATATCAACAGCAACACGGAATGAATGCACAAGTTGCTGCTAGAGAATGCAGATATGCATTTTTGGAAAGAATAATGAAGAAATATGATGCGAGATATGTAGCTCTTGGACATCATGGTGATGATCAAGTAGAGACGATTTTAATGCGCCTTGTACGAGGAAGTACTCCGAAAGGATATGCAGGAATTGCAGTGAAGCGTCCGTTTCATAATGGATATTTAATTAGGCCGTTACTTGGAGTAACGAAGGAAGAGATTGTTGATTACTGTAATAAGCTAAAAATAATTCCACGTATAGATCCAAGTAATAAAAAGGAAGTATATACAAGGAATCGATTACGTAAATATGTTCTTCCTCATTTGAAAGAAGAAAATTCACAAGTGCATGAGAAATTCCAAAAATTTAGCATGCAGATGCAAGAGGATGAGGCGTATTTGCAGGAATTAGCTTTTGAGAAAATGAATAAAGTAATTACAAAAAAAAGTGATAAACAAATTAGCTTATCAATTCCTGCCTTTGAATCCATGTCTATGCCTTTACAAAGAAGAGGGATTCAACTAATATTAAACTATCTTTATGAATATAAGATTCCATCTTCTCTTTCCTCTATACATATTGACAAAGTGATCGAGTTTTTTAAGCGGACACAACCTTCGGGTTCACTTGATTTTCCAGGTGATTTAAAAATTGTTCGCGCATACGAGGAGTGCAGCTTTGGATTTAAACAAGAAATTGTTTCTCCTTTTTTACAAGATTTATCAGTGCCCGGGACAATTATGCTATCGAACGGGGATAAACTTGTAACAGAGGTGAGCGAAGACATACCAAGTAACATGAATGAAACAGTATTTGTTGCTAAGTATAATGATATATCATATCCACTTCGTATTCGTTCTAGAGAAAATGGAGATCGCATGTCAATACAAGGTATGAATGGCACAAAAAAGATAAAAACTATTTTTATCGAAGCGAAAGTACCAAGAGAAAAAAGAGAAGAATGGCCGGTCGTTTGTGATGCAAGTGGGAATATTATTTGGGTACCCTTGTTGAAGCGATCTGCATTTGCTATCTCGAAAGAGGCGGCAAAGAAGGATAAATATATGATTATTCACTACAAAAGCAAGGAGTCTTCCGGGAGGATAATGAAATGATGAATCAAGATATCGAAAAAGTATTAATTTCTGAAGAACAAATACAAGAAAAGGTGCTCGAATTAGGCGCAATTATTGCAGAGGATTATAAAAACACAGTACCTCTTGCGATTGGCGTATTAAAGGGCGCGATGCCATTCATGGCAGATTTATTAAAGAGAACAGATACATATCTTGAAATGGACTTTATGGCTGTATCTAGTTATGGTCACTCTACCGTTTCAACAGGCGAAGTAAAAATTTTAAAAGACCTTGATACTTCTGTAGAGGGTCGCGATATTTTAATCGTTGAAGATATTATTGATAGCGGTCTTACGCTAAGTTACTTAGTAGACCTATTTAAATATCGTAAAGCGAAGTCTGTAAAAATTGTTACGTTATTAGATAAGCCGACAGGCCGCAAGGTAGATTTGAAAGCGGATTATGTTGGATTTACTGTTCCGCATGAATTTGTTGTAGGATATGGATTAGATTATAAAGAGCAGTACCGTAATCTTCCTTATGTAGGAGTATTAAAACCAAGCGTTTACTCAAATTAATTAAATACAGGCGTTACAATTGTATAGGAAAGTTTTTCTATGTTACGATTTACAATAGTGTTTATGCCGTGAGAGGAGGTTAGGAATGAATCGTATCTTCCGTAATACCATCTTTTATTTACTGATATTCCTAGTAGTAATTGGAATCGTGAGCTATTTTAATGGTTCGACGCAAAAAACGACATCAGTTAGCTACGATAAATTCATTACTAAACTAGAAAAAGGTGAAGTGCGTAATGTGCAACTTCAACCGAAAAATGGTGTATTTGAGGTAAAAGGACAATTTAACAACTCTAGCCAAGGAGAACAATTTGTTACTTATGCACCAAATACTGAGGAATTACAAAAGAAAATTAATGACAAAGCGCAAGGTGCTGAAGTTAAGTATCAACCAGCAGAAGAAACAAGTGCTTGGGTAACGTTCTTTACTTCTATCATTCCGTTTGTCATTATCTTCATTTTATTCTTCTTCTTATTAAACCAGGCTCAGGGCGGCGGTAGCCGTGTTATGAACTTCGGGAAAAGTAAGGCGAAGTTATATAATGACGAAAAGAAAAAAGTTCGTTTCAGAGATGTTGCTGGAGCGGATGAAGAGAAACAAGAGCTTGTTGAGGTAGTTGAATTCTTGAAAGATCCTCGTAAGTTCGCTGAAGTTGGTGCCCGTATTCCGAAGGGTGTTCTATTAGTAGGACCTCCAGGTACAGGTAAAACTTTACTAGCACGTGCCGTTGCAGGTGAGGCTGGCGTTCCATTCTTCTCTATCAGTGGTTCTGATTTCGTAGAGATGTTCGTTGGTGTCGGTGCATCACGTGTACGTGATTTATTCGAAAATGCAAAGAAAAATGCTCCTTGTATCATTTTCATTGATGAAATTGATGCAGTAGGACGTCAACGTGGCGCAGGTCTTGGTGGTGGCCATGATGAGCGTGAGCAAACGTTGAACCAATTACTTGTTGAAATGGATGGATTCGGTGCAAACGAAGGTATTATTATCATCGCTGCAACAAACCGTCCTGATATTCTCGATCCAGCGTTATTACGTCCAGGTCGTTTTGACCGTCAAATTACAGTAGATCGTCCAGATGTAAATGGCCGTGAAGCTGTACTGAAAGTACATGCTCGTAATAAACCGCTTGATGATCATATCAACTTAAGAGCAATTGCAACTCGTACACCAGGGTTCTCTGGTGCGGATCTTGAAAACCTATTAAACGAAGCTGCTTTAGTGGCTGCGCGTCAAGATAAGAAGAAAATTGATATGAGTGACATTGATGAAGCAACGGATCGTGTTATTGCAGGTCCAGCTAAGAAAAGCCGTGTTATCTCTGAAAAAGAACGAAATATCGTTGCATTCCATGAAGCTGGCCATACTGTAATTGGTGTTGTCCTTGATGAAGCAGATATCGTTCATAAAGTAACAATTGTCCCTCGTGGTCAAGCTGGTGGATATGCAGTAATGCTTCCGAAAGAAGATCGTTACTTCATGACAAAACCAGAGTTACTTGATAAAATCACTGGTTTACTTGGCGGTCGAGTAGCTGAAGAGATTGTGTTTGGTGAAGCAAGTACAGGTGCTCACAACGACTTCCAACGTGCGACTGGTATTGCAAGACGTATGGTTACGGAATTTGGTATGAGTGATAAGCTTGGACCGATGCAATTCGGTAGCTCGCAAGGTGGTCAAGTGTTCTTAGGAAGAGACTTCCATTCAGAACAAAACTACAGTGATGCAATTGCACATGAAATCGATGTGGAAATGCAAACTATTATAAAAGAATGTTATGCTCGCGCGCACCAAATTCTTACTGAAAAACGTGATAAGCTAGATATTATTGCGAAAACGTTACTTGAAGTAGAAACGTTAGATGCAGAGCAAATCAATCATTTATATGATTACGGCAGATTGCCAGAGCGTCCAACATCTTCAGATGATGTGAAAGTAAACATCAATATGAAGAAGGACGATGAAGAATCAGAAGATAAGTAAGAGATGAAGGAGTGACGATGGTCACTCCTTTTTTTATTTGTGGAACGAAATGAAGTAGAAAAAAATTTAAGTAAATCTGGTATTAAAAATTGAAATAGAGCGTAATCTTTTTGTAAAATGATGAGGATAGAAAAGCTGATTATATAAGTATGTGTGATATGATGTTTTTATAAGTTTTATACATACTGCACAAATATAGATTAAATAAGATAAGTGGTGAGAATATGATTTTTGTATTGGATGTAGGGAACACAAATGCTGTGCTAGGCGTGTTTGAAGAGGGGGAACTTCGTCAACATTGGCGCATGGAAACAGATCGTCATAAGACAGAAGATGAATATGGAATGCTTGTAAAGCAATTGCTTGAGCATGAAGGTCTTTCGTTTGAAGATGTGAAAGGTATTATCGTGTCTTCAGTCGTACCACCAATTATGTTTGCTTTAGAGCGCATGTGTGAAAAGTATTTTAAAATTAAACCGCTTGTAGTAGGTCCTGGAATAAAAACGGGGCTAAATATTAAATATGAAAATCCACGTGAAGTAGGCGCGGACCGAATTGTAAATGCAGTAGCAGGAATCCACTTGTATGGAAGTCCGCTTATTATTGTCGATTTCGGTACGGCTACTACATATTGTTATATTAACGAAGAAAAGCATTATATGGGTGGAGTTATTACGCCGGGAATTATGATTTCAGCAGAGGCTTTATATAGTAGAGCGGCAAAACTTCCTCGTATTGAAATTACAAAACCAAGCAGTGTTGTTGGAAAGAATACGGTAAGTGCAATGCAATCTGGTATTCTTTATGGTTATGTTGGACAAGTGGAAGGTATCGTTAAGCGTATGAAAGAGGAAGCTAAACAAGAACCGAAAGTTATTGCAACAGGTGGATTGGCGAAATTAATTTCAGAAGAATCGAATGTAATTGACGTTGTAGATCCATTTTTAACATTAAAGGGTTTGTATATGTTATATGAGCGTAATGCAAATTTACAGCATGAGAAAGGTGAATAAATGAGTATGAAAGATTATTTAGTAAAAGCGTTAGCGTTTGATGGGGAAGTGCGTGCATATAGTGTACGTACTACAAACACAGTAAGTGAGGCGCAAAGACGTCATGATACATGGAGAACAGCTTCAGCGGCACTTGGTCGTTCTTTAACTGCAGGTACAATGATGGGCGCGATGTTAAAAGGTGACCAAAAGTTAACGATTAAGGTAGAAGGTAATGGTCCGATTGGTCCCATCTTAGTAGATGCTCATGCGAATGGGGATGTACGTGGTTATGTAACGAATCCACATGTTGATTTTGAAGGAACGGAACAAGGGAAATTACGTGTATATCAAGCGGTAGGTACTGAAGGATTTGTAACAGTAATTAAAGATATTGGTATGCGTGAGCCGTTTATTGGTCAATCTCCAATTGTTTCAGGAGAATTAGGTGAAGACTTCACGTATTATTTTGCAGTTTCTGAGCAAACACCTTCTTCTGTAGGAGTCGGCGTTCTTGTAAATGGAGATGACAGCGTATTAGCAGCAGGTGGATTTATCCTTCAAATTATGCCAGGTGCACAGGAAGAAACAATTTCATTCATTGAAGATCGTTTGCAGAAGATTCCTCCTGTATCAACGTTAATCGAACAAGGGCTTTCTCCAGAAGAGTTACTGTATGCAGTTCTTGGAGAAGATAAAGTAAAAGTATTAGAAGTGATGGATGTTCAATTTAATTGCACATGCTCACGCGAACGTATTGAGAGTGTGTTAATTAGTTTGGGTAAAACAGAGTTAGAGCAAATTCGCGAAGAAGAAGAAGAGACAGAAGTTCATTGTCATTTCTGTAATGAGCGACACAAGTTCTCTAAAGAAGATATTACAAATTTAATTGAGAGTTTGTAATAGGGGAAGTGAGGGAATCCATCCTCCAAATAGATTGACAAACAGGGAATTTTCTGACAAAATCTAAATATAGATAAAACCAATAAAAATACTCGGTGTTAGGAGTGACAGGAATGCGAGTGGCACAATCAGTTTCAGAATTAATCGGGAAAACGCCGATCGTTAAGTTGAACCGCATCGTAGAATCAAACAGCGCAGATATATACTTAAAATTAGAATTTATGAATCCAGGGAGCAGTGTTAAAGATCGTATTGCATTAGCTATGATTGAAGATGCTGAAAAAAAGGATTATTAAAAGAAGGCGATACAATCATTGAGCCAACAAGTGGTAACACAGGAATTGGTTTAGCGATGGTAGCGGCCGCTAAAGGATATAAGGCAATTTTAGTAATGCCAGAAACAATGAGTATTGAGCGTCGTAATTTATTACGTGCTTACGGTGCAGAATTAGTATTGACTCCAGGGCCTGAAGGAATGGGTGGAGCGATTCGTCAAGCGACTGAATTAGCAAAAGAGCATGGCTACTTTATACCACAACAGTTCAAAAATCAATCGAATCCAGAAATTCATCGTTTAACAACAGGGCCAGAAATTGTTGAACAAATGGGTGAACAATTAGATGCGTTTATTGCAGGTATTGGTACAGGTGGAACGATTACTGGTGCTGGTGAAGTACTGAAGGAAGCGTATAAAGATATTAAAATTTATGCAGTAGAACCTGCGGATTCACCAGTACTATCTGGTGGGAAACCGGGTCCACATAAAATCCAAGGAATTGGGGCGGGATTCATCCCAGAGACATTGGATGTAGAGGTATATGATGAAATTGTTCAAGTAAAAGCAGAGCAAGCATTTGAATATGCAAGAAAAGTGGCTAAAGAGGAAGGTATTTTAGTGGGTATCTCTTCTGGAGCAGTTATTTATGCAGCAACAGAAATTGCGAAAAAGTTAGGTAAAGGGAAAAAGGTACTTGTTATTATCCCAAGTAACGGTGAACGTTATTTAAGTACACCGCTTTATCAATTTGAGTCTTAATTATATGTGATTGAAAAAGCATCCTTGAAAAGGATGCTTTTTCTTTTTGGATTGGAAATAGGAAAAGAGTGAATGACTAGAAAACTTCATGTAAAATAAGAGGTAGTATAATTAATTTATTTTCACTGGCCTTCGAGTATAACCACTTTATATACATAACGAATGTAGTTTGAGGTGGTTAATCTAAGAGGGTGGGATAAAAGAAGACGGGGTGTTGATATGCAACGAAGAAAATCTTTAGCGCTTTCTATTCCATATCAGTTAGATTTCTTTAAGCAGTATAAATTTCTTTCTAAGGATAAACCGCAACATATTTTGTTAGAGAGTGGACGTGGCGGTCGTTATAACATTGTGGGGTTGAACCCAGTAGCGGTAATCCGAGGGAAGGGTGAAACGTTACATATAAGCGAAAGTGGTAAGGAAACAATAAAGCAAGGAAACCCATTAGATTTAATGCAGGAATATATGGAGCGATGGAAAACGGACTATAATCCGGAACATCCTCCATTTCAAGGTGGTGCAATTGGTTACTTTAGTTATGATTGCATCCGTTATATTGAAAAACTCCCTTCCCTTGCGGAGGATGATATTAATATACCTGATATATTCTTTTTATTATTTGATGATGTGTTTGTTTATGATCAAAAAGAAAAAGTATTATGGATTATTACACATTATGTAGATAAGCATGAAGAGGCAAAAGAGCGATTAAATGAATGGAAGATTCTTTGGGCGCCAGAAGCGCCAGAAGTGAATATACCTTTTGCGTGCCCTGAAGAGAAAAGTGAAACAGTTGCTTTTACAGAAGAAAGCTTTATGAAGGCGGTTGAATGTATTCAAGAATATATTGGGGCTGGTGATGTGTTCCAAGTAAACTTGTCGACAAGGCAAGAAAGAACGTTACAAACACACCCACTAGAAATCTATACAAGTCTTCGTGAAATTAATCCATCTCCATATATGGGTTACTTGGAGCTCGGGGATTTTCAAATTGTTAGTGGATCGCCAGAGTTGCTAATTAAGAAAGAGGGAACTGAAGTAAGTACAAGACCGATTGCTGGAACGAGATCTAGAGGGGCGAATGAGCAAGAGGATGAAGAATTAGCAAAAGAATTAATTGAGAATGAAAAAGAAAGAGCAGAGCACGTCATGCTTGTGGATTTAGAACGAAATGATTTAGGGCGTGTTTGTAAATATGGCACTGTAGAAGTAGATGAATTTATGGTAATTGAGAAATACTCACATGTTATGCATATTGTTTCTAATGTGCGTGGTGAGGTGGAAGAAGATAAAGATGCTTTTGATTTAGTGAAGGCTGTATTCCCTGGGGGAACAATTACTGGTGCCCCGAAAATACGTACGATGGAAATTATTGAAGAATTAGAACCTGTTCGCCGAGGGATTTATACAGGTTCAATCGGGTGGATCGGTTATTCTGGAGATACAGAATTGAATATTGTAATTAGAACACTGCTTGCTAAAGATGGAAAAGCACATGTACAAGCAGGAGCGGGAATTGTAATTGATTCGAATCCAGAAAATGAATATAAAGAGTCGTTAAAAAAGGCGATTGCTTTATGGCGTGCAAAAGAACGTAGCGAAGAAACGGTTAGGTGAGAAAAATGATATTAATGATTGATAATTATGATTCTTTTACATTTAATTTGGTGCAGTTTCTTGGAGAACTTGGACAAGAGCTTGTTGTTAAACGTAACGATGAAGTGACTATTTCAGATATTGAGAATATGAAACCAGACTTTTTAATGATTTCGCCAGGTCCGTGTAGTCCTAATGAAGCAGGTATTAGTATGGAGGTTATTCAATACTTTGCTGGAAAGATTCCGATTTTGGGGGTTTGTCTTGGACATCAATCCATTGCACAAGTGTTTGGTGGAGAGGTTATACGTGCGGAGCGCTTAATGCATGGGAAAACGTCGCTTATGCATCATGACGGAAAGACGATTTTTTCGGACATCCCTAATCCGTTTACTGCGACACGTTATCATTCCCTTATCGTTAAGAAAGAGACGTTACCTGATTGCTTAGAGGTAACATCTTGGACAGAAGAAGGGGAAATTATGGCGCTCCGTCATACAACATTACCGATTGAAGGTGTGCAGTTCCATCCGGAATCAATTATGACTTCCCACGGGAAAGAGTTGTTGCAGAATTTCATTCGTAAATACAGTCCAAGTGTGACATCATGTTAATTTACGTAAATGGTGAGTATGTAGAAGCAAGTGAAGCGAGAATTTCTCCTTATGACCATGGTTATTTATATGGTCTTGGAGTTTTTGAGACGTTTCGTATTTATAATGGTCATCCTTTCTTATTGGATGATCATTATGATCGTTTAATAGATGCACTGCATACATTGCACATTAAATGGACAATGACGAAAGATGAAGTACTGCTTATTTTGAAGAATTTACTCGTTAAGAATGAATTAGAGCATGCATATGTACGTTTTAATGTATCAGCGGGTATAGATGAAATTGGATTGCAAACGGAAATGTATGAAGAGCCGTCTGTTATTGTTTTTATAAAACCTTTAGCAGCCCCCGAAGATGTAGTGGAAAAAGAAGGGGTTGTTTTAAAGCAAGTGCGAAATACACCAGAGGGTGCGTCTCGCTTAAAGTCTCATCATTATTTAAATAACATTTTAGGAAAACGTGAAATTGGAAATGTTGTGAATAAGGAAGGTATTTTCCTTACTGAAACAGGTTATGTTGCAGAGGGTATTGTTTCGAATCTCTTTTTCGTGAAAGGTGATATTTTGTATACACCTTCGTTAAAAACAGGGATTTTAAATGGTATCACTCGTGCGTTTATTATAAAGGTTGCTGAAGAGCTGGGCATCGAAGTAAAGGAAGGTTTCTTTACAAAAGATGAATTACTTTCAGCTGATGAAGTTTTCGTAACAAACTCGATTCAAGAAATTGTTCCACTTTATCATATAGAGGGACGAGATTTCCTGGGTAAAGTAGGTATGGTTACAAAAAGGTTTATGAATCTTTACGAAATGCAGAGAGAGAAATTGTGGAGCAGAAATGAATTGTGAAGAGGAGATGTGTAGTTTGAAGTGGGATTATGATTTGCGCTGCGGCGAATATACATTGAACTTAAATGAAAAAACTTTAATTATGGGGATTTTAAATGTAACACCAGATTCGTTTTCCGATGGTGGGAGTTACAACGAGGTAGAGGCTGCGGTGCACCATGCGAGAGAAATGCGAGATGAAGGTGCTCATATTATTGATATCGGCGGTGAATCTACTCGCCCGGGTTTTGCTAAAGTATCAGTGGAAGAAGAAATCAAGCGAGTTGTTCCGATGATTCAGGCGGTTGCAAAAGAAGTGAAATTGCCTATTTCTATCGACACGTATAAAGCTGAAGTTGCAAAACAAGCAATCGAAGCTGGCGCTCATATTATTAATGACGTTTGGGGAGCGAAGGCGGAACCGAAAATCGCTGAAGTTGCAGCTCATTACGATGTACCTATTATCTTGATGCATAATCGCGATAACATGAATTACCGCAATTTAATGGCTGATATGATTGCTGATTTATATGACAGTATTAAAATTGCTAAAGATGCTGGTGTGCGAGATGAGAATATCATTTTAGACCCAGGTATCGGTTTTGCTAAAACACCTGAACAAAATTTAGAAGCGATGCGTAATTTAGAACAGTTAAACGTACTGGGTTATCCAGTTCTCTTAGGTACTTCAAGAAAGTCCTTTATTGGACATGTGTTAGATTTACCGGTAGAGGAACGTCTTGAGGGAACAGGAGCTACTGTTTGTCTCGGCATTGAAAAGGGCTGTGAGTTTGTTCGTGTTCATGATGTGAAGGAAATGGCACGTATGGCTAAGATGATGGATGCGATGATTGGTAAGGGGGTAAAGTAATTGGATAAAATTTATGTTCATGATATGGAGTTTTACGGTTATCATGGTGTATTCCCAGAGGAAAATAAATTGGGTCAGAGATTTAAAGTGGACTTAACGGTGGAGTTGGATTTGAAACAGGCAGGAGAAAGTGATGACTTAGAGCATTCTGTCAATTATGGAGAGCTTTTCGAGTTATGTAGAAAAGTTGTTGAAGATAGAACGTATAAGCTTGTAGAGAGTATCGCTGAAAATATTGCTGCAGATATATTGAAACAATATGAGAGTATTTTCCGTTGTACAATTAAAGTAATTAAACCAGATCCGCCGATACCTGGGCATTATCGTGCTGTAGCAGTGGAAATTACGAGAGAACGTCCATGAATAATATAGCTTACATTGCATTAGGTTCAAATATCGGAGAACGTTATACGTATTTAACTGAAGCGATTCAGTTTTTAAACAAAAACCCGTATATCCAAGTTAACGATATTTCATCTGTATATGAAACAGAGCCAGTTGGCTATACTGACCAAAGTTGCTTTTTAAATTTAGTTATAAAAATTTCTACCAATTTATCACCGCAAGAATTATTGAAAATTACACAAAGAGTAGAGAATGATTTAGGAAGAAAAAGGGAAATTAGATGGGGTCCGAGGACCATCGACCTTGACATTTTACTATATAATCAAGAAAATATTGAAGCAGAGAATCTTATTGTTCCGCATCCGCGGATGTTCGAAAGAGCTTTTGTTATCGTTCCGTTGTTAGAGGTTAATCAAGATATAAAACAAAACATTTCACGTTCACAAGTAGAAGAAATGAAAAGGCGAGAGGGAGTAACGGTATGGAAGCAGAAAAATGGGGAAGACGCATTCGTGCTTTTCGAAAGCTAAAAGGTTATACACAAGAAGGTTTTGCGAAAGAGTTAGGGGTATCTGTATCTGTTTTAGGTGAAGTTGAGAGAGGGAATCGATCGCCTTCCCAAGATTTTGTAGTGGAAGTTGCTAAGGCATTAAAGGTTTCAGTGGAGGAATTAATGCCGAAGTGACTATGAAGGAAGGAGTAAGTCGAGTGTTAAAGATTGCAAATATTGAGATGAAAAACCCGGTTGTATTAGCACCGATGGCGGGAGTGTGTAACTCTGCATTCCGTTTGACAGTAAAAGAATTTGGTGCAGGTTTAGTTTGTGCTGAAATGGTAAGTGATAAAGCGATATTACTTAATAACAAAAGAACATTAGATATGTTATATATTGATGAAAGAGAAAAGCCATTAAGTTTACAAATTTTTGGTGGAGAGAAAGAAACTCTTGTAGATGCTGCGAAATACGTAGATAAATATACGACAGCAGACATTATTGATATTAATATGGGTTGCCCAGTACCGAAAATCATTAAGTGTGACGCGGGAGCAAAATGGCTTTTAGACCCAAATAAAATATATGAAATGGTAGCGGCAGTTGTAGATGCTGTTGAAAAGCCGGTTACAGTTAAGATGCGTATTGGTTGGGATGCAGATCATATTTTTGCAATTGAGAATGCAAAAGCTGTTGAGCGTGCTGGTGGACAAGCAGTAGCAGTTCATGGACGTACACGAGTACAAATGTATGAAGGGAAAGCGGATTGGGATATTATTAAACAAGTAAAGCAAGCTGTAAATATCCCGGTTATCGGAAATGGTGATGTCGAAACGCCACAAGATGCAAAGCGTATGCTTGATGAAATTGGTGTAGACGGTGTTATGATTGGTCGCGCTGCCCTTGGGGACCCGTGGATGATTTATCGTACGGTAAAGTATTTGGAAACTGGTGAATTAATGCCGGAACCGACAGTGCGTGAGAAAATTGACGTATGTATGTTGCATCTAGATCGTCTTATCGATTTAAAGAATGAAAATGTCGCTGTAAGAGAGATGAGAAAGCATGCAGCTTGGTATTTAAAGGGTGTTCGTGGTAATGCAACTGTACGTAATGGTATCAATGCTTGTAATACGCGTGAGGACCTTGCGAATGTATTAGGTGCATTTGTAGAAGAAGTAGAAGCGAAACAACAAACAATTCACGTTGGTTAATAATAGATAGGGAAGATTGACATTCTTCTATACACTTCCTATAATTACGTGAAAGAAAGAAGAACTGCCAGCTAGTTGCTGGCAGTTTTTCTAGTTGAGTAGAAAATGCTATACTGTATATATTGTAAAAATTAATAGAGCTGGAGTGATATCAATACCATGGATAACATGAACCACGAAGAATTAAACGACCAATTGCTTGTTCGTCGTGAAAAGTTACATAACTTACGTGAACAAGGAATCGATCCGTTCGGTAAACGATTTGAACGTACAAATGCAACAAATGACTTATTAAGCTTATATGGAGAGTTCTCTAAAGAAGAATTAGAAGAGAAAGAAATCTCTGTTTCTATCGCTGGTCGTATTATGACAAAACGCGGTAAAGGAAAAGCTGGATTTGCACATATTCAAGATTTACATGGACAAGTTCAAATTTATGTTCGTAAAGATGCTGTTGGAGATGAAGAGTACGAATTATTTAAAACAGCAGATTTAGGTGATTTAGTAGGTATTGAAGGTAAAGTGTTCAAAACGAACGTTGGAGAACTTTCGGTGAAAGCAACGGGCTTTACACTATTAACGAAATCTCTTCGTCCATTACCGGATAAATATCATGGATTAAAAGATGTTGAACAACGCTACCGTCAACGTTACTTAGACTTAATCACAAGTATGGAAAGTCGTGAAACATTCGTTACTCGCAGTAAAATCATTCGTGAAATGAGAAGATACTTAGATGACAATGGTTATCTTGAAGTGGAAACACCTATGATGCATGCAATTGCAGGTGGAGCTTCTGCGCGTCCTTTCATTACGCACCATAATGCGTTAGATATGGAATTATACATGCGTATCGCAATTGAACTTCATTTAAAACGCCTTATTGTGGGTGGATTAGAAAAAGTTTATGAAATCGGTCGTGTATTCCGTAATGAGGGTGTATCAACTCGTCATAATCCAGAGTTTACAATGATTGAATTATATGAAGCGTATGCTGATTATAAAGATATTATGAAACTAACAGAAAATATGGTTGCTCATATTGCGAAGCAAGTACTAGGTACAACAACAATCCAATATGGTGATTATGAAATTAATCTAGAACCAGAATGGACACGTCTTCATATGGTAGATGCAATCAAGGAACATTCAGGAGCAGATTTCTGGAATCCAATGAGTGTAGAAGAAGCGCGTGAACTTGCAAAAGAACATAATGTAGGTATTAAGGATACGATGGAAGTTGGTCATATTATAAACGAATTCTTCGAACAAAAAGTAGAAGATAAATTAATCCAACCAACATTTATTTACGGTCATCCGGTAGAAATTTCGCCACTTGCGAAAAAGAATGACGAAGATCCACGATTCACAGATCGTTTCGAATTATTTATCGTTGCGCGTGAACATGCAAATGCATTCACTGAGCTAAATGATCCGATTGATCAAAAAGAACGTTTTGAAGCGCAATTAAAAGAGCGCGAACAAGGTAATGATGAAGCTCACATGATGGATGATGATTATATTGAAGCTCTTGAGTACGGTATGCCTCCTACAGGTGGACTAGGAATTGGTATTGATCGTCTTGTTATGTTGTTAACGAATGCACCATCTATTCGTGATGTATTATTATTCCCTGCTATGCGTCATAAACAAGACTAAGCTTTGGAGATTTCTCCAAAGCTTTTTTTATTTGAGTATGAGCTACGTGGGGATAGTAGCTCTTGATGGTGCGAGAAATTATATTTATAT
The DNA here is from genome assembly GCF_022487605.1 of Bacillus sp. ES1-5. Lineage (NCBI taxonomy): Bacteria > Bacillati > Bacillota > Bacilli > Caryophanales > Bacillaceae > Bacillus > Bacillus sp. ES1-5. Next base: position 286 of record NZ_JAKVPU010000016.1, on the reverse strand, counting down.
AGAAGAAATGTGCTGTTTTTATACTTTTTTACTAAGTTAAAAATTTTATTAGAAAAACTATTGCATTTTAATAATCAAACTGGTATATTTATATTCGTTGCCACGAAAGGTAACAAGCAAAACAAACGAAAAACAACTTATTGAAAAAAGTTGTTGACGAAAATATAACGAAATGTTATATTAATAAAGTCGCTTCTGAGCGGCAGACGAGTTCTTTGAAAACTGAACGAAACAAACAACGTGAAACGTCAATTTTTATTTTTAGATGCTAGACAAACTAACTTTA
>NZ_JAKVPU010000015.1:0-58491 GCF_022487605.1 Bacillus sp. ES1-5 | reverse complement strand
ATAGGTTCGAGGTGGAAGCATGGTGACATGTGGAGCTGACGAATACTAATAGATCGAGGACTTAACCATATAATATGTAGCAATGTTATCTAGTTTTGAAGGAATATGCCTTCATAGTTTGGTGATGATGGCAGAGAGGTCACACCCGTTCCCATACCGAACACGGAAGTTAAGCTCTCTAGCGCCGATGGTAGTTGGGACCTTGTCCCTGTGAGAGTAGGACGTCGCCAAGCAACTAAACACGAGTCATTTGACTCGTGTTTTTTCGTGTTTTCTTTTATAATCCATAGTAATTAAAAAATGTGTTTAAATAATTATTATTTTGATTAAATACAGAGGAATGTGGCTAGGATAGTCAATAAGCAAAAGAGTTGCAAATTTTATTAATACGTATATAATTAAAGTCAAAGATAGTCAAAGTCAATAAAGGTGGCGGATAAATGAGAAATATATCTAATATCATTGAGCAATATCTAAAGCAAGTTATTGACTTAAGTAATAATAATGTGATTGAAATCAAAAGAAATGAGATTGCGGATCGATTCGAGTGCGTACCATCTCAAATCAATTATGTAATCAATACCCGTTTTACGTTAGAAAGAGGATTTGTAGTAGAAAGTAAACGTGGTGGAGGAGGTTACATTCGCATTATAAAAGTCAAACTGCATGACGATATAGACATGATCGATCAAATGCTTCATATGATTGATCATAGCGTTGCGCAAGGGAATGCAGAGAGTATGATTATACGTTTAATGGAAGAGGGAATCATAACAAATCGTGAAGCTAAACTTATGTTAAGTGTACTAGATCGTTCGGTATTATCAATGGATGTTCCTTCTCGAGATGAACTTAGGGCTCGAATATTATGCGCAATGTTAAGAACACTGAAATATAAATAAATATAGCTTTTGTAAAAGAATAATAACTAAGAGATAAGGCAGTTAAATATTGTAGAGGTTTTGAAAAAAGAACACGCACTTTTATTTAAACAAGTAAAGGAAAGTGAACAATCTAGTAATGTATGAAAAGTACTATCAGATAGATCGTTCCTATTGTAAAGGTGGGGATAGTGATGACTTGTCAAAACTGTAATATAAGACCAGCAACTTTACATTATACAAAAGTAATCAACGAAAAGAAGACGGAAGTTCATCTTTGTGAGCAATGTGCAGAACAAAGTGGCTATACGTCTTTCTTTCAATCACCGCAGTCTAACTTTTCATTCCATGATTTATTTGCTGGGTTATTACACGATGAATCAACAATGTTTGAAGAAGGACAAAACGGGCTTTCGAATACAACAAGTATATTAAGGTGTCCAAATTGTAAGATGACATATGAGCAATTTACAAAGGTGGGACGGTTTGGATGTGCTTCTTGTTACGATACATTTAAGGAACATTTAAAGCCATTATTAAAACGTCTGCACGGCGGACATACAGATCATTGTGGAAAAATTCCGGAACGTATAGAAGGAAATCTTCACTTAAAGAAAGAATTAGATGAACTAAAACTCATTCTGAAACAATACGTACAGAAAGAGGAGTTTGAGAAAGCTGCTGAAGTAAGGGATAATATTCGAGGTCTTGAAAATCAGCTTAGTGAGCATAGAGAGGGGGAATAGTTCTATGTCACTGGACAAAATTATGAATGAAGCGATTAGTCCATGGATGAAGGGGGATGGCCCTGATTCTGATATTGTTTTAAGTAGTCGAATTCGTTTGGCTCGTAATTTTAAAAAATATCAATTCTCTACTATGCAAAACGAAGAAGAAGCTAGACAGATTCATGAATTATTTAAAAAGGAATTTATAAATAAAACGGTAGAACCTTTTGGAGAGTTTGAGCTATTAAAAATGAATGAATTAACGCCTCTTCAAAGGAGAGTATTAGTTGAAAAGCATTTAATTAGTCCTAACCTTGCAGGAACAGAATATGGAGCATGTCTATTATCAGAAAGCGAACATATTAGTGTTATGCTTAATGAAGAAGACCACATTAGGATACAGTGCTTATTTTCAGGGTTGCAATTATCAGAGGCCCTTCAAAGTGCCAATCAAATAGATAATTGGATAGAGGAAGAGGTTGAATATGCTTTTGATGAATCACTTGGATATATAACGAGCTGCCCTACTAACGTTGGTACAGGATTGAGGGCTTCCGTAATGATTCACTTACCGGGACTCGTTTTAACGAAAAGAATTAGCCGCATTATACAAGTAATTCAAAAATTAGGGTTAGTAGTAAGAGGAATATACGGTGAAGGTAGCGAAGCGTTAGGTAATATATTTCAAGTGTCAAATCAAATGACGCTAGGAAAATCTGAAGAAGATATTATTGCAGATTTAAAGAGTGTCATTCAACAAATCATACAGCAAGAAAAAATGGCTAGAGAATTAATTGTACAAAATTCAAGTATTGAGCTTGAAGATAAGGTTTATCGCTCTTATGGCATACTAGCAAACAGTCGGTTAATTCAATCTGCAGAAGCGGCCACTTGCTTATCAGATGTACGACTTGGTATTGATTTAGGATATATAAAAGGTGTATCGAGAAATATTTTGACTGAGCTAATGGTTCTTACACAACCAGGCATTTTGCAACAATATGCAGGTGGACCTTTAGGACCAGAAGAAAGAGATTATCGAAGAGCAACCTTAATCCGTGAGCGATTACGTATTGAAAAAAACTAAGCGCAAGTAGGAGGCGATTTCTATGATGTTTGGAAGATTTACAGAAAGAGCACAGAAAGTATTAGCTTTATCTCAAGAGGAAGCAATTCGTATTGGGCATAATAATATTGGAACAGAACACATTTTACTTGGGCTTGTACGCGAAGGGGAAGGAATTGCAGCAAAAGCGTTAATTGCTCTTGGATTAAGTCCAGAGAAGGTTCAAAAAGAGGTAGAAGCGTTAATTGGACGCGGAACAGAAGCTTCTCAAACTGTACATTATACACCGCGTGCTAAAAAGGTTATTGAGTTGTCTATGGATGAAGCTCGTAAATTAGGTCATTCTTATGTTGGAACAGAACATATCTTACTTGGCTTAATTCGTGAAGGTGAAGGTGTAGCAGCACGTGTTTTAAATAACTTAGGTGTTAGCTTAAATAAGGCAAGACAACAAGTATTGCAACTTCTTGGAAGTAATGAAGCAAGTTCAGGTCACCAAGGTGGTTCTTCAACGAATGCAAATACACCGACACTGGATAGCTTAGCACGTGATTTAACAGTTGTTGCACGTGAAAATCGTCTAGATCCTGTTATCGGTCGTGGTAAAGAAATTCAACGTGTAATTGAAGTTTTAAGCCGTAGAACAAAAAACAATCCTGTATTAATTGGAGAACCTGGTGTAGGTAAAACGGCAATTGCAGAAGGATTAGCACAACAAATTGTAAATAATGAAGTTCCTGAAACATTAAGAGATAAGCGTGTTATGACACTAGATATGGGTACAGTTGTAGCTGGAACGAAATATCGTGGTGAATTTGAAGATCGTTTAAAGAAAGTTATGGATGAAATCCGTCAAGCTGGAAACATTATTCTATTTATTGATGAACTTCATACATTAATTGGTGCAGGTGGAGCAGAAGGTGCAATTGATGCATCGAATATTTTAAAACCATCTTTAGCACGCGGAGAGTTACAATGTATTGGGGCGACAACTTTAGATGAATATCGTAAATATATTGAAAAAGACGCGGCTTTAGAAAGACGTTTCCAACCAATTCACGTTGATGAGCCAAGTTTAGACGAATCAACTCAAATTTTGAAAGGTTTACGTGATCGTTACGAAGCGCATCACCGTGTATCTATTACAGATGATGCAATTGATGCAGCTGTAAAGCTTTCGGACCGCTATATTACAGATCGTTTCTTACCAGATAAAGCAATTGATTTAATTGATGAAGCTGCTTCAAAGGTTCGCTTACGCTCTTATACAACACCACCAAATCTAAAAGAGCTTGAAGTAAAGCTTGAGGAAATTAGAAAAGAAAAAGATGCAGCTGTGCAAAGTCAAGAATTTGAAAAAGCTGCTTCCTTACGTGATATGGAACAACGCTTACGTGAGAAGTTAGAAGATACGAAGCGTCAATGGAAAGAGCAACAAGGAAAAGAAAACTCAGAAGTGACAGTAGAAGATATTGCAAATGTCGTTTCTACGTGGACTCGTATACCGGTTTCTAAACTTGCACAAACAGAGACTGATAAATTATTAAACTTAGAATCCATTCTTCACAACCGTGTTATTGGTCAAGATGAAGCGGTAGTAGCTGTAGCAAAAGCTGTTCGTCGTGCTAGAGCAGGATTGAAAGATCCGAAACGTCCGATTGGTTCATTTATTTTCTTAGGACCAACAGGTGTAGGTAAAACGGAACTAGCAAGAGCATTAGCAGAATCTATGTTCGGTGATGAGGATGCAATGATTCGCATCGATATGTCTGAGTACATGGAGAAGCATTCGACTTCTCGTTTAGTTGGATCTCCTCCAGGATATGTTGGATATGAAGAAGGTGGACAATTAACAGAAAAGGTTCGCCGTAAGCCATATTCAGTTGTCCTATTAGATGAAGTAGAGAAAGCTCATCCTGATGTGTTTAACATTTTACTACAAGTATTAGAAGATGGTCGCTTAACGGATTCTAAAGGGCGTACAGTTGATTTCCGTAATACAATTGTTATTATGACATCTAACGTTGGTGCAGATGCGTTAAAACGTAATAAACATCTTGGATTTAACGTACAAGATGAGAGCCGCGATTATTCAGATATGAAAGGTAAAGTAATGGATGAACTGAAAAAGGCATTTCGTCCAGAATTCTTAAACCGTATTGATGAAATTATCGTGTTCCATATGCTTGAGAAAAAACATATTCAAGAGATTGTAACACTTATGGTGAATCAGTTAGTGAAGCGCTTAAAAGAGCAAGAGATTGAATTGCATTTAACAGAAGGAGCGATTTCTGCCATTGCTGATAAAGGATTTGACCGAGAATACGGTGCTCGTCCGCTGCGTAGAGCAATTCAGAAACATGTAGAAGATAGACTATCGGAAGAACTTTTAAAAGGTGCTATTGAGAAAGGACAAAAAGTTATCTTTGATGTTGAAGGGGAATCATTTGTCATTCATAGTGCTGAAAAGGTAAAATAAGTATAGACAAACTAAGAGGGCTACGAGATAGCCCTCTTTCTTGTACGAGAAGGATAAACTGTTTATAGATGAAAGTGAAGTGAAATATAAAACGATATGGCTAAAAAGAAAACAAAATTCACATGTCAAGAGTGTGGTTATCAGTCACCAAAATATATGGGGAAATGCCCTGGTTGTGGTCAATGGAATACGCTTGTTGAAGAGATGGAACCGGTTGTATCATCAAGACGCCTTAATTATGCCAATGCAATTCAATCGGAAGTAACAAAACCAAGACGCCTAACAGAAGTAGAAACAAAATCTGAGGCACGTATTGAAACGAAATTCCAAGAGTTTAACCGTGTACTTGGTGGGGGGATTGTAGATGGATCCTTAGTACTTATTGGTGGAGACCCTGGGATTGGGAAATCAACATTGTTATTACAAATTTCATCGCAATTAGCAGATTCTTCATATGATGTACTATACATATCAGGTGAGGAGTCAGCAAAGCAGATTAAACTTCGTGCAGATCGTTTGCATGTAAAGGGTAGTAATCTATTTGTTGTAGCAGAAACTGATCTACAGCGAATTGCAGCGCACATTGAAGAGATGAATCCAGCTTTTGTTGTTATTGACTCTATTCAAACGATACATTTACCTGAAGTAACGTCAGCCCCAGGAAGTGTAGCGCAAGTACGTGAATGTACAGCGGAATTAATGAAACTTGCAAAAACGAAAGGAATTCCTATTTTTATCGTCGGACATGTAACAAAAGAGGGGGCAATTGCAGGACCTCGTATGTTAGAACATATGGTCGATGCAGTTCTTTACTTTGAAGGAGATCGTCATCATACATATCGTATCTTGCGAGCTGTGAAGAATCGTTTTGGTTCCACGAATGAAATGGGTATTTTTGAAATGAAAGAGCTTGGTCTTGCGGAAGTCTTAAACCCTTCTGAAATTTTTCTTGAGGAAAGACCCGTTGGAGTCGCAGGATCAACAGTAGTTGCCTCAATGGAAGGAACAAGACCGGTTTTAGTAGAAATACAAGCATTAATCTCCCCTACTAGTTTTGGAAATCCTCGAAGAATGGCGACGGGAATTGATCATAACCGTGTATCGCTTATTATGGCAGTGCTAGAAAAACGAACAGGTTTATTATTGCAAAACCAAGACGCATATTTAAAAGTAGCAGGTGGTTTGAAATTAGATGAACCGGCAATTGATTTAGCTGTGGCTTTAAGTATTGCTTCAAGTTTTAGAGATAAATCTACGACACCAACTGATGCAGTAATAGGAGAAGTAGGATTAACTGGAGAAATAAGAAGAGTATCAAGAATTGAACAACGTGTACAAGAAGCGGCTAAATTAGGATTTCAACGTGCTATTATTCCTAGAAAAAATTTGGGGGGATGGACAATTCCGGATGGGATTGAGGTAGTAGGTGTATCTAATTTAGGGGAAGCGCTTCGTTTGACATTAGGAGGCTAGGCTATGGAAGAAAACAAGCAACGTGTCAAAAGTATGATTAATATTTTACAGCTCGTGGCCCCAGGAACACCACTGCGCGAAGGGATAGATAATGTGCTTCGCGCACAAACAGGGGGACTAATTGTTCTTGGATATAATGAACAAATTAAAAGTATTGTTGATGGGGGATTTCACATTAATTGTGCATTCTCTCCTGCTAGTTTATACGAATTAGCAAAAATGGACGGGGCACTTATTTTAAATGAAACTGGAAGTAAAATTTTAATTGCAAATGCACAGTTAGTTCCAGAGGCATCTATTGATTCTATTGAAACAGGTATGCGCCACCGGACGGCAGAGCGTGTAGCAAAGCAGACAGGTAGTCTCGTTGTGGCTATTTCACAAAGACGTAACGTAATTACACTATATCAAGGGAATTTACGTTATACACTAAAGGATATAGGTGTTATTTTAACAAAGGCAAACCAAGCTATTCAAACGTTAGAAAAATATAAGGCTGTATGGAATGATGGTATTACGAATTTGGGCATTCTAGAATTTGAAGAAGTCGTTACAATGTCCGAGGTGGTTCATGTGTTACATAGTGTTGAAATGGTACTGCGGATTAAAAATGAAATATTGAGCTATATTCATGAGCTAGGCACGGAAGGTAGGTTAATTCGTTTACAACTTACAGAACTACTAGCTGATTTAGAGGCAGAGGCAGCGTTATTAATTAAAGATTATTATCAAGAAAAAACACAAGACCATCATCAAATTTTGAAAAAGTTACAAGATCTTGCGAATACACAACTTCTAGAGGATAGCGATTTAGTTAAATTGCTTGGCTATCCAGGACAAATGAGTTTAGAAGAAAGTGTGACGCCGAGAGGATACCGAATCACAAGCAAAATTTCGCGCGTTCCGCCACTTATCATTGAAAATTTAATTAATCGATTTAAGACTTTGCAAGGTGTTTGTCGAGCAACTATTAATGAATTGGATGATGTGGAAGGAATTGGAGAAGTCAGGGCGAAGAAAATACGAGAAGGCCTAAAAAGAATCCAAGAGCATCTCTATATGAGTAGACACAATTAAGAATATTACATTGATTCCATAATATAACGACACTAGAACATTTTTAGTATATGATATGGTATATTGGTAAATAAAACTATTTATAAAAAAAAACACGTCCGCTTTTGCATTCGGCGTTTTGATTAGCGAAACAATGGTTAATAATGAGTAGGAGGTGGTTGGATGTTAAAACGGATTGTACAGCTCTTCTTTCTAGTAATTGGCGGAGCGTTAGGGATTTACTTAATCCCAAAAGTTATTAATGTATTAGACATCGGTGCTGTTCCTTTATTGGAAGGATCGTATGTTCGTGCGATTATTGGTGCAATTATTTTATTTTTAACAACATTTTGGCTTGTAGATTATATTGTTCAACTTATTAAGCATATTGAAGAGGCTCTTGTAAAGGCGCCTGTAGCGGATGTTTTATTTGGTACATTAGGGTTAATCTCTGGTCTTATTGTTGCATATTTAATTTTAATACCAATTCGTGAATTTACAATTCCAGTTATTAGTACAGTGTTGCAAGTGTTCTTTACTCTTTTACTTGGATATTTAGGATTCCAAGTAGGGTTTAAAAAGAGGAATGAATTGCTAGGATTATTTACATTACCACAACGTGGGAAGAAGAAAAATAATAATAGTGAGAATGAAGAAACTGAGGTAGAAGAATCTACAACTCATTGGAAAATTCTCGATACGAGTGTAATTATCGATGGGCGTATTGCTGATATTTGCCAAACAAAGTTTTTAGAAGGAACAATTGTGATTCCACAATTCGTGTTAGAAGAACTTCAGCACATTGCCGATTCTTCTGATGCTTTAAAGCGTAATCGTGGTCGCAGAGGATTAGATATTTTAAATCGTATTCAAAAAGAGATGCCGATTCCGGTAGAAATTTATGAAGGCGATTTCGATGATATTCAAGAAGTGGATAGCAAACTTGTAAAGTTGGCGAAAATCACTGGTGGAACGGTAGTAACGAATGATTTCAACTTAAACAAAGTTTCTGAATTACAAGGGGTAACGGTGTTAAATATTAACGATTTAGCTAATGCAATTAAACCTGTTGTACTCCCAGGTGAAGAACTGAGTGTTTATGTTGTCAAAGATGGAAAAGAACAAAATCAAGGTGTTGCATATTTAGATGATGGCACGATGATTGTAGTAGAAGATGGTAGAGAATATGTAGGTTCACAACTCAATGTGCTTGTTACTAGTGTGTTACAAACATCGGCTGGGCGTATGATTTTCGCCAAACGTAAATTATTAGAAAAAGCATTATAAGTAGAGGATTATTAATATGTATACATTAATTATTCCAGCAGCTGGTCAAGGTAAGCGGATGGGTGCTGGTAAAAACAAGTTGTTCTTACTTATTAATGAAGTACCGATTATTGTGCATACGTTACGTGCTTTTGAAAAAGATAAAGCGTGCAAAAGTATTATTATGGCAATTAACGAAGAAGAACGTCCGTATTTTGAAGGATTAATGCAGAAATATCCGATTGAAAAGCCAGTACAATTTATTCAGGGCGGAGCCGAAAGACAAGATAGTGTATATAACGCCATTCAGCATACTAGTGATGTTGAGTATGTTCTTGTACATGACGGCGCGCGTCCATTTGTAACGAATAAAGTGATTCAAGATGTATTAACTGCAGCGGAAAAATATGGAGCGTCCATTTGTGCGGTACCAGTGAAAGATACAGTTAAGAAAGTAGAGCAGGGTATCGTTGTCGAAACGGTAGAAAGATCTCAGCTTAAAGCTGTACAAACACCACAAGGGTTCGCTGTTTCTCTTTTGTTAGAAGCTCATAGAAGTGCAAAACAGGGTTGTTTCCTTGGTACAGATGATGCAAGCCTCGTAGAACGTATCGGGAAGCAAGTAGGTGTAGTAGAGGGGAGTTACTATAATATTAAAGTGACGACTCCAGAGGATTTATTAATTGCTGAAAGTTTCCTTCATGTTCAAAAGAAATGACAGTGATGATTATAGCGAAAAATAAGCTCGGCAACAGCCGGGCTTTTCTTTATAAGGGTAGCGATATAATATAGAATCATAAAGCTCTGTAGTTTAGCTTGAGGAGGATGTAAAAAATGTTTCGAATTGGACAAGGTTTTGATGTGCATGAGTTTGCGGAAGGTAGACCGTTAATTATTGGTGGAATTACAATCCCTCATGAGAAAGGGTTAATTGGTCATTCAGATGCAGACGTATTGTTACATACGATTGCGGATGCATGTTTAGGTGCAATTGCAGCTGGGGATATTGGAAAGCATTTCCCTGATACAGATCCTGCCTTTAAAGATGCTGATTCAGCTGTATTGCTGCAAAAGGTTTGGGAATTTGTACGTGAACAAGGTTACGAGTTAGGGAATCTAGATTGTACAATTATTGCTCAAAAGCCAAAGATGGCACCACATATTGAAAGTATGCGTAAACGTATTAGTGAACTATTAGAAACGTCTATTGACAATATCAATGTAAAGGCAACAACGACAGAAAAATTAGGATTTACAGGTAGAGAAGAAGGAATTGCTTCTCAAGCAGTTGTTTTATTACAGAAAAAATAATGGTTTTTAATTCGTAAGATGGATAATCACATTTTTTTGGTGTACAATTATAGAATGTGTTGACATTAAGAATGGAAGGTGTACCAATTATGGAAAAGCAAGTGAGAGTGCGCTATGCGCCAAGTCCAACAGGACACTTACATATCGGAAATGCGCGTACGGCATTATTTAATTATTTATTTGCTCGTCATCAAGATGGTAAGTTTATTATTCGTATTGAAGATACTGATGTGAAACGTAATGTTGCTGGTGGAGAAGAAAGCCAATTAAAATACTTGAAATGGCTCGGTATGGACTGGGATGAAGGTGTTGATGTTGGTGGTGAATTTGGACCATATCGTCAAACAGAGCGTTTAGATATTTATAAAAAATTATATGAAGATTTATTAGAGCGCGGTTTAGCTTACAAATGTTATATGACAGAAGAAGAGCTAGAAGCAGAGCGTGAAGGTCAAATCTCTCGTGGTGAAACACCGCGTTATGCTGGAAACCACCGTGATTTAACTGAGGAGCAAATGAAGGGATTTGAGGCTGAAGGCCGCATTCCGAGTATTCGTTTCCGTGTACCGGTTGATCGCGACTACACGTTTAAAGATATCGTAAAAGATGAAGTTGCATTCCATTCAAATGATTTCGGTGATTTCGTTATCGTGAAAAAAGATGGAATTCCAACTTATAACTTTGCGGTAGCAGTAGATGATCACTTAATGGAGATTACACATGTACTTCGTGGTGATGATCATATTTCAAATACGCCAAAACAAATGATGATTTACGAAGCTTTCGGTTGGGATATTCCGCAATTTGGTCATATGACTTTAATTGTAAACGAAAGCCGTAAAAAGTTAAGTAAGCGTGATGAATCTATTATTCAATTTATTGAGCAATATAAAGAGCTTGGATATCTTCCAGAAGCAATCTTTAACTTTATTGCACTATTAGGTTGGTCGCCAGTAGGAGAAGAGGAAATTTTCTCTCAAGATGAGTTTATCAAAATGTTTGATGCAGCTCGTTTATCAAAATCGCCTGCATTATTTGATTCTCAAAAACTAAAATGGATGAACAACCAATATATGAAAAAGCAAGACTTAGATACGGTGGTAGAGTTAAGTTTACCGCATTTAGTGAAAGCTGGACGTATAGGTGAAAATGTAAGTGAACAAGAACAAGCTTGGATTCGTGATGTAATTGCGTTATATCATGAACAAATGAGTTTTGGAGCTGAAATTGTAGAGCTTTCTGAAATGTTCTTCAAAGATCATGTTGATTATGAAGAAGAAGGACAAGAAGTATTAAAAGGTGAACAAGTACCAGAAGTACTTCGTGCATTTGCTGGTCAAGTAGAAGCACTAGAAGCGATGGAACCAGCAGCAATTAAGGCGGCTATTAAAGCAGTGCAAAAGGAAACAGGTCATAAAGGTAAAAACTTATTTATGCCAATCCGTGTTGCAACTACTGGTCAAACACATGGTCCAGAGCTTCCTAATGCTATTGCACTTCTTGGGAAAGAAAAAGTTTTAAATCGTCTTCAAAAAGTAATTGGTTAACATTTTCTAGGTTTAGAAATATAATAAGTATACTTAAAACCTAATAAGGAAAAGCGACGAGAAGGAGAAGTAGAAAATCAGGCTTTTTACAGAGAGAACCACCTTTAGGCTGGAAGTGGTTTATAAGCGGATTTTTGAAATGCCCCTTCGAGTCTTCTGCTGAACAGCGAATTGTTTTGTGAAACGTCTTAGGGCGTAAAGTAAGCAGAAGCGGTGTACACCGTTATCAGAGATGAGTTTGAGGCTTTTTTTAGCCTAAACAGAGTGGAACCGCGCTTATAAGGCGTCTCTGTCAATATGACAGAGGCGTCTTTTTTTATACCGTAAAAGTGGATATGAGTATAAGTTTTATCCCTGTGTATAAAGATTTAGGAGGATAAGTAGGGAGTAAAGGGAGTTAGTTCACTCGAAAAAGCAGCCCATAAAGGGGAGGGAACATCGATGTTTAAGAGGCTTCGGGAAGATATTGAAGTCGTTTTTGAACAGGATCCAGCGGCAAGAAGTTATTTCGAAGTCATTTTGACTTACTCTGGATTACATGCAGTTTGGGCCCATCGAATTGCACATGCTTTTTATAAAAAGAATTTCTTCTTTATTGCACGTTGGATCTCACAAGTTAGTCGTTTCTTTACTGGTATTGAGATTCATCCAGGAGCAACAATTGGTCGTCGTTTTTTCATAGACCATGGAATGGGGGTTGTAATTGGAGAAACGTGCGAAATTGGTGATAATGTAACGATCTATCAAGGTGTTACATTAGGTGGTACGGGTAAAGAAAAGGGGAAGAGGCATCCTACAATTCAGGATAATGTATTAATTGCAACAGGTGCTAAAGTACTAGGTTCTATTACAGTCGGAGAGAATTCTAAAATTGGAGCAGGGTCTGTCGTATTAAAAGAAGTGCCTGCACATTCTACAGTTGTAGGTATACCTGGCCGAGTCGTTATTCAAAATGGAGTAAAAATCGGTCAAGAATTAAATCATTCTGACCTTCCAGACCCAATTTTTGATAAGTTAAAGATCATGGAAGTAGAACTTGATAAATTGAAAAAACAACTTGAAGTAAAGGTAGAAAGGAAGGATAAAAATGACTATTCACATTTATAATACGTTAACGCGTCAAAAGGAAGAGTTTACTCCATTAGAAGAAAATAAGGTAAAGATGTATGTGTGCGGACCTACAGTTTATAACTATATTCACATTGGGAATGCAAGACCACCTATGGTATTTGATACGGTACGCCGTTATTTAGAATATAAAGGGTATGATGTGCAGTATGTATCTAACTTTACTGACGTAGATGATAAATTAATTAAAGCAGCAAATGAATTAGGTGAAGATGTGCCGACAATTGCTGACCGTTTCGTTGAAGCGTATTTTGAAGATGTAACGGCACTAGGTTGCAAACATGCAACAGTTCATCCGCGTGTAACGGAAAATATGGATATCATTATTGAATTTATTCAAGAACTTGTGAATAAAGGATATGCATATGAATCAGAAGGTGATGTGTACTTTAGAACGAAGGAATTTGAAGGATACGGTAAATTATCGCATCAACCAATCGCAGATTTACGTCACGGTGCGCGCATTGAAGTAGGAGAAAAGAAACAAGACCCTCTTGATTTTGCTTTATGGAAAACTGCGAAAGAAGGAGAAATCTTCTGGGAAAGCCCTTGGGGGAAAGGGCGTCCAGGCTGGCATATTGAATGCTCGGCAATGGCGCGTAAATACTTAGGAGATACAATCGATATTCATGCTGGTGGTCAAGACTTGGCATTTCCTCATCATGAAAATGAAATTGCGCAGTCTGAGGCGTTAACAGGAAAAACATTTGCACGTTATTGGATGCACAATGGATATATTAATATTAATAATGAGAAGATGTCTAAGTCACTGGGGAACTTCATTTTAGTTCACGATATCATTAAGCAATATGATCCACAGTTAATTAGATTCTTTATGCTATCGGTACATTACCGTCACCCAATTAATTTCAGTGAAGATTTATTACAAAGTACAAATAACGGACTGGAAAGAATTAAAACGGCTTACGGTAACTTAAAACACCGTATGGAAAGTAGTACTGATTTAACAGATCATAATGAGAAATGGTTAGCGGAATTGGAAAAATTCCAGATTGCATTTGAAGAAGCAATGAATGATGACTTCAACACTGCTAATGCAATCACGGAGTTATATAATGTAGCAAATCATGCAAATCAATATTTACTGGAAGAACATACGTCTACAGTTGTAATTGAAGCATACGTAAAACAACTTGAAACATTATTTGATATTTTAGGGTTAGAATTAGCGCAAGAAGAGTTGCTTGATGAAGAAATTGAGGTACTTATTCAAAAGCGCATTGAAGCTCGTAAAAATCGTGATTTTGCATTATCAGATCAAATTCGCGATGATTTAAAAGACCGTAATATTATTTTAGAAGATACCGCTCAAGGTACAAGATGGAAAAGAGGATAAGAATGATTGATGCAAAGCAATTAAACAGCTTAGCGTTAGCGTATATGGGTGATGCGGTATATGAACAATATATCCGCTATCACCTACTTCAAAAAGGGAAAGTTCGTCCTAATCAATTGCATCGATTAGGGACAAGCTTTGTTTCGGCAAAAGCACAGGCGAAAGTTGTTTATCATTTATTAGAGACGGCATTTTTAACAGAGGAAGAAGAGGCGGTACTAAGAAGAGGGCGTAATGCAAATTCAGGTACTGTCCCGAAGAATACTGATGTACAAACATATCGATATAGTACAGCCTTTGAAGCGCTAATTGGCTATCATCACTTATTAAATAATCGTGAAAGATTAGACGAAATTGTATATAAGGCAATTGATGTTTTAGAAGAGAAGGAAGGGGGCACATCATCATGAGTAGTGAATATATTATCGGACGTAACCCTGTAATTGAAGCGTTACGCTCAGGAAGAGATATTAATAAAATTTGGATCGCGGAAGGTGCTGCCAAAGGACAAATACAAATTGTACTAGCACTAGCGAAAGAAAATAAGATTATTTTACAACATGCACCAAAGAAGAAGTTAGATCAATTAGTTGAGGGGAACCATCAAGGTGTAATTGCTCAAGTGGCTGCATATCAATACGCTGAGCTAGAAGATTTATTTAAAGTAGCAGAGAAGCGTAACGAAGATCCGTTCTTCCTAATTTTAGATGAAATTGAAGACCCGCATAACCTAGGTTCTATTATGCGTACTGCGGATGCAACGGGAGCTCATGGAATTATTATTCCGAAAAGAAGAGCTGTGGGACTTACTGCATCAGTTGCGAAAGCATCGACTGGAGCGATTGAATATATTCCTGTTGCACGTGTAACGAATTTATCTCGTACAATCGATGAATTAAAAGAACGTGGACTTTGGATTGCTGGTACAGATGCAAAAGGGAAAACGGATTACCGCAATTTAGATGGTAAAATGCCAATTGGATTAGTAATTGGAAGTGAAGGAAAAGGTATGAGTCGTATTATTGGTGAAAAATGTGATTTCCTAATTACTTTACCGATGGTCGGTAAAGTTACATCCTTAAATGCTTCAGTAGCCGCAAGTTTGTTAATGTATGAGGTATATCGTAAGCGTCACGAAATTGGTAAATAAAAAATGAACGATATTTTAATCGTTGACGGTTACAACATTATCGGAGCTTGGGGAGACTTGAAGAAACTACGGGATGTAGATTTGCAATCATCAAGGGATGCACTGATTGATAAGATGGCGGATTACCAAGGTTACACAGGTACAAAGGTAATGATAGTCTTTGATGCTTATACGGTCCAAGGTATTGAAAAAAAGATGAAACAATCGCGTGTGGAAGTCATATTCACGAGGAAGAATCAAACTGCAGATGAAAAGATAGAGCAACTAGCGATTGAGCTTAGAAATATAAATACGCAAATATATGTTGCGACTTCTGATTATACGGAACAATGGGTGATATTTGCGCAAGGTGCTCTTCGGAAATCTGCGCGTGAATTAGAGTTGGAAGTACAAGCGATGGAGCAACAAGTAAGAAGGCGTACACAAGACACAAAAGAAAAGCAACCCGCCATGCGAAAGATATTCAGTAAAGATATTACAGAAAAATTAGAAAAATTAAGAAGAGGAGAGCGTTGAAGCATTGACGCTCTTTATCTTTTTACTGTATAATATTGCTAAATAAATAGCGGTCGGAGGGATCAAGGTGGAAGCAGGCTTCGTAAGTGTAGGCGACGTTACATTTCGTGATTTAGAGGATGAGGCAATCGTTGAGTTAGTTCGAAAAGGTAATACTGACGCTCTAGAATATTTGATTCACAAATATAAGAACTTTGTTCGCGCGAAATCAAGATCTTATTTCTTAGTGGGTGCCGATCGAGAAGATATTGTTCAAGAAGGTATGATTGGATTGTTTAAAGCGATTCGTGATTATAAAGAGGACAAGCTGTCTTCATTCAAAGCATTTGCTGAACTGTGTATCACTCGGCAAATTATTACCGCTATTAAAACAGCAACAAGGCAAAAACATATTCCGTTAAATTCGTATGTGTCTCTAGATAAACCGATTTATGATGAGGAATCTGATCGGACATTATTAGATGTTATTTCGGAAGCGAAGGTAACAGATCCTGAAGAAATGATTATAAGTCAGGAAGAATATACAGACATAGAATCTAAAATATCTGAATTATTAAGCGATTTAGAAAGAAAGGTGCTTTCTTTATATCTAGATGGTCGTTCTTATCAAGAGATTTCCGAACAGTTAAATAGACATGTGAAATCTATTGATAACGCTTTACAGAGGGTGAAGCGGAAATTGGAACGATATATGGAAATGAGAGAGAGTACCACTTTAAATTCATAACAAATGCTACAGGTGTAAAAAATCACCTGTTTTCTTTTTTGTAGAGAGTACAAAAGGCATGTCATTGACATTGTCTTTTGTTGTATGATACATTTTTAGGGACATAATGTTACAAGGTTGGTGTAACTAATGAGGAAAAAAGTTGTACTCTCATGTGAAGAGTGTAAAAATCGAAACTACTCTACGATGAAAGATACGAGCTCAGTAGAGCGACTTGAAATAAAGAAGTTTTGTAAAACATGCAATCAGCATACAGTTCACAAGGAAACAAAATAAATAATTGAAATAATACACTGGAGGTCCCGTAGATGCGTTTAACGAACTTTTTCGGCGATGTAGGTCGCGAAATGAAAAAAGTAAGTTGGCCTAAAAAAGATGAATTACTCCGTTCAACAGCGACTGTTATCGCTACAGTTGTCTTCTTTGCGATTTTCTTCGCAGTGGTTGATATGGGCATTTCTTCTTTAATTCGGTTAATTCTTGGTTAATTCTTGAATAAGAAGCACTTATCCATGATATAATGTTATTTATAAGAACTGTGTAAAAGCCCGGTGAACGGGTTTTTTCATTTGCGCAAAAAAATGTACGTCAGGGAGGGAAGGACGCTCGTCCTAAATGAATGGAAAAAAGTTGGTATGTTGTCCATACTTATTCTGGATATGAAAATAAAGTAAAAGCAAACCTAGAGAAACGTGTAGAATCAATGGGTATGCAAGATAAAATTTTCCGTGTTGTTGTCCCGGAAGAAGTAGAAGTAGAAATGAAAAACGGTAAAGAAAAATTAATGAAAAGAAAAGTGTTCCCAGGTTATGTATTAGTAGAATTAATCATGACTGATGACTCTTGGTATGTTGTACGTAACACGCCAGGTGTAACTGGGTTCGTTGGTTCTTCTGGTTCTGGATCTAAACCATCACCTCTATTAGAAGAGGAAGTTGTTACTATTATGAAGCATATGGGAATGGATAACGAAGTGGTTGATTTCGACTTTGAACTTCATGAGACAGTGCGTGTAAATGAGGGACCATTCGCAGATTATACAGGTGCTATTGAAGAAATTGATGTGGAGAAGAAAAAGGTTAGCGTGCTTGTGGACATGTTTGGTCGCGAGACTCCAGTTGAGCTTGACTTCCATCAAATTGAAAAATTATAAAATGAAACTTGAAATGAATTGTAAAAAGTGATAATATCTTTTAAGTCAGTACGTCTTCGTTATCGGAGACGTTTTTTGAAAGATTTTATCCTTACAGATAAAATATGACGTGGGAGGGCAAATCACTGTCCAATTGACCACATCACGGACTTAAGGAGGTGTGTCTCGTGGCTAAAAAGGTAATTAAAATGGTAAAGCTTCAAATTCCTGCAGGTAAAGCTAACCCAGCTCCACCAGTTGGTCCAGCATTAGGACAAGCAGGTGTTAACATCATGGGCTTCTGTAAAGAGTTTAACGCTCGTACAGCTGATCAAGCTGGTCTTATCATCCCTGTTGAAATTACGGTATTTGAGGACCGTTCATTCACTTTCATTACTAAAACTCCTCCTGCTGCTGTTCTTCTTAAGAAAGTAGCTGGTATTGAGTCTGGTTCTGGTGAACCAAACCGTAATAAAGTGGCAACTGTTAAGCGTGATAAAGTACGCGAAATCGCTGAAACTAAAATGCCTGACCTAAACGCTGCTAGTGTAGAAGCTGCAATGCGTATGGTTGAAGGTACTGCACGCAGTATGGGCATCGTTATCGAAGACTAATTCGATTTGTTTTTAAAAAAGGTTGCGGGTCTGGAATTCCAATTCGCAACCTTTATTATCGTAAATGATTATCGTTTTTAAATAAATGGATGGCGCGCATCCTCAGGTTATACCTGAAAATAAGCGTAAACGTGGGAGGTTATTCCGCTAAAACCACATTCGAGGAGGAAATAAAAATGGCTAAAAGAGGTAAAAAGTACGTAGAAGCTGCAAAGCTTGTTGATCGTGCAACTGCTTATTCTGCAACAGAAGCGGTAGAATTAGTAAAGAAAACAAACACAGCTAAATTTGATGCGACTGTAGAAGTTGCATTCCGTTTAGGTGTTGACCCTAAGAAAGCTGACCAACAAATTCGTGGTGCAGTTGTTCTTCCACACGGTACTGGTAAAGTACAACGTGTATTGGTATTCGCTAAAGGTGAAAAGGCTAAAGAAGCTGAAGCTGCTGGAGCTGACTTCGTAGGCGATGCTGATTACATCGGTAAAATCCAACAAGGTTGGTTCGATTTCGATGTAGTAGTAGCAACTCCTGACATGATGGGTGAAGTTGGTAAACTTGGTCGCGTATTAGGACCTAAAGGTTTAATGCCAAACCCTAAAACTGGAACAGTTACTTTCGATGTAACTAAAGCTGTTAACGAAATCAAAGCTGGTAAAGTTGAATATCGCGTTGATAAAGCTGGTAACATCCACGTTCCAATCGGTAAAGTATCTTTCGAAGATGCTAAATTAGTAGAAAACTTCGGAACAATTGCTGACACTTTACAAAAAGTTAAGCCAGCTGCTGCAAAAGGTACTTACATGAAGAACGTAACAGTTGCTTCTACAATGGGACCTGGCGTACGTGTAGACGTTTCTACATTAGCGTAAAAATTGGAAGTTGACTTCATAAAGAAGTTTTTATATAATCATTTATGTTGTGAATTTAATTAGTGTACCGTAGACAGTAGGTGTCAATAGACTTAATTTCCTACCTAGGTGTTAATATACGAAACGGAATTTTTTTCTGTGACTATATGCCTCCATGTCTACAAGTTGGGCATGGAGGTTTTTAGTGCACTTTCGGTACATCTTCTATATAATCTACAGGAGGTGTAATAACATGAGCAAAGTAATCGAAACTAAACAACAAGTTGTAACTGAAATCGCTGAAAAACTTCGCGAAAGTAAATCTACAATCGTTGTTGACTACCGTGGTTTAACAGTTTCTGAAGTAACAGAATTACGTAAAAACTTACGTGAAGCTGGCGTTGAGTTCAAAGTTTACAAAAACTCTTTAACTCGTCGTGCTGCAGAGTCTGCTGAAATGGCTGAGTTAAACGAATTCTTAACAGGACCAAACGCAATCGCGTTCAGTAACGAGGATGTAGTTGCTCCTGCGAAAGTATTAAACGACTTCGCTACAAAACATGAAGCTTTAGAAATTAAAGCTGGTGTAATCGAAGGTAAACTTGTAACACTTGATGAGGTTAAAGCTATCGCTACTCTTCCATCACGTGAAGGCTTACTTTCTATGCTTCTTAGCGTTCTTCAAGCTCCAATCCGTAACCTTGCACTTGCTACTAAAGCAGTTGCAGAACAAAAGGAAGAGCAAGGCGCTTAATTTTTTAAAAGATAATTACTTGTTATCTATAAAACAATACAAACCTATTTAAGGGAGGATATTTACAATGACTAAAGAACAAATCATTGAAGCAGTTAAATCTATGACTGTATTAGAACTTAACGACTTAGTAAAAGCTATCGAGGAAGAATTCGGCGTAACTGCTGCTGCTCCTGTAGCTGTAGCTGGTGGCGCTGGTGAAGCTGCTGCTGAGAAAACTGAATTTGACGTAGTACTTGCAAGTGCTGGCGCTCAAAAAATCAAAGTTATCAAAGCTGTACGTGAAATCACTGGTCTTGGCTTAAAAGAAGCTAAAGAATTAGTTGACAACACTCCAAAAGCAATCAAAGAAGGCGTTTCTAAAGAGGAAGCTGAAGAAATGAAAGCTAAACTTGAAGAAGTTGGCGCTGCTGTAGAAGTTAAGTAATTAACTTTTGATGCTTTAAAAAAAGCTCGCTCTCATGCGAGCTTTTTTTTTAACTGTAAAGAAAAGAGGTGGCCATATGGCAGACCATTATTTTTCTAACGACCCTTCTAGTAAAAGTGATCGTAAACGATGGGAATTTACACTTCGTGGATCTCGATTTACTTTCTTATCTGACCGTGGGGTGTTCTCGAAAAACGAAGTGGACTTTGGTTCTCGTCTTTTAATTGAAGCGTTTCAAGTGCCAGATATTAAAGGTGATATATTAGACGTAGGTTGTGGATATGGACCAATGGGTTTATCGTTGGCGAAAGAGTTTCAAGACCGTAAAGTTCACATGGTGGATGTGAATGAAAGGGCGCTTGAGCTTGCGAAAGAAAATGCCGCTAACAATAGAATTGGAAATGTACACATTTTTCAAAGTAGCGTCTATGAAAATGTAGATGGTATGTATGCTGCTATTCTATCTAATCCTCCAATTCGTGCAGGTAAAGATATCGTGCATGAGATTTTAGAAAAGGCTGTAGAGTATTTAGTTCCAGGTGGAGAGTTGTGGATTGTTATTCAAAAGAAGCAAGGCGCACCATCTGCGCTGAAGAAACTAGAGGAAGTATTTTCTGAAGTCGAAGTTGTAGAAAAGAAAAAAGGATATTATATCATAAAATCAAAAAAACGTTGACGGTTATTTTTGGCTATGTTAACATTATACAATGCCAATATATGATTTTCTGCGTTGAGAAAGATGTATATTTTTGTTTCTCTTGGAAAAGATAGTAAAATCAGCAGATTATGAAACAGAATGATGGTTTTCTTATAGAAGCCATTTTTCTTTTTTGAGCAGGTAGAAAGACTCAACGTATTTATCTTTAAGAGAAAAAAACTACGCTAATAGCAGTAGTTGTATTTATTTGTGATTTTGCACAAATTTTTTTGTGCATTTATAATACTCATGATTTGAGGGGTGAAGCAGTTGACAGGTCAACTAGTTCAATACGGACGCCACCGCCAACGAAGAAGTTATGCCCGTATTAGTGAAGTATTAGAGTTACCAAATCTTATCGAAATTCAAACCTCTTCTTATCAGTGGTTTCTTGATGAGGGTTTGCGAGAAATGTTCCAGGACATTTCTCCGATCGAAGACTTTACGGGAAATCTATCGCTTGAATTTATCGACTACAGCTTAGGTGAACCTAAATACTCTGTAGACGAATGCAAAGAGCGTGATGTGACGTATGCAGCACCACTTCGTGTAAAAGTGCGTCTAATCAACAAGGAAACTGGTGAAGTAAAAGAACAAGATGTGTTCATGGGAGATTTCCCACTCATGACAGAGACTGGAACATTCGTAATTAACGGTGCAGAACGTGTTATCGTTTCCCAGTTAGTTCGCTCTCCAAGCGTATACTATAGTGGCAAAGTGGATAAAAACGGAAAACGTGGTTTTACTGCTACTGTAATTCCAAACCGCGGAGCTTGGTTAGAGTATGAAACAGATGCTAAGGATGTTGTATATGTGCGTATTGACCGTACGCGTAAACTCCCTGTAACTGTTTTGTTACGCGCATTAGGGTTTGGCTCTGATCAAGAAATCACCGAGCTTTTAGGTGATAACGAATACTTAAGCAACACATTAGAAAAAGACAACACAGAT
Source organism: Bacillus sp. ES1-5 (assembly GCF_022487605.1). Lineage (NCBI taxonomy): Bacteria > Bacillati > Bacillota > Bacilli > Caryophanales > Bacillaceae > Bacillus > Bacillus sp. ES1-5. The sequence continues at coordinate 36,383 of NZ_JAKVPU010000015.1, read as the reverse complement.
AGCACAGAGAAAGCATTGCTTGAAATTTATGAGCGTCTACGCCCTGGTGAACCACCAACAGTAGAAAATGCAAAGAGCTTACTTGTGTCTCGTTTCTTTGATCCGAAGCGCTATGATTTAGCAAATGTAGGTCGCTATAAGATCAACAAAAAGCTACACATTAAAAACAGATTGTTTAACCAACGTTTAGCTGAAACACTAGTAGATCCAGAAACTGGTGAGATTTTAGCGGCAGAAGGAACAGTCTTAGATCGTCGTACGCTGGATCGCATTCTACCTTACTTAGAGAAAAACATTGGATTCAAAACAGCGAAACCAATGGGTGGAGTGGTAGCAGGCGATGTTGAGCTGCAATCTATTAAGATTTATGCTCCTGAGTCAGAAGGCGAACGAGTGATTAATGTAATTGGTAATGCAAATATTACTCGTGATGTAAAACACATCACACCAGGTGATATCCTTGCTTCTATCAGTTACTTCTTCAACCTACTATACAAAGTAGGGGATACAGATGATATCGACCATTTAGGAAACCGTCGTCTGCGTTCTGTTGGAGAACTATTACAAAATCAATTCCGTATCGGTCTTTCTCGTATGGAACGTGTTGTTCGTGAGAGAATGTCGATTCAAGATACAAATGCAATTACACCACAAGCGTTAATTAACATTCGCCCGGTTATTGCATCTATTAAAGAGTTCTTCGGAAGTTCTCAGTTATCTCAGTTCATGGATCAAACAAACCCATTAGCAGAGTTAACTCACAAACGAAGACTATCTGCATTAGGACCCGGTGGTTTAACGCGTGAGCGCGCAGGCTTTGAAGTACGTGACGTTCACTACTCTCACTATGGTCGTATGTGTCCGATTGAAACACCAGAGGGACCAAACATTGGTTTGATTAACTCATTATCATCGTTCGCGAAGGTAAATGAGTTTGGTTTCATTGAAACACCATACCGTCGTGTTGATCCAGAATCTGGTCTTGTAACAGGGCAGGTTGATTACTTAACAGCAGATGAAGAAGATAATTATGTTGTAGCCCAAGCGAATATGAAATTATCTGAAGAAGGAGAATTCCTTAGTGAAGATATCGTAGCGCGTTTCCGTGGTGAAAACATTGTCACAAATAAAGAACGCATCGACTACATGGATGTATCTCCAAAACAAGTAGTGTCGGCAGCGACAGCTTGTATTCCGTTCTTAGAAAACGATGACTCTAACCGCGCACTTATGGGAGCGAACATGCAACGTCAGGCGGTTCCGTTAATGAATCCGGAATCTCCGATTGTAGGTACAGGTATGGAGTACGTATCAGCAAAAGACTCAGGTGCTGCAGTAATCTGTAAACATCCTGGTGTTGTTGAACGCGTAGAAGCACGTGAAGTTTGGGTACGTCGCTATGTAGAAGTTGACGGTCAAACAGTAAAAGGCGACTTAGATCGCTACAAAATGCAAAAATTCATTCGTTCTAACCAAGGAACTTGCTACAACCAACGTCCAATCGTAAGTGTTGGAAATGAAGTTGTAAAAGGTGAAATCCTTGCGGATGGTCCTTCTATGGAATTAGGTGAACTAGCACTTGGACGTAACGTGCTTGTTGGCTTCATGACTTGGGACGGTTATAACTACGAGGATGCGATCATTATGAGTGAGCGCCTTGTAAAAGACGATGTGTACACTTCTATTCATATTGAAGAATATGAGTCAGAAGCTCGTGATACGAAGCTTGGACCAGAAGAAATTACACGTGACATTCCAAACGTTGGGGAAGATGCATTACGCAACCTTGACGAGCGCGGTATCATTCGCGTTGGTGCGGAAGTAAAAGATGGAGATTTACTTGTTGGTAAAGTAACACCTAAAGGTGTAACAGAATTAACAGCTGAAGAACGTCTATTACATGCTATCTTTGGAGAAAAAGCACGTGAAGTACGTGATACATCACTACGTGTACCACACGGTGGTGGCGGTATTATCTTAGACGTAAAAGTATTCAACCGTGAAGATGGCGATGAATTGCCACCAGGCGTGAATCAACTTGTACGTGCATATATCGTTCAAAAGCGTAAAATCTCTGAAGGTGACAAGATGGCTGGACGTCACGGTAACAAAGGTGTTATCTCTCGTATTTTACCAGAAGAAGATATGCCTTACTTACCAGACGGTACGCCAATCGATATCATGTTAAACCCATTAGGTGTACCATCTCGTATGAATATCGGTCAGGTATTAGAGCTTCATCTTGGTATGGCAGCAAGATACCTTGGTATTCACATTGCAACACCAGTATTCGATGGTGCTCGTGAGGAAGATGTTTGGGGCACGATTGAAGAAGCTGGTATGGCAAATGACGCGAAAACAATTCTGTATGACGGACGTACTGGTGAACCATTCGATAACCGCGTATCTGTTGGTGTCATGTATATGATCAAACTTGCGCACATGGTTGACGATAAACTTCATGCTCGTTCTACTGGACCGTACTCACTTGTAACGCAGCAGCCTCTTGGAGGTAAAGCTCAGTTCGGTGGACAGCGTTTCGGTGAGATGGAGGTTTGGGCACTTGAAGCTTACGGTGCTGCTTATACTCTTCAAGAAATCTTAACAGTGAAGTCTGATGATGTTATTGGACGTGTTAAGACGTATGAAGCAATTGTTAAAGGCGAAAATGTTCCAGAACCAGGCGTTCCTGAATCATTCAAAGTATTGATTAAAGAGCTGCAAAGTTTAGGTATGGACGTTAAAATGATGTCTAGCGACGATAAAGAAATCGAAATGCGTGATACAGAAGATGACGACGATCATCAATCAGCAGATAAATTGAATGTCGAAGTTGAGACAACTAAAGAATAATTGGGATAACCTGTAGACTAAAAGGGAGGTAGGCCCCTTGATAGATGTAAATAACTTTGAATATATGAAGATTGGACTTGCTTCACCTGACAAGATTCGTTCTTGGTCATACGGTGAAGTTAAGAAACCAGAAACAATTAACTATCGTACGTTAAAGCCTGAAAAAGATGGCTTGTTCTGTGAGCGTATTTTCGGACCACAAAAGGACTGGGAATGTCATTGCGGAAAATACAAACGTGTACGTTATAAAGGTGTAGTTTGTGATCGATGTGGCGTTGAAGTAACGCGTGCAAAAGTTCGTCGTGAACGTATGGGTCATATCGAATTAGCTGCTCCTGTATCTCATATTTGGTATTTCAAAGGTATCCCGAGCCGCATGGGACTTGTCTTAGACATGTCCCCTCGCGCGCTTGAAGAAGTAATTTATTTCGCTTCTTATGTTGTAACAGAAAGTGGAGATACACCACTTGATAAGAAGCAATTACTTTCTGAAAAAGAATACCGTGCATATCGTGATCGATATGGTAGCACATTCCAAGCTGCTATGGGTGCAGAAGCGATTAAAAAGCTACTGCAAGACATCGATTTAGATAAAGAAGTAGACTTCTTAAAAGAAGAATTAAAAACAGCACAAGGACAACGACGTACTCGTGCTATTAAACGTCTAGAAGTATTAGAAGCATTCCGTAACTCTGGAAATCACCCATCTTGGATGATCCTAGATGTTCTTCCAGTTATCCCACCGGAACTACGCCCAATGGTACAGTTGGATGGTGGACGTTTTGCTACTTCTGACTTAAACGACTTATACCGTCGTGTAATTAACCGTAATAATCGTTTAAAACGTCTATTGGACTTAGGTGCACCAAGCATCATCGTTCAAAACGAAAAACGTATGTTACAAGAAGCTGTAGACGCATTAATCGATAATGGTCGCCGTGGCCGTCCAGTTACTGGACCAGGTAACCGTCCATTAAAATCACTATCTCACATGCTTAAAGGTAAACAAGGACGTTTCCGTCAAAACTTATTAGGTAAACGTGTTGACTACTCTGGTCGTTCTGTAATCGTTGTAGGACCGAACTTAAAGATGTACCAATGTGGATTACCGAAAGAAATGGCGCTTGAATTGTTTAAGCCTTTCGTTATGAAAGAGTTAGTTGGAAAAGGTTTAGCACACAACATTAAGAGTGCTAAACGTAAAATCGAGCGTGTACAACCTGAAGTTTGGGACGTTTTAGAATCTGTGATCAAAGAGCATCCAGTACTTCTAAACCGCGCACCAACACTTCACCGTCTTGGTATCCAGGCGTTTGAACCTACATTAGTAGAAGGTCGCGCAATTCGTCTTCACCCACTTGTATGTACTGCATACAACGCGGACTTTGACGGTGACCAAATGGCGGTTCACGTACCGTTATCATCAGAGGCACAAGCAGAAGCTCGTATTCTTATGTTAGCGGCACAAAACATCTTGAATCCAAAAGACGGAAAACCAGTTGTTACTCCATCTCAGGATATGGTATTAGGTAACTACTACTTAACACTTGAGCGTGAAGGCGCAATCGGTGAAGGTATGGTCTTCAAAGATGCAAACGAAGCAATACTTGCATACCAAAATGGATATGTACATCTGCACACACGTGTTGCAGTTGCTGCAAGTTCAGTAAATAACGTAACATTTACTGAAGAGCAAAAAGGTAAGCTTCTATTAACAACAGTTGGTAAATTAATATTTAACGAAATCTTACCAGAGTCGTTCCCTTATATTAATGAACCGACAAACTCAAACCTTGAAAAAGAAACACCAGCGGAGTATTTCGTTGAAAAAGGTGCGAACATTAAAGAAATTATTGCTAGTCGCGAAGAAGTGGCGCCATTTAGCAAGAAGATCCTTGGTAACATCATTGCGGAAGTATTTAAACGTTTCCAAATTACGGAAACATCTCGTATGCTTGACCGCATGAAAAACTTAGGATTTAAGTACTCTACAAAAGCTGGTATTACAGTTGGGGTATCTGACATTCTTGTATTAGGCGAAAAAGATGAAATTCTCCACGAAGCACAAGCAAAAGTAGATAATGTAATTAAACAATTCCGTCGCGGTTTAATCACGGAAGAAGAACGTTACGATCGCGTTATCTCTATTTGGAGTAATGCAAAAGATGTTATCCAAGGAAAACTGATGAAATCCTTGAATAAACGCAATCCAATCTTCATGATGAGTGATTCCGGTGCCCGTGGTAACGCATCGAACTTTACTCAGCTTGCTGGTATGCGTGGTCTGATGGCCAATCCATCTGGTCGTATTATCGAACTTCCAATTAAATCAAGTTTCCGTGAAGGTTTAACAGTACTTGAGTACTTCATCTCTACGCATGGTGCGCGTAAAGGTCTTGCCGATACAGCACTTAAAACTGCCGATTCTGGTTACTTAACACGTCGTCTTGTAGACGTTGCACAAGATGTAATTGTCCGTGAAGATGATTGTGGAACAGATCGTGGTCTATTAATTGGTGCGATTAAAGAGGGTAATGAAGTAATTGAGTCATTATATGATCGTCTTGTTGGACGTTTTGCAAGAAAAACTGTAAAACATCCTGAAACAGGTGAAGTATTAGTTAGTGAAAACCAACTAATTACTGAAGATATCGCTCATATCGTTGAAAATTCGGGTGTTGAAACTGTAAACATTCGTTCAGCGTTCACGTGTAACACTCGCCACGGTGTATGTAAGAAGTGTTACGGTCGTAACTTAGCAACTGGTACAGACGTAGAAGTAGGAGAAGCGGTAGGTATTATCGCAGCTCAATCTATCGGTGAGCCAGGTACACAGTTAACGATGCGTACGTTCCATACAGGTGGGGTTGCCGGAGATGATATCACTCAAGGTTTACCTCGTATCCAAGAGATCTTCGAAGCTCGTAACCCGAAAGGTCAGGCAGTTATCAGTGAAATCGATGGTGTTATCGCAGCGATCAACGATGTTAAAGATCGCCAAGAAGTAGTTGTACAGGGTGAAGTTGAAGCTCGTACGTATGCTATTCCTTACGGTGCACGTCTGAAAGTAACTTTAGGACAGCCAATTAGCCACGGTAAAGAGTTAACAGAAGGTTCTATTGATCCGAAAGAATTACTAAAAGTAACGGACATTACGGCGGTTCAAGAATACTTACTACGTGAAGTTCAAAAAGTATACCGTATGCAAGGGGTAGAAATTGGTGACAAACACGTAGAAGTAATGGTACGTCAAATGTTACGTAAAGTTCGTGTAAGTGATGCGGGTGAAACAGATGTATTACCAGGAACACTACTAGATATCCATCAGTTTACTGATGCGAATGCGAAGGTGTTACTGAAAGGTAAACAACCAGCAACGGCTAGACCTGTTCTACTTGGTATTACAAAAGCTTCACTTGAAACTGATTCATTCTTATCTGCAGCATCGTTCCAAGAAACGACACGTGTCTTAACTGATGCAGCAATTAAGGGTAAACGAGATGAGCTTCTAGGATTGAAAGAAAATGTTATTATCGGTAAACTTGTTCCTGCTGGAACAGGTATGAATCGTTATCGCAAAGTGGATCTTGTAAAAACAACACAAGGTGACATGAATGTAGAAAACGATGAAGTTTATGTGGAGCAGTAAAATTTTCCGTCGTAAATTTTGTATAAAAACAGTTAATCCTAGTTGACATTGTATGAGTCAAAATGTTACTATAATCAAGGTTGCTCCTGAACGATGCTTTGGAGGATATTTATATGTCTTATCAAAAAGTGTCAAATGCTGAAAATGTAGTCGTTGGTCATAAACGCACATTGGAGGCAATCAAAAATGGTATAGTTAAAGAAGTTGTTATTGCGGAAGATGCTGATATGCGGTTAACCCATATGATCATTCGTACCGCCTTGCAACATAACATACCCATAACCAAAGTTGAATCAGTTCGTAAGCTTGGAAAAGTTTCGGGGATTCAAGTGGGAGCTTCAGCAATAGGAATAATAAGTTAAAACTGTTTTTGTGAGGAGAGAGCATTTGCTCTCCCTTGCAAAAACTTTGTTTTCAACTAATAATGAACCACCTGGATATGTGGTCATACAAACATGCGAAGGGAGGATAATCAAATGCCTACTATTAACCAATTAGTGAGAAATGGTCGTACTGATAAAGTATGGAAATCTAAATCACCTGCGTTAAACAAAGGGTTCAACTCTTTAAAGAAAAAATCAACTGATATCTCTGCACCTCAAAAACGTGGTGTATGTACTCGTGTTGGTACAATGACTCCAAAGAAACCTAACTCAGCGTTACGTAAATACGCTCGTGTACGTTTAACAAACGGTATCGAGGTTACAGCTTACATCCCAGGTATCGGTCATAACCTACAAGAGCATAGCGTAGTATTAATTCGCGGTGGTCGAGTAAAGGATTTACCAGGGGTACGTTACCACATCGTTCGTGGTGCGCTTGATACAGCTGGTGTTGACAAACGTATGCAAGGACGTTCTAAATATGGTACTAAGCGACCAAAACCTGCTAAAAAATAATAAACTTATAATGAAAGGAGGAACTCAATATGCCTCGTAAAGGACCTGTTGCGAAACGTGACGTGTTACCAGATCCAATGTACAAGTCTAAGCTAGTAACACGCCTTATCAACAAAATGATGGTTGACGGTAAAAAAGGTAAATCTCAAACAATTCTTTATAACGCTTTCGATATCGTTCGTGAACGTTCAGATAAAGACCCTATGGAAGTATTCGAGCAAGCTCTTAAGAACATCATGCCTGTTCTTGAAGTACGTGCTCGTCGTGTTGGTGGTGCTAACTACCAAGTTCCAGTTGAGGTTCGTCCAGAACGCCGTACAACTTTAGGTCTTCGCTGGTTAGTAAACTATGCTCGTCTTCGTGGTGAAAAAACTATGGAAGAGCGTCTAGCTTACGAAATCTTAGATGCAGCTAACAACGCTGGTGCATCTGTTAAGAAACGTGAAGACACTCATAAAATGGCAGAAGCTAACAAAGCATTTGCTCATTACCGTTGGTAGGATTCAACGTAAAATAAATGTATGCATAAACCGCTTTATTTGTCGCTTATGGAAGTGTGGAGAGGGAGAATGCCTCTCCCTTTCGTTGGGCGCTCGTTTTACATAATGAGGGTACTGGACACTGGCATATGTAACAATATAAAGTGGCTTTTTTGCTACTTAAAATAAAAATCCAATCCATATATGGAAGGAGCAAGACACCAAATGACAAGAGAGTTCTCTTTAGAAAACACTCGTAATATTGGTATCATGGCTCACATCGATGCTGGTAAAACAACAGCAACTGAGCGTATTCTGTATTATACAGGACGTATTCATAAAATCGGTGAAACTCATGAAGGTGCATCTCAGATGGACTGGATGGAGCAAGAGCAAGAGCGTGGTATCACAATTACTTCTGCTGCAACTACAGCTCAATGGAAAGGTCACCGTGTAAACATCATTGACACTCCAGGACACGTAGACTTCACAGTAGAAGTAGAACGTTCTTTACGCGTACTTGATGGTGCGGTAGCAGTACTTGATGCACAATCTGGTGTAGAACCACAAACAGAAACTGTTTGGCGTCAGGCTACTACTTACGGTGTACCTCGTATCGTATTCGTTAACAAAATGGATAAGATCGGTGCAGATTTCTTATACTCTGTAGGAACAATCCACGATCGTTTACAAGCAAACGCACATCCAATTCAGTTGCCAATCGGTGCTGAAGATGAGTTCAATGGTATCATTGACCTTGTTGAAGAGTGTGCTTATATGTACGGTAACGATTTAGGAACAGACATCGAGCGTGTTGAAATTCCTGAAGAGCACAAAGAATTAGCTGAAGAATACCGTGGAAAGCTTATCGAAGCGGTAGCTGAGCTTGATGAAGAAATGATGATGAAGTACCTAGAAGGTGAAGAAATCACTGTAGAAGAGCTTAAAGCTGGTATCCGTAAGGCTACAACTTCTGTAGAATTCTTCCCAGTAATCTGTGGTTCTGCATTCAAAAATAAAGGTGTTCAAATTCTGTTAGACGCAGTAATCGATTACCTACCGTCTCCATTAGATGTACCTGCTATTAAAGGTACTCTTCCGGATACAGAGGAAGAAATCGAACGTAAGTCTAGCGATGAAGAACCATTCGCAGCTCTAGCATTCAAAATCATGACTGACCCTTATGTTGGTAAGCTAACGTTCTTCCGTGTGTACTCTGGTGTGTTAAACTCTGGATCATACGTGAAAAACTCAACTAAAGGCAAGCGTGAGCGTGTAGGTCGTATCCTACAAATGCACGCTAACAGCCGTGAAGAGATTTCAACAGTTTATGCTGGTGATATCGCTGCTGCTGTAGGTTTAAAAGATACTACTACTGGAGATACTCTTTGTGATGAGAAGAGTCTTGTTATCCTTGAGTCTATGGAATTCCCAGAGCCAGTTATCTCTGTAGCTATCGAACCAAAATCTAAAGCTGACCAAGATAAAATGGGTACAGCATTATCTAAGCTTTCTGAAGAAGATCCAACATTCCGTGCTCACACTGACCAAGAAACTGGCCAAACAATCATCGCTGGTATGGGTGAACTTCACCTTGATATCATCGTTGACCGTATGCGCCGTGAATTCAAAGTGGAAGCAAACGTTGGTGCTCCTCAGGTAGCATACCGTGAGACTTTCCGCGCTGCTGCGAAAGTTGAAGGTAAGTTCGCTCGTCAATCTGGTGGTCGTGGACAATTCGGTCACGTTTGGATTGAGTTTGAACCTAATGAAGAAGGTAAAGGTTTTGAATTCCAAAACAAAATCGTCGGCGGTGTAGTTCCACGTGAATACATCCCAGCTGTTGGAGCGGGTCTTGAAGACTCACTTAAAAATGGTGTACTAGCTGGTTATCCACTAGTTGACATTAAAGCTGCGTTAGTTGACGGATCTTACCATGATGTCGATTCATCTGAGATGGCGTTCAAAATCGCTGCATCTATGGCACTTAAAGCTGCGGTTTCTAAATGTAGCCCAGTAATTCTTGAGCCAATGATGAAAGTTGAAGTTGTAATTCCTGAAGAGTACATGGGCGACATTATGGGCGACGTAACATCTCGTCGTGGACGTGTAGAAGGTATGGAAGCTCGTGGTAACGCACAAGTTGTTCGCGCTATGGTTCCACTTTCTGAAATGTTCGGTTATGCAACGGCATTACGTTCTAACACTCAAGGACGCGGAACATTCTCAATGACATTTGATCATTATGAAGAAGTACCGAAGTCTGTTTCTGAAGAAATTATTAAAAAAAATAAAGGTGAATAATTGATTTTTATCGATTGTTCAAGTATAACTACTTATGTAAGCTTAGAAAGTGAGACTTAAGTTTCGCTTTCTAGTCTAAATATAAAATAACCTATATAAACTAAGGAGGAATTTAGAATGGCTAAAGCTAAATTCGAACGTTCTAAACCCCATGTTAACATCGGTACAATCGGCCACGTTGACCATGGTAAAACTACATTAACTGCTGCGATCACTACAGTTCTTGCAAAAGCTGGTGGTGCTGAAGCACGCGGATACGATCAAATCGACGCTGCTCCAGAAGAAAGAGAGCGCGGAATCACAATCTCAACTGCACACGTTGAGTACGAAACTGAAACTCGTCACTATGCACACGTTGACTGCCCAGGTCACGCTGACTATGTTAAAAACATGATCACTGGTGCTGCTCAAATGGACGGCGGTATCTTAGTAGTATCTGCTGCTGATGGCCCAATGCCTCAAACACGTGAGCACATCCTTCTTTCTCGTCAAGTAGGTGTTCCTTACATCGTTGTATTCTTAAACAAATGCGACATGGTAGACGACGAAGAATTATTAGAATTAGTAGAAATGGAAGTTCGCGACCTATTATCTGAATACGGATTCCCAGGCGACGACATTCCTGTAATCAAAGGTTCTGCTCTTAAAGCTCTTCAAGGAGAAGCTGATTGGGAAGCAAAAATCATTGAATTAATGACTGAAGTTGATGCTTACATCCCAACTCCAGAACGTGAAACTGACAAACCATTCTTAATGCCTATCGAGGATGTATTCTCTATCACAGGTCGTGGTACAGTTGCAACTGGTCGTGTAGAGCGCGGAATCGTTAAAGTTGGTGACGTAGTAGAAATCATCGGTCTTGCTGAAGAAAATGCTTCTACAACTGTAACTGGTGTAGAGATGTTCCGTAAACTTCTTGACCAAGCTCAAGCTGGAGACAACATCGGTGCTTTACTTCGTGGGGTTGCTCGTGAAGACATCCAACGTGGACAAGTTCTTGCTAAAACTGGCTCTGTAAAAGCTCACGCTAAATTCAAAGCTGAAGTTTTCGTATTATCTAAAGAAGAAGGTGGACGTCACACTCCATTCTTCGCTAACTACCGTCCTCAGTTCTACTTCCGTACAACTGACGTAACTGGTATCATCCAATTACCAGAAGGTACTGAAATGGTAATGCCTGGTGACAACATCGAAATGACTATCGAACTTATCGCTCCAATCGCTATCGAAGAGGGAACTAAATTCTCTATTCGTGAAGGTGGACGTACAGTAGGTTACGGTGTAGTTGCTACAATCGTTGCTGAGTAATCTTTAAATAGATTATTAAAAAACCCAAGGGATTCTCCTTTGGGTTTTTTTATTGTTTATTAATATAGAAGAAAGAGGTGTGTTTCCTATCTTTGAATGAGTTTCTTCTATAGTATATAAAACAAGAAGCAACATCCATAAACTGTAAGTTGAATAAGAGCAGATGAAAACTTGAAATTCTTTAAAGTGCCATGTATAATAGCAAAAGTAGAGAAAAGCAGATGCAAACAAAAAGATGCTTGCATCTAGACGAATAACATTGTATAATAGACAATGTTGGTCTTTGACTGCGATGAAGTGGAAGGTTGCTGACACACCCGGCCGCTTTGCCATGGCATGGTGTGGGGAAATTTCCATGGAGAAGGTCTATTTTAGAAATAGGCGAACGAAGGAGGGAAAATAATGGCAAAAGAAAAAATTCGTATCCGTTTAAAAGCTTATGATCACCGTATTCTTGATCAATCAGCTGAGAAAATTGTAGAAACAGCTAAGCGTTCTGGGGCAACAGTTTCTGGTCCGATCCCATTACCAACTGAGAAGACTATTTACACAATTCTTCGTGCTGTTCATAAGTACAAAGATTCTCGTGAGCAATTCGAAATGCGCACACACAAACGTTTAATCGATATCGTGAGTCCTACTCCACAAACAGTAGATTCATTAATGCGTTTAGACTTACCGTCTGGTGTAGATATCGAAATCAAACTATAATTCATATAACTTAAAAATGTAGGAGGTGTAACTCATGACCAAAGGAATCTTAGGAAGAAAGATCGGTATGACTCAAGTATTTGCTGAGAACGGTGAGTTAATCCCAGTAACAGTTATCGCTGCTAATCCAAACGTTGTTCTTCAAAAGAAAACAACTGAAACTGATGGCTACAATGCAATCCAGTTAGGATTTGAAGATAAACGTGAAAAGTTAACTAACAAACCTGAACAAGGCCACACTGCTAAAGCATCTACAACTCCTAAGCGCTTCATTCGCGAAATCCGCGATGCAGACGTGGACGGATTAGAGGTTGGTCAAGAGGTAAAAGTTGAAGTTTTCGCTGCAGGTGAAATCGTTGACGTAACAGGAATTTCTAAAGGTAAAGGTTTCCAAGGTGTTATCAAACGCCACGGACAATCTCGCGGACCTATGTCTCATGGTTCTCGCTATCACCGTCGTCCAGGTTCAATGGGCCCAGTTGCTCCGAACCGTGTATTCAAAGGCAAAAAACTTGCTGGACGTATGGGTGGAGACCAAGTTACTATCCAAAACTTAGAAATCGTTCAAGTTGACACTGAGCGCAACTTATTACTAGTAAAAGGTAACGTTCCAGGTGCTAAGAAATCTCTTGTAGTTGTTCAAGGCGCTGTGAAGGTTAGCAAATAATTCACAATAGGAAGGAGGAATTCCAATGCCAAAAGTTACTGTATATAACCAAACTGGTTCACAGGTTGGTGAAATCGAATTAGCTGAAGCTATTTTCGGTATCGAACCAAATGAAGCTGTACTTTTCGAAGCTGTAATGATGCAACGTGCATCTTTACGTCAAGGTACACACAAAGTAAAAACTCGTTCTGAAGTTCGTGGTGGTGGTCGTAAACCATGGCGTCAAAAAGGAACTGGACGTGCTCGTCAAGGGTCTATCCGCTCTCCTCAATGGCGTGGTGGTGGTACGGTATTCGGACCTACACCAAGAAGCTATGCGTACAAACTTCCTAAGAAGGTTCGTCGTTTAGCAATCAAATCTGCATTAGCTACTAAAGTAGTTGAGAACAACATTGTAGTTCTTGAAGACCTAGTGTTAAATGCACCAAAAACAAAAGACATGCTAGCAGTACTTAAAGGATTAACTGTTGAGAAGAAAGCTCTTATCGTAACTGCTGATGCAAACGAATCTGTAGAGTTATCTGCTCGCAATATCCCTGGAGTAACAGTAATCACTGCTGATGGCGTAAACGTTTTAGACGTGCTTCATCATGATAAGCTAATCATGACAAAAGCGGCAGTGGAAAAAGTAGAGGAGGTGCTTGCATAATGAGAGATCCTCGTGATATCATTAAGCGCCCAGTTATCACTGAACGTTCTATGGAAATGATGGCTGAAAAAAAATACACGTTCGATGTGGACGTTAAATCTAATAAAACAGAAGTTAAAGATGCTCTTGAAGCGATCTTTGGTGTTAAAGTAGAAAAAGTGAACATCATGAACTACAAGCCGAAAGCAAAACGCGTTGGTCGTCACGCTGGTTTTACTAGCCGTCGTCGTAAAGCAATCGTTAAGCTAACTGCTGACAGCAAAGAAATCGAAATCTTCCAAGGCGTTTAATTCTTACTAAAGAAGGAGGGAAATTGAGATGGGAATTAAAAAGTATAATCCAACTACTAACGGTCGTCGTAATATGACTACGAATGATTTCGCTGAAATCACGACTGACAGACCAGAAAAGTCATTACTTGCTCCTTTAAGCAAGAAGGCTGGTCGTAATAACCAAGGTAAAATTACTGTACGTCATCAAGGTGGCGGACATAAGCGTCAATACCGTATCATCGACTTTAAGCGTAACAAAGATGGAATTCCAGGACGCGTTGCTACGATCGAATACGATCCAAACCGCTCTGCGAATATCGCATTAATTAACTACGTTGACGGTGAAAAACGTTACATTCTTGCTCCTAAATCTTTAGAAGTAGGTATGGAAGTTATGTCTGGCCCAGAAGCTGACATCAAAATCGGTAACGCATTACCATTAATCAACATTCCAGTAGGTACTGTTGTTCATAATATTGAGCTTAAGCCTGGTCGTGGCGGACAATTAGTTCGTTCTGCTGGTACATCTGCTCAAGTACTTGGTAAAGAAGGTAAATACGTACTTGTACGTTTAACTTCTGGTGAAGTACGTCTTGTATTATCTGCTTGTCGCGCTTCAATCGGTCAAGTAGGTAACGAACAGCACGAACTTATCAAAATCGGTAAAGCAGGTCGCTCTCGCTGGTTAGGTAAACGCCCAACAGTTCGTGGTTCTGTAATGAACCCGGTTGATCACCCACACGGTGGTGGTGAAGGACGTTCTCCAATCGGACGTAAGTCTCCAATGTCTCCATGGGGTAAACCAACTCTTGGATTCAAGACTCGTAAGAAAAACAAAGCGTCTGACAAATTCATCGTTCGTCGTCGTAAAAAATAATGGGATTGTAGTACGGTTCATTTCTAGAACCGTACGCCAATCACGAAGGGAGGCACCAAAATGGCTCGTAGCTTAAAAAAAGGACCATTTGTCGATGATCACTTAATGAACAAAATGGAAAAATTAGTTGCATCTGAGCAAAAACAAGTTGTTAAAACTTGGTCTCGCCGTTCAACAATCTTCCCTCAGTTCATCGGACACACAATCGCTGTATATGATGGTCGTAAACACGTACCTGTGTACATCACTGAGGATATGGTTGGCCATAAGTTAGGTGAATTCGCACCAACTCGTACGTATAAAGGTCACCTTGCTGACGATAAGAAAACTAGAAGATAATGAGAGGAGGCACTTCAATGCAAGCTAAAGCAGTAGCGAGAACAGTTCGTATTGCTCCTCGTAAAGTTCGTTTAGTAGTAGACTTAATCCGAGGTAAGCAAGTGGGTGAAGCGATTGCTATCCTTAACCACACACCAAAAACTGCTTCTCCAGTTGTAGAGAAAGTTTTAAAATCTGCAATCGCAAATGCAGAGCACAATTATGAGATGGATATTAACAACCTAGTTGTTGAAAAAGTTTTCGTTGACGAAGGTCCAACGTTGAAACGTTTCCGTCCACGTGCAATGGGTCGTGCAAGCCAAATTAACAAACGCACAAGCCACATCACAGTTGTGGTATCAGAAAAGAAGGAGGGATAATCGATGGGTCAAAAGGTTAATCCAATTGGTCTTCGTGTCGGCGTTATCCGTGACTGGGAATCTCGTTGGTTCGCAGAAAAAGATTATGCTACATTATTACATGAAGACATCAAAATCCGTGAGTACATTACTGTACGCTTAAAAGATTCTGCTGTTGCTAAAGTAGAAATCGAACGTGCAGCAAATCGTGTAAATGTTACAATTCACACTGCAAAACCTGGTATGGTAATTGGTAAAGGTGGTACTGAAGTTGAAGCACTTCGTAAAGCTCTTAACCAATTAACAGGCAAGCGTGTACACATCAACATTTTAGAAGTTAAGAGAGCTGATCTTAACGCTAAATTAGTAGGCGAAAACATTGCTCGTCAATTAGAAAACCGTGTATCATTCCGTCGTGCACAAAAGCAAGTTATTCAACGTGCTATGCGTGCAGGTGCTAAAGGTATTAAAACACAGGTTTCTGGTCGTCTTGGCGGAGCTGATATCGCTCGTGCAGAATCTTACAGTGAAGGAACTGTTCCACTTCATACACTTCGCGCTGATATTGACTATGCAGCAGTTGAAGCTGATACAACATACGGTAAATTAGGCGTAAAAGTATGGATCTACCGTGGAGAAGTCCTTCCTACAAAAAAGAAAGCTTCTGAGGAAGGAGGAAAATAATATGTTAATGCCAAAACGCGTAAAATATCGTAGAGAGCATCGTGGTAAAATGCGTGGTCGTGCAAAAGGTGGAACTGAAATTGCTTTCGGTGAATTCGGTTTACAAGCACAAGCTGCTTCATGGATTACAAACCGTCAAATCGAAGCTGCTCGTCGTGCAATGACTCGTTACATGAAACGTGGCGGTAAAGTATGGATTAAAATTTTCCCTTCTAAACCTTACACTGCAAAACCTCTAGAAGTACGTATGGGTTCCGGTAAAGGGGCACCAGAAGGCTGGGTAGCAGTAGTAAAACCTGGGAAAATTATGTTCGAAATCGCGGGTGTATCTGAAGAGGTAGCACGCGAAGCATTACGTCTTGCAGCTCACAAGTTACCTGTGAAATGTAAATTCGTAAAACGTGAAGAAAATGGTGGTGAATCTAATGAAAACTAATGATATTCGTGAATTAACCACTGCCGAAATCGAAACAAAAGTTAAAGCTTTAAAGGAAGAATTGTTCAATCTTCGCTTCCAACTTGCTACAGGACAATTAGAGAATCCAACTCGCATTCGTGAAGTGCGTAAAGCAATTGCTCGTATGAAAACTGTAGTTCGTGAAAGAGAGATCGGAATTAATCGATAAATTGAGGGGAGGTTTGCATAGTGAGCGAACGTAACCAACGCAAAGTTTATACTGGTCGTGTTGTGTCTGACAAAATGGACAAAACGATTACAGTTTTAGTTGAAACTTACAAAACTCATTCCTTGTACGGAAAACGTGTTAAGTATTCTAAGAAGTACAAAGCCCATGATGAGCAAAACCAAGCGAAACTTGGCGATATCGTTAAAATCATGGAAACTCGCCCGCTTTCTGCTACTAAGCGTTTCCGTTTAGTTGAAATCGTTGAAGAAGCGGTTATTATCTAAATAGACGAATCGGAATTTTTAGTCCGAAGGGAGGTTTCATAACATGATCCAACAAGAATCTCGTTTGAAAGTTGCTGACAACTCTGGTGCACGTGAACTTTTAACAATTAAAGTATTAGGCGGCTCTGGTCGTAAATATGCTAACATTGGTGACATTATCGTTGCTACGGTAAAACAAGCAACACCAGGTGGCGTTGTTAAAAAAGGTGACGTTGTTAAAGCAGTAGTAGTACGTACGAAGAGCGGAGCTCGTCGTCCGGACGGTTCTTATATCAAATTTGATGAAAACGCAGCGGTTATCATCAAAGACGATAAGAGCCCACGTGGTACTCGTATCTTCGGACCAGTAGCTCGTGAATTACGTGATAGCAACTTCATGAAGATCGTTTCTTTAGCTCCAGAAGTTCTATAATTTAAGGTATTGCCTTGCTAAGGAGGTGCAGAATTAAGATGCATGTAAAAAAAGGTGATAAAGTACAGGTAATCACTGGAAAAGACAAAGGAAAACAAGGCGTTATCCTTGTGGCTTTCCCAAAGCAAAACCGTGTTATCGTTGAGGGTGTTAACATCGTTAAAAAACACTCTAAGCCATCTCAATTAAATCCACAAGGTGGAATTATTACTAAAGAAGCACCTATTCACGTTTCTAACGTTATGGTTTTAGATCCGAAAACAGGTGAACCTACTCGCGTAGGCTTCAAAGTAGAAGATGGTAAAAAAGTCCGTATTGCAAAAAAATCTGGTGAATTATTAGATAAATAATTTTCTTAAGAAAGGAGGTCACTTCATTGAATCGCCTTAAAGAGAAGTTCCAAAAGGAAATTACTCCTGCTCTTGTGAGCAAGTTTAACTATAAATCTGTGATGGAAGTACCGAAAATCGAAAAGATCGTAATCAACACTGGTGTTGGTGACGCGGTATCTAACTCAAAAGCTTTAGACAATGCAGTAGAAGAATTAACACAAATCACAGGTCAAAAGCCTGTTGTAACTCGTGCTAAAAAATCAATCGCTGGTTTCCGTCTTCGTGAAGGTATGCCAATCGGTGCGAAAGTAACTTTACGCGGCGAGCAAATGTATGAGTTCTTCGACAAATTAGTATCAGTTTCTTTACCACGTGTACGTGATTTCCGTGGTGTTTCTAAGAAATCATTCGATGGTCGTGGGAACTACACATTAGGTGTTAAAGAGCAACTTATCTTCCCTGAGATTGATTATGATAAAGTAAGCAAAGTCCGCGGTATGGACATCGTAATCGTTACTACAGCGAAAACTGATGAAGAAGCTCGTGAACTTTTAACACAATTCGGTATGCCATTCCAAAAATAATGGAAGCCAACGCTAAGTAGAGGAGGCGAAAACGTGGCTAAAAAATCTATGATAGCGAAACAAAAGCGTACTCCTAAGTTTAAAGTACAAGAGTATACACGTTGCGAACGCTGCGGTCGTCCGCATTCTGTATACCGCAAATTTAAGCTTTGCCGTATTTGTTTCCGTGAACTTGCATATAAAGGTCAAATTCCTGGTGTTAAAAAAGCTAGTTGGTAAAACCCACAAATGGGAAGGAGGTAAAACACATGGTGATGACAGATCCAATTGCAGACATGCTTACTCGCATCCGTAATGCGAACATGGTACGTCATGAGAAATTAGAGGTTCCTGCTTCTAAAATCAAAAAAGAGATCGCTGAACTTTTAAAACGTGAAGGTTTCATTCGTGATGTAGAATACATCGAGGATAACAAACAAGGTATCCTTCGTATTTTCCTGAAATATGGTGCAAACAATGAACGTGTAATCACTGGATTAAAACGTATCAGTAAACCTGGCTTACGCGTTTACGCTAAAGCTGATGAAGTACCACGTGTACTTAACGGATTAGGTATCGCTCTTGTTTCTACATCTAAGGGAGTAATGACAGACAAAGACGCTCGTCAATTACAAACTGGTGGAGAAGTAGTAGCATACGTTTGGTAATATATATTTAAAACGAACGGAGGTGTGACCACATGTCTCGTATTGGTAAAAAGATTCTTGAAATCCCTGCAGGTGTTACTATTACAATTGCAGAAGACAATACTGTAGCAGTAAAAGGCCCTAAAGGTGAATTAACTCGTAAATTCAATGCTGATATGTCTATCAAAATTGAAGAAAATACACTAACAGTTGAGCGTCCTTCTGAACAGAAGGAACACCGTGCATTACACGGTACAACTCGTGCTTTAATCGGAAACATGGTTGAAGGTGTAACTACAGGTTTCGCACGCGGACTTGAATTAGTCGGTGTTGGTTACCGTGCTCAAAAACAAGGAGATAAACTTGTATTAAGCGTAGGTTATTCTCATCCAGTAGAAATGACTCCGGAAGCAGGTCTTGAAGTTGAAGTACCTGTACCAACTAAAATCGTAATCAAAGGTATCGACAAGCAACGTGTTGGCGAATTTGCTGCTAACATCCGTGCTGTACGTGCTCCTGAGCCTTATAAAGGTAAAGGTATTCGTTACGAAGGCGAAGTTGTTCGTCGTAAAGAAGGTAAAACTGCTAAGTAAACCCGTTAGGTGAGAGAAAGGAGTGACAAGAATGATCACTAAAGCTGATAAAAATGCGACTCGTAAGAAAAGACATGCACGTGTACGTGCTAAACTTACTGGTACTGCAGAACGTCCACGTTTAAACGTGTTCCGTTCTAACCAACATATTTACGCTCAAGTTATTGATGATGTAAATGGTGTAACGTTAGTAAGTGCATCTACTCTTGATAAAGACCTTGCTCTTAACGGTACTAGCAATACTGAAGCTGCTACGAAAGTAGGAGAATCAGTTGCTAAGCGTGCTGTAGAGAAAGGCGTTAAAGAAGTAGTATTCGATCGCGGTGGTTACTTATACCATGGCCGTGTTAAAGCTCTAGCTGAGGCTGCTCGTGAGGCTGGATTACAATTTTAATGGTCAAAGGAGGGAAAATTGATGCATCGCATTGACCCAAGTAAATTAGAACTTGAAGAACGTGTAGTTACGATAAATCGTGTCGCGAAAGTTGTTAAGGGTGGTCGTCGTTTCCGCTTTGCTGCACTAGTTGTAGTTGGCGATAAAAACGGTCATGTTGGATTCGGTACTGGTAAAGCACAAGAGGTACCAGACGCAATCCGCAAAGCTATCGAAGACGCTAAGAAAAACTTAATCGCTGTACCATTAGTTGGTACAACAATTCCACACACAATCAACGGTCATTTTGGAGCTGGTGAAGTATTCTTAAAACCTGCTGCTGAAGGTACTGGTGTTATTGCTGGTGGACCTGTTCGTGCGGTACTTGAATTAGCTGGTGTACAAGATATTCTTTCGAAATCTCTTGGTTCTAACACACCAATCAACATGATTCGCGCTACTGTGAACGGATTAAGCGAACTTAAGCGCGCTGAAGATGTTGCAAAATTACGCGGTAAATCTGTAGAAGAGCTACTAGGTTAAGGAGGGAAAACAAATGGCGAAAAAGTTAGAAATTACCCTCACTCGTAGTGTAATTGGTCGTCCACAAGATCAACGTGCGACGGTAGAAGCTTTAGGTCTTAAAAAGTTGAATTCAACTGTAGTTAAGGAAGAAACTCCTGCTATTCTTGGTATGATCAACAAAGTTTCTCACCTTATAACTGTAAAAGAAGCTTAAGGATAACTCATTAATATAAGGAGGTGCCTGGGAATGAAACTTCATGAATTAAAACCTGCAGAAGGTTCTCGTAAAGTACGTAACCGTGTCGGTCGTGGTATCGGTTCTGGTAACGGTAAAACTGCTGGTAAAGGTCATAAAGGACAAAACGCACGTTCTGGTGGCGGTGTTCGTCTTGGCTTCGAAGGTGGTCAAACTCCATTATTCCGTCGTTTACCAAAACGCGGCTTCACAAACATTAACCGTAAAGAGTTTACTATTGTAAACTTATCAACGTTAAATCGTTTTGAAGATGGTACAGAAGTAACACCTGAATTATTGCTGGAAACTGGCGTTATCAGCAAGTTAAACGACGGTGTTAAAATTCTTGCAAGCGGCGCAGTAGAGAAAAAATTAACTGTTAAAGCGCACAAGTTCTCTTCAAGTGCTAAAGAAGCAATTGAAGCAGCTGGCGGATCAGTTGAGGTGATCTAATGTTTCGTACAATCTCCAACTTTATGCGCGTTGCTGAGATAAGACGTAAAATATTATTCACTTTAGCGATGTTAATCGTATTCAGGATTGGCACGTTTATCCCAGTGCCATTTACAAATGGAGACGTACTGAAAGCACAAGATCAATTAAATGCCTTAGGTATCCTAAATACATTTGGCGGTGGCGCCTTAAAAAACTTCTCCATCTTCGCGATGGGAATCATGCCGTATATTACAGCATCCATCATCGTGCAATTATTGCAGATGGATGTTGTTCCTAAATTTTCGGAATGGTCGAAGCAAGGTGAAATGGGCCGTCGTAAACTAACGCAATTCACGCGTTATTTTACAATTGTTCTTGCGTTTATTCAGGGGTTTGGTATGTCAATCGGTTTTAACGGTATGGTAGGTGGGCAATTAATTTTGAATCCTGGTTGGAGCACTTATTTATACATTGCTACGGTACTGACTGCTGGTACTGCATTTTTAATGTGGTTAGGTGAACAGATTACAGCTAAAGGTGTAGGTAATGGTATTTCCATCCTTATCTTTGGCGGTATTGCCGCAGCGATCCCAAGTGTTATATCTCAAGTGTATCAACAACAGTTTCAAAATATCGGAGATCAATTGTTCATGAGTATCGTTAAAGTTGCATTGATCTTACTAGCTGTGCTAGCGGTTATTGTTGGTGTTATTTTCATTCAACAGGCTGTTAGAAAGATCCCAATTCAATATGCGAAGCGTGTAACAGGAGGGAATGGGAATCATGCTGGAGCACAAAACACACATTTACCGCTTAAGGTAAATAGTGCGGGTGTTATTCCAGTCATTTTTGCTGTTTCATTCTTAATTACGCCTCCAACTATTGCACAGTTCTTCCCGAAGCATGATGTATCGCAGTGGATCATTGCAAACTTTAACTATTCTCACCCAGTGGGAATGATCATATATGTTGCGCTCATTGTAGCCTTCACATATTTCTATGCGTTTGTTCAGGTTAATCCAGAGCAAATGTCAGAGAATCTAAACAAACAAGGTGGATATGTTCCAGGTATTCGTCCGGGTAAGAATACGGAACAATATCTAACAAAAATCTTGTATCGTTTGACCTTTGTAGGATCAATTTTCCTAGCAGCGATTGCAATCTTACCAGTTATCTTTACGAAATTGGGAAATCTTCCTCCATCTGCACAGATTGGTGGAACGAGTATGTTAATCGTTGTCGGCGTTGCTTTAGAAACAATGAAGCAGCTAGAAAGCCAACTGGTAAAACGCCATTACAAAGGGTTTATCAAGCAATGAGTAAGTGGGAAGAATTGTCTTCCCTACATGCTCATGTACTCTGAGGGGGAACAAGGATGAACTTAATTTTAATGGGGCTTCCTGGTGCTGGTAAAGGTACACAAGCCGAACAGATTGTTGCCAAGTATAACATCCCTCACATTTCAACAGGAGATATGTTCCGTGCAGCTATGAAGGCTGAAACTGAAATGGGTCTACAAGCAAAATCTTTTATTGATAAAGGTGCACTTGTTCCAGATGAAGTTACAATCGGAATCGTTCGTGAACGTTTAAGTCAAGAAGACTGCGTAAGAGGTTTCTTACTAGACGGTTTCCCACGAACTGTTGCACAAGCATCAGCTCTTGAAGAGATTATGAAAGATCTTGGTAAAAAAATCGACTATGTTTTAAACATTAATGTGGATTCAGGGTTGTTATTAACACGCCTTACAGGCCGTCGCATTTGTAAAGAGTGCGGTGCGACTTACCACTTAGAATTCAATCCACCAGCAAAAGCTGATGTGTGCGATAAATGTGGTGGCGAATTATATCAACGCTCTGATGACAATGAAGAAACTGTGGCAAATCGTTTAGATGTAAATATTAAGCAAACAAAACCTTTGCTTGATTTCTACGAGGAGCTTGGTTACTTACAAAGCATTAATGGTGAGCAAGATATCAATAAAGTATTTGCTGATATCGATGTTCTCATCGGAGGCTTAGCGTAATGATCATCTGCAAAACTCCTCGCGAGATAGAAATCATGCGAGAAGCTGGCAGGATCGTTGCTTTAACTCATCAAGAGTTGAAACAGCATATTACTCCAGGAATTACAACGAAAGAGCTCGATCAAATAGCGGAAAAGACGATTCGAAAATATGGTGCTACGCCATCTTTTAAAGGATACAACGGATTTCCGGGGAGCATATGTGCTTCTGTAAATGAAGAGCTTGTACACGGAATTCCAGGGAAGCGCAAGCTCGAAGAGGGCGATATCATCAGTATCGATATTGGTGCGAAATACAATGGGTACCATGGAGATTCTGCATGGACGTATCCAGTTGGAAACATTTCTGAATCTGTTCAAAAGCTACTTGATGTCACAGAAAAATCGTTGTATCTTGGTCTAGAACAAGTAAAACCAGGCGAAAGATTATCAAATATCTCACATGCGGTTCAAACCCATGCTGAAGAGAATGGGTTCTCGATCGTTAGGGAGTATGTTGGTCACGGAATCGGGCAAGACTTACATGAGGACCCTCAAATCCCGCACTATGGTCCACCAAATAGAGGCCCTAGATTAAAGCCGGGAATGGTCATCTGTGTTGAACCGATGGTGAATCAAGGAAGACGATATGTAAAAACACTATCTGATGACTGGACAGTGGTAACGGTAGATGGTAAATGGTGTGCACACTTTGAGCACACGATTGCTCTTACAGAAGCAGGATACGAAATCCTTACCACTTTATAAGTAGCTGGCTCTCCGGGATTTCAGAGCAGTGTAAAATGTTACTGATTTGAAGAAGGGAGAACTATTGAATGGCTAAAGATGATGTAATTGAAGTCGAAGGTACCGTTCTTGAAACGTTGCCAAATGCTATGTTCAAAGTAGAATTAGAGAATGGGCATGTCGTATTGGCTCACGTTTCTGGTAAAATCCGTATGAACTTCATTCGTATTTTACCAGGAGACAAAGTTACGGTAGAATTATCTCCGTACGATTTAAATCGTGGTCGTATTACGTACCGTTTTAAATAATATAGCACTCCGTAATCTTTAAGGAGGTTCGAGACATGAAAGTAAGACCGTCAGTTAAACCAATCTGCGAAAAATGTAAAGTTATTCGTAGACGTGGAAAAGTAATGGTTATTTGTGAAAACCCTAAACATAAACAAAAACAAGGTTAATCAGAAGGAGGTGCATTCAGAATGGCACGTATCGCAGGTGTAGATATTCCTCGAGACAAACGCGTTGTTATTTCTTTAACTTACGTATTCGGCATTGGTCGCACAACTGCTGAAAAAATTCTAACAGAAGCTGGTATTTCTTCAGAAACACGAGTTCGTGATTTAACGGAAGACGAACTAGGACGTATCCGTGATATCATCGATCGTATTAAAGTTGAGGGAGACCTTCGTCGTGAAGTATCTCTTAACATTAAACGTCTAATGGAGATCGGTTCTTACCGTGGTCTTCGTCACCGTCGTGGTTTACCAGTTCGTGGTCAAAACTCTAAAAACAATGCTCGTACACGTAAAGGTCCACGTCGTACAGTAGCAAATAAAAAGAAATAATAAGTAAAGGAGGTTGAACTAACAATGGCACGTAAAACAAACACTCGTAAAAAACGTGTGAAAAAGAATATTGAAGCTGGTATAGCTCATATTCGTTCTACTTTCAACAACACAATCGTAACACTTACAGATACTCATGGTAACGCACTTTCTTGGTCTAGTGCTGGTGCACTTGGTTTCCGTGGATCTCGTAAGTCTACTCCATTCGCTGCGCAAATGGCTGCTGAAGCTGCTGCTAAAGTTGCAATGGAGCACGGTTTAAAAACTTTAGAGGTTACTGTTAAAGGTCCTGGTGCTGGTCGTGAAGCTGCAATTCGTGCTCTTCAAGCTGCAGGTCTAGAAGTAACAGCAATTAGAGATGTTACTCCAGTTCCTCATAATGGATGTCGTCCACCAAAACGTCGTCGTGTGTAATTTTTCTGTATAGAATTTTCCCTTTTGTCTATAATGGATATGATGCATTATCGAGAAATTTCGTACAGAAACATCGCTTGTTGTGCACAATCGGGAACTGCCTAAGGGGGACTTTCGGTTAGACAGGGGGTATCCCTTTGTTTAACCGGGGTTTCGACGTTTTGAAGGAGGGTTTAGTTAATGATTGAAATCGAAAAGCCGAAAATCGAAACGGTTGAACTTAACGAAGATGCTAAATATGGTAAATTCGTAATTGAACCGCTTGAGCGTGGATATGGTACTACTTTGGGTAACTCCTTACGTCGTATTCTTTTATCCTCACTCCCTGGTGCCGCTGTTACTGCTATCCAAATCGATGGCGTATTACATGAATTTTCAACAGTTGAGGGCGTAGTAGAAGACGTTACGACGATCATCTTAAACTTGAAAAAGTTAGCTCTTAAAATCTACTCTGAAGAAGAGAAGACGTTGGAAATTGATGTGCAGGGCGAAGGTATTGTCACAGCTGCTGATATTACTCATGATAGTGATGTAGAAATCTTAAATCCAGATTTACACATTGCAACGTTAGCAAAAAATGCGCATTTCCGCATGCGTTTAACTGCAAAGCGTGGCCGTGGGTATACGCCAGCTGATGCAAATAAAAGCGAAGATCAACCAATAGGAGTAATTCCTATTGATTCTATTTATACTCCAGTATCACGTGTGACTTACCAAGTGGAAAAGACACGTGTCGGACAAGTGGCTAATTATGATAAGCTTACGCTTGATGTATGGACGGATGGAAGCATCGGGCCAAAAGAAGCTATCTCTTTAGGTGCCAAAATCTTAACTGAGCATTTAAATATCTTTGTTGGTTTAACTGATGAAGCACAAAATGCTGAGATTATGGTCGAGAAGGAAGAAGATCAAAAAGAGAAAGTTCTTGAGATGACTATCGAAGAACTAGATCTTTCTGTTCGTTCTTATAATTGCCTAAAACGTGCAGGAATTAATACTGTACAAGAGCTTGCGAACAAAACAGAAGAAGATATGATGAAAGTTCGTAACTTAGGACGTAAATCCTTAGAAGAAGTTAAACACAAACTTGAGGAATTAGGTTTAGGTTTACGTAAAGACGACTGAGGATTTAAACCCATCAACAAAGGAGGGAACTACGAATGGCATACAGAAAATTAGGCCGTACAAGTGCGCAACGTAAAGCTATGTTACGTGATTTAGCTACTGATTTAATTATCAACGAGCGCATCCAAACGACAGAAACTCGTGCAAAAGAACTTCGTTCTGTAGTGGAAAAAATGATCACTTTAGGTAAACGCGGAGATCTTCACGCTCGTCGTCAAGCAGCAGCTTTCATTCGCAATGAAGTAGCTAACGCTGAGACTGGTCAAGATGCACTTCAAAAATTATTCGCTGATGTAGCTCCACGCTATGCTGAGCGCCAAGGCGGATACACTCGTATTGCAAAAATTGGTCCACGTCGCGGAGACGCAGCACCAATGGTAATTATCGAGTTAGTATAATGATAATTAAAAGGGCAGGACAGTTCTTTTCAAGAAACTGGTCATGGCCCTTTTTTTTAAATATAAAAATAGGCTAACTTGGCGAAGGAAAGGGTGCCTTGTATTGAAAAAAGAGAAACTTCGGACAGAGAATATATCATTTCAATATCCTGGGGCAGCCACTTATGCATTAAAAGATGTTTCATTTTCCTTGTATGAGGGAGAATGGGTATCTGTTATTGGACAAAACGGTTCAGGGAAGTCTACACTTGCAAAATTATTGAATGGTTTGTTTTTGCCGGAAGCAGGGACTATTACAGTAAATGATACAATGGTTTTATCAGAGGAAACGGTATGGGATGTTCGAAAACAAATTGGGATGGTATTTCAAAATCCAGATAATCAATTTGTTGGAACGACAGTGCAAGACGACGTTGTTTTTGGCTTAGAGAATATCGGAATGCCAAGAGAGAAAATGGTAGAAAGATTAGATCAGGCCCTCAAACTTGTCCGTATGGAAGATTTTCTTAATGATGAACCTCATTCGTTATCTGGTGGGCAAAAGCAGCGAGTGGCAATAGCAGGCGTTTTAGCACTTCAGCCATCTATTTTGATATTAGATGAAGCAACGTCAATGCTAGATCCTCAAGGGAGACGTGAAGTAGTAGAAACGGTTAGACAACTTGTTAATCAAAAAGGTATTACCGTGTTATCAATTACGCACGATTTAGAAGAAGCGGCGCAATCAGACCGTGTCATTATTTTAAATAAGGGAGAAATATTAGAGGAAGGGACTCCAAAGCAAATCTTCAAGTCCTCTCATATGCTCCAAGAAATTGGATTAGATGTACCATTTTCAGTGAAAATAGCAGAATTATTAAAAAGAAATGAAATTCTCTTGCAAAATACGCATCTTACAATGGAAAGCTTGGTGAACGAACTTTGGAGATTACATTCCAAAAAGTAGAACATCGTTATCAATATAAAACTCCATTTGAAAGACGCGCACTTTATGATGTAGACGTGTCGTTTCCAAGTGGGGGCTATTATGCCATTATCGGTCATACTGGTTCAGGTAAGTCGACGATGATTCAACATTTAAATGGTTTATTGCAGCCGACGAATGGCACAGTTCAAATTGGTGAACATTTCATTTCGGCAGGAAAGAAAGAAAAAAAGCTAAAGCCACTACGTAAAAAGGTAGGGGTTGTCTTTCAATTTCCAGAACATCAGTTGTTTGAAGAGACTGTGGAGAAGGATATTTGTTTCGGCCCTACTAATTTTGGGGTATCTGTAGAAGAAGCGAAGCAAAAGGCAAGAGAGGCAATTGAACTTGTAGGATTAGAGCCAGAACTGTTAACACGTTCACCGTTTGAGTTAAGTGGTGGGCAAATGAGGCGTGTTGCGATAGCGGGTGTATTGGCGATGGAACCCGAAGTGCTTGTATTAGATGAACCTACAGCAGGACTAGATCCAAAAGGGCAGAATGAACTTATGGAGATGTTTTATAAGCTGCATAAGGAAAAAGGTCTTACAGTTATCCTAGTAACACATAATATGGAGGATGCTGCTAAGTATGCGGAGCAGATTGTAGTCATGCATAAAGGAACGGTCTTTTTGCAAGGAAGTGCAGAGGAAGTATTTTCACATGCTGATGAACTAGAGAAAATCGGCGTGGATCTTCCTATGTCTTTAAAGTATAAACGTGCAATTGAAGAGAAGTTTGGCATTTCAATCCCAAAGGCTACCTTATCTTTAGAGGATCTTACTCATGAAGTTGTGCAGGTGTTACGAAAAGGTGGTCATGAATCATGCAGCAGTTGATTATTGGAAGGTATATTCCAGGGAAGTCTCTTATTCATCAACTTGATCCACGTACGAAGCTGCTGATTGTCTTTTTATATGTATTTGTTGTTTTCTTAGCAAATAATGCGATTTCATATGGATTTTTATTTTTATATGCACTCATTGCTTTATTTTTTGCAAAAGTGCCGATTCGTTATGTACTTTCGGGCTTAAAACCAATTCTATGGATTTTTCTTTTTACATTTTTCCTGCATATTTTTACAAATAAAGAAGGGGAAGTACTATTCCAGCTTGGTTGGTTTTCGATACATGAAAAAGGATTAGAGCAAGGGATATACATTTCTATACGATTCTTCGTTATTATTTTAATGACGACATTATTAACGTTAACGACGACACCCATTGAGATTACAGATGGTTTGGAGACGTTATTAAAGCCGTTGAAACGTATAAAAGTTCCTGTTCATGAAATCGCATTAATGATGTCAATTTCTCTTCGTTTTATTCCGACATTAATGGATGAAACGAGTAAAATAATGAAGGCACAAGCTTCACGTGGTATTGATTTCGCAGGAGGACCGATAAAAGATAGGATAAAAGCTATTATCTCACTACTCGTTCCTCTATTTATCAGTGCTTTTAAGCGTGCTGAGGACTTAGCAATTGCTATGGAAGCACGTGGATATCAAAATGGCGAAGGACGTACTAAATTTAGGCAACTACGCTGGAAAACAAGCGATACAGTAACAATTATAAGCTTACTTTGTTTAGCT
The DNA here is from genome assembly GCF_022487605.1 of Bacillus sp. ES1-5. Classification (NCBI taxonomy): domain Bacteria; kingdom Bacillati; phylum Bacillota; class Bacilli; order Caryophanales; family Bacillaceae; genus Bacillus; species Bacillus sp. ES1-5. Next base: position 7,239 of record NZ_JAKVPU010000015.1, on the reverse strand, counting down.
TGTATTTTGGCATGGGTGCGATCGTAATGGAGAATAGAGAAATGGATAGAATAAAATGTACGGTTGCATATGATGGCATGCATTTTTGTGGTTATCAAATTCAGCCGCAGCAACGTACTGTTCAACAAGAGATTGAGAAAGCTTTGCAGAAATTGCATAAAGGAGAACTTGTTCGTGTTCAGGCATCGGGCAGAACGGATTCTACCGTTCACGCTAAAGGACAAGTCATACACTTTGATACACCGTTGTCTCTTGAAGAGTGGCAATGGAGTAATGCATTAAACACAATGTTGCCAGATGATATTGTTATCAGACAGGTAGAGAAAAAAACAGAAGAATTTCATGCGCGTTACGGTGTCGAGAGAAAAGAATATCGTTATCGTGTATTATTATCAAAGACTGCGGATGTATTCCGTAGAAATTACGTATATCAATATCCATACCCGCTCGAAATAAGCTCTATAAGAAAAGCGATTCCTTATTTTATTGGAACGCATGATTTCACTTCTTTTTGTTCGGCAAAAACTGACAAAAAAGATAAAGTGCGAACGATTTATGAAATTGAGTTAATTGAGCAAAGCGATGAATTAATTTTTCGTTTTGTAGGTAATGGATTTTTATATAATATGGTCAGAATTATTGTTGGTACGTTACTTAGCGTAGGGCAAGGAAAGCTTGATCCTGATAGCATTCCAGAGATTTTAGCGAAACAAAATCGTCAGTTTGCTGGAAAGATGGCTCCAGGTCATGGACTTTACTTATGGCAGGTAAACTATAACAACTAATCCTGGTGTAACATTTGCTTGACATTAGAAACTCAAAAGTATATCATAACATATGGTATTGTTTCTAAAACCACGATTAGCCCCGGAAGGAAATCGTGTTTAAGATAAACAATAGATTTTTTCTATGGAAAAGATAACGAGGAGGGAAACACATGCGTACGACTTTTATGGCAAAAGCTAACGAAGTTGAGCGTAAATGGTATGTGGTTGATGCTGAAGGTCAAACTTTAGGTCGCCTATCTACTGAAGTAGCATCTATTTTACGCGGTAAAAACAAACCTACATTTACACCACACGTTGACACGGGTGATCATGTAATTATTATTAACGCTGAAAAAATTCATTTAACAGGTAATAAATTAAACGATAAAATTTACTACCGTCACACTAACCACCCAGGTGGACTTAAACAAAGAACAGCTCTAGAAATGCGTACAAACTACCCTGTACAAATGTTAGAGCTTGCAATTAAAGGGATGCTTCCAAAAGGACGTTTAGGACGTCAAGTATCTAAGAAATTAAACGTGTATGCTGGAGCAGAGCATCCACACCAAGCACAAAAACCAGAAGTTTACGAACTTCGCGGATAATCAATTAAAGGAGGGCTTACTTTGGCACAGGTTCAATACTATGGCACTGGACGTCGTAAGAGTTCAGTAGCGCGCGTACGCCTAGTTCCAGGCGAAGGACGCGTTATCATTAACGGTCGTGATTTTGAAAACTATATCCCATTTGCTGCATTACGTGAAGTAGTGAAACAACCTCTAGTTGCAACAGAAACTTTAGGTAACTACGATGTACTTGTAAACGTAAATGGTGGTGGATACACTGGTCAAGCTGGTGCTATTCGTCACGGTATTTCTCGCGCTTTATTAAAAGCTGATCCAGAATACCGTCTAACACTAAAACGTGCAGGTCTATTAACTCGTGACGCACGTATGAAAGAGCGTAAAAAATACGGTCTTAAAGGCGCACGTCGTGCACCTCAGTTCTCAAAACGTTAATTTTTGCGAACTACAAACCCCAACCATTTTGGTTGGGGTTTTTTTATGTTTCATTCCTCTTTTGTAATTTTTGTAGTTTGGAATATTTTAGTGCTATTCTCGCGCGTATGCTTCTTCTTTAGAAGTTTAGACTAATACGTATTAGGGAGGTTTATAAGTACTATGAATGTCATTGTCAGCTTACAAGAAAAACAAAAAGAAAAGCAGTTGAAATATGAACGGAAGATGCTGCGAGAATTATCATTAAAAACATTACGTTCAAATATTAGGGATGCCTTTCAGATGCAGGAACTTCATCGTCAGTATGAAGATTACTGTATTGAATTAGGGATAGAATCGTATTTATTAGGAGCGAGATACAGTAAGTTTGGTTATTATGGTGAATCATTCTTTGATGTGAAATATAGAGCCTTAGAAGAAGAGCAACAATTAACGGAAACACTATTTCAATTTTTAACGAGCATGACTATGCGGGAAATTAAGTTACAAGATGAGGAATTACTTTTTGAATCTTGCCAGCAGTTTATAGGCTTATGGTGGCAGGAAGGATATGAAAAAGGTGAAAGAAGATATCGATTAAAGCTTCATTAAGACAAGCATAAACTTTCCTCTTGTCCCATATAAGTAATTAGAGGGACTAGCTGGAGGAGGAAAGGTATGAAGAGAATTCGAATTATCTCTTTTGCACTCGCTGCGGTTGTTTTGTTTTTTTTAGTTAAACAAGAATTTCAAATTACAAAATCGTGGCGAGCTTGGAATTTACCCTTATCGGGGAAAGTGATTGTATTGGATGCTGGGCATGGTGGGCCAGACGGAGGGGCTGTTGGTGGAAAAGATATTATAGAAAAAGATATTACGCTTGAGATTACAAAGAAGGTACAAGATTATTTACAAGAACAAGGGGCACTAGTTATTTTAACACGTGAGGGAGATTATGATTTAGCTCAGAAAGATACAAAATCATATAGTAGACGTAAAGCAGAGGATTTAAAAAAGCGTGTAGAGATTATTAATAAGCCTGATGTAGACTTTTTTGCGAGTATTCATTTAAATGCTTTAACTAGCAGTGGATCGAAAGGCGCACAAACGTTCTACTACCGTTCTTCGGTTGAAAATGAACGTGCTGCGAAATTTATACAAGCTGAATTGAGAACGAGTTTAGAGAATACGAATCGTTCTGCTAAAACAATTTCTCATGTGTATTTATTAAAGTATGCGAAGACACCAGGTGCTTTAATTGAAGCTGGCTTTTTATCGAATGTAAACGAAAGGTATATGTTAAATTCGGAGAAATATCAGCAAAAGGTAGCGGCTGCAGTATATCGTGGTATATTACGTTATTTCACGGAAAAAGGGAATCCTCCAGAATAAGGAGGATTTTTTGAGTTTCTCTCGTTAACGAAGTTTTCCGAAAATATGTTATACTGGAAATGTAAACGCATTTATTTCAAAAAAAAAGAGAGATACATTTAATTAACATTACGTTATTTTTCATACAGGGGGCTGGGCTAACTATGGTAACGAAAGAGCAAGTAGTGGAAGCGTTAGAAGGGATTGTAGATCCGTTTTTACATAAAACGTTAAAAGAAACAGGTGCAATTAAAGAGGTAACAGTTAAGCCTGAGAAGGAACATGTAAGTGTTAAAATTACAATCGTAAAAACTGGTACAGCGGAACAAATGCAATTGCAATCTGGAATTGTAAAGTTAGTAAAAGAACTAGGAGCAGCAACAGTAGGACTTCGCTTTGCAGAATTTACAGAAGAGGAATTAGCTCAGTTTGCACCGGAACAGGAAGAAGAGCAAAATGAATCTTTATTGTCACCAAATTCAAAAACAACATTTTTAGCAGTGGCGAGTGGAAAAGGTGGAGTCGGAAAATCAACAGTTTCTGTTAACCTTGCTATTGCTTTAGCTCGTCTAGGTAAAAAGGTTGGTATCATTGATGCTGATATTTATGGTTTTAGCGTACCGGATATGATGGGGATAGAAAAACGTCCTGTTGTAAGAGGGGATAGAATCATTCCAGTGGAGCGTCTAGGTGTAAAGGTAATTTCAATGGGATTCTTTGTAGAAGATAATGCACCGGTTATTTGGAGAGGCCCTATGCTTGGGAAAATGTTAAATCACTTCTTTACAGAAGTAGAGTGGGGCGATTTAGACTATTTAGTTTTAGATTTACCACCGGGTACAGGTGATGTTGCGCTAGACTTACATTCAATGTTGCCAGCTTGTAAAGAGATTATTGTAACAACGCCACATCCAACAGCGGCATTTGTGGCAGCGCGTGCTGGAGCCATGGCTTTACGTACAGAACATAGTATTCTTGGTGTTGTTGAAAATATGGCGTATTTTGAAAGTAAAACAACTGGTGAAAAAGAATATGTGTTTGGAAGAGGTGGAGGAGATAAATTAGCTACAGAACTTCAAACAGAAGTACTTGGCCGAATCCCGCTTCAACAACCTGATTGGAATAAAGATGACTTTGCGCCTTCAGTATATGAAGATACACATACGACGGGTCTTATTTATCGCACGATAGCTGAGACAGTAATTGATAAAATAGCTGTCACGCAAAAATAAAATAATAATGAGTGGACGATATATATATTGTCCACTCATTATTATAATTATTATTTTTACTGTTGCTCCTTTTTACCGTCTTGGGAACCACCTTCACCGCCTGCTTCTTTTTTATCAGATCCACTTTTTTCGGCCTTTTGTACACCTTTACTAATAATATCAATCATCTTAGCTTGGAAGAGTGGGCTTTCAGCAGTTTCTGTTAGTACTTGTTGTAAATATTGGCGGTATTCTTTGCTCTTCATTGTTTGTAACATCATTTTTTCTACTTCAGGGTTTTTCATAATTTCTATAACGCCTGCTTGGTATTCAGGGTCTTTTAGTAATGTTTTCATTAAGGTTGTTTGTTCTTTTCCCATACTTTTAGCGAATTTCGATGAGAACTCAGGGTCTTTAAAGAGCTTTTCCCAGAATTGTTGCCCTTTGTCGGATACCATTGCATCTTCAATCGTTTTCTTTACTACTGTTTCATCTAGTATGAGTGCTTGTTTCATTTTTTCATCAGTTAACACATCTTGAATGGCTTTCTTACCTTGATCGGTTTTTAAAATATCAACAATCATTTTCTTCGTTTGGTCATAATCAAGTTCGGACTTTGCTTCTTTTCCTTGTGCACATGCTACAAGTACAAGAAATAGAAAAGAAGAAGTCAAAACGAGCAGCATCCGTTTCATAAGTTGGAACTCCTTTCAACACAGTTCTCTCTTTTTAATATAAATATCTTTAAGGAATTTATACATGAACATGGCTAGCTTTTTGAAATTGTCATTGATACAATTTAATTAGAAATATAAGGATAATGGGGGATGTGTTGTGAATAGCCGCAAGTGGGTACGACTGTTTTTTACGACGTTGTTTCTTGGTGGGATTAGCACGGTCATTATTGGATTTGTTTTGGAGTGGGACAAGTACGCTAAATTTTTTCAAAATTTAGACGGAAAGGAGATTTTAGCAGTTTCCTTCTGGTTGATGGGTGTAGGATTTATTTTTAGTGTTATAAGTCAAATGGGGTTCTTTGCCTATTTAACAATCCATCGTTTTGGACTGGGGATGTTCAGGTCACCTTCTTTATGGAATGCAGTCCAGGTCTTCTTTATTGCATTCGTTTTATTTGATTTCGTGTATTTAAGATCCGTATTGATTGCAAATGGGGAAGTTTCATTAGGGAATAACATACTTGTTGCTGGTGTGTTATTTGTGTTTGGGGCGATTGTTGCTTACATAAAAAGCAAAGAAACAAATAGAAAGGCATTTGTGCCCGCTTTGTTCTTTATGGTTGTTGTAACAATTCTTGAGTGGGTACCAGCGCTTCGTATTAATGATACAGATTGGTTGTATTTAATGGTGATACCACTTTTATTGTGTAATGCATATCAGTTACTTATATTACATCGTTTAATTGGAAAGACGAGTAAGTCGGCTTAAGTAAGAGAGGTTTTGGTTTTTTTATACAGAGGGTAGTTGTACGAATGCAAATATCGGGATGAAAAAAGCTCTATTACCTTAATGATAGGTAGTAGAGCTTTTTATGTGTGAAGGCACGAGGGAAAAGAATTACCTTACATCTTCACTTTTTGTACTTGTGTTAGAAATAAGTTGTGATACCGATATTTGCTCATATCCGTCACTCTTTAATTTTTGCAGAAGCAGTGGTAAAGCTTTATTTGTTTGGAGGGCAGAATCGGATGCATGTAATAAGACGATATCTCCACCTTTTAAATTAGTAGAGACATTGGAAACGATATTGTTTACACCTGGGTTTTTCCAGTCGTTTGAGTTATTACTCCAATGGACGATGGTGTATCCGAGTGATTCTGCTATTTTAAGTGTTGCTTTGTTAAAGTCTCCACTAGGTGGACGTAATAGTTTGACTTGTTTCACACCGAGTTTTGTAAAAACATCCTGTGCTCGTAAAAGATCTCTTCGTATTTCATTTGTCTCTAGAGAAGTGTAGGACGTGTAATTATAACCCATACTACCGATTTCATGTCCATCTTTTATGATGCGTTCAACAACATCAGGGTGTCTTTCTGCCCATGCAGCAGAAAGGAAGAAGGTTGCATTCTTAATGTCTCGTTCTTTAAGTGTATCAAGGATTGGAATTGCTTTTTTGTCTCCCCAACTAATATCAAACGTGAATGCAACTTGTTTTTTAGAGATGTCTCCTTTGTAAATAACTTTAGGTCCTGTCGCAGTTGAAAAAGCAGATTCATGTGAATATGTTTTCAAAAAGAGAAGCCATGCTGTAAATAAGGAAAGTATCACTATTAAGCTAATGTGTTTAAAAGCTCGTTTACTCGTAATAAAAAAGAAAAACATAATATTACGCCCCTTTGTCCAATCCTTTTCAGTTACATATATGCTTTATATATTAAAAAGAGAACAAAGGATTAATATCGTAAGCAGTGGATATAATGAATGATAGGATTTTAATAAGTGAAAATGAGCGGAACGTTTATTGCTTTGTAAGAAATGATTGAGGTGATGATTTGCTTGGGTTTATGTTAACGAAAGAAGAGAAAAAAGAAATGGAATATATATTGAAGAGAGAGTTAGAAGAACTTTTATTTGATTTTGAAGATGAACGTATTCATGACGTTGTAAAAAAGGCGATGGAAGAAAGATATAAAATCATTTTTTGTTTGTTTCGAAGAGTCGCTAATGCAGAAGAATGTATGCGTTATGTAAGGAAAAGAACTTTTTATTAAAAAGTGTTGACGTTAATGGTTATTATATGATAAATTAATAAGCGTCGCTGATGCGGAAACGCAGAAAACGACAAAAAAGAAAATGAAAAACTTAGTTGACATCGAAAAACGAAGATGTTAACATAAGGAAGTCGCAAATGAGCGGCTAAGTAGTTCTTTG
>NZ_JAKVPU010000014.1:0-96172 GCF_022487605.1 Bacillus sp. ES1-5 | reverse complement strand
GCGAGTAGCCAATTGTGTTCTTGCTGTGGTTATAAAAATAAGGAAGTCAAGAATCTAAGCCTTAGAGAGTGGACTTGCCCTGAATGCAATAGCCATCATGATAGAGATGTAAACGCAAGTATAAACTTACTAAAATTAGCCATGTAATTGGTATTTTCTTTAGGGGTAGGTACTACCCTTATAGCTTGGTAAATATAGATAGCTAATAAACGTATCTACTTCCCAAGAAGCTCCCACTTCAAACAGTCCGTAAGGACGTTAAGTGGTGAGTAGTTCACTCCTTTCGACATTAAAACTTACATAACGGAGGTATAACATGACAAACACAAAGGACATGCACTATATACTCGTCCTATACGGCATTCTTTTAGGCTCTATAGTAGGAGCTACAGTCTGGCTATTTTTAGTTACAATAAATATCGGCATTCACTTTATTTGGGGATACTTACCTACTATTTTCGCTTCTCCCCCGTATTACACTATTTGTGTAACAACTATCGGTGGTATTCTCGTTGGTTTAACTCAAAAATACTTCGGCACATATCCACGTCTTATGCCTGAAGTGATGGGTGAATATAAAAAAACAGGTAGAATTGAATACCGTTTTGTACATAAAGCTACTTTAACTGCGATTATCGTTTTAATCTTTGGAGCTAGCTTAGGTCCCGAAGCAGCGCTTGTTGGAATTATTGGTGGACTTTGTACATGGGTAGGGGATCGCTTTACATTCGCCTTAAAGGGAATGAATGAACTAACAGAGATTGGAATTGGTGCTACTTTAAGTGTAATTTTTAACGCGCCGCTATTCGGTTATTTAGCTCCAAATGAAAATGAGGGTGACCAAATTAACGAATTTTCTAAAGGAAAAAAAGCAATTGTATATTTAGCTACTACTTTCGCTGGTTTTTCCGTTTATTTATTACTTAGTAAATTCGATAATCGCGGATCCTTTATCGTTGATTTCGGAGAAGGTTCTCTTTCTCTTAATGAATGGATTGCCTTTCTTCCACTTGCTAGTATTGGTGCTATAGTTGGATTCTTTTATTTCAAATTAGAGTTCACATTAGAGAAATTAATTCATCCCTTAAAAGAATACAAACTATCACTTGGTATTATCGGTGGTATTTTATTAGGAATTACAGGAACCTTTCTCCCGTACACATTATTCTCAGGAGAACATCAATTAAAAGATTTAGTTGTGGAATGGAGCCATTTATCCTTCTGGGTACTACTTCTTTCAGGGATTTTAAAATTATGTATTACTGCCGTTTGTTTAAATACAGGTTGGCGCGGCGGACATATTTTCCCAATCATATTTGCTGGATCTAGTATCGGATATGCTATAGCCTCCATTATCCCGATAGATCCAATCGCTTCGGTAGCCATCGTCACAACAGCAATTTCAAGCTATGCATTAAGAAAACCAATTGCTATAACATTACTACTACTCATGTTTTTCCCGCTCAATTTACTATTACCGATGCTTGGAGCTGCAGCGATCGGTAATGCATTTCCACTTCCTAAAAACAACGAAGCTATAAACGAATAAAAATAGGCAGTAGGGACAAAAGTTCCACTGCCTATTTTTATTACACACGTTGCTTCAATAATGCGTATAACTCTTCAAAATTTTGCACTTCATATGTTGGCACAATCTCGCTATTATTTGATTTCTTTTCTGGATTAAACCAACAAGTATCAATTCCCGCTACATATCCACCCTTAATATCCGCACTTAACGAATCCCCAATAATGAGCCCCTTTTCAGGAACAAAATTAGGAATTTGTTCAAAAACATAATCAAAATACTCTTTCATCGGCTTTTGGAATCCTGTATCCTCAGAAACGAAAATATCTTGAAACAAGGCATGTAATCCTGCATTACGTAAACGTTTATCTTGCGTCTGAGAAATACCGTTTGTCACAATATATAAATCATACTCACTTTGAATTTGACTTATAAATTCAAATGCGCCTTGCATGAGCTGATTTCCTTCTTCTAAGTAGCTACGATAATTATTTTCGAATAATATCCCATCTATCTCTTCCCCATATTCTTTCAACAAAATTGAAAATCGTGTATTTACGACTTCATCACGATTTATTTCCCCTTCTTCAAAAGCCTCCCAAAGACGTTTATTAATTTTTTTATAGTGCGCTTCAACCTCTCTAGTTAGAGGGATCCCGTTCTCTTCAAACAGCATACGTAACGCCACTTTCTCCGCCTTCTGAAAATCTAACAATGTATCATCTACATCAAATAAAAGTGTTTTATATTTTTTCATAAGCCCTCACACTCTCTTTTCTACAAAAAATTCATATAAATCGTATCATTCTTTCTTGTAAACATAATAGGAGATATCTCATACTAAAAATGAGGTGAAAATATGAAAGTCAGCAAAAATAGCGAAGAAATCTCTCATCACATGCAAACTTCCAACTTCCATACTCTTTTTTCTTTTAATGTCTTACCGTATGCTGAACTACATTCCTTTCAAAAGAAAGAAAGGATATGTACTGAAGGAGTTGATGTTCCTTATCTTTATTACTTAATTTCCGGGCAGGCGAAAATATATATGAGTCATAAAAATGGAAGGGTCTCCTTAATTAACTTTATTCAAGCACCTTCGTTCATTGGGGAATTAGGGTTAATTGGCGTAGAATCCGTTACGAAAACGGTGGAAGTGATTGAAGATTGTATGTGCTTAGCACTCCCTCTTAAAGATTGTCGGCATCTTTTGTTGCAAGATGCTACCTTTCTACAGAAATTATGTAAATTTATCGGTGAAAAAACAATTAGCCGAACAGAAAGTTATGCCAAAAATAATAGTTATCCGTTCGAAAATCGATTAGCGGCGTTTATTCTATTAACAGAACAAAATAACAGTTATACAGAAAAACATACCGAGGCTTCGGAATACTTAAATGTCAGCTATCGCCATCTTTTATACGTATTAAACCAGTTTTGCCAGCAAAATTACTTAAAAAAAGACGGAAGAACCTATTACATACAAGATCGAATTCAATTAGAAAAACTTGCTGATGAACTTAAAATATAAAAAAAGTAGCATTAACGTTTACCTGTTAATGCTACTTTTTTCGAGTGACGATTCTATTTTCAATTAAAACTTGCTTGCTACTTTAGCTGCTTCTTCAAGACCAGCTGTAATGATCTCTTCTGCTTTATCTGGGAATTGGTTATGTCCTTCAATAACTACTGTTTCCATATTTGTTGCACCGAAGAAGCCCATCATGCTTGCTACATATTTAACAGCCATTTCTACTTCAGCTGCTGGACCTTCAGAATATACGCCGCCGCGCGCGTTTAATAATGCAATCTTCTTATCTCCAATTAGACCAACTGGACCTTCTGGCGTATATTTAAACGTTTTGCCAGCTCGGTTTAAATAATCAATATATGTGTGTAGCACTGCTGGAATCGTTAAGTTCCATAATGGGAAACCGAAAACGACTTTATCAGCTTCTAAAAATTGATTTAAATACTTATCAGCAACTGCTACTGCTGTTGCTTCCTCTTCAGTTAAATCAAATCCTTTACCTGCTTTGAATGTACCATTAATCATATCTACGCCTACATATGGTAATTCTTCTTTATATAAATCAAGTTCTACTACTGTATCATTTGGATGTGCTTCTTTATAGTTTGCTAAAAATGCCTCGTATAATTTCACACTAACTGCTTGTTCCGCTGGGCGGTTGTTTGCTTTTACAAATAAAACTGTTGCCATTGTTTTTCCTCCTAGTACTCACTCTTCTGTTGTTATATGCTTTCAAAAAAGGTATCCCTTGTAATTGTTGTTTTGTTGCTTACAAACATATTTTATCTTTATATCAAGACAATTTCGTCCTCACATAGACGTATTTTTCCATAAAAAAAGTCCACCTTCTAAAGGCGAACTAGGTCTTACGACTTTTGTCTTATACAATTCCATTTTTCACTGCATATAATGCTGCTTGCGTGCGATCAGATAAGTTCAACTTACTCAAAATACTACTTACATGAGCTTTTACCGTTTTTTCTGTAATAACTAAAACAGAAGCGATCTCTTTATTGCTCATCCCTTTCGCTAATAGCTGTAACACTTCATTTTCTCTCGCCGTTAGCACATCCACTTGAATAGAAGGTTCTTCTTCCTTATCTTCCACAGGTAATGTTTGAGAGAGAAGAGTATTTGCTATATCCGGATGTAATTGAATATTACCTTTATATGCGCTTCGAATAGCTTCCACAAGCTGATCCGGTTCTACATCTTTTAAAATATACCCACTTGCCCCCGCCCTTAACGCTGGTAAAACATGCGCCTGATCAGAAAAGCTAGTTAATACAATTACTTTCACATTTGGATATTCTTTTTTGATACACGCCGTCGCCTCAACGCCATCCATCTCGGGCATATATAGATCCATTAGTACAACATCTGGATTCGTCTCCCCTACTTTCACTAACGCCTCTTTCCCATTATTTGCTTCTCCAACTAACGCTAAATCTTCCTGTGTACTTAAGAAAAATGCTAATCCTTTTAAAACGACTGTATGGTCATCAACTAACAATACTTTTATTTTCACAAACTTCCCTCATTTTCACATCATAATGGTACGTTTACTTTTACACTTGTTCTTTTCTTATCACTTACAATTTTAATTGTTCCACCGACTAATTCTACTCTTTCGCGCATCGTAGTCATACCGAGTGATCTCTTCTCTTTTATATCCTTTTCTACAAAGCCGTTTCCTTGATCGACTATTTCTAATGATACATTCTTCTCCGTCACTTTGAAATAAATCGCCACTTCTCTGACATTCGCATGTTTACTTACGTTATTTAAAGCTTCTTGTCCAATTCGCCATAGTGCTTCCTCTACTACGCGCGGTAAATCACGAACACCTGTAACTTGTTCCCGAATTTTCAGCCCCAAGTTTTCACCGTACTGCTTTAAAGCTGGTAATAGGCCTTTTTCTAATCCCGCCGGACGAAGTTGCCAAATTAATGTTCTCATTTCCTTTAAAGCTCCTTGCGCTAGTTCACGCATCTCATGCAAAGATTGATCTACCTTTTCATTTTGACTTTTTAAAACTGCCTCAGCGCCTTTTGTCATAAAGGTTAACGAAAATAGCTTTTGTGAAACGGAGTCATGTAAATCCCTTGCTAACCGATTTCTTTCTTCCATTCGTACAAGTTCACGTCGTTGCTCATTTAACCTTAAATTTTCTATCACGAAAGAAATATGGTTTGTTATTACTTGAAGTACATCTATCGTATTCACATCAAATTCACCATTATTTGAACTAACACATAAAACACCAAATATATGACTTTGAATCTGTATTGGTGTAGCGATAACTGTCCTATTAGAGGCTATCTTATGACTGATTTGATGGTTTAATAAAATAGGTTCACCTTTTTCTAACGCTTCTTTCGCTGCTTCTTTTATATCCTCTGGCAATTCTTCCTCGCAATAAGATGCCCGCAATGATAATTCTTTCTCTTCCCTAATAAAGAATGAGACTTGATTCCAGTGAAACACTTCACCTAATTGATTTACAACTTTTTCAGGCAATAGATTAAATTGATGAATCGTCCTTAAAACTTGAATGAACCGTTCTAATTTCACATAATAATGCGCTCTTCGCTTTTCATTTTCATATAACTTTGCTCGTTTTAAAGCCGTTCCAATTTGGAAAGCAACTGATTGAAGCAATACTAATTCTTCTTCTGAAAAATGTGTTTTACCTGGGCTTGCCACATTTAACAAACCAAATTTTTCTCCTCCAGCTTTTAAAGGAACCGTAGCATGATGAAGAATCCCTTCCGCATCCCCCCAATTATATTCAATTGCATTGTTAATTCTTTTACATTCAATAATATTAACAGCTCGCTCTAATTTTCCATCCACAAAACCACGTAAACACCAACATTCACCTTCACACATCGGGCGTTTGTTTTCATATGTAAGTGCCTCTGGTAACTGGTAATCGATTAATTTTGTATATCTCCCATTTTCATCCGCAAGAAAAATCCATCCTGTCGTTAAACCTGTTACACTAAGTAATTTTTCTAACACTGCTTGCAATACATGATATGTATCATTTGAAGTATTTAGCGTTTCTGCAATTTCTTTTAATATAACTAATTCATTTGTACGATTATCTCGAAACATACCTAATCTCCTACATACAAGATTTTAAATCGCCCCTAAAGTAAATCATCTACTTTTCACTTTGTACTTATTCGTAACATTGATATAATGGTGAAAACATAGTTTTCATTATATCACTTGAGGGGGATTTCATAATGACATTAAATAAAGCACTTACTATCGCTGGTTCTGACACAAGTGGCGGTGCTGGTATACAAGCAGATTTAAAAACATTCCAAGAACTTGGTGTATACGGAATGACATCTCTTACGACAATCGTAACGATGGATCCACATAACAGTTGGGCACATAACGTATTCCCAATCCCAGCTTCTACATTAAAACCACAATTAGAAACGACAATTGAAGGTGTTGGAGTAGATGCTTTAAAAACAGGTATGCTTGGATCAGTAGAAATTATTGAAATGGTTGCTGAAACAATCGAAAAACATAATTTCAAAAATGTAGTAGTTGACCCTGTTATGGTATGTAAAGGTGCTGATGAAGCATTACATCCTGAAACGAACGATTGCTTACGTGACGTTCTTGTTCCAAAAGCATTAGTTGTAACACCAAACTTATTTGAAGCTTACCAATTAAGTGGCGTAAAGATTAATTCTCTTGAAGACATGAAAGAAGCAGCAAAAAAAATCCACGCTTTAGGTGCGAAATACGTCCTAATTAAAGGCGGTAGCAAGCTTGGTACGGAAACTGCAATCGACGTCCTATATGATGGAGAAACATTCGATCTTCTAGAATCAGAAAAAATTGATACGACAAATACACACGGCGCAGGTTGTACATATTCTGCTGCAATTACAGCAGAACTTGCAAAAGGAAAAACTGTGAAAGAAGCAGTAAAAACTGCTAAAGAATTTATCACAGCTGCTATCCGTTATTCATTCAAGATCAACGAATACGTAGGCCCAACACATCACGGTGCATATCGTAAATTCGTTGCATCAAAAGAACTTGTCTAACATATAAATGAAAACACCCACAGAGTTTATATATTTCCTCTCTGTGGGTGTTTTTTTATAAGCTCTTCTGGTCATCTTACCTTTAAGATGCAGAACTAACCTGATTTCTACCATTTCTTTTGGAGTAATATAATGCATCATCAGCAGCTTGAATAAATAGCTCTGGTGATTCTTCATACACTGAAATTCCTACTGAAACTGTAATTTTTATTTTTGTTCCATTTAGCAATTGAAATGGATGGTTTTCAACAGCCGTACGAACTTGTTCCCCCATACGCATTCCATAAGCTAATCCTTTCTGCGGTATCAAAAGTGCGAACTCTTCCCCACCCTTTCGAAAAGCCAAATCTGGAAACATTGAAACTTCTCGTAAAATATGCCCCATTTGTTTTAATACTTCATCTCCCGCAGGATGCCCATACGTATCATTTACACACTTAAAGTGATCAATATCTATAAGTAGTAAACAAAGTGAATCATTTTTCATGCGCTTATTACCAATATGACGATTCATCTCTAAATCAAACTGTCTTACATTTCCTAAACCTGTCAATGCATCTATCGTTGCGTATTGCTTCATCGTTTGAAATAACTCATTGGATTGCAATACATAATTTGCGCTTATAAATGTGATATATGCTGCAACACCACTACAAACTAAATATAATGCTACTATAGACATATCCTTAAATAAAATAGAAAGTGGCACCGCTAAAATAGATAAACTATATACATTAAACCAGATCCACCTTTTAAATATAGAAGCTTTCATCCGCCAAATAAAAATAATTCCAAAACCTATCAATACAATTGTATAACAAGCCAATTCAGAGGCTAAAGAGTACTCAGTAAAAAATAATCGGGTAATTAATATAATAGTAACTGTTATACTACTAGCTATCGGACCTCCAATTATAATTGCCAAAATAACAGCTAAATAACGTAGATCCAACATAATATCTTCAATATGTACACCAAAATGCATCAACAGTACACTTAATATTCCAGTAAGAATACCTACTACACATTTCTGCCAAAGAGAAAACTCTTCTTTTAACGGCCTATCTCGTAAAAGCTGACCTCCAGCAAAAATAAAGGAAAGAATAATGGTTGTGTTTACAAATAAGTCCCTTAACATAAAATAATCTCCCAACTTTTCTATCTCTCCCTTTCCTTATTTTATTGTATACGAAATACCTATAATTCCCAAAGCTTTTTATTTATTTTTTGCTGTTCCACGTGAAACAGCAAAAAATAAAAAAGGACGAAAATTCGCCCTTTTTATTAACAACACCGTGATATCTTTCCACCCTTTGCATTAAACCTAGCTTCTTGCGCTTCTGCAAAAAATTGTTTTTGACATACAACCTCTTCTTCTGGATGATGCTTTTTCATATGCTCTACATATGTTTCATAACTTGGTACCCCAACCAGTAAACTAATAAAGTGTTTTCTTTGTCCCCATACTTTCCGTAGTCGTTTAAGCATAATAGTTCCTCGACTCACTTTCATCTCTAGAAATATATGGCGCCTCTTTTAGCGGCATCGGCTTATTTCTTAATACTTGAATCCAAATTCGAATTGCAGAAATTAATACAGCGATTACAACTATCATAAAAATCCCGCAAAGTGCTGCATCAATATAATCATTGAAAATAATTTGCTTCATTTGAGCAACATTTTTCGCTGGTGCTAACACTTTCCCCTCATCTAATGCTCCCTGAAACACCTTTGCATGAGATAGAAATCCTATTTTAGGATTTTCATGAAATAGCTTTTGATAACCCGCCGTCATCGTTACAATAAGCAATCCAACAGTTGGAATAAGTGTCACCCAAACATATGCCTTTTTCCCCATTTTGAACAAAATTGTCGTTCCAAGTAATAATGCAATACCTGCTAACATTTGATTTGCGATACCGAAAAGTGGCCATAACGTATTAATTCCACCAAGCGGATCTACCACCCCTTGATATAAGAAATAACCCCACCCTAATACGCATAACGTTGTAGCTATCACATTCGCTAATGTAGAATCCGTTTTCCCAAATGGCTTATATACATGTCCTAAAATATCTTGAATCATAAATCGGCCTACACGTGTTCCAGCATCAATTGTTGTTAAAATGAATAGAGCTTCAAAGAGGATTGCAAAATGATACCAAAAGGCCATCATGGCTGTTCCACCTATTACTTGTGAGAAAATATACGCCATACCTATCGCTAACGTTGGTGCACCACCTGTGCGTGATAAAATCGTTTGCTCTCCAACGTTTACAGCAAGATCTTTTAGTTCATTTGGTGTAATAGCAAATCCCCATGAAGAAATAACTTGAGCTGCCTGCGAGACATCCGTACCGATAAGTGCCGCGGGACTATTAATTGCAAAATAAGTTCCTGGTGTTAATACACAAGCCGCAATCATGGCCATCGCCGCTACAAATGACTCCATTAACATTGCCCCATAACCGATTGGCTGCGCGTGTCCCTCTTGTTCAATCATTTTTGGTGTCGTACCTGATGAAACGAGGGCATGGAATCCAGACACCGCACCACAAGCAATTGTAATAAATAAGAATGGGAATAAGTTTCCAGAGAAAACAGGACCTGTTCCATCGATAAATTTCGAAACTGCTGGCATTTGTAAATCTGGTGCTACAATTAAAATACCAATTGCTAATCCAACAATTGTTCCGACTTTTAAAAATGTGCTTAAATAATCACGTGGTGCTAAAAGCATCCAAACCGGTAAGGCCGATGCGATAAATCCATATACAATAAGCATAATAGCAATCGTCTCACCGCTAAATGTGAACATGCTTGCAAGCGTTGGATGTTCTGCTACATACTGTCCTCCAATAAGAGACAGTATAAGTAGAATAATTCCGATTACTGACCCTTCACCAACCCGGCCAGGTCTAATGTAGCGCATGTACACTCCCATTAAAATAGCGATAGGAATCGTTGCTGCTATTGTAAACATTCCCCAAGGACTTCCGACAAGCGCCTTTACTACTACTAATGCTAATACTGCTAATAAAATAATCATAATGCCTAAAATGCCTATCATTGCAATAAGCCCTGTAACAGGACCGATCTCATCTTTAATCATTTCTCCTAAAGATTTACCATTCCGTCTCATCGAAGCAAATAAAATTACAAAATCTTGTACAGCTCCAGCGACAACTACCCCAACAATAATCCATATTGTCCCTGGTAAATATCCCATTTGCGCTGCCAAAATCGGTCCTACTAAAGGGCCTGCCCCAGCAATTGCTGCAAAATGGTGCCCAAATAATACCCACTTATTTGTTGGAACATAATCTTTTCCATCGTTTAATGTATGGGCTGGCGTTTGCCGATTATTATCTAAACCAAATACCTTTCTCGCTATAAATCTACTATAAAAGCGGTAAGCAACTGCATACACACATACCGCAGCTACTAAGAGCCAAACGGCATTAATAGTTTCACCTTGTGATAAAGCTATTACACCAAAAGCACCTGCGCCTACTGCTGCAATAACTCCCCATAGTAAAATCGACTTCAATGTTTTCACATACAATCCCCCCAATACTATCGCTTAGTGGGATTGTACTAAATTTTCTGAATATTTAATTTGAATCCTCCTTATCATGAAGGATTTTTAGTTTATCATGTTAAAAAATTCGCATTACCTACTATAATTCAATCTTATTTCGAAGTCGTTTCACATAATTACGACTAACTGGAATCGGTTGCTCATCATATTTATCTAGATACAGATTATATGTGCCATTATAATAAGGTTTTAGTTCTTGTACATATGACATATTAATTAAATAACTTTTATGCACACGCAAAAAATCATATGCATTTAGCCTATTTTCCAGCTCTTGAAGTGTATATGTTGAAATATACTGATTATTTGTTGTATAAATTGAAACCGTTTTGTTTTCCTTATTTTTGCTTACATATACAATATCTTCAGGGAAAATATACCGAATTCCCTCTTGACCTTCTATCGGTAGTTTTCGCAAATAACTCTTTGCTTTCTCGCCTTGCTCTTTACACATTCTATATAAAAGGAATTGCAAATCTTCCTCACGAAATGGGCGTAGTAAATAATAGAATGCTTGAAAACGAAATGCCGTAATAGACTCTTCTATATCTTCACCCATAAAAATCAATTTCGTATAACAATTTACTTCCCGTAATAAACTCGCATATTCAAAACCAGTTCCATCTAGTAATTTTGAATTCAAGAAAACAAAATCTGGTGTATGCTTTTTCATAATAAATAAGGATTCTGTTCCCGTATTCGCTTCAAAACATTCTACATTCCTTATATTTTCAGTAAATTTTTCAGCTAAACTTCTTCGCTCTTCTGCTTCTTCCATGATCAGTAAAATTTTCATTTCTTCAACCACCTAATTCTTTTGTCCATATGTCTTGTTGTATACATTCGCTTTTATAAGAAACATTCCCTTTTTCTTACTATACCATTATTTATCTAAAAAAACAGAAAAAAGGAAACCACGACGGTTCCCCTGTCCTTTTATTCCATTATTTGTAGGAAGTAACACTCACTAAATGCGAAGAAATGAGTATTACTTCCCCAAAAACACAATTGGTGCTGGCTAATAATCAGTGGGGAATAAATCCCTCACCGATTAAAGTTTCACCTTATACTAATTCTCGTTGCTTCGTTTCTTGCCCAAGTACAATTACAGCAACTACGCCAATTAAAATTGATCCACAGAAAATCGTAAATATTAGTGATAGTGAAGCCTGTGAAGTAACTAAATATCCTACTAATAGCGGCCCAAGAATACCACCAATACGACCGAATGCTGCTGCCATCCCTGCACCTGTACCACGAATAACCGTTGGATACTGCTCCGGTGTATAAGCATATAATGCACCCCAAGCACCTAAATTAAAGAAGGATAGTAACATGCCTGCTACGATTAATACTGTTAATGACTCCGCCACTCCAAACAAGTAAGCACTACACGCTGTACCAATTAAATACGTAACTAAAACGAACTTACGACCAAGTCGTTCAATAAACCAAGCAGCCGTGAAATATCCTGGCAATTGAGCTAACGTCATAATAAGTACGTACTGGAAACTTTTTATTAAACTAAATCCTTTTAATACCATTACACTAGGTAACCAAAGGAACATCCCATAGTAAGAAAAGACAACAGAAAACCATAGAATCCATAACATAATTGTTGCCTTACGATATTCACCAGACCAAACCAACTTTACATTTTCGATAACAGATGGTCTTTTTTCAGCCTTTTGAAATCTCGGAGAATCCGGTAAATTCCATCTTAAATATAAAGCATATAATGCCGGAACCGCGCTCAATACCATTGCAACTTCCCAACCATATTTCGGAATTACAAAATACGAGATAAGAGCTGCGATTAGCCATCCACCTGCCCAAAAGCTTTCTAATAACACAACTATTTTTCCACGTTCATGTGCTTCAACGCTCTCTGATACTAATGTAGAAGCAACGGGAAGCTCTCCGCCAAGCCCCATACCAATTAAAAATCGTAACACAAGGAACATCGCAAGTGTCGTCGTTAAAGCAGTTAAACCACTACCGATAGAAAATAGTAATAATGTAATAATAAAGACTGATTTCCGCCCTATTTTATCTGATAGTATTCCAAAAACGAGCGCTCCGACTGCCATACCAATTGAATTAATGCTACCTATCCAGCCCATTTCTTGCGTACTTAATCCCCAATCTTTTTGCAATGCTACCATTACAAATGAAAGCATTCCAACATCCATTGCATCAAATAACCATCCAAGCCCTGCTATACCAAGTAGCTTTCGCTTCGAAATTTCCTTCACCTTGCCCACAAGAAGTCCTCCTTACACAGCTGTCTTTACACATCATTTTACATGTGTGAATTGCATAAGTAAAATACTTTCGTGTAAAAAATTCTCCTTCATCATTCCCAAAAAGTAAAATACTTATCCCACTATTTGAGGGCAGTAAGACTCCCACCTCAAAATTCAGCTGAAGCAAAGAGGCTAGATGGAAGATTAACTGCCATTAAACGTCCGATTGATGAAGGTTAACCATCAGTGGTGGATGAGCAAAACCTCATTTTATTAAAAATGACCAAATAAAAAAGTAGCGATATTCCGCTACTTTTTCGAACGCATGACTTCTTTTAAAAATTCCGCTAATACTAACTGACGACGCCAGCGCGTTGGATTACTACACAATCTATAAAACCACTCTAAGTTAATCGCCTGAATCCATTTTGGTGCACGTTTTACCTCTCCAGCCCATACATCTAAACTTCCGCCGACTCCAACAGCCATCTTCGTTTCTAAACGATGCTTATTAGTTTGGATAAAGTTCTCTTGTCTTGGGAAACCAAGCGCGACAAGTAATAAATCTGGTTTTGCTTCTTGAATACGAGAAACGATAGTCTCTTCTTCTTCTTGTTTAAAGTACCCATCTTGTGTACCCACAATAGATACAGCTGAATACGTCTTCGTTAAATGATCTGCTGCAGCTTGTACAACATGCGGTTTTGCACCAAGTAAGAAAACAGATACCGGTTTATTCTCCTCTGATAACTTTGCAAATAGATTACACATTAAATCAAAACCTGCTACACGTTCCTTTACAGGTGTACCTAACATACCACTTGCTTTTACAACTCCAATACCATCAGGTGTAATTAAATCTGTATTTAATAATGTTTTATGGAATATTTCATCCTTTTTTGCACACATAACAATTTCAGGATTCGCTGTTACTACCTGAAAAGTATGAGTTCGCTCCAATTCTAGTTGTCCCTTCAAATATTGGATTGTTTCATCCATTGTCATTGTAGAAAAAGGAACACCTAGAATATCAACCGTTTTTACTTCCATGATTAACTATCCTCTCTATTTCAGTAAAAGTTTTTTATATGCATTATAAGTATCTTCATACAAATTTTTTAGCGAGAAATGAGTAGATGCATGATTATATAAACGATTTCCCATCGCTTCTAATTCACCATTCAACCATTTTTCATAAGCATTTTCTAACGCGTTTGCTAACGAGTCTGCATCACCAATTGGTACAACCCATCCATACGTATCATCAACTATTAACTTTCTCATATCACCTACATTTGTTGCAATAGATGTTAAGCGCTGATTAGCCGCTTCTAATAAAACAAGAGGAAAGCTTTCGCTATAAGAGGTTAACAAATTAATGTGTGCAGATGCATATAATTCTTTGGAATCTGTACGAAAACCTAGAAACATCACCTTATCCTCTAAGCCCTTTTGTTTCACCATCTCTTTTAATTCTGCTTCTATAGGTCCATCACCAAGCAAGAGCACCTTTATATTTTGAATTTTAATTTTTTGTAACGCTTCAAATAAAATATCATGACCTTTAACAGGATGAAGACGCGCTACTTGAATGGCTGTAAATACTCCTTCATCGATGCCAAATTCACTCTTATCATAAGGTTTTGCTGGAGTATTATCATACTCAATTCCATTATAAACCGTACAAATCTTCTCTTCTGGTACACCTAGTTTTATTATGTTTCTCTTAAAGTTTTCCGTAATTGCAAAGAATAAATCTACCTTCCTGAAAGAACGTAAATTTAACTTCGTAAATACCCATCCTTTTAATCCCCTCTTCATAAAATCCAAAGTTGGATCACTGTGGACAGTCATTATCCATTTCGCTTTTATACCTTTTTTCAAGAGGGAGAGATAGAAATTTGCTCGTGCGCCATGTGTATGCACAATGTCAAATTGATTTTCATTAATAAATGCTCTTATTTTTGAAAGAATTGATAGGTCGTACCGAGATGATTGGGTAAAAACATGCACTTGAATACCAAGGTTTCTCGCCTCTCTAGCAATCGCACCTTCTTCAAATACCATTAATTCCACTTCTTCCTTTGAAAATTGAGATAAAAGTGAAATAATATGTGTTTTCCCCCCACCTTCTTCTGCACCAGCATTCATATGCAACACTTTCATTTCTTACATCCCCCATTTTTTTCTTTTTATTTACTATAACAAAATAAAAGCTAACATTATGCTAGCTTTTATTTTTCTATCATTCAATTTCCAAGTCAACTATTAAATATGCCATGATTAATACTAAGTAGAAACTCACTCCAGGTGCAATTAAAATATGACCAGCCATGAATGAGATACCTAATCCGAGAAGTATTGCTGCAATCATCATTGCATATTTCACTGTGAATATTTGTTTAAATTTAGTAAATATACATGCAATAAATTTAATACCAAAGTATAAGAATGGAATTACAAGTAAAATGAACCCTATGATTCCGAAAGAATAGAACCAATCGTGGAAGTCACGTTCAATTAATTTCGGCTGTTCTTTATAGTTACCAGCATAACCCATTCCTAATAATTTTTGAGACATTGGGGCTTCATTATAGAAATCTTTATACATCTGTTCAAATAATTGACGCCCACTAAAAATAAGCGCTTGCGTTTCTTCTTTCTTCTCCGCTACTTTTTCTTTTGCTTTTTCTTTCTCTTTTTCTTGCTCTGTCACAGGAGGTTTGTGCTCTTTAGCTTCCTCCTTCTTTTTCTCTTCCTTTTTCGCACTCTGTTCTTGTTCAATTAATTGGAAATGGAATCCCATATTTTTCATAAACGGTGAAAAAGGTGTATATGCCAATATGCCTACAAATACAGTTATTGCAAGAAAACCATTTAATAAATAGGCATGTTTCTTTCCATCTTTACGCTGTGTAAATGCTTGAATAAAGCACATAACAACTGCGATAGCCATTGATCCAAAGATTGCTCCTACGCCAACCTTTGTCCCAATTGCAAATAGTGAATAAACAACTAAAATTGAAGGAATCCAATAGTACGCTTTACCTATACTTTTTGTTCTTTCAATTGAATACAAAATAACAATTGGACACATGATGGCTAAAATAGATCCTAGTTCGTTACCTGCATAAAACCAACCGCGTGATCCTAACTTTACCCATTCATAACTATTATAATCTGTTCCAGTAGTAATCGAAGCTACCATGACTACTCCTATAATTAGCGATGCATACGTAATATAGTCACGCATTTTTGAATTTGAATGGCTTTTCTCTTTTAAAGACTTAAATACAAACACATAACAAGTAAGCATAACAAACGGATATAATGCTTTCGCTATAAATTTAATTTCCTCTGTAAGTACCATAGGATCTTTTGTAAGCTTATTATTTATCAATCCGATGGTGAAGACTATTCCCACTAAGATTATATACAATATATATTTTATATTTCCTTGTTTCTTCGTTTGAATTAAAATATATATCCCGCTTAGGAACATAACGAATAAGCGTGTAATAACTCCAATGGTCGTATCAATTTTTAAAACCATGATACAGAACGCTGTAAGTAAATCTAAAATCGGTTGCAACAAAATAAAGATTAATAGGAAATTTTCAAATTTATTACTTTTACTATTTTCGCTTAACATCTAGAACCTCCATAACTATTACCTAATTTCAATCTATACTGTTAATATTTTTTTCTTATCTCAAATATTTATTATAACATATATTTTTTAATTAAACGTCTCACATTTCTCCCCAATCTTACCTTATAGAAAAAAGCATATTTGCATTTTCAAGCGCTTTCTTTCCTCATTTTTTCTTTTTTTCTACATGTAAAGAAAATGCATTGTTATTTACATAACTTTAGTGTATACTTTTTCTCTGGAACATCTTTAGGAGGAAGGGATTACAGCAATGTTATTAATCGACATATTTACGTTTCTTGGCATTATCGCCGCTGCTATTTCTGGTACATTAGTTGGTTTAAAAAAAGATTTAGATTTATTCGGTGTCCTTTGTTTAGCTGTAGCCACTGCGCTCGGCGGCGGTATTATTCGTGATATTATGATCGGTAACCTGCCTCCTGTCGCATTTGTTAAACCCATTTACTTTTTTGTAAGTGTATTATCAGCATTATTTACTTGTATGTTTTTTGAGCGTATCAATAAACTGCAAGTCGTTATCATGCTTTCTGATGCTGTTGGCTTAGGTGTTTTTACAGCCATTGGTGCAAATGCGGCAATGTCACATCATGTTGACGCCTCATTTTTAGTTGTTTCAATGGGAGTCATTACAGGTATTGGAGGCGGTATTTTGCGTGACATTTGCGCTCAAGATATCCCCTACGTATTCCGAAAAGAGATTTACGCAATCGCTTCTATCTTAGGAGCAATTAGTTTCCTAATCACATATGCAATGGGGGCACACGTATTAGCTTTCTATGTTTGTTTATTAGTAACATTCATTATTCGTGTTGTCACTGTAATATATAATGTACATTTCCCAGTTTTCTTTAAAACACATGCTAAAATTAATAAAGGCCATTAAGAGGATTCTACATAGAATTCTCTTAATTTATATACTATTCTACACACTAATATAGAGTAATTGTATATAAAAATATATAATTATATTAGAACCAAAAATGAAAACGCTTTATATACAGGGGGAAGAACGATGCTTGGGGTTTTTAAAAAACATACAAATAAAACAAACGCCAGTATACTTGAATTAAGTAAGGATCAAAAAATCACTTTTAACATGCCTACTAATTCTGAACTGCAGATTCAAATGGATATGCTACATATTTCAAAAGAAGATTTACAAATCGTAAAGGTACTACAGCCCTTTATTTATGAAGAAATTGATTGGATTACGGAAAAATTCTATGCCAATATTACAAAACAACCTAATTTAATTACTATTATTGAACGTTATAGCTCTATTCCAAAATTAAAGCAAACTTTAAAAACGCACATAAAAGAATTATTCAGCGGAGACATGCATGAAGATTTTATTGAACAACGTGTTAGAATTGCCAAAAGACATGTACAAATTGGCTTACATCGAAAGTGGTATACAGCTGCTTACCAAGAATTATTCCGCTCTATCATGAAGATTTTACAAACAAAAATTACAACAATTGACGATTTTTCTTATTCTATAAACGTAATAAACAAATTATTTACCCTTGAACAAGAACTCGTTATTGCGGCCTATGAATATGAATATGAAAGAATGCAAAAAGAACACGAAAAAGAAAAAGAAATAACAGCTATGACCATTACGCATATTGCAACAGAACTAGCATCTGTATCTGAAAAAACGAGCGCTTCTATTCAACAGTTAACCGCTAAATCTGAAACTATTGTAGAAATTGCCAAAACAGGTACATCATTAGCTACAACATCAGAAGAAAAAGCGAATAAAGGGAAAGAACAATTAAATCAGCAAAATAAACGAATGGAATACATTCAAACAAACATGGAAACGATTATTACAGATACTCATGAACTTCTCGATATTTCTAACAAAATTAACGAGATTATAGATATTGTAAAATCAATTGCAGAGCAAACAAATTTGCTCGCACTAAATGCTGCTATTGAATCTGCACGTGCTGGAGAATTTGGCAAAGGCTTTTCTGTTGTAGCTGGAGAAATTCGCAAGTTATCAGAGCAAACGAAAGAATCTATATTCAACGTTACAAAGCTCGTTGAAAAAACAAATGAACAAATTGTTCGTGTCTCTTCTTCAGTGAAACAAATTAGCTCCCTCGTATCTGAAGGAACGGATGGTATGTCTGCAACAGATCAATACTTCCAAGAAATTGTAAAAGACATGTCTAACTCGAAAGAACAGAATAAAAAAATTGAAAATGAGCTAGAAACCATTTCACAAGTAATGAAAGGAATTCAAGACGATTCCTCAAAAATGGCTCTAACAGCTGATAGTTTACAACTAGAACTGAATAGATAGGGTGAAGCTTATGTCAGTAGAGATTCTTCATCTCCGCTGACTCTTAGTCCTCATCTCCCATCCATAAAAAAAAGAATCCAAACTGGATTCTTTTTATTTTCTGAAGAATATTTTTTGACAATAAACATAACTCATATAAACACCAAAGCTTTGCAAAATAAACAAGGCTGGCACAATAAGATTGTAATATGCCATATCTACTTGGAAGAGCCTTAACAATACGTATCCGCTAATTAACAAAACGAACAACATATATCCTTCGTTTTGTTGTTTCTTAATAAGAAAGTGTAATAAAGCTATAGACATAAATAATGTTACCGCTATATATATAAGTTTTTCGCCTTTAAATAGAATAGAATGTATTCCCTCACCTGAGAATTGATTAATTACCGGCTTTAAAAGTTTAAATCTTTCTTCTTCAATCTCTTTTAGCTTTTGATCAATATGCTCTGTTACGCTTTGATTCTTTGTTATTTTTCCCTCATTTTTACCTTTTCCAATTAAAACAGATTGAACATACGTCTCATTTGAAATTGTATATTGTGACATTCCCATTGTCTGAATTCCATAACTCACACCAAAATGAGCACTATAAAATAGAATAAGTATCCCTATCATCTTTAATAGTACTTTTTGCTTCATTGCTGATTGAAAGAATTCAATTAACAACACATATACAGCAATAAAAATAGGAAGGAATAATCCCATTGGGAAAATCATATTACTGCATGCAAATAAAATTGCTGAAAGTACCCACATATAAGGATGATCTAAACCTTTATATAAAAGTATGTAGCAAGCCAAATAAAATAAAAATATTGCGAGCGATTCTGATGTTAATAAGGAACTCATAAATATATTCGGAATATATAAAGCGTAAAATACAGAAGCAATACGGCCGCATTCTTCTCCAAAAACAATTGCTGCAATACGATAAATGAAAAATGCAGTCCCTGTGCAAAATAAAATATTGAATAACTGCAATGCGAATACTGTATCACCAAATACACGAATAATAATTGATTCATAAATAATAAAAGGTAACTGCGCTACGTTCTCTACGTTATTACCAATTGCAATCTGCTTTGCAGACTCAAACATAGCTTTCATATCACCAATTATCGGAATGTCTACAAATAGAACCATACTAAGTCTCACAATTATAGATGTACTTATAAGAAAAACAAGAAATTGTTTATCTGTAAAACGATACTGTAAAATCGATGCCACTAACAGCATGAGAATAACAAAAATAACCAATACGATTGCTACACTTGTTGTACTGTCGCCAAAAAATTGTTTACTTGTTTCAAACGCTGACCAACAACTATAAACAAAAAATGCGAGCATCGCACCAATCATTACTTTACTGAAAAAAGACGAAAAATTTGTTTGTATATGATTCATATGTCCATTGCACCTCTATTTCCATTCATAACAAAACGATTCTATCATGAATAGGTACACAGCTGATAGGGAATTTCTATGACAAATACAGGGTCCTAATTTTTTCACTTGCAATGTAAGCGAATCCTCTTTTACACTACACTTTATATAGTAATAAATTTTCTTTCAGTTACATGAATACAAATACAGAAGTTTTACTAACCCTCTTCTGGAATTCTTTACTTCATTAAATATCTATCGATTTTTAATTTTTTGTACTCCACTTACAATACATGTCATTCTGATTGAAAACAGAAAATAGGGGCTGACCATATGGAAAAGAAATTCATGCGAGAATCCAAAGCAATTAAAACAACACGTGTTTTTCCGAATGATTTAAATAATCATCAAACACTTTTTGGAGGAAAATTATTAGCGGAAATTGATAGTATCGCTTCAATTGCAGCTGCAAGACATAGCCGTAAACATTGCGTAACAGCATCTATCGATTCTGTTGATTTTTTAACTCCAATTCACCAAGCAGATTCTGTTTGTTATGAAGCATTCGTATGTTATACAGGAAAATCTTCAATGGAAGTGTTCGTAAAAGTAATTGCAGAGAATTTATTAGCAGGCGAACGTAGAATAGCTGCAACATGTTTCATTACATTCGTTGCATTAAAAGATGGAAAACCTTCATCTGTTCCACAAGTACTACCTGAAACGGAAGAAGAACATTGGCTACACACAACTGGTTCTGAGCGTGCAGAAAATAGAAAAAAAGGGCGTGTAAAAAGCAAGGAAATGGCTGAAGTTCTAACTTTAAGTAAACCTTGGAGTATATAGAACTTCACCATTAAAGCATCTTTTGAGCGAATAGCTATCACATATTCGCTCATTTTTTATAAACAATTCCACACCTTCATACAACCATTACTCCTTTTCACACATATTATGTAATATTTTTATACATAACCGTTCGCTATTAACTTCTTCTAATTAATAAAATCTCATTTATCCTGCCATTTATGGGCTGTAAAACTCCCACGTCAAAATTCAGCTGGAGCAAAGACGTTAGGCGGGAGCCCTTTTGCCCGTAAACGCCCGATTGGTGAGGGTTGATAATCAATCGGGAATGTACAAACCCCCCCACTGATTAAAGTTTCACTTTATAATACGGTTCTATCTCATCAACAGTTGCTTTACAAAGTTTATGTAGGGTACACTTATACGGGTGGTCAACAAACAATTTAAGGATTTGTAAACAGTGTAGAAAACACCTTACACTTCATTATATTGAGAGAATGAACTCTAGTAAAAAAACCTTACTATGACGTAGCAAGTGTTTTAATGAAACTGGATTATTTTAATGGAAAGGTGAAATTATGCAGAAATCAATTGCTTCAAATATTTTTTATAAAATACTGCTCAACACGTTTAATATTATACTTCCAATTTTAGTTGGTCCTTACGCATATCGAACATTAGGAGCAAATTCAATTGGAACCGTTAACCTTGCTGAAACTTTTTTCAATTACTTCTTCGTGTTCGCCGTATTTGGTGTATATCAATATGGTTTACGTGAAATTAGCTTAATTAAAAACGATAAAAAGAAAGTTTCTAAGTTATTTACAAGTCTCTATGTAATTAATTTCACAACTAGTATTTTGGCTTTATCAGCCTTTGTGCTCTTTAGTTATATTGGATTCGGACATGAAAGTCTATTTCCTGTTCTTCTTATTTTCGGTTTTAACTTTATATCTAATATGTTTTATGTGGAATGGTTCAATGAAGCATATGAAAATTATGACTTCATCACTAAAAAAACAGTTATCGTTCGATTAATCTATGTCGTACTTCTTTTCTCTTTCATTCATGGGGTCGACGATTACAAAACATTTGCTGGTTTATTAGTATTATCGACATTTTTAAACCACTCTATTAGCTTTATATATGTGAAACGCCAAGTGAAATTTGATTTTTCCGACTTAACGATTATTCCTCATTTAAAACCGTTACTATTAGTCTTGATTTTTTCAAATGCTAATATTTTATATACTCAATTAGATCGTCTTGTTTTAGGGGTATATGTTGGAAAAGAAGAAGTTGCATATTACGTAATGGCTTTTCAAATTATGATGATTATTAATACACTTATGTTAAGTGTTGTACAAGTAACCGTTCCAAGACTGTCTTACTTATCAGGGAACGCATCTGAAATGGAATACGAATCATTATTAAACAAAATTTCAAAAGTATATTTCATTACCCTATTCCCTGCCTCAATTGGTTTAATGCTCATTGCTCATGGAGCTGTTGTTATTTACGGTGGACAACAATTTGCTGAGGCTGGTAATACATTAATTGTTTTCGCCTTCTATATGATTACAGTCGGTATTGAGTCCATTTTATCGAATCAAATTATTTATGTAAAAAAGAAAGAAAGCATTTTAGTGCGATTTTTATTCATTTGTGGATTTATCAACTTAGCATCCAATATTGCACTAATATACTTCCATGTACTTACACCAACAACCGCAATTTTCACAACAACAATTGCGAATTGTTTCTTAATCACATTTGAATATATTTATGTGAAAAAGAAATTAAAAGTGAATTATACGTTATTCGATATACAAAAACTTAAATATCTATTTTATTCACTAACATTTGTACCGATAGCATTCGTTATTGATATGCTCGTATCTGGACAAATACTACAAGTCATCCTAGTAATAATGACATGTGGATTAACATATTCCCTTATCCTCTTTATAACAAAGGATGAAATTCTATTTTCACTACTTGAAAAGATACTGGCACGATTCAAAAAAGCTTAAACGCAATCTCTAAAAGGAGCTGTTAAACTTGAAATTTTCTTTAATCATGGCTACTTGTGGCAGACGTGATGATATTCTTGACTTACTAAAATCACTTGAACAACAAACTTACAAAAACTTTGAACTTATCGTAGTAGATCAAAATGATACACCAATCTCTGATTTATTTGATGAATATAAAGAAAAATTTTCTATTCATTACATTTATACACCTATTAAAGGACTATCGAGAGCTCGAAATGCAGGATTAAAAGTAGCGGATGGTGATATCATCGCTTTTCCAGATGATGATTGTATTTATGAAACAAATGTTTTAGAGAGTATATTAGAAACTTTCAACTCTAATAAAGATGTTCATTTCATCTCAACAAACACTACAAATGTGGAAGGAACGGGTTCTTTAATACACGCACCGAATACAGACATTATTTTAAATAATAAGTATGGATTTATGGGGCCTTCTTTCACACTATTCTTCACAAAGCCATTTGTACAAGATGTAGGTACATTTGATGAAGATTTAGGTGTTGGTTCTGGCACGATTTATGGAGCTGGTGAAGAAACTGACTTTGTACTACGTGGTATGCAACAAAATTATACTGGTTTATTTAGAAAAGATCTGTTCGTATACCATCCTGTAAAAGAGGAAATTATTAATGAACAATCATTAAAACGTGCCATTTCTTATGCTGGTGGTTTTGGTAGGGTTATTCGCCTACACTATGGATTCCCTTATTTCTTACGTGCTGTCGCTGCGGCAACATTCCGTATGACACAAAATATTTCTAATGATAAGCGCAAATTCCACGCAAATCGCTTACGCGGAATTGTTCGTGGATATTTAAAATAAAAAAACAAGGTGTAACCACTTTTATTAAATGGTTACACCTTATTTTTTTATTTCTCTTGCATCGCTTATTTCTTGCAAAGTAACCCATCATACTTTTATAATCGCATCCCTCACTGGTCAATTATATTATATATTTTTGAAATGATAGCATTATATCCAAGAATTTAGTATCATGATTCAAGACACTATTTAGAAATGAACGGAGGACATTATGAGCTTATTAACTGTTGAAAAATTAGGTCATACATTTGGTGATCGCACATTATTTAAAGATGTATCCATGCGCTTACTCGCAGGAGAGCACGTTGGATTAGTTGGAGCAAACGGTGTTGGGAAATCAACATTTATGAATATAATTACTGGTCAGCTTATCCATGATGAAGGTCGTGTTGAATGGACACCTGGCACAAATTACGGTTACTTAGACCAACATACAATTTTAACACCCGGTCGCACAATTCGTGATGTATTAGCAGATGCATTTTTACCTTTATTTGAAAAAGAAAAAGCATTAAATGAAGTTGCAGAAAAAATGGGAACTGCTACACCAGAAGAATTAGAAGAACTTCTTGAGGAAATGGCAGAAATTCAAGATGCTCTTGAAGCAGGCGGTTTCTATTTATTAGATATTAAAATTGAAGAAGCAGCGCGTGGACTTGGAATTGATGCAATTGGTCTAGATCGTGATGTTGCGGCATTAAGTGGTGGACAACGTACAAAAGTATTACTTGCAAAGTTACTACTTGAGCAACCAGAAGTATTACTATTAGATGAGCCGACCAACTATTTAGACGTTGAACATATTCATTGGTTAACAACTTATTTAAAAGAATATCCACACGCATTCCTATTAATTTCCCATGATACGGAGTTTATGAATAAATGTGTTGATATTATTTTCCATCTCGAATTTACAAAAATGACGCGTTATACAGCGACATATGAAAAATTCTTAGAACTAGCGGAGATGAATAAGAACCAACATATAAACGCTTATGAAAAGCAGCGAGAGTTTATTAAAAAGCAGGAAGATTTTATTGCGAAAAATAAAGCTCGTTACTCAACGACTGGCCGTGCAAAGAGTCGTCAAAAACAACTTGATCGTATGGAACGTATCGATCGTCCTGAAACAGCTATTAAACCTGAATTCTCGTTTAAAGAAAGTCGTGCGAGTAGTCGATTCGTCTTCGAAGGAGAAAATGTAGAGATTGGATATACACATCCGTTATTACCAAAATTAACAATGACAATTGAACGTGGTGAAAAAATTGCAATTGTTGGATGTAATGGTGTCGGTAAGTCAACACTATTAAAAACGATTTTAGGTAAAATTAGACCATTAAGCGGAAAAACAAGTCTTGGTGACTTCTTAAACCCATCATACTTCGAGCAAGAAGTAAAAGCTGATAATATAACACCAATTGATGCTGTTTGGAATACATTCCCTAGCTTAGACCAACATCAAGTACGTGCAATGTTAGCAAAATGCGGTTTAAAAAACGAACATATCTCTCGTCCACTGAATCAATTAAGCGGTGGCGAACAAGCAAAAGTTCGTTTATGTAAACTAATGGGTGAAGAAAGTAACTGGCTACTCTTTGATGAGCCAACAAACCACCTTGATGTTACAGCAAAAGAAGAGTTAAAAAAGGCGATGAAAGCATACAAAGGAACAATTCTTCTTGTATGTCACGAACCAGACTTTTATGAAGATTGGATAACAAAAACTTGGGATGTAGAGAAATGGGCCCAAGAAAATTCTTAATCGCCTAAAAAATATCCCTTTACACTGCTATTTAGCGTGTAAAGGGATTTCGTTTTAAAATACCATAAGGTTGATAAGGAGTTTATATATATAATGCAAAGTACATTTTTTCCAAAACTCAATACATTTTTTGTGAAATGTTTATTAGTGCTATGTCTAATTATTTCTGCAGCTATAACGTGGCAATCAGTATCCGTGGTTAGAGAACATGCCAACACTCGTTTACTTATTATAATCCCAAGTATCATTCTAATAGGCCTTCTATTTTTATTCATTGGCTACATTTCCAATAAGTATATGTCAAAACTAATATTCGCTATTTCACTTATCATTTTAGCTTTCTCTATTCGATTAATCTGGGTTCTTAATATCCAAACTCCTGTCGAATCAGATTTTGCTTTGATGTACAATGGAGCTGTGCAAGCAACTAAAGGAGATTTTAGTTTTGCCCAAAGCATATATTATACTTCTTGGGTTTATCAGCTTGGATTTACAATGTACCAAGCTTTTATTGTTAATTTATTCGGTGAGGGGACTTTCCTTCTAAAGTTCTTAAATGTGTTATATTGCACAGGAACAACATTATTAGTTTACAAAATAACGTCTCACATATTTAATGAGTGGTCTGGGCGCGTGGCTGGATTAATATATGCACTATATATCCCAAGTATTGTATTAAGCTCAGTCCTAACAAATCAACACCTTGCCACATTCCTATTTTATCTTGGATTTTATTTATTAATTACAAAAGGCTTAAGCCATAAATATATGTGGATTTTTATAGGGATCACGCTTTCTTTAGGGGACATCATGCGCCCACTTGGTGCTATCATCCTAATTGCATTAACTATTTATTTCTTTTTACACGGTATGTTAGGGAAATCGAAACAAGATATTTTCACTTCTATTAAAAAACTTTGTGGGATTTTCGTCGTATTTTACCTTGTTCATTACATTATAAGTTATTCATTTATATCTGCTGGAATTACACAATACCCGCTATCAAACCGTGATCCTCTCTGGAAATTTACAGTAGGATTTAATCACGAGACAAAAGGTGGTTATTCTACAGCAGATGCAGAATATATTATGTCCTTTGAGGTTGGCGAAGAACGAAAAGCCGCTGAAAAGAAACTGATTCAAGAGCGACTAACTGATCCACAAAAGGTTTTATCTTTATTCGGTGATAAGTTCACGCTCATGTGGGCAGATTATGACTCAGCCCCATCATGGAGTCTACTAACACTGGGGAACACAGATA
The DNA here is from genome assembly GCF_022487605.1 of Bacillus sp. ES1-5. Taxonomy (NCBI): domain Bacteria; kingdom Bacillati; phylum Bacillota; class Bacilli; order Caryophanales; family Bacillaceae; genus Bacillus; species Bacillus sp. ES1-5. The sequence continues at coordinate 69,098 of NZ_JAKVPU010000014.1, read as the reverse complement.
ATAATATGATTACCTTACAAAACGACCTTGTGAAATATGAAAAGTATATGTATATGACAACTATGCTATTTGGTACGCTAGCACTTCTTTATCTCATATTGACTAAGCAAAACAACACGCATTACACAATATTTTTACTATTAATAATTGGTTATATAACTGTTCACTTCTTAATTGAATACCAAACAAGATATCGATACTTTATCATTCCTAGCTTTACAATCATTCAAAGTTATGGGCTATATTTGTGCTATCGATTTATATCAAGCAGAAAAACCTCCAAAGTATAAAGTGAAACTGTAACCAGTGAAGATTTAATCATCAAAACACATTAAAACGAACTAAAAAAGCATGAGCTCGGTGCAATACCGAACTCATGCTTTTTTATGTATATCTATATTCTCTTTTTTATTGTAAGCGTGATTTATACCAAATGCAGCCAAAATGATCATCGATATTGTAGCTGAATAGTGATATCTTGATGCCACTTCTACTAACAATTGTGCCATTGTTAATCCTATCGCATATAAGCAAATAATAAATAGAGAAGATTTGTTTTTATTTTTAATAGCCACTACTACACCTATTAATGAGGTAACAATTAAGAAGTAATAAAACATATTAGACGCTACTGTATAGCGTACTATATGATCTAACACAGGGCCAGCATAGGAAATAGCTGCATTATCCTCACCTAAAAACTCAAAAAATTTATCGGAGAATAACTTTACAAAATTAATATTACCACTTTGTACCCTCTCTTTTGCTTCTTTTAGCATTTCCTGTTGAGCGTCATCAGCGGTCCATCCTGGCTTATCGCTATAATGAAACAATAGTTCCGCATCTGGTTGATTCCATTTTCCCGAACTTTCCTCATTAAATCCTACATAAATGTTATATCCAGGGGTTGATGCTATCTCTTCACCTAAACGTAATGTTATATACTGATTTATCGCCGAAGAAAAAACAAGGTATCCCACAACAATAACCCCTACATACGTTATCTTGTTTAACCATATTTTTTTATTCCCTATATGCTTTGTATCTATAATAAAGAACCATATCACTAGTGCAACAATTGGAACAGCTGCAATTGGTCGTACCATATTCATAAATGCAAGTAACGCCGCGATTAAAATGGAATAAACAAGTAATCGTTTTATATTTATATTGACGATTTTCTCATGAACGATTATCATAATCAGCCAAATCAACAATAGTACTGTGCAATAGAGTGGTTCTGACATGGCAAACATATTATACATCGTTTGAGAAGGTAACGCGATCCATAAAACACTTGCTGTTATTGCAGTTTTAACTCCACCAATTTTTCTAGATACAGCATATATTAATCCCATTGATATTGTAGTTAAAATAACATTCAAAATGGGCGGCACCATATAACTAGAGCCAAAGATTTTCAAGAAAACACTTAAGAATGAAGCATAACCGAAAATATGTGGAAAAAGTGCGATGTATCTATTAGTAATAACGAAATTTTTACTTAATTCTTCTGCAGTGTAATAGAACGTAGCATAATCAACTAATGGCTGAATTTGATAGCTAAGCACCCATGCCAATTTAACCGCAAAACAAATGATTACTAAAACGAAAAAGCATTTTTTTTCATTTAATTTTTCTAGATACAGCGAACCTTTTCTAAGAATAAAACTACCCACTATAGATAATAATAAAACACCCACTAATAATGTTACATAATTATATTTTTGAGTATCTGAAAAATAATTAACAACTAATACTGAAGCAAAAAAACCATATATGATGTATACCGCACGTGTAGAGAAAGTAGACATTCCTTTTAAAAATAATTTCAAAACAATTTACTCCTTTAAACATTAGTCTAAGAATAACATTATCTCCATTATAAAAACGTAATGAATATGTAAAGCTATTCATTTCTACCAAAAAAACCTAAAGTATCCATTTTTTGTTCACGCTATACCTTTTTGGCTTGTCGATGGCAAATAAATCATACCATATATTCACAAGTATTTTATATATACAGCCTGTTCTTTTTTATATTCCACCAAATTCAATCCCATTTTAATTAATTGTTCAAAAAGTTAACCCGCTCAAAATAAATAACGTTTCAGCATAAAATATGCTATAATAAGTATTTGTTATGTACGAATAACCTTTCTACATTTCCTGTTTTATTTATATATTTTATAAAGTTGAGGATACTATTATGGAGAAACTCTTAAAGTTTGGTTTAGTAGGAATCTTTAATACACTCATTACAATTATTAGTTTTTGGATATTATTAAAGTTCGGGATGAACTACCTTATTGCGAATACCATTGCCTATTTAATTGGTGTTGCCAATAGCTACTATTGGAACAAAAATTGGGTGTTTAAACCTAATAATAAAAGCACGTCAATGTTCTTTAAATTTCTAACTGTAAATTTAATTGTATTGGCTTTTAATACATTATGTTTATTTATATTAGTAGATAAACTTACCTTTAATGCACTAATTGCACAGATCTTCGCAATTGGTGTCGGAATGGTTATAAACTTTGTCCTTAATAAAATTTGGACATTCAACCAAACTGAAAAGGCTACTAATTAAACTTAAACAACTTATTAAAACTACGGAGGATACAACATGCAAAAATTAATTTCGGTTGTAGTTCCTATGTACTTCGAGGAAGAAGTAGCACAGGAATGTTATAACCGTTTAAAGTCCGTTATGCTTCAAAATGATATTAATTACGAGTTTGTCTTTGTAAACGACGGTAGCACAGACCGTACAATGGAAATCCTATCTGAGATTGCAGCAAATGATTACCGTACAAAAATCGTTGATTTCGCACGTAACTTTGGACACCAAATAGCCGTTACAGCTGGTATTGCTGCTGCAAAAGGTGACGCTATTGTAATTATCGATGCAGACTTACAAGATCCACCTGAAGTTATTCCTGAACTTATTGCAAAATGGGAAGAAGGATATGAAGTTGTTTATGCAAAACGTAAACAACGTAAAGGTGAAACTTGGTTTAAACTTTTAACAGCTAAATATTTCTATAAATTCTTAAACTACATGTCTGATATTGATATCCCAAAAGATACTGGTGATTTCCGAATCATCGATCGCAAAGTAGCTGATGTTTTCAATCAAATGACTGAACGCAATCGCTTCATCCGCGGTATGATGTCTTGGGTTGGCTTCCGTCAAACGTATGTTGAATATGAACGTGATGAGCGCTTTGCTGGTGAAACAAAATATCCATTAAAGAAAATGATTAAATTTGCATCAGATGGTATTATTGCCTTTTCAACAAAGCCGTTACGTATCGTTATGACTTTAGGCTTATTATCAGTTCTTATTTCAATAATCGTCTTACTATATACAATTACTGTAAAAATCATTGGCACTGGTACACAAACAGGTTGGGCATCTATTATGGTTGCTATTACATTCTTTAGTGGTATTCAGTTACTTGGTCTTGGAATCGTCGGTCAGTATATTGCTCGTATTTATGACGAAAGTAAAAACCGTCCGATTTATATTGTGAAAGAAACAATCAATATTGAGCAAGAAGAGACTACACAAACAAAAGAAAAAGTGAATGCATAATAAAAAAGGTAACAATGAAAACTATCATTGTTACCTTTTTATATTGTAATACCCCATAATCCTCAAACGAAATTCTTTTAAATTTGGATATATCTCTAAATTAGATAACATCCCTTGAATGACCGGGATCCTTGGGTTTTGCAATCTCATTTCTGCCTCCAAAACATCTAATGTAACAAGCAATTCCTCATCTTCTAGTTGATCAGCTAATGTGCGTTTAAAAACAATAATTTCTTTTAAAAAGTGTTCCTTAACCTGCTCCTTAATAAGCTCTGATTTGCAAAGAAATTCTCCAAGCTTTTCTTCATGTAACACAGGTTCTTCCAAAGATTCTACCAATCCATCTACTAAATCATCTACTCTTTTCAAAATAAAAGCAGAAACATAAGATAAGTCAATTTCTGGTGCTTGTAAAATGATTAGTTCTAAATATCCACGGCATATGCCTTCTACCATAATGACTAAATCTAATAAATAAGGCATCACCTTTTCACCATAAATAGACAATAAACTATTCCGATAAAATGCGTGAGACTCTAACTTCATCCTCATCATAAACTCTTCTACTTCTTTATTAAAAGGTATAGCATTTTCCCTCGCATGCATAATAATAAATTCTTTATGCTTTTGTATATCATTAAACTGACAATGCAATTGCTTTGCAAATTTTTCACGCGGCAATAACGATTCTTTTTCAATATCCAGCATTTTATTTTGAATCTTGTCATAGTAATATCGAAGTGTTGCTAATAAAAGCTCATCTTTCGATTTAAAATATAAATAGAAAGCTCCCTTAGATATGCTACAAGCGGTCACAATTTCCTGTACTGATGTCGCATTTACACCCTTAGTCGCAAATAACTTCATAGCCATCTCTATAATTAAACGCTCTTTTTCTTTCATATCATGTCTCTCCTAAATTTAATCTCGCATCTTATTATGAATTTATTATACCATCCCTTTTCATTGACGGCTGACCAATCAGTCAGTTATATTATGTATTAGACTGACCAGTTGGTCAATACAATACAAAAGGGAGCGCAAACATGAACAAATTCATTAATTTCTCGTTAAAAAATAAGTTCGCAGTTTGGCTACTAACCATTATTGTTACCATTGCAGGTATTTATTCTGGGCTGAACATGAAGCTGGAAACAATTCCTGATATTACAACACCGATTGTAACAGTAACCACGGTTTATCCTGGTGCTACACCAGAAGAAGTAGCTGACAAAGTTTCAAAACCGATGGAAGAGCAACTGCAAAATTTAAGTGGTGTAAACGTTGTTAGTTCATCATCTTTTCAAAACGCATCTTCTATTCAGGTAGAATATGACTTTGATAAAAATATGGAAAAGGCTGAAACAGAAATTAAAGAAGCTCTCGCAAATGTGAAATTTCCAGAAGGTGTAAAAGACCCGAAAGTTTCACGTGTAAACTTTAATGCGTTTCCAGTTATTTCGTTAAGCGTAGCAAGTAAAAATGAATCTTTAGCTACCTTAACTGAAAATGTAGAAAAAAATGTTGTTCCCGGATTAAAAGGACTTGATGGGGTCGCATCTGTTCAAATTTCAGGTCAACAAGTAGATGAAGTACAACTTGTCTTCAAGAAAGATAAGATGAAAGAATTAGGTTTAAGTGAAGATACTGTAAAAAATGTAATTAAAGGATCGGACGTATCTTTACCACTTGGCTTATATACATTTAAAGACACAGAAAAATCAGTTGTTGTAGATGGAAATATTACAACAATTAAAGCATTAAAAGAATTAAAAATCCCAGCTGTTCCTTCATCACCGAGCGGTCAAGGTAGTCAAAACGCTGGAGCCGGTGCACAAACACCGCAAATGAATCCAGCGGCTATGAACGGGATTCCGACAGTTACATTAGACGAAATTGCTGACATTAAAGAAGTCGGAAAAGCAGAATCTATTTCTCGAACAAATGGAAAAGAAGCAATTGGAATTCAAATTGTGAAAGCTGCTGACGCGAATACTGTTGATGTTGTAAATGCAGTGAAAGATAAAGTAAAAGACCTTGAGAAAAAATATAAAGACTTAGAGATTATTTCAACATTCGACCAAGGTGCACCGATTGAGAAATCAGTAGAAACAATGCTGAGCAAAGCCATTTTTGGTGCTATCTTTGCGATTGTTATTATTATGCTGTTCCTACGAAATATCCGAACAACATTAATCTCTGTCGTTTCCATACCACTTTCTTTATTAATTGCTGTATTAGTCATAAAGCAAATGGATATTACGCTTAACATTATGACACTTGGAGCAATGACAGTCGCTATTGGGCGCGTTGTTGATGACTCCATTGTTGTTATTGAAAATATTTACCGACGAATGTCGTTATCAGAAGAGAAACTGCGCGGAAAAGATTTAATTCGTGAAGCTACGAAGGAAATGTTCATTCCAATTATGTCTTCTACCATTGTAACAATTGCTGTATTCTTACCGCTTGGACTAGTAAAAGGTATGATTGGTGAAATGTTCTTACCATTTGCCTTAACTATCGTCTTCGCTTTATTAGCATCGTTACTAGTAGCAGTTACGATCGTGCCGATGCTAGCTCACTCTTTATTTAAGAAAGAGAGCATGAGGGAAAAAGAAGTACATCATGAAGAAAAACCAAGTAAATTAGCAAACGGGTATAAACGCATACTTGCATGGGCTTTAAATCATAAAATCATTACATCAAGTATCGCTGTCCTTCTATTAGTTGGTAGTCTTGCACTAGTGCCAATTATCGGTGTAAGTTTCTTACCAGCTGAAGAAGAAAAAATGATCATTACAACGTACAATCCTGAACCAGGGCAAACGTTAGAAGACGTTGAAAAAATTGCAACGAAAGCTGAGAAGCACTTCCAAGATAATAAAGATGTGAAAACAATTCAGTTCTCATTAGGTGGAGAAAATCCAATGAGTCCTGGTCAATCAAATCAAGCAATGTTCTTCGTGCAATATGATAATGACACGAAAAACTTCGAAAAAGAGAAAGAACAAGTCGTTAAAGATTTACAGAAGATGTCTGGAAAAGGCGAATGGAAAAACCAAGATTTCGGAGCAAGTGGCGGTAGTAATGAAATTAAACTATACGTTTACGGAGATAGCTCGGAAGACATTAAGCCTGTCGTAAAAGATATTCAAAATATCATGAAGAAAAATAAAGACTTAAAAGATATAGACTCTAGTATTGCAAAAACGTACGCAGAGTACACTTTAGTCGCAGATCAGGAAAAACTAAGTAAAATGGGTCTAACGGCTGCACAAATTGGAATGGGACTTTCTAATCCACACGATCGCCCTGTTCTGACAACAATTAAAAAAGACGGTAAAGATGTCAACGTATATGTAGAAGCTGAAAAACAAAGTTATGAAACAATCGATGACTTAACAAATCGAAAACTTACAACACCACTTGGTAATGAAGTGGCTGTGAAAGATGTGATGACTGTAAAAGAAGGGGAGACTTCGAATACAGTGAAACACCGCGATGGCCGTGTTTATGCGGAAGTAAGTGCAAAACTAGCATCTGATGATGTTTCAAAAGCATCTGCCGCTGTTCAAAAAGAAGTAGATAAAATGGATCTTCCTTCTGGCGTAGATGTTTCTATGGGTGGCGTTACAAAAGATATTGAAGAATCATTCAAGCAACTTGGCTTAGCGATGTTAGCTGCGATTGCCATCGTATACTTCGTTCTTGTCGTTACATTTGGCGGTGCCCTTGCACCATTCGCAATTTTATTCTCGCTACCATTTACAATTATCGGAGCTCTTGTTGCCTTATTAATCTCGGGCGAAACGTTAAGTGTCTCTGCGATGATTGGTGCGCTTATGTTAATCGGTATTGTTGTAACAAACGCAATCGTGCTTATCGACCGCGTTATTCATAAAGAAAATGAAGGTCTATCAACACGTGAAGCTTTATTAGAGGCTGGTGCTACACGCCTTCGCCCGATTTTAATGACTGCAATTGCAACAATCGGGGCTCTTATCCCGCTTGCATTAGGATTTGAAGGTAGCGGCTTAATTTCTAAAGGCCTTGGTGTAACAGTAATTGGTGGATTAACAAGTTCAACGTTATTAACACTTCTTATTGTTCCAATCGTTTATGAAGTATTAAGCAAGTTCAAAAAGAAAAAAGCAAAATAACAAAAAAATAACCTCGCTAACTGCGAGGTTATTTTTTATTTCCGAACAAGATGAGGAAATCACCATAGCCTTCTTTCTCTAATTCCTCTTTTCGGATAAATCGAAGGGCTGCGGAATTAATACAGTAACGAAGACCATTTGGTCCTGGGCCATCTGGGAATACATGGCCTAGATGTGAATCTCCCTCTTTGCTTCTCACTTCCGTACGCGTCATATTATGACTGACATCCATTTTTTCTTTCACACTTGCTGACATAACTGGCTTCTTAAAGCTAGGCCATCCACACCCACTATCAAACTTATCTAAAGAAGTAAATAACGGTTCTCCTGAAACGATATCTACATAAAGACCTTCTTCATTATGATTCCAATACTCATTTCGAAATGGTGGTTCTGTACCATTTTCCTGTGTTACATAAAACTGCATCTCATTGAGTTTTTCTTTTAAATGAGTATTATCTTTTGGCCAATGTTGTTTAATAAACGCATCTCGTCCTGAGCCCTTACGGTATAACTCGTAGCGGAATGTGTTTTTCTTATGATACCCTTGATGATATTCTTCAGCTGAATAAAATGTAGAAGCTGGTAATAGTTTTGTCGCAATTGGCTTTGAAAAGCGCCCACTCTTTGCAAGCTCTTCTTTTGAAGCCTCTGCTTTTTTATGTTGTTTTTCATTATGATAAAAAATTACCGTTTCGTAAGACTGTCCACGATCGTGAAATTGTCCTCCTATATCAGTCGGATCAATTTGTCTCCAATATATATTTAATAACTCTTCATATGGCATTTTATTTGCATCAAATGTAATTTGTACTGCCTCATAATGCCCCGTCGTTTCCGAACATACTTCTTTATACGTTGGATTCTCTTTATGACCACCTGTATAGCCAGAAACAACCTTTATAATCCCTTCCATTTCTTCAAATGGCGAAACCATACACCAGAAGCATCCTCCAGCAAATGTAGCTAACTCTACCTTTTCATTTACAGCCATTATTTCACCCCTATTCTATCTTCTGCTTACAGTATGGCATAAAAAACATCATGTTATAAAAGAAAAAGCATCGAACATCGATGCTTTTCTTTACTTCACCTTATTTTTTCTGGCGTCATTCTCCATTTCATCACTTGTCACATCTAAGACATCTAATAAGAAAATGAAGATTGGAATACCGATAATTAGTCCCCATACACCTAAGAAGTGTTCTGAGAAGATCAATACCATAAATGTATAGAAGATCGGTAAGTTTGTTTTTTGCGACATGAACTTCGGATTTAACACGTAACTTTCAAGCGCATGAATTACTGTTACGATAATTAAAATATAAACAACGTACATAATACCGCCGATATTGTAAGCAATCATACAAAGCGGGAATAACGAAATAATAACCCCAGCTACTGGAATTAAACCGAGCAAGAAGATCATTAACGCTAAACCTAATAATTGCGGGAATCCTAATATCCATAGTGCAATAACGGATAAAACACAGTTAACAACTGCAATTAAAAATTGTGCTTCGATTACTTTTCCAAATGAACGTGCAAATTTCTTACCGAAGTACTCGATTTCAGTATAGAAAATTGCAAGTCGGCTTTCTTTAAATTTTGCAGTAAAAGCAACGATACGAGCTTTCTCCAATAAGAAAAATAAACTTAAAATTAAAGAAAGTAACACTTGAAGGCCAAATTTCCCAACATTCGTAATCGATTTATACAAAATGTCAACGCCTTGTCCTACATATTTCGAAAGTTCCATATGATTAACAGCATTAACTGCATACTTAATTAATTCACTATCCGGTGGGTTTCTTAAAAATACGTTAAATTGATAAATCAATTGTGAAATTTGTATCGTTAATACTGGTAAATATTTAAATAGCGTAATAGCAATTCCACCAATTAACATTACATATAGAAATGCTATAATAATTTTTCGGTTAATGGGCATGAAATGATCTAATTTGCGGGAAATAAACTTTTGGAATCGATCCATTAAATACGTGAGAATAAACGTAATTAAAATTAAATTCAACATACTTTGCAGCCCGTATAACACGAGAGCAAGTATTACTAATACGAGAAACCTCTGAAATCCTTTGCTTTGAAACAGGTTTTTTATTTGCATAATCGACGAGTACTCTCTCCTGTCCTATAAAGTAAAACGTTAATAAGTAGATTTTTTCTCTCTTCTCTACCTTTAATTATTTATTCATATAAAGATTTTTATAAGCTTATTATAGATCTCCCTTAGCTGATCCTATAGTAGCTTACTTCTTATTTTACAATACAATAACCTAATTCAAAACGTATTCTACACAGTATTAATGAAGATTTAAGGAAACTTACATTTTGTTAAAGATAGGTCTTACCACTACTGTAACATAAAAAGCAAGCTATCAGTAGAAATCTGTCCTACAAATAGCTTGCTTTTCTCATTTTTTTAAGTAAGTTTTACTATCCAATAAACGGCATGAACATCGGTATGACAACTACTGTTACAACCCCTACTACCGTTACAGCAATACTTGCCATAGCTGCCTCTACTTCACCCATTTCAATTCCTACTGCCACTCCTAATGCGTGACCTGCTGTTCCAAGTGCTAAACCTTTTGCAATTGGATGTTTTACTCTAAATGTTTTTAAGAATAATGCCCCTAATGCGTATACAATAACCGCGTTAAAAATAACTGCAAACGATGTAATTGCTGGTATACCACCAATACTTTCAGAGATCGGTAACGCAATTGCTGTTGTTGCTGCTTGTGGTAACATTGAATTCATTACTGCTGTATCTAGACCAATTGCTTTTGCAACAATGAACACGACAATTACTGAGCAAATAGATCCAACCACGATAGCAGATAAAATTTGCCACCAATATTTTTTTAACTTATCCACTTGTTTATATAATGGAATTGCAAACGCGATTGTTGCTGGTTCTAAGAAGAAGCTAATCATTTTTCCGCCAGTATTATATTCTTCAAAAGTAAAGTTACCTACTTTTAGAAAGACAATCCCTAATACCATCGCTACAAATAATGGTGTGAATAAGAAGAATCCTTTTGAATGCTTAAATAATAATGTTCCGATTCCGTATGCGATTAATGAAATGACGATTCCGAAATATGGAGTCATTGTGCTTGCCATGTTCATTCCCTCCTAACAATATATATTAAATTGGTTACGCAACTTTTCCGTGCTTGCGTCCTTTATTTACTACTTTCAATTCTTTCGTATCTTCTATTTCTTTATCGTCTTTTCCTAAAATAAATTGTGCAAATAATCCTGTTACAGCGAGTAAAATAATTGTTGCGACAACAATTACAGTTAAAATTTGTACAAAATATTGTCCCATTACACCGAGAGAATTAATAACCGAAATACCTGATGGAACGAAAAGGAATCCGATAATACCTGTTAAAGCCGTTCCGAGCGATTCAACTTGTTCCAATTTAATAACTTTTAAACATAATAGGCTAAATAAAATAACTAATCCGATCACCGATGAAGGCATCGGAATTGGTAAATGCGTTGCAATAATATTAGAAACTAACATAATAGCTGAAAATATGAATGCTTGTGATAAGAAACTATATACTTTTTTCGTACTCATTTTGGCCACCTCTTTCGATTTGGTACCTTTATTGTATAAGATGAAAACAAAACTGTAAGCGTTTACACAAAGGAACGTCAAATATACAAAATTAGTTACAAAAATAGGCAGACGAAATACAAAAAGCTACTTCTTAAATACGAAGTAGCTTTTTGAGTTCTTTTGCATATGTACGGCTAACAGGTACTTTTGATCCTTCTTTCATAATTAAATTATATGTAGAATTGAACCATGGTTGTATTTCTGTAATATGATTAATATTTGCAATAAAACTACGATGGACACGCATAAAACTTGCTTGCGGCAACTTCTTTTCCAAAATGACAAGTGTATCGTGTGTTACATATGTTTCTCTCATCGTTTTTACTGTCACCTTTCCGTCCACAAGTCCTACATATATAATATCTTCAATATTCACGAGTACAATCGATTCTTCAATTGGTAATGCTAATTTATGCATCTCGGTCGTTACGTCTACACTCTTTACTTCTTGTTTTGTTTCTAATTTTATTTGTTTTTGCTTTTTATATTTCTTTAATGTCTGTACGATACGTTCTTCATCAAATGGCTTTAAAATGTAGTCTAACGCATCTACTTCAAATGCTTGCAACGCATATTGATCATAGGCAGTTGCAAATACAATTGCAGGTGGATTTTTCATCTTCTTTAATATATTTGCAATCTCAAATCCGTTATCATCTGATAACTGAATGTCTAGGAACACAATATCTGGTTTGTTTTGCATTAGCTCTTCTAATGCATCTTCTACACAATCAGCCTCACCAATTATTTCTACTTCTTTCGTTTGCTCTAATAAATATTTCAATTCATCACGCGCTAACATTTCATCATCAACTACTAATACTTTTAACACTCCGTTTTTCCTCCCCTACTTTTTTCGGAATTACAAAGAGGAACTTTGTCCCTTGTTCTAATTCACTTTCAATTTGAAGCATTGTCTCTTTCCCAAATAACCCGATAAGTCGTTCATTAATATTATATAAAGCTGTTCCAGTCCCTTTCTTTGATGGAACTACCATTTTTCCTAATTGTCCTAGACGTTCACTCTCAATTCCTTGTCCATTATCTTGGACTTCAAAATGCACCATCCCCTCCTTTTCAAACACATGTACTTCAACTTCGCACACCGGCTGCTTTTTCGGAAAAGCATGGCGCAATGCATTTTCAACTAATAGCTGCAGTACAAATGGTGGAACTAATGTCGTCTTTAACTCTTCCTCAATGTACATCTTCACTTCATACTTATTCGGAAACCTCGCTTGTTCTAACGATAAATATGCATGTACATGATTTAACTCTTGTTCTAATGGAATAAGCAATTGGCGTGCCCCTTGCAAATTACAACGAAAATACACGCTAAGCTGCAATAATAATTTTCTCGCTTTTTCTACATCTGTTCGGCATAAAGCCGATACGGTATTAATTGCATTAAATAAAAAATGCGGATTGATTTGTGCTTGTAACGCTTTTATTTCGGCATCTTGCAATAACTTACTTTGTAACTCTGCTTCACCTAACTCAAGTTGTGTAGAGAATATTTTTGCTAACCCTTCTGCTAATTCCTCTTCCACACGACTTAACTGGCTAGAATTTTTAAAATATAATTTTAATGTCCCAATTGTATTTCCATGTGAAGTTAGTGGAATAACGATTGCCGCCTGCAAAGGGCAGCCTTCATGTTGACAATTAATAACCTCACGCGATTTCGCTTTCATTATTTTTCCTGTGTTCAACACTTCTTTCGATAAACCAGTTATTAAACTATGTGAAGGAATATGGTGATCTGATGCTAATCCAACGTGAGCTAATATTTTCTCTGTATCTGTTAAGGATACCGCATCTGTTCCCGTAAAGCGGTGAATAATTTGTGCCACATGTTTACAAGAATCCTCTGTTAATCCGCGGCGAAAATATGGTAATGTTTTGTCAGCAATTCGTAATACTTTATGCGTTTGTAAAGCTTTCGCATTTTCTTCCTGGCGCAAAATAGCTTGTATCATAGAAAGTAAAATAAAACTCCCGAAACTATTTACAAGTATCATTGGTATCGCAATTGTTTTCACGATACTAATCCCATCCTCTACGATTAATAGGATCATAATCATCTCTAAAGAAACGATAAACACACTTAAAATCGCTGAAAATTTAGGCGTAATTGCACGATTATATTTTTTAAAAATGTATCCAATATACCCCGTTATAACACCTGCTAAAATTGATGAAATTGCACAGCTTAGCGCTGTCGTCCCGCCAAGCATATAACGGTGAATACCAGCAATAGATCCTACTCCAATTCCGACGATAGGACCACCAAGCAATCCACTAATTCCAACACCCATAATACGTGTATTCGCAATTGTACTAGATGACGAAACACCTTGTAGCCAATTTTCATTCATAATTGTATTCCCCGCAATTTCAATTCCCGTGTAATTGCTGACAATTGTAAACACTGAAAAAATACAAATAAGCTTAAGCTTATCTACATACCCATCTTGTCTATGAAGAAGGCGTCTGAACGTTCTAATATGAGAAAGTAAAAATCCTAAAATAACAATAAGTCCGACACGTTCAATCATCATAAGCACTAAATTTAGCATCTGTGATTCATTCCTTTTTATATGAGTTAGTTTTATTATGGGAAAATAATGAAGTGGGCGTCAAGAAGAATGCAATATCTTTTGAAATATTTTACATATAACTATCCCCTCTTTATTTGACAATCTAACAGAAGAGTGCTAAAAATAAAGTAATATAATACAGTCCTTTAACCCAACCCCGTGAGGTTGAGAAGGAAGTCGGAATATACTATACGTATGGTCTTTTTTAGGGATACGTATGCTTTTTTGGCCTTCTCATCATATCAGGTGAGAAGGCCTTTTGTTATTCTTCCATAGCGACTGTAGAAGAAAATAAGGAGGAGTAATGATGAACGTCACTACTGATGTACAATCAACAACAGAGGAAACGAAGGAGAAAAGATATAAAACATTATTTGGTTCTGCGCTAGGATATGCAGCAGAAGGTTTAGATATGTTGCTCTTATCTTTCGTACTCGTCTACATTTTAAAAGAATTTCATTTAAGCCCTGTTGAAGGTGGAAACTTAACTTTAGCTACCACAATAGGAATGCTAATCGGGTCTTATTTATTTGGATTTATTGCTGATTTATTTGGGCGTATCCGTACGATGGCCTTCACAATCTTACTATTCTCACTAGCAACAGCACTTATTTATTTCGCAACAGATTATTGGCAATTATTAATTCTTCGCTTTTTAGTTGGAATGGGAGTTGGTGGCGAATTCGGGATTGGGATGGCCATCGTAACTGAAACATGGTCTAAAGAAATGCGCGCTAAGGCGACATCCGTTGTTGCACTTGGATGGCAATTTGGCGTACTAGTCGCTTCACTCCTTCCAGCATTTATCGTCCCGCATTTCGGATGGAGAGCCGTTTTCTTATTTGGACTCATTCCCGCTCTACTAGCTGTCTATGTTCGCAAAAGTTTAAGTGAACCGAAAATATGGGAACAAAAACAACGATACAAAAAAGAATTGTTGCAAAAAGAAGCTGAAGGTAATTTAACAACTACTGAGGCAGAACAACTAAAGCAAATGAAAAAGTTCCCACTTCGAAAGTTATTTGCCAATAAAAAAGTAACGATAACAACAATTGGTCTTATTATTATGTCATTCATCCAGAACTTCGGATATTATGGAATTTTCACATGGATGCCAACTATTTTAGCGAATAAATATAACTACACATTAGCAAAAGCGAGCGGCTGGATGTTCATCTCTACGATCGGCATGCTAATTGGAATTGCGACTTTTGGTATTCTAGCCGATAAAATCGGTCGCCGTAAAACTTTTACAATCTATTATGTCGGTGGTACTATATACTGTCTCATTTACTTCTTCTTATTCACAGACTCAACATCATTGTTATGGGGAAGTGCATTGCTTGGATTCTTTGCAAATGGCATGATGGGGGGATTCGGAGCAATTTTAGCTGAAAACTATCCTGCTGAAGCTCGCTCGACAGCAGAGAACTTTATTTTCGGTACAGGACGTGGGTTAGCTGGATTTGGACCTGTTATTATCGGCTTACTTGCTGCAGGTGGTAATTTAATGGGAGCACTATCTCTCATCTTCATTATTTATCCAATTGGTTTAGTTACAATGCTATTATGTGTCCCAGAGACGAAAGATAAAGTATTAGAATAGATTGAAACTGTACAGGGTACTATCTCCTTCGAGAAAAGTAGTTAAATAAATAGTAAAGAGGAAGCATCTCAAATGAAATGCTTCCTCTTTTTATATAAATGCAATTATTTATTTTGATTTACTAGCTTTTTGGAACAAGAAGGAAGTTTTCTCTTCTTCTTTTACAATACCTTGTTTTAAGGCTAATTCCCCTGCAACTTTAGGCGCTAGCCATAGCATTGGGAATAACAGAATGGATACCGGAACAGCCGTTACTACAATGAAAGATTGTAAGGCGTTAATACTTCCCTCACCCATGTATAAAAGAATTGCTGCAACTGCACCCATAATAAGCGACCAAAAAACTCGCAAGCTAATTCTAGGATCTCCATCTCCAGTCACTGCCATTGAAATCGAATAAGCCATTGAATCTCCTGTTGTTACTACAAATAAAATTGTTAATAAAAGAAATGCAGGTCCAATAATATTAGCTAGTGGCAGTTGCTCTGTAATTGCAATCATAGCCGCTGGCATACCAGATTCACTCAATGCGGTCGAGATAGAACCAGGATTCATTAACTCATAAAACACACCTGATCCCCCTAGTATAGTAAACCAAAACGTTGTAATAATAGGTGCAATAATTCCAATTGCAACGATGATTTCTCGGATTGTTCTTCCTCTTGAAATACGGCTCACTAAAATTGCCATCATCGGTCCGTATCCAATAAACCATCCCCAGAAAAAGATTGTCCACGACCCTAACCAACCTGTATCACCACGATATGTGCTCATTGGAATAAATTCATTTATATAAAATCCAAACGAAGAAACAAATGAATCAATAATAAATCCACCTGGTCCAAACAGTAATACGAATACCATTAATAAAACTGCTAACCTAACATTTAAATTACTTATAATTTGAATCCCTTTATCAATTCCCGTTACCGCAGATATAGTAGAAACAGCTACTACACAAACAATAATGGCTAATTGAGTAGTAAACACATCAGGAATGTTAAACAATGCTTGTAACCCATAACTTGCTTGTAGTCCTAAAAATCCGATTGGACCAATCGTCCCTGCAGCTACCGCAATAATGGCAAATACATCGATCATTGTTCCAAGCCAACTCTTTCGCAATTTCTCCCCAAAGATAGGATATAAAAGCGTTCGAGGTTTTAACGGCATATCTTTATGATAATGCCCGTACATCATAACTACCGCACTAATTGTACCTAAAATCGTCCAAGCGAGGAAACCCCAGTGCATATAACTTTGTGCTAAAGCAGGCATGACTGCTTCTTGCGTTCCAGCAGATATACCCTCATGTATTGGTGGCACCGTCATCAAATGATACATCGGCTCTGCGGCTGCCCAAAAAACGCCACCTCCGGCAAGTAATGTAGACATAATAATAGCGAGCCATTTTGTCGTACTAATCTCAGGTTTTTCTAGCCCCCCAAGTTTAACTCTCCCATATTTCGAAAATGCCATACACATTGCAACAACAAATGTACCAATTAATAAAACCTGCCAAAAGGCACCAAAATATTTAATTGAAGCTGCAAAACCGCTATTAATGACTCCCTCTACGTAACTTTTATTTAAAATAACTGCAATTACAAATAATAAAAGTGAGCCACCACTAATAAGAAATACAGGCCAATCCGTTTTTCGACTCTTCATTCTCATTTACACTTCCTCCTTCCTCAGCAATCTAAAAAAACAACTTTATTATGTTTTATTGTTTACATCCAAAACACAATGATTATATAAGCATAATAATTCATCAATTTTCTACACACTTATGTTGTCCCTAAAAATATGCTAAATCCCTTATTTAAAAGAAAATTCCTATTCCTATTACATAAAAAAGCAAAACAAAAGACCTTATATTTCTATAAGGTCTTCGAAACAGAAATTTGATTATAACATAAGGAACTCCTTGGTTCAAAAAGCTCCTTCCAAAAATAACCGAGAGTAAAGGCTTCCATTTGCTACGTAACAGTAATTAAAAAAAATTATAATTTGCATAAAAAAACTATACTAAATATCATTTATGAAAGAAATTCGGCTTCAAAATTTCATTCGGATACGGTTTATGATAAATATGAGTGGTAGCTGGAGATAACGGTGGAATGAGCCACACCCAATTGCCTGTTACAACCCGTCCACATGATGCTTCTTGCTTCTCAAATTGTTGAAATTGTTGTGCAGCTGTATGGTGATCCACAATACTAACTCCTTGTTTTTTGAAGGAATGTAATACAGCAATATTCAGCTCAATTAGTGCCTTGTCTTTCCATAACGTACCGTTTCTCGATGTATCTAACTCTATCATCTCCGCAACAGCCGGAAGTAAATTATAGCGATCATGATCCGCTAAGTTACGAGCCCCAATCTCCGTTCCCATATACCATCCATTAAACGGAGCTGCCGTATAAGAAATACCGCCAATTTCTAAGCGCATATCTGAAATCATTGGAACCCCATACCATTTTGCTCCTAAAGATGAGATTGGGTACTCTGGATGTTCAATCGGTACCTCTTTCACTTCTTTTTTAGGAATTTCTTTATATACGGGTTCTTTTCCATCAACAGAAAACACAAGTGGCAATACATCGAAATTCGTACCTTCTCCTTGCCAGCCAAGTTCCTGACAAAAATCTGTAAACGCAGTGGAATGAGAGTCACCAATCACTCCCATTTCTGTTTTATATCCTGCATACCGAATCAATTGGTGATTATAAATTCGTATATTATTTTCTTCACCTTGATATTGCTTAAAAATTGTAATTGTCGGTTTAACTTTCCCATCGTTCGTTGCATATTTAATATGATGAATTAATGCATTATATACACCTTTCTCATCATTTACTTCACGTGCATCTAATATGTGCATCTTACTCCAAAACAGCCTTCCGATACATCGATTACTATTGCGCCATGCCATTCGCGATCCATGAACAAGTTCTTCAAATGTATGCTCATACGTCCCTGTCTTCTCTATCTCAACTTGAATTTCTTTCACACGCTCTTCTATGAATTGCTCTTTATTAAGCTCTTTATAGCAAATCGTAATAAACTGACTCGCTTCCTCTATTAATTGTTTCGTTTTACTCATAAACGATCTCCTTCTATTTCAACAAAACGTTACTACTTTACAGTATAAGCAAAAAGAATAAGAGTCACAAATGAAAGTCGAAGTGTTACTTTTATTGTAATATTTTTCAGAAAATTAAAGAGATTACTATTGACTTGTATAAAAAATAGGTGTATTTTTGACTCAGGTAAATTATTTTTACCTAGACCAACTTTTTTTAATGAGAAAGGAGGGAATGTTATGGCTTCATTTCAATTGCCAAAGCTTTCATATGACTATGATGAACTAGAGCCATATATCGACAGCAACACGCTTTCTATTCATCATGGAAAGCACCATGCGACATACGTAAATAACTTGAATGCCGCTTTAGAAAACTATACGGAATTACATAATAAATCTTTAGAAGAGTTACTATGTAATTTAGAAACTTTACCAAAGGAAATTGTTACAGCTGTCAGAAATAACGGTGGTGGACATTATTGTCATAGTCTTTTTTGGGAAGTAATGAGCCCACGAGGTGGCGGCGAGCCTAATGGAGACGTTGCAAAAGTAATTGACTATTATTTCAATACATTTGACAACTTAAAAGATCAACTGTCCAAAGCAGCAATTAGCCGTTTTGGAAGTGGCTATGGATGGCTTGTCCTTGATGGTGAAGAACTTATTGTTATGAGTACACCCAATCAAGATACACCTTTGCAAGAAGGTAAAACTCCATTACTCGTCATCGATGTATGGGAACACGCCTATTATTTAAAGTATCAAAATCGGCGTCCAGAATTTGTTACCAATTGGTGGCATACAGTGAACTGGGACCAGGTAAATGAAAAGT
This sequence comes from Bacillus sp. ES1-5, assembly GCF_022487605.1. Taxonomy (NCBI): domain Bacteria; kingdom Bacillati; phylum Bacillota; class Bacilli; order Caryophanales; family Bacillaceae; genus Bacillus; species Bacillus sp. ES1-5. Next base: position 49,547 of record NZ_JAKVPU010000014.1, on the reverse strand, counting down.
ATTTACAAGCAATTCAATCACAAAAACATTAGTCGTGCGTATAAGGTAAGTTTGGTAATGTAAAATTAGTATTGTCGAAATCCTCCAGAATCCCTCGGATTGCCACCGGGGGATTTATGATTATTTCATTGCATGTATGTAATAACGTAATACTTGTTCTATTTCTATTTTCAACTCCCGGAACGGGAATCCTAATTCACTGGCTTTTCCATTATGTAATGTACAATTAATCACTTCATTATAAGGCGCTACATTACCTCCTACTTCTTGAACGAGTGCTTTTATTCCCGTATTTTCTTCTATGAAATGAATAACTTCTCGAGTAGAAACTACCCCATTGCTACAAGCATTAATTTGTCCTTCTATGTCCCTCATCCCGCACCAAGCTAAAAATTCTCCTGCTTCTTTTTCATGTATAAATGACAACTCTCCATCTAGATCATTCACCGCGACAGGCTCTTGCTTCACGATATGTTCAACGTAAAATTGTAACCTTTTCGTATAATCGTTTTCTCCAATAACAACTGGAAAACGCACTGCAACAACCGGGAATGTTGCTTGTTGAAATGAAACCGCTTCGGCTAATCTCTTTCCTTCACTATAAGTAAAATCCTTCCTACCACCATACGTAATAGCATACTCGTACGGATTAAAGTTCTCTTCTAACAAGCCTATTGCTGGCTCGTAAACAGCCATTGAAGATGTCATAACGTATTTCTTCGTTTTTCCTCGTAACACTTCACATATTACCTTCGCTGCATTCGAGCTATAGCATAAATTATCGTATACGATATCATAACTTTTATCTTCTAGACGCTCTGTTAGTTGTTTTTCTTCTTCTCTATCGACAATCAGCCTTTTTACTGCACTACCGAAAGAATCTTCGGTAACCCCCCTAGTCGCAATCGTTACATCGTGTCCATCTTGCAAAAGCGCTTCTACTAAATGTTTACCAAAAAATCTTGTTCCCCCTAGCACCAATACTTTTTTCAAATCCATCATCCCCATTTTGATAAATTGTAAAATACTACCTCTCCATTATAGATGCTAATATAGAAAAAGCATGGAATTAGTTTAACGATTCCATGCTTTTCTACAGAAAATATATTAACGCACTCGATATTTATAAATACAATAACAGAAGTATAAAATAGAAATTACGGATACATAAACCCATAGTTCATATACGAATCCCTCTCCCCATACTCCCATAAAATAAAAGAGTGAAGGCAACGTCAATGTTACCCATGATTGTACGAAGGCAATTCTTCCAAGATATTGATTGATATTCTTCTTTTGTGTATTTAATACAAAGAATAAATACCAAAGTAATGCCCACATAAACCACGTTAATGCATTAACAACATCGTGAAATTGAACAAATGAAACAACCATATAGAATAAAGCAATAATTGCTACCCAAATACAAAACCAACCTAGACCGCTACTATCCATTCCTTTTATAAAGGTAACACCTACATATAAATAGGTTAATCCAAATAAGAAAGTGGCTGCATATGAATACACTGTCCAATTGCTTTGATCAGAAATCATGATCAAATAGAACGGAATAATAATTTGTAGTGCACCCACAAATAAATTAAAAACACCCGCACTTTTCATCTCTGCTTTCCCTAATATAACAAGACTATTTAAAAACAAAGCTGCACCCGAAAGTAATAATCCTACGTACCCCATATATCCTCATGTGAAAATCTTACATTTTCACACTGTACCCTCCCCGTCTTGTAAAAATTATATTATTCCTTATTCTCCTTCTTACTTACAACTACATACAAAGTTTTTTCGAAAATAAGTCAGACTTCCTACCTTAAAAAACAATAGAAAATTTTTATACATGTCATACAGTAATGATGTCAATCAAAATATATCACGTAATAAAAACGCTTTCAATAATACGTAATTCAATCAAAAAGCTAATAAGATTATTTGATTATAAACGCACTTTAACAATGATACAAGTATTGGAATACTTTTCAATAGAACCGGTTACTATTCAAATGCTATGGTCAGTAATATTTTATTACATTCTCTTTTCTAAATTGAACATATTACTGACCTCAAGCAACATAATAAAAAATACAATTTATTATATACATAACATATCCTACAAAATAATAAGAGAATGCTTTACTAACTACCTTAAATCATTTGATAGCCATTTTTATTATTTACCTGCCATCTCCAAGAATCTACACACATCTCTTCTAACCCATATTCTGCTTCCCATCCTAATTCTCGTTTCGCTTTAGATACATCAGCAAAACATACTGCTATATCACCAGGACGACGCCCTATCACTTTATAAGGTATTTTTTTACCTGAAACCTCCTCAAAAGCCTTTATCATCTCCAACACACTATACCCTTTACCTGTGCCAAGATTATATGCCTCTATTCCTTTCGTCTCAAGTACTTTCTCAAGTGCCTTTACATGTCCTTTTGCAAGGTCAACAACGTGAATATAATCACGGACACCTGTCCCGTCTTTTGTTGGATAATCGTTTCCGAATATATTTAGCTCCTTTAACTTACCTACCGCCACCTGCGTTACATATGGCATTAAATTATTCGGAATCCCATTTGGATCTTCTCCAATACGCCCACTTTTATGTGCTCCAAATGGATTGAAATAACGAAGTAATGCAATACTCCATTCATCATCAGCTTTTGCTACATCACGCATAATTTGCTCAATCATTAATTTTGTTTGCCCATATGGATTTGTCACACTTAGTGGAAATTCTTCTGTAATTGGTGATGTTTTTGGAATTCCATATACAGTTGCAGATGAACTAAAAATAAACTTTTTAACATTATGTTTCTGCATCACATCACATAGTATGATTGTACTTATTATATTATTATAATAATACGTAAGTGGAATTGTAGTAGATTCCCCCACTGCTTTAAATCCAGCAAAATGTATAACCGCTTCAATATTATTTTCCAAAAAAATCTCATTCATTTTTTCACGATTTAAAACACTTTCTTTATAAAATTCAAATTGTTTTCCTGTTATTTCTTTTACTCGATTTAAGGACTCGATTGAACTATTTGAAAGATTATCTACGACTATAATTTTATAATTATTATTTAATAATTCTATACACGTATGACTACCAATATATCCTGCTCCACCTGTTATAAGTATCGCCATATATATAGTCCCCCACTGATTATTAATTATAAAATTTTATAACCTCAATACACATCTATCCTACCACAAAAGACTGATAATTTAGAATATTTATTTCAAATTATTATTTATATAAAAAAGAGCCACATAACCTTTAAGTTATGCAGCTCTTCAACATACGTATGTGTTTATATCTTTTTTATTAATCAAGAAAAATAAAAATCACTCGAAAATCTCATATTGTTAAATTACGTAGCAATATACACTTAAAAAGTGGGCAAGGCTTCCCAATAACACGAAAACGTGAAAAATTTCATGATGCCCCATATGTTTAAACTCTAACCATTTTGGCTTTGTTCCATAAATAAATCCACCGATTGTATAAAGAATGCCTCCAAGCACTAGAAGCACGATACCTCCTGCACTTAAGTTAGCAGCTAACGGTGCAAAGAACAGAACAATTAACCAACCCATTGTAATATAAATTGCTGTTGATAACCATCTCGGGCAACTAAACCAAAACATTTTAAAAACAATACCACAAATTGCAGTTGCATAAACTAAACAAAATAATAATAAACCGTTTGCGGAATGTAATGTAATTAAACAAAATGGTGCATATGTACCTGCAATCAATATAAAAATCATAGAGTGATCAAGCTTCCGAAAGAAATAAATAACACGTTCACTGGCTACAACACTATGATATACAGCTGATGCTGTATACAGAACCATCATTCCGATGCCAAACAAAATAACAGCTGTAATTGCCGCAAAAGATGGCATTTTAATAGAAACTTTTACAAGCATAGCTAATAATGCAATAAATGATAATACAGCTCCTCCCAAGTGGGTAAAAGCATTAACCGGTTCTCTTACATAAGCATTCATATATACACCCCTCATATAATTACATGTAGTTTTGATAACTACATGTAATTATATACGCATTATTATTAGAGGTCAACATTTACAATTCATTTGTTTCGTAATACCATATTTAGAGATAAACTAAACATTATGCTCCACTAAGTTATAAAAGTGAGGGGTTCTACGTGGAAAATATAAATAAATTGCTTGAAACATTACATTTAGAAAAAAATATTACGCTTGAGGATATTCCAAATGTCGACTTGTATGTAGACCAGGTTGTCCAATTATTTGAAAATACTTATGCGGATACAACAAGAACCGATGATGAAAAAGTATTAACAAAAACAATGATTAACAATTACGCAAAAGGGAAACTGTTTATTCCAATCAAAAATAAAAAATACTCAAAAGAGCATATGATTTTAATCAGCTTAATTTATCAATTAAAAGGAGCCCTTTCCATTAATGACATAAAAAGCTCCTTAGAAAATATAAATGAATCCTTATTAAACGATGATTCATTCGAATTAAATACACTATATAAAGATTATCTTTCTCTTACCGAAAACAACGTCGAAAGCTTTACACAAGACGTAAATAACCGTGTTTCAGAAGTAAGTGAAATTTCTTCCTTAGAAGATCCGAATCTAGAGAATTTTTTATTACTAACATCATTTGTGTCGATGAGTAATATGTATAGGCGCTTAGCTGAGAAGTTGATTGATGATTTAAAAGAATCTTAAATAAAAAAACTATCCACTCGTTATAGTGGATAGTTTTTTTGTTTACTTAATTGCCTCATGAACTTTTAATTGTTTACCTTTTATCGTTGTATTTCTCATAACCTTTAAAACAAGTGGTCCTTTTCCGTTTAATATTTCAACATACGAAACATTATCTTGTATTGTAATAATACCTATATCATCAGCAGAAACACCTTGAATTTTAGCAATGGTACCAACGAAATCTACCGCCCTAATTTTCTTCTTCTTTCCGCCATTAAAGTACAATTTCATAATTCCTTTGTTTAGGTCTGCATTTTTATCTTTCTTTATAATTGGTTTAGCATATATTTTTTCTTCAAATACTGCTTTCCCTTTTATAACTTCTTCTTTTGAAGGTGCCAGTTCCTTTGGAATTTCAAATCCGATATATTCCTCAATCTCTTCTAAAAATCTATTTTCATAAGGCGTTATAAATGTAATAGCTTTTCCATTATTACCAGCTCGTCCCGTCCTTCCAGTACGGTGTACATAGCTTTCTTTTTCTAATGGAATATCGTAATTAATAACATGTGTAATATTATCAATATCAATTCCTCTCGCAGCTACATCAGTTGCTACTAAATAACGGAACTTTCCTTTTCTAAAATCATCCATAACTTCAAAACGATCTTCCTGCACCATACCACCGTGTATTTTGTCACAAGGATAATTAACTCGTTTTAGCTGTCTATATACATGGTCTACGTTTTCTTGTGTACGACAAAAAATAATGCAACTGTCTGGATTTTCAATCATAGTTACATCCTTAAGAAGTGAAAGCTTCTCTTCTTCCCTTACTTCAAAAAGGGTATGTTCAATTTTATCTGTTGTAATCCCAGCTGCTTTAATTTCAATATGAGTTGGTGCATTCATATATGTACGGGATAACTTTTCAACATCTCCCGGTAGAGTTGCTGAAAATAGCATTGTCATTCTTTTTGTAGGTAATTCATCAATAATTGCCTCTACTTGATCGATAAAGCCCATATTTAGCATTTCATCTGCTTCATCAATTACTAAATATTTCAATCGATCTAAAGAAAGGGTCCCTTTTTCAATATGATCCAACACACGTCCTGGGGTCCCGACTACAATATGCGTCTTTTGCTTTAACTCTAATTTTTGACGTGCAAATGGAGATTTACCATAAATTGCAGCAGCTTTAATTCTTTTGAATCGCCCTATATTCGTAATATCTTCTTTCACTTGAACAGCAAGTTCCCTCGTTGGCGTTAAAACTAATGCTTGTGGTTTATTCTCTTCCCACTCTACCATTTCACAAAGTGGTATTCCGAACGAAGCCGTTTTTCCACTTCCCGTTTGCGACTTTACAACAAGATCCTTCTTTTGCAATGCAACTGGAATAACCTCTCCTTGCACTTCTGTCGGATGCTCATATCCTAAACCAGTAAGTGCTCGTCTTACTTCTTTACTTAATGCATAATTACTAAAGCTCTTTTCACTCATATATTAACCTCATTTGATTTTATATTTAACCTATTATGTTCTTCATACCTCACTTTAGACTATAGTAAGATACTATATTAATCCACTGTTTTCAATTCGTTTCAACCTAAATTTATCTAAGTATAATTTTAAAATAGGAAAAGGCAGCCTTAATAATAAGTCTGCCCTATCTATACTGTATTCATTTTTTACGGAACTAATTTTTTCACAACTGGTATTCTTTGCAATACTAACGTAATTACCAGACTAAGAACAATTGTAATCGTTACATTAATAGGTATTGCCAATATTGCATGTACACGCTCATTTACCTTAGGGAAAACCATGTACAACAAGTTATTTAATAAGAAGAAGTGAAGAATATAGATTCCAAGGCTTGCTTGATTTATAAAACGGAATAACAATGGTAATTCTCGTTCTGACTTTTGGAATGCATATTTGAAAAATATAAATAATCCAATCGCCATCAGTACAACACCTGGCGCAAAATATCCATACCAAAACTGCTCTAACTGTCCATTTGCTTTTACTGTATAGTAATATGTAATAAAGAATGTACTAATAAATCCTACAAGTCCTCCAATGTAAGAAATATTTCTCCATTTTTTTGAAATATCATAATTGGATAAATAATAACCAAGTAAGAAATACCCTACATAGTTTGTAACGTAAAATAATTCAATATTAAAGTTGATAGGATAATAATATTTCGCTAAATTGACTACTACAGATGCATATAGCCATAAAATTAAAAAGTATTCTATCTCTCTTTTTTTAGCATTCTTCACAAAGATTTTCAGTAGCGGGGTAATTAAATATATCCCTACAATCATATATAGGAACCATAAATGTCCCCCAATCGTATCTGTTAAAAAGTGCTTTATCCCTTGCTTTAAAGATGCCGGGAAATATCCTGCATATGCTCCATACGCGTAAAATATAGCACTCCAAGCTATAAAAGGTATAATTACTTTACTTGCACGCTTCTGTAAAAATTCCCCAACGGAAATATCTTTCGTTCCCTTTAACAATAAAGCTCCACTAATCATAACAAAGATTGGCACACTGGCACGTGAAATTGATTCAAACAGGTTACCAGCCATCCAGCGTGATACGTTATTTGCATCTAACATAGAAACATAACCAGCAGAAACGTGAATTGTAACCACTGCAATTGTTGCTAATACACGCAACCAATCCATATATACTAAGCGCTTCATTAACAGCCCCCCTAAATTTACCTATTTAACTTTTCTTTTCCAAACATCATTTTACATCAAATAATGCTATGTTTAAACACATTTTAATTACATGAACTTACAATATACGCAGCTAAATTTTAATTTTCAAATATAAACATGAAAACCTTTGACTTATGAGTGAAAATAATGTAAATTATCTTTTGGACGAACATTTTTTAAAAAATTAAATAAAATATTCGTATTTTAGGGGTGTAAATGATGGAAAACGTATTCGACTATGAAGATATTCAATTAATTCCTGCAAAATGTATTGTGAACAGCCGCTCTGAATGTGATACAACTGTCACTTTAGGTAAACATAAATTTAAATTACCTGTCGTACCTGCAAATATGCAAACGATTATTGATGAAAGAATCGCAACTTATTTAGCTGAAAACAATTACTTCTATATCATGCATCGTTTCCAACCAGAGAAACGTATCTCATTCATTAGAGATATGCAATCACGTGGATTAATCGCTTCTATTAGCGTTGGTGTAAAAGAAGATGAGTATGAATTCGTACAACAATTAGCTGCTGAGCAACTTACACCTGAATACATCACGATTGATATTGCACACGGACATTCTAATGCTGTAATCAACATGATTCAACATATTAAAAAGCATTTACCAGAAAGCTTCGTTATCGCTGGAAACGTTGGAACTCCAGAAGCAGTAAGAGAATTAGAAAACGCTGGTGCTGACGCAACAAAAGTTGGTATTGGACCTGGTAAAGTTTGTATTACTAAAATTAAAACAGGCTTTGGAACTGGCGGTTGGCAACTAGCTGCACTTCGCTGGTGTGCAAAAGCTGCAAGTAAGCCAATTATTGCTGACGGTGGTATTCGTACACACGGCGACGTAGCTAAATCTATTCGATTTGGGGCGACTATGGTTATGGTCGGTTCTCTATTCGCTGGTCATGAAGAGTCTCCAGGGGAAACAATCGAAAAAGACGGCAAGCTTTATAAAGAGTACTTCGGTTCAGCTTCTGAATTCCAAAAAGGCGAGAAGAAAAACGTTGAAGGTAAGAAAATGTTCGTTGAGCATAAAGGTTCTTTAGAAGACACTTTAATCGAAATGGAACAAGATCTTCAATCTTCTATCTCTTACGCTGGTGGAACAAAATTAGACTCAATTCGTACTGTAGATTATGTAGTCGTGAAAAACTCTATTTTCAACGGTGATAAAGTATATTAATTTTTAAATTTAACTCGAAGGACAAGCATTTTTATGCTTGTCCTTCTTTTTCATATATAGAAATGTAAAATATTTTCATTTTACTGAATTTTCTAGTATCATGTTTTTAGATACTTATAATAAGGGGGATATAACAAATGAAAAATGTAATTGAGAAACGCCATATTCGTGCAGAAGTCCCTACTGAACTAACATGGGACCTCTCTGATTTATTCGAATCTGATAAAGATTGGGAAACTGCATTACGTGTATTAACAGACGATATAAAAAAACTTGATGCGTTTAAAGGACAATTACATACTAGCGCCACTACCTTATTACATTGCCTACTTTTAGAAGAAGAGCTTTTAATGAAGTTAACAAAACTATACTCCTATGCAAATTTAAAAGAATCAACTGATCGTACAAATCCAGTTATTCAAGCGAACTCTTCCAAAATTGCTGCTTTATGGACGAAAGTACATACTGCACTATCCTTTATCCATAATGAAATCCTCTCATTCGACGAAGGAACAATTGAAAAATATTTAGCTGAAGAAACAAAACTCGAACCTTTCCGTAAATCATTACTAGACATCCTACAAAAAAGGCCGCACACGCTCTCTCCTGAAACAGAAGAAGCTCTTGCTGCACTTGGCGAAGTACATAGTTCTCCATACAAAATTTACGGTATGACTAAATTAGCCGATATGGATTTTACCTCCATACAAGACGAACAAGGAAACGAACTCCCTGTATCATTTGCATTATTTGAAAGCAAATATGAGTTCTCTCCAAGCGTAGACATACGTAGAAAAGCATACTCATCATTTGTTTCCACCTTGAAACGATATAAGAATACAGTGGCAACAACATATGCTACTGAAGTAAAAAAACAAGTAACACTCTCTCGTTTACGCAAATTTGAATCTGTTACTCATATGCTTTTAGAGCCTCAAAAAGTTCCACTTGAAATGTATAACAATCAACTTGATATTATTTATAAAGAATTAGCGCCTCATATGCGCCGTTTTGCAGATTTAAAAAAGAAAGTATTAGGACTCGATCAAATGCTGTTCTGCGACTTACATGCACCTTTAGATCCCGAATTTAATCCAACCATCACATACAAGGAGGCTGGTAAATTAATTCAAGATTCTTTAAAGGTATTAGGCGATGAATATAGTTCCATTATTGAAAAAGGATTCAAAGAAAGATGGGTTGATCTTGCAGATAACGTAGGCAAATCAACCGGAGCATTTTGTTCAAGCCCATATGGTTCTCATCCATACATTTTAATTACATGGCAAAACACAATGCGTGGATGCTTCACATTAGCCCATGAATTTGGGCATGCTGGTCATTTTTATTTAGCAAATAAAAACCAGCGTATTATGAATGTACGTCCATCCATGTACTTTGTTGAAGCACCATCTACAATGAATGAATTACTATTAGCCCAGCATTTATTAGCGACTACTGACGACAAGCGAATGCGCAGATGGGTGATTCTGCAACTACTTGGCACATATTATCATAACTTTGTTACTCACTTACTTGAGGGAGAATATCAAAGAAGAGTATATACCCTAGCAGACGAAGGAGAAGCACTTACAGCTACAACTTTAACTGAAATAAAAACAAATGTACTTTCTACATTCTGGGGAAATTCTGTAGAAATTGACGAAGGCGCTGGCTTAACTTGGATGCGTCAACCTCATTACTATATGGGCTTATATTCTTACACCTATTCCGCAGGCCTCACTGCATCTACTGCGGTAGCTCAAATGATTAAGGAGGAAGGGCAACCTGCCGTTGATCGCTGGTTAGATGTACTTCGCGCTGGTGGTACGATGAAACCACTTGAATTAATGAAGCATGCTGGAGTAGATATGTCAAAACCAGATGCAATCCGTAAAGCTGTTTCTTACGTCGGTTCCTTAATTGATGAATTGGAACGTTCTTATCGAGAATAAAAAATAAGCCCTCGCTTTATGAGGGCTTATTTTTTATTTTCCAAATCTTTTACGGTATCCACATTTCCTGCATAGCTCTTCGACTGCAACTCTTTTCGAAAATCCATCGACAATGTTTGTTGCTCTTTCACCTTCTATAATGTTAGAAAATGAGTCATTATTAATATTCCCAAGATTAATAATTCCCTCACCATCTAAACAACAAGGAATAACCGTTCCGTTCGCTAAAATACCGGCTTGATTTCGAAGACCATGACAGAATCCTTTTCCATCATCCTCTTCTTCATGTAATGCCGGCCACTGGAATTCATAGTCTTGATTAATAAAGACACGTTCCGCAATTTTTATACCTTTTCCTGGTGTAAGCTTCTCTTCGATTTGATAAGATAGACCAAACTCATTTTCAATGATGGATAATAAATCTCTATTTTTCTGGATTTCAGCATTTGTTTTATTATCCTGAGTTAAATTCCATAAACGTAGTGAAACAATTAAATCCGATTGGCTTGTCGCCTCTCTAATGAAGGAAAGTATACTCCTTACATAACCTTCTTTATCTTGCGAACCTGGATGTCCATCAAAACTGTGCAGTGAAAAATTCATTTGTCTTAACGCAGGCTTATTTAACAGTCTATGCCTTCTCTTATTAATTAACGTTCCGTTCGTTGTAATATTAACTTTAAACCCTTTTTCATGGCTCAAATCTAATAGTTGATCTATTTTTGGATGGAGCAATGGCTCACCCTTCACGTGCAAATAAATGTAGTCTGTGTGAGGTTTAATTTGGTCTAATCTTTTAGCAAAATCCTCCACAGAAATGAATTGCTTCTGCCTTTCCGTCGGCGGACAAAAGCTGCACGCAAGATTACATACACTCGTAATCTCCAAGTAAAACTTTTTAAACTTCTTCACCTTTAATTCCTCACTTCTATGACTACTTATACTTTTTTCCTCTTCATATTACAACACACTTTTTTATAAATAGAAACATACTTATTTTAGGAAACCTCCGTACTGCCTATTAATGTTTAAAAGACCATCGGTGTTTTTTGGCCAATGGTCTTTTTTACTCTTTTTATATACAAAAAGTAATTTTACTTATGATACGGTTCACCACGATTAATACGAAACGCTCTATACACTTGCTCAAGCAATACTAATCGCATTAATTGGTGTGGTAGTGTCATCTTTGAAAAAGAAAGAGATTCATTTGAACGCTTCATTACTTCTGAACTTAGTCCAAGTGATCCACCAATTACAAAGGCAACTTTACTCTTTCCATATGTAGCGAGACGATCTAAGCTTACTGCAAATTCTTCTGATGATTTTTGCTTTCCTTCTATCGCTAACGCAATGACATGCGTATCGTCAGAAATTTTATCCAGTATACGTATACCTTCTTTTTCTTTTACAATTAACATTTCTGCTTCACTTAAATTTTCTGGTGCCTTTTCATCTGGCAATTCAATTACTTCTACTTTTGCGTATGCAGATAATCGTTTTAAGTATTCTGCTATACCTTGTTTTAAATATTTTTCTTTTAATTTCCCAATTGAAATAACCGAGATATTCACACTTATTCCCCACCTTACAAACATGTTATCCACATAACTTATCCACATATCCACAATTGTTACCCACATATTGTGTGAGAATCTGTGTTCGATACAACATATGTCGCCTCATTTTGACAAAATTCACATGTTTTTTTCTCTTTTTCTGAGTTATCCACATTGTTGATAACTGGTGCAACTTCACACTCATCCACAATAATATCTAAAGCTAATTCAACATGTTCTAAACAACAAGGTAAATCCATATTCTTCACCTCACTTTTCTACAATAGAAAACAGGAGGTAGGCCCTCCTGTTTTCAATACTTTTGAATGCCTAGTTTAACCGTTGTTGTTGCTCGCTTTGTACCACGATAAAACGTAAGAGTCATTTTATCATTAATTTTTTTATCATATAAGGCCGTACGGAATCCGATAATATCGCGAACCGGTTTTCCATCTACTGCTACAATCACATCGTGTTCTCGTAAACCAGCATCTACACCTGGCGAAGGACTTTTCACATCTAAAATGCAAACTCCCTCTGTTACATTGCCTGGTAAATGCAATGTTTTTGACCAATGGTAATTTGGAATCTCATTTAACGATCTAAGTTCAATTCCAACATACGGTCTCCTTACTTTTCCGTACTTCTCTAATTCATTCATAATTGGAACAGCTCTAGTAACTGGAATAGCTAGTCCAATTCCTTCTACTTCTTTTGCTGCAATTTTCATTGAGTTAATGCCAATTAATTGGCCTGCCGCATTTACAAGCGCACCACCACTATTACCTGGATTAATTGCTGCGTCTGTTTGCAATACTTCTACTTGCCAATCGTAATGTCCATCTTGATCTAAATCTACAGGGACAATACGTTCCTTAGCCGAAATGATGCCTTGTGTGACGGTTCCAGAAAATTGCAGCCCGAGTGGGTTTCCAATCGCAATGACCGGTTCTCCTCTACGAACGGTATTAGAATCGCCAATCTCAATTATTTTTTTCACATGCTTTGCATCTATTTCTAGTACAGCTAAATCTGTGACTACATCGGTTCCTAATACTTTTCCCGGAACCTTCTTACCATCACTTAAACTTACTTCAATACGATTTGCTCCAGCAACAACATGATTATTCGTTACAATATAAGCTTGGCCATCTGCTTTTTTATAAATTACACCCGATCCTGTACCAGCTTCTGAATCTGCCTCTGAAAAATTATCTCGTTGAATATTAATAACACCAACAACAGCTTCAGACGCACGATCAACAGCATCAACAAAGCTAATCTGTTTAATTCCTTGAGCTTCGGCCATATTACTTCCACTTGCTTCAGCTTGCGGAAGCGCCCCCGCATCATTCGCAAATAAAGGAGCTCCAAATGCAAATAACGAAGCTCCTACAATTGTTCCTGCTATGCTAGAAATAACAATACCTTTATGCTTCTTTTTTCTTGCACGTTTCATACGATAATTTTCTTCATCAATAAAGGACATATTTGTTCACCCATCTTCCTGAAAACAACTATATTCACCTTTATTGTTTACTAAAATGAAGAATTATACGTATTGAATTTTTGTAGGCATTTTCGGATCTGTATCATGAATTTCGAAGGCTTCTCCCACTCCAAATCCTTTTTCCTCTAATACTTGTGATACTGACATACGTGCTAGTTCTTTCATGTTATTATCTAAACTTAAATGGGCTAAATAAATATGTTTTGTCTCATCTGTAATTACATCCGCCATCGCTAATGCAGCGTCCTCATTACAAACGTGACCCACATCACTTAAAATACGTCGCTTAATACTCCATGGATAACGTCCCATACGAAGCATTTCCACGTCATGATTACTTTCAAACACAAAAGCATTAGCACCCTTAATAACACCTTTCATACGGTCACTCACGTATCCCGTATCTGTAATAAGGGCTAACTTTCTATTATTATTATGAAAAGCATAGAACATCGGCTCTGCCGCATCATGAGAAACCCCAAATGACTCGACCTCAATATCACCGAATGTTTTCACATCTCCAACTGAGAAAATAAACTTTTGCTCAGTCGGGATATTTCCTATTAAATGTTCCATTGCATTCCATGTTTTCTCATTTGCATAAACAGGTAAATCATATTTACGTGCCAATACACCTAATCCTTTAATATGGTCACTATGTTCATGTGTTACAAGAATACCTGATACATCATTTATATTTAGTTCTGCCTGTTTAAATAAAGCCTCTGTTGCTTTACCACTTAAACCTGCATCGACAAGTAATTTTTTTTCATCTGTTCCTACATATAGCATATTCCCTGTACTTCCACTTGCAAGTACGCTAAAATGCAAACCCATTCTTTCTCACTCCAGTATGTTCATCAACCACTTGATTTTCCCTTTCCCCTAATTCCATAACTTGTCCTTCGATTGCATTTACAAAGAAGTCCTGCTTCTGCTCCGTTTTTAAATTCCATGTTGGAGCGAGTACTTGATTATTAGAAGTAGATGCGGTAAGGGTGGCATAACCAATTTGTGCTTCTTTTACATGTGTATTCCCATGAACTTTATTTTTTAAATACAGATTTTCTAAAGCTGTTTGAGGAGTAATAATTTCTTGCTGTTTCGTTTTTTCACTTTCGCCCATTTCTTTTAAATCAGTTAGCATCGTCTGTGTGTACGACACAAGTTCATTTTTTTCATTTAATTCCACAACAATCATTGCCTGATCGTTATAGAAAATAGGCTTATCTTTATATTTTTGGAAGAAGTAAATTTTAGAGTCTTTCATCGCCCCAAACTCATACTTTTGTCCATCCAATACATAGTTCTTCAAAAAATCACTATACTTATCTTTGGATAATGATTTTGTATTTAAAAAGGGCTCTTTTAGCTTACTTTCTACCTTGTACATATTTTGTATATGCGCCGTTTGATTCTTTAAAGACTGTACATCTTCTTCTTTAAATGCCTTGTTTTCCGCCCTAATAAATGATTCTTTTTTCGGTTCTTTAGGGAAATTACCCATAGTAATTTTGTTTGCTTTTAATTCTTGATCTATCTTTGTTTCTGCAATAAGCTCCAATTGATTACTATCTTGCTTTTGAATGAATTGAAAAATGAGAAAGAGGTCCAAAACAAAAAAGGTCACAATAAATATGGTTTTAATCCGATCCCAATCCATTTAGTCCTCCCTCACTCCACTCATATATTTTTTGTTTACCCGCTTCATCTTCAACAAACTTTACATACCAAATTGGCTGTAGTCGAGCTACTTGCCCATCTAGTGATAATTTGTATCCAATACCAATGTCTTTAATGAATCGTTTATCTACCGCGGCATTATTTTCTAAGGATGCTATTACAACGTGACCTGATGGAAGAGTAACCTTCTGTTCTATACCTTTCGTATTTAAAGACAACAACGGTCTTTCATATTCTATTACTTCTTCTGATCCCCATACTTGTCTCAATTCAGCTAATCCATCTGTATTGAATACGGAATATCCATCTTCATGTAAACGGAATACCGTCTGTCCTTTATTCATATAATCCAAACGATATGAATCCAAACTCCCACTGTGACCATTTACAAAATCAAAGCTTTTTTGTAAAAGCATTAAATTATCTGTCGTTTTCTCACTTGAAACAGAAGAATTTTTATACTTTAGCATATGATGATCGTTTTCAATCTCCATGGACCTAATACCATCTGTAAATGTTTCTTTCGATTTCTCGGTAATAGGGCTTAAATAACGTGGGTCACTAAAAAGAGCATTCTTAAATGTATCAACCGCTAAATTAGATGAAATATACGTTATATTACTTAATTCTGTCGTTCCATCTGGTAAAAATAGCTTTTTCATATCATTAATTTGATAATCAAAATAAGGTTTTGCCGATACTATAAATTGATTTTGTGCATTTACAATATCTTTTAAATACACACCACTTAATTTTGCTTCATATATTCTAGAGTTATCACCATCAGAAACAAAATTAATTTTAATTTCTTGATCCCTACTTCTAGAAGGGTCAAGAATAATTCGATTAAAATGTTTAGGCTTATCTATACTTTTTTCTTTCATATTAAACATAGATTTAACTGCATCAAATGGGATATTGGTAGGAAAAACAAGCTCAATTTTCCCTTCACCATGCACATAAGAAAGGAAATCAGCCTTAGCAATCGATATCTCTTTGAAACCATGTAATTCCCCTGCTTCCAAAGGTTTATAGATTGATTCTATATCTCCTTCTCTTTTGCTCCCATAATGATTTTTATCTTTATGCACGATGATAGAAGTAGGGCGGACAACATCAGCGATTTTAGTTTGAGTAGTTCCTTCATTCCCCTGCACAAATTTTGCGTTTTGCATAGACGTGGAATCTGGCACATACGTCCATAAGTTAAAAGTAAGAAATAGGCTAATTACAACTAAATTAATTAAAACTATCGTTTTAACATTTTCCATACTCATTCCCAATCGTCCTCTTCATCCGCTGCCATTGGCAATGTGAAATAAATAGTTGTCCCTTTTCCTTCCTCACTCTTCGCCCAAATCGAGCCACCATGTGCCTCAATCATTTCTTTCGCAATTGCTAATCCAAGTCCTGTACCACCCATTTGTCTTGAACGTGCTTTATCTACGCGATAAAAACGTTCAAAGATTTTATCGACGTTTTCTTTTGGAATACCCATTCCTTGGTCACTTACACTAATCTCTAATAATTCCCCTCGATCACGTAAGCGATATGTTACTGTTCCACCTTCTGGCGAATACTTTAATGCATTCGAAATAATGTTATACAAAACTTGCGTAATTTTATCCGTATCCATATCAATAAATCGGGATTTCTTAGAGAAAGATCGTTTGAAACTTACGTTTTGCTCTTTAGACATTTCAAAACGATCAATAATGTTATTAAAGAAGTCAGTAAAGTCGACCCATTCTTTCATTAAACGATGTTCTGTACTATCGAGTTTAGAAAGTTGCAATAACGCATTTACAAGTCTAATCATTCTTTCTGTTTCTTCTTGTGTAACTGTTAAAAATTGCGGTGCAATATTCGGATCTTGCCACGCGCCGTCCGTAAGTGCCTCTAAGTAACTGCGCATCGTTGTTAATGGCGTTCTTAACTCATGGGAAACGTTTGCCACAAACTCACGGCGTTCCCTTTCTATACGCTCCTGCTCAGTTACATCATATAATACGGCAATTAAACCATTTGCTTTCCCTGTCTCTTTTTGAATAACAGAGAAACTAGCACGTAAAATATATGGCTCATTTCTCGTACTAAAATCTAATAAAACGGAATCAGGCTCTTCGTATAAATGATCGAGCGTAAATTCTTCTTGTATCCCTAATACTTCTAAAACAGATTGATCGAGCGCTGTTTCACGCGAAACATTTAGCATCTTTTCCGCAGGATCATTTAATAAAATAATATCCCCTTTTCGGTCAGTAGCAATTACTCCATCTGTCATATGTGATAAAACGGATGATAATTTACGTCTTTCACTTTCCGTTGAAGAACGAGCTTGTTGTAATTTTTTTGATAAATTATTGAAAGATAATGCTAATTGTCCAATTTCATCATGGCTATGCACTTTTACTTTTCTTGAATAGTTTCCTTTTGCCATTTCAATCGCTTGTCTTCGCATATCTGAGATTGGTCTCGTAATCGTTTGAGCTAACAAAATTCCAAGTACAGCTGTTACGAGTAATGCAATAACGGTTCCAGTCGCAAAAATTTGATTAATATCCTTCATCTGTTTATAAACATCTTCCATAGATGCAACAATGTAAATAACACCAAGTGCATCCTTGCCGTTATCATCTAGAATAGGAGTAAGCATAACTTGTACACGATGGCCTGTACGACCATCCTTCTCAATTTTCACTTCTGGCTTTTTTTGTACCAATACCCGCTGAACAGCTATATCAGTTGATGTTCTATTTACCTTATTTTGCTTTGACTCATCTGAAATAGCGAGTAACTTTCTATGCGAATCAAATACACTTACCTCTTGGATATCTTTCTTTCGATCAGAGGCAAATTTTCGAATTGAAGTTTTAATCGTTTCATCTGTTGATTCTGTTTCTGCTTTTGTATAACTTTTTTTAAACTCTTGTTTCAAGTTATATGCTAATAAGTTCGTTTGCTGCGTTAAAGAATCTCTAAAGCCTTGTACAAGACTCTTTTCTAACTCTCTTACAAAATATACCCCAATCACTTGCATAGCTATTAATATTAATAGCATATATATGAGTACGAATTTTAAATGAATAGATTGAAAAAAACCAACTTTCTTCATATACTATTCCTGCTCTGGGTCACGCAAGTAATACCCTACTCCACGTCTAGTTACAATTAAAGTAGGATGACTTGGATTATCTTCAATTTTTTCACGTAAACGACGCACTGTTACATCCACTGTACGTACATCTCCAAAATAGTCATAACCCCAAACTGTTTGCAATAAATGTTCACGAGTCATAACTTGTCCTAAATGTTTGGCTAAATAATGTAGTAGCTCAAATTCACGATGTGTAAGTTCAATATTTTCCTCACGTTTCGTTACACTATACGCATTTGAATTGATAACGATTGGTCCAATAACCATTTCCGTATTTTCTTCTTTTTCTGCAGCACCACCTTGTTGATGGCGACGTAAATTCGCCTTCACACGAGCAAGTAATTCCCTCGTACTAAATGGCTTCGTTACATAATCATCTGCTCCAAGCTCAAGCCCTAATACTTTATCAATTTCAGAGTCCTTTGCTGTAAGCATAATAATCGGCATTTCTGAGCTTTTACGTATTTCACGGCAAACCTCTAAGCCATCCTTACCTGGTAGCATAATATCTAATAAAACCATATCTGGCTGCTCTTCATTCGCTTTTTCAATCGCTTCATCACCATCATGCGCCATTACAATTTCAAAACCTTCTTTTTCTAGGTTGAACTTCAAAATATCCGCAATCGGCTTTTCATCATCAACTACTAAAATTTTCTTTCCCATCATCGTCTATTTCCTCCTTATAAAGTGAAACTTTAATCGGGCATTTACGTGCAGTTGATCCCGCACCTAACTTCTTTACTTCGTTGAATTTTTGGGTGGGGTCTTACTGCCCGGCAAATAGCGGGTAAAAATATGGTCAATATCCCTAAACACATTGATGTCTACATAGTATGCCCCTATATGGCCGCATCTTTTGCTTAAGTACTTTCTCCTCTATTCTCACAGACTCATGTATAATCCACTTTTACACGGAATCCTATACGATCTATAGAAAAACCTCTAGCTTCAACTGCTAGAGGCTTCTCATTCTATTTTAAAATAACTACTCAATTTTGTAAAATTACACAAATAAAAAGGATATTAAGTGGGCCCACTTAATATCCTGAGAGTGGCTCGGGACGGAATCGAACCGCCGACACGAGGATTTTCAGTCCTCTGCTCTACCGACTGAGCTACCGAGCCAAAACTATATATAAAACCACTAATGGTGGTATAAACAAAAGTGGCGGTCCCGACCGGGGTCGAACCGGCGATCTCCTGCGTGACAGGCAGGCATGTTAACCACTACACCACGGGACCAAAAATGAACATAAAAAAACATGACCCGTACGGGATTCGAACCCGTGTTACCGCCGTGAAAGGGCGGTGTCTTAACCACTTGACCAACGGGCCACGAAAAATAAAATGGTGAGCCATGAAGGATTCGAACCTTCGACCCTCTGATTAAAAGTCAGATGCTCTACCAACTGAGCTAATGGCTCATACTCACCAACGTCATATTTTCGTGACGACAAGATTTATCATAACATATTTTCTTTATTTTTTGCAATACCTTTTTTTATTTTTTTTATAAAAGATAAGAAAAAACTCATGAGGACATGAGTTTTTTCTCAAAAATATTAATTAAGCTTCGTATACGTTACGAACGATATTTGTTTGGTTACGATCTGGTCCAACTGAGAACATAGATAATTGAATTCCTGTTAACTCAGAAACACGTTCTACGTATTTTCGTGCATTTTCAGGAAGCTCGTCTAATGATTTTACACCAGTAATATCTTCTGTCCAACCTGAAAGTTCTTCGTATACAGGCTCACATTTCGCTAAAATGTTTAAGTTTGCTGGAACTTCATCGATAACTTCGCCATTGTATTTGTAAGCAACACAAATTTTAAGAGTCGGAATACCTGTTAGAACGTCGATAGAATTTAATGATAAATCTGTTAAACCACTAACACGACGTGCATGTCTTACAACAACGCTATCGAACCAACCTACGCGGCGTGGACGACCAGTTGTCGTTCCATACTCACGACCAACTTCACGAATTTGATGACCAATTTCATCATGAAGCTCAGTAGGGAACGGACCATCACCTACGCGGCTTGTATATGCTTTACACACACCTACAACGCGAGTAACTTTCGCAGGACCAACTCCAGTTCCAACTGTTACACCACCAGCAATCGGGTTAGAAGATGTAACGAACGGGTACGTACCGTGGTCGATATCAAGCATAACACCTTGTGCACCTTCAAATAATACACGGTGATTGTTATCTAGTGCATCATTTAATACAACAGACGTATCACATACATATTGCGCGATTTGTTGTCCGTACTCGAAGTACTCTTCGAAGATTTCTTCTACACTGAAACCTTCTGTATCGTACATTTTTTCAAATAAACGATTTTTTTCTACTAAATTGCGCTCCAGCTTTTCTTTAAATGCTTCACGGTCTAAAAGATCAGCCATACGAATACCAATACGAGCAGCTTTATCCATATATGCAGGACCGATACCTTTTTTCGTTGTACCGATTTTGTTATCACCTTTACTTGCTTCTTCTAACTCATCTTGTTTTAAGTGATAAGGTAAAATAACGTGCGCACGGTTACTTACACGTAAATTATCAGTACTTACACCACGATCGTGTAAGTATTTTAACTCTTCAAGTAATGCTTTCGGATCTACTACTAAGCCATTTCCGATTACACAAATTTTCTCTTTATAGAAAATACCAGATGGAATTAAGTGTAATTTATATTTAACTCCGCCGAAAACAATTGTATGTCCCGCGTTATTTCCACCTTGATATCTTGCAACTACTTCCGCATGCTCAGAAAGAAAATCAGTGATTTTACCTTTTCCTTCGTCGCCCCATTGTGTTCCTACAACTACTACTGAAGACATTATTAAAGCACCTCCGCGATTTTCAAACGATCTATTCAAACAATATAATTGTACCAAAACCGAAAAAGAAGTCAACCAAAAAGCGAACATTTTTTTATTAAAAAACATTTTCGTTCGTAAGAATTATATTTTCACATTATGAAAGCCTTATCTTTTCTATATAAAAAAAGAAACACATCTTATTATAAGAAATGTGTTTCTTTTTTATACTGCCTTTATGCCCCATCTTCAAAGCGTCGTTCTAAGTTGACGAATTTATTAAATTCCTTAACAAACGCAAGCTCTACTGAACCTACGGGACCGTTACGCTGCTTTGCAATAATAATTTCAATCGTATTTTTATTTTCCGTTTCTCGGTCATAGTAATCTTCACGATATAAGAAGGCTACAATATCAGCATCCTGCTCGATACTTCCCGATTCACGAATATCAGACATCATCGGACGTTTATCTTGACGAGATTCTACACCACGAGATAACTGTGACAAGGCAATAACAGGTACTTGCAATTCACGTGCAATCCCTTTTAATGTACGAGAAATCTCAGATACTTCCTGCTGACGGTTTTCTCCTGATTTCCCACTTCCTTGAATAAGCTGTAAATAGTCAATCAAAACCATCCCAAGGCCTTGTTCTTGCTTTAATCTACGACATTTCGCTCGAATCTCATTTACTTTAATCCCTGGTGTATCATCAATATAGATACCAGCATTAGAAAGGCTACCCATCGCCATTGTTAATTTCGCCCAATCATCAGAAGTTAATGAACCGGTACGAAGTCTTTGTGCATCAATATTTCCTTCTGCACAAAGCATACGCATAACAAGCTGATCGGAGCCCATCTCCAGGCTAAAAATCGCTACATTTTCATCCGTTTTCGTCGCTACGTTTTGTGCGATATTTAATGAAAATGCGGTTTTCCCTACTGACGGACGTGCCGCTACGATGATTAAATCATTTCGCTGGAAACCTGCGGTCATCTTATCTAATTCAGTGAATCCAGTTGGTATCCCAGTAACTTCACCTTTTTGATTATGCAAAAGTTCAATTTTATCGTAAGCATCTACAAGAACATCTTTAATGTTTTGGAATGCTTTTGCATTCGTTTGGTGAGATACTTCTAATATTTTTTTCTCAGCCTCATTTAAAAGGCCATCCACGTCATCTTCTCTCTCATACCCATCAGATACGATATGAGTCGCCGTTCGAATCAAACGACGTAACAGCGCCTTTTCAGCGATGATTCGTGCATAATATTCTACGTTAGCAGCAGTTGGAACAACTTCTGCTAATTCTGCTAAGTAAGAAACCCCACCAACTTCTTCTAATAATCCTTGATCAGCCATTGCTGATGTCATTATTACTAAGTCAATCGGTTCTCCTTTATCAGATAATCCAAGCATGACTTCAAAAATCTTTTGATGTTTCGTTCGATAAAATGAGTCAGGTACCAATAGTTCCGATGCTGACGTTAATGCATCTTGATCAATTAATATGGCCCCTAAAACTGCCTGCTCAGCCTCTATATTATGCGGAGGGGTACGATCAGCCATTACATCACTCATACGCAATCCTCCTTGCTTAACTTATTTTTATTGTTCACTAACATGAACTTTTACTGTTGCTGTTACTTGCGGATGCAACTTCACAGTAACGTTTGTATAGCCTAATGCACGAATCGCATCGTCCATTTCAAATTTACGTTTATCAAGTTTAATTTTATGTGATTTTTGCATTGCATCTACGATTTGTTTACTTGTGATTGAACCGAATAGACGGCCACCTTCTCCAGATTTCGCCTTTACTTCTACAGTTAGTTTCTCTAACGTTTCTTTCAACTCTTTTGCATTTTCAACCTCTGCTGCTGCATCTTTTTCTTCTTTTCGCTTTTGAGCTTCTAAAGTTTTCATACTGCTATTTGTCGCTTCAGCAGCTAGTCCTTGTTTTAGTAAGAAGTTATTTGCATAGCCATCTGGTACGTTTTTTATTTCCCCTTTTTTCCCTTTACCTTTTACGTCTTTTAGAAAAATTACTTTCATGATTGTGTGCCTCCCTGTAAATAGTCATCAATAACAAATCGAAGCTTCTCCTCAGCTTCATCTACTGTAACATTTTTCATTTGTGTGGCTGCATTCGTTAAATGCCCGCCACCGCCTAAATTCTCCATAATTAGCTGCACGTTCACTTCACCTAAAGACCTGCCGCTAATTCCAATGAAATTCTCGCCACGTTTTGCAATAACAAATGACGCAATAATTCCTGTCATTGTTAATAATGTGTCCGCTGATTGCGCGATAAGCACTTGATCGTAGTAATCATTACTATCAACTTTTGCAATCGCAATTCCATTTGTATAAATGTACGCATTTTTAATAGCTTTT
This sequence comes from Bacillus sp. ES1-5, assembly GCF_022487605.1. Taxonomy (NCBI): domain Bacteria; kingdom Bacillati; phylum Bacillota; class Bacilli; order Caryophanales; family Bacillaceae; genus Bacillus; species Bacillus sp. ES1-5. The sequence goes on along the minus strand of NZ_JAKVPU010000014.1, from coordinate 25,736 downwards.
GCAACCCGTAAATACTGATCCATATCCTCTTTTAAAAGCTCTTGTACAAGTACAGTATCTGCACCATGCGAGCGTAAATAAGAAGCGGCATCAAACGTACGAGCACCCGTACGGAATGTAAAACTTTTCGTATCAACAATAATACCAGCTAACAATGCTGTTGCTTCTAACATTGTCATTTTTAAATTTTTCGGTTGGTATTCCAGTAACTCTGTAACAAGTTCTGCCGTGGAAGAAGCGTATGGCTCCATGTAAACAAGCAATGGATCTTCAATAAAATCTTCTCCTCGGCGATGATGGTCAATAACAACTACGTTTTCAATTTTGTGTAACAGCTTTTCTTCCATCACCATTGAAGGTTTATGCGTATCAACAACAACAAGTAAAGAATCATCATTTGCAAATTCCATCGCTTGTCCTGGTGTAATAAAGTGCGACCATAACTCTTCGTTTTGTTTCACTTTATCCATCAAACGCTTAATTCCCTTATCAGAATCATTTTCATCTAACACAATATATCCTTTGCGCTCATTTAATTGGGCTACCTTTAAAATACCAATCGCAGCACCAATTGCGTCCATATCAGGAGCCCTATGCCCCATTATAATGACATTACTACTTTCTAATACTAAATCCTTTAATGCATGCGAAATAACTCTAGCACGTACACGAGTACGTTTTTCAACTGGATTTGTCTTACCACCATAAAACTTAACTTTACCTGTCGCTTGTTTAATAGCTACTTGATCTCCACCACGGCCGAGCGCAAGGTCTAAACCGGACTGAGCCATTGCTCCAAGCTCGGATAAAGGTAAATCACCTGATCCAACACCTACACTTAAGGTGAGTGGTATATTCCTTTTGGATGTTTCTTCACGCACCTGATCTAAAATGCTAAATTTCCCTTTCTCCATCTGTGCTAAAATACTCTCATTTAGTACAACGAAGAATCTTTCTGAAGATGCACGTTTTAAATATGCCCCATACTTAACGGCCCATTCATTTAGTCGTGACGTTACAAGACTTGTTATATTCGTACGTAATTGATCATCTAACCCTTGTGTAACTTCATCATAATTATCTAAATAAATGACAGCTAAAACAGTACGTTGATCCTCGTACATCTTTTCAATCTCTGTTTGTTCCGTTACATCAAAGAAATAAATTAACTTTTCTTCTTTCCTTACAAAAACGCGAAACTTTCGGTTATTTAAAGAGACTATATCGTCGGAAGTCTCTCCCTTAATAAAAAGAAGTAACGTTTCTGATACATCATAAAGGTGCCATCCAGCTAATGCATGCTGTCCTAGACATGAAGATAAATAAGGATTCGCCCAATCAATCCCATAATCCTTATTGTATAACAAAATACCAATTGGCATTTGGTTAAATGCTTCATTACTCACTTTCTTTACTCTTGTAATCATATCTGTCGTATGTTTTTCAAAATTCTTTTGAAAGGTAAGTTCAAATCGCACAACAACAAAAAGGACGATACAAAAAATTAAAAAGGAGACCATCCCCATCATTAAATGAAAATAACAAAGGATCGAAATGAGCACAAACACAAAAAATGCCAATACATAAACAGGATATAAAAACCACTGTTTCTTATAAAATTCAGGCATGTATACAACTCCTATAAAGTAAAACTAACTCATCTTCCAGTTAGTTAAACAGATTAAAATAGTATAAGGAATATTACTTTATCCTCCTATTTTAGAACGCAATGAAATCCCTAAATCAATTATACCTAAGATTGTCACAAGAGGAAACAGCATCGGAATAAACATGCAGACAATAAAACTAATAATAGGAACCCCTTTCGTAAAACCTTTGCTATGCGCTATAAAAGCGATAAATGTCAGACCTTGCAGTACTAGTAGTAAAGCAAATATGACATATAGGTTAGAAAATACCATATGTAAATATGATGTCGGTTCTACTTTTATAAAAGTTGATAGCAAAATAAATATAACGTAATACCAAACAATACTCTTTGGTAATTGTATATCTTTAAATTTAGGCCAAGGCGTAACGTCATGTTTTAGTTTTCTCAAAACACTACCTGATATCATAACTGTAATCCAAGAAAAACATACCGAGACCATTACAAGTAAACTTGGGAATAAAGTTTGTAACACATCATTAAATTGTGAAAATAAATCTTTTTGTTCTTTACTAATAGGCATACCCGCAGCATTAACTATCTTTTCACTTTGCGCCATACTTTCATTAAACATATTTTGCATTTGCTTCATTAAATCTATGTCAAAAAACTTTATACTCGCAACATAAATGAGCATAATACCAATTAAGTACGCAAGCGTCCCCGCCATCAAAATTTCTACCGGCCTTTTTTGTTTTTTATACATATATCCTAAAACGATACCTATCAATCCAAACATAGTTGTCTTTACTAGGTTCATCGGTTGACTGACAATAACAGTAATAAAAAGTGCCGCCGTAAAAATTACAAAGGCGTTAGATAATCTATATCTTATCGTTAGCAATATAAATGGCAATGGCAACACAAACGTTACAACTGTGCCTAAAATCGGAACATACATAGATATAAGCAATAACATTGCATATATCGCTAACAGTGCTGCACCCTCAGTAATAAATTTCGTGTTTTTCATTATCTAACCTCTCTTTCAAAAAAGAAAAGCATAGCAAAATGCACAGTAGAGTCCGACTCTACTGTGCATTTCATACGCTATTATTCACCAACATATGGTAAAAGTGCCATTTGACGAGCACGTTTAATTGCAACTGTAAGTTTGCGTTGGTATTTTGCGCTTGTCCCTGTTACACGACGAGGTAAAATTTTACCACGCTCAGAAACGAAACGTTTTAATAAATCAACATCTTTATAGTCAATGCGAGTGATGCCGTTAGATGTGAAGAAACACACCTTACGACGTTTCGCACGTCCACCTTTGCGTCCTGCCATGTCTATTCCCTCCATTCTTTGTTAAAACTAACTAATTTACTGTATTAGAACGGTAAATCGTCGTCGGAAATGTCGATCGGTTGACCTACATTTGAAAATGGATCGTCATTCTTCGTAAATCCAGAGTTACCTTGGTTACCTTGGTTGCCTGGATTACTAGATTGACCAAATGGGTTAGAGCTTTGGTTACCGAAACCAGCTCCTGATGGTTGCTGATTAAATGAACCACGTTGCTCCCCACCGCCACTACGCGGCTCTAAAAATTGTACGCTTTCCGCAAGAACTTCTGTTACATATACACGTTTACCATCTTGTCCATCGTAATTACGAGTTTGAAGACGTCCATCTACGCCTGCTAAGCTACCTTTTTTCAAATAATTTGCTACGTTTTCTGCTTGTTTACGCCATATTACACAATTAATAAAGTCAGCTTCACGCTCACCTTGTTGATTCGCAAATGCGCGATTCACAGCTAACGTAAAAGTAGCTACTGCAACACCATTGGGCGTGTAACGTAAGTCAGGGTCCTTAGTTAAACGACCAACGAGGATAACACGATTCATCAATCGAACCACTCTCCCTTATATATCAATTATTTTTCTTCTTCTTTAACAACGATATGACGAAGGATGTCTTCGTTGATCTTAGCTAAACGGTCGAATTCGTTAATCGCTTCTGCGTTAGAGTTCACGTTTAAGATCATGTAGAAACCTTCACGTAAGTCGTTGATTTCGTAAGCTAAACGACGCTTACCCCACTCTTTCGTGTTAATGATTTCTGCACCATTGTTTGTTAAAACACCTGCGAAACGTTCAACTAAAGCTTTTTGAGCTTCTTCTTCAACGCCAGGACGAATGATGTACATAATTTCGTACTTTCTCATTACACTTTCACCTCCTTTTGGTCTAAACGGCCCATAATGGGCAAGGAGCAATTAATTTATAGTAATTACTCACGAGTTTAGATTATATCATAGTAAGTTAGATGAATCAACTCACCCATGCATAAAAAACTTGGCAAACACATAATATATTTGCCAAGCTCATATCTTTATTTTTCCTAGGAAATATTAAATTAAACGTTGAAGCGGAAGTGCATAACGTCTCCGTCTTTTACGATATACTCTTTTCCTTCTAAACGAACTTTACCAGCTTCTTTTGCAGCTGTCATAGAACCGTTTGTCATTAAGTCTTCGTAAGAAACTGTTTCCGCACGAATAAATCCACGCTCAAAGTCTGTATGAATTACGCCAGCACATTGTGGTGCTTTCATACCTTGTTTAAACGTCCATGCACGTACTTCTTGCACACCAGCTGTGAAGTAAGTAGCAAGTCCTAATAAATCATATGCAGCACGAATTAATTGATCTAAACCAGATTCTTCAATGCCTAGTTCTTCAAGGAATACTTTTTTCTCTTCCTCATCTAGCTCAGCGATTTCTTCTTCGATTTTTGCACATACAACGATTACTTGAGAATTTTCATTTGCAGCAAATTCTTTTACCATTTGTACATATTTATTTTCAGAAGGATCCATAATATCATCTTCACTTACGTTTGCTACGTATAGCATTTCTTTCGTTGTAAGTAAATGAAGGCCTTTAACAATTTTCATTTGCTCTTCTGCAAATTCAACAGTACGAGCTGGTTTACCCTCTTCAAAAGCTTCTTTTAAACGAACTAAAATTTCATGCTCATATACTGCTTCTTTATCTTTTTGTCTTGCTAACTTCGCAACACGCTCGATACGTTTATCAACAGATTCTAAATCCGCTAAAATTAGCTCTAAGTTGATTGTTTCAATATCATCGATTGGATCTACTTTCCCTGAAACGTGTGTAATATTTTCGTCTTCAAAACAACGAACAACTTGGCAAATTGCATCTACTTGGCGAATGTGAGATAAGAATTTATTTCCTAAACCTTCACCTTTACTAGCACCTTTTACGATACCTGCAATATCAGTAAACTCAAATACAGTCGGAACAGTTTTTTTCGGTTCTACTAATTCCGTTAATTTATTTAAACGCTCATCTGGTACTTCTACAATCCCTACGTTTGGATCAATTGTACAGAATGGATAGTTTGCAGATTCTGCTCCTGCTTGTGTAATTGCATTAAATAAAGTTGACTTCCCTACGTTAGGTAATCCAACAATCCCAGCCGTTAATCCCATATTTTTCACTCCTATGTCTCAATCTTTCATCATTATAGATAGTAACGAAAAAAATGACAAGTTTCCTCCAAACGAAAAAAGTAACAGCTACCCATTGCAACTGTTACCTTCTCTCTATTCTTCGTGCTTCACAAGTATTTTTTTCACCTTACGATCAAATTCTCTTCGAGGAATCATTACTGAATGGTCACATCCCTCGCACTTAATGCGGATATCCATTCCCATACGAATAATCTTCCAGCGATTCTCACCACATGGGTGGGCTTTCTTCATTTCCACAACATCGTACAAGTTATACTGCTTTTGCTCCATTCTCCAAACCCCTCTCCATACTAAAGTGCTTTTCCACTCACCAATTCTTCACGATTATATAAAACCATACGTGGATATGGAATTTCAATTCCATGTAAATCTAGACGGTTTTTAATTTCTTTACGAAGGGCTCTTGCAACAACCGCATGTTGCATCGGCTCTACTTCCGCAATAACACGTAATATAACTTCTGATGCAGCCAATGTTTGCACACCTAATAACTGAGGCTTTGTTACCATTTGCGCATACTGTGCAGGTAATTCTTCTAATAACTCTTCAATGACTTGCTCCGCTTTCGCTATGTCAGCCTCATACGAAATGGATACATCAACAAATGCTACGCTATTACTAACTGAATAGTTCGTAACTTGAATGATACTTCCGTTTGGTAAAGTATGAATTTCACCTGTCCAACTCTTTACTTTTGTTGTACGAAGTCCAATTTCTAGAACGACACCTTCAAACTGACCGATTTTTACATAGTCACCTACTGAAAATTGATCTTCTAGCAAAATAAATAATCCCGTAATAACATCTTTCACTAAACTTTGAGCACCAAATCCGACTGCTAAACCAATTACCCCGGCACCCGCTAATAAACCAGATGCATTAATATTAAACACACCCAAAATCGCAATTAACATAATGAACATAACAACGTATGCCACAATATTTTCAAGTAACTTCGCTACTGTAACTGTACGACGTTCTGAAATTTGAATTGGCGAACGGCTTCCCATACGAAACGCATTTCGTACAATTGCACGCGCAACTCGCACAATAATTGCACCAAGTATTAAAATAACGACTATTTTTAGTGATTTCACACCTATATTCGTCCAATCAATGGACTCAAACCATTTCAACGCTAAATCCATGTACCTCTACCTCTCCAGCTAAAATTCCTTTTTAATTATCCTTCTCATTGTATCAGAAGTCACCCTGATTTCCGCAAAATTTTTATGACTTTAATTGCATTTGTTAACTTCCGTGCAGGTATAAAATGGAACGAATATATATATACTAGTACTATTATTTCCGTTTTCACTCAAGTTTTACAGGAAATACGCACTTATAGTTTTCCATTTTACTCACCATATAACAAACTTTGAAAATTTATTAAAAGGATGGATGCTTCATGAATATTGGAAGTTTTCGCTTACCCTTTTTCGAAAAAGAAACTCAAAATGTTATGCACCAAGACGTAGAAGCCTCCGAGACAATTAGTAACTTCTTACTTTCTCATATCCCTATTAAAACAAATATACCGATTATTCTCGTTTGTATCGGAACAGATCGTTCTACAGGCGATGCACTCGGTCCGTTAGTCGGTACGAAACTAGAACAAGTAGGAATTAAAAACCTCCAAGTGTTCGGCACACTAGATGAGCCAGTGCATGCGCTAAATTTAGAAGAAAGAATTCAAAATATACAGAAAGATAATCCTACTTCATTTATAATTGCGGTTGATGCCTGTTTAGGAAAGTCTCAAAGCATCGGTTCCATCACTACCGGAATGGGGCCTAGTAAACCTGGAGCTGCGATGAACAAAAAATTACCTGCAGTTGGTGATTTACATATTCATGGCATCGTAAATCTAAATGGTTTTATGGAGTTTTTCGTCCTGCAAAATACAAGATTAAGTTTAGTCATGAAAATGGCTGATGTAATTGCACAAAGCATAAAAGAAACAGACCAAAAATTATCTGTATTAAAAAAAGCAAACCATCTATAAATAATAAGATGGTTTGCTTTTTAGTTTTTCTGCGCTAATAATTCTAAAATACGATTTAAATCTTCTTTATTAAAAAATTCAATTTCGATTTTACCTTTTTCTTTTTTCGTTTCTTTAATTTTCACATCTGTGCCGAACTTTTCTCTTAAGAACGTTTCGCGTTCTACGAAAAATATGTTTCTCTCTTTTTTCACTTGTTTTGTTTCACGTGAAACGCGTTGATTAATCTCCTGAACAATTTTCTCTAATTGACGAACGTTTAACCCTTCTTTTTCGATTCGTTTTAATAAAGATTTCAATTGTTCTTCATCTTTTATCGTAAGCAAAGTTCTCCCATGGGCCATTGAAAGTTGACCATTTGCAATCATATCTTGCACAAAAGAAGGGAGGCTTAATAACCGCGTATAATTTGCAATGTAAGGTCTACTCTTACCAAGACGTTTTGCTAATTGTTCTTGCGTTACATTTAGCTCATTCATTAACATTTGATATGCCATTGCTTCTTCCATCGGGTTTAAATCTTCTCGTTGTAAGTTTTCAAGCAATGCAAACTCCATCATTTGCTGCTCATTTAATTGTCTTACAACAGCAGGTACCTTTTCGAGCCCTGCCTCTTTGGCAGCACGATACCTTCTTTCACCTGCAACAATTTCATATCCTTTAATACTCTTCCTAGCAATTAACGGTTGCAATATGCCGTGTTCTTTAATAGAGGCCGATAATTCTTGAATTGCCTCTTTATTAAAGTGTTTACGTGGTTGATATGGATTCGGTCTTAATTCAGTTATCACAATCTCCTGAATTGCCTCTTCTTCTTTCACATCTAAATCAGGAAAAAACACATTAATTCCTCTTCCTAATCCTTTAGCCACCTGCAATCACTTCCTCTGCTAAATCTATATATACTTCTGCCCCTCTTGATTTAGCGTCATACTGCATAATTGGTTTCCCATGACTTGGTGCTTCACTTAAACGAACATTACGAGGAATAATCGAACGGTATACTTTATCCCTAAAGTATTTTTTCACTTCATCTATAACCTGAATCCCTAAATTCGTACGGGCATCCAACATCGTTAGCAATACACCTTGAATTGCTAGATTTTTATTTAAGTGCTTTTGCACAAGTCGAACTGTATTTAATAGCTGACTTAATCCTTCTAGTGCGTAATATTCGCATTGAACAGGAATAATAACAGAATCTGCTGCGGTTAATGCATTAATCGTTAATAACCCTAAGGACGGGGGACAGTCGATAATAATATAGTCATATTCATCACGAACTGGCTGTAATGCCCTTTGTAAACGTACTTCCCGGGAAATAGTCGGTACCAATTCAATTTCAGCACCTGCCAATTGAATTGTAGCGGGTAGAACATCTAAGTTTTCAGTTGCGGTTTTACGTATAACCCCTTGAACATCTGCATCTTCCACAAGAACATTGTAAATACATTGATCTAATTCGGATTTTTCAATTCCCACACCAGTCGTTGCATTTCCTTGAGCGTCAATATCTACAAGAAGGACTTTTTTACCTACTTGTGCCAATCCAGCCCCTAAATTAACAGATGTTGTTGTTTTTCCAACGCCACCTTTTTGATTGGCAATAGCAATGATTTTTCCCATGATGTCACCTACTTTCAACCTTTCTATCTTATTCTAGTAACAATTACGTTTATTGTAACATGAAATAAAAGTTTTTCTTTTACGTCCTTATTAAACTTCAAAATTTATTTCTAAACTCCTTCTTCATCTAACAAGAAAATATAGTAAAAGAGACCTATCCAATAGGATAAGGTCTCTAACACGCCATTATTATTTTTTCTTCGGAATTTTAATTGTAATTTGATAGTACTCATCAAATTCTTCTTCCGCAGAATTAACATTTAAACCACTGTCAGCAACCATTTGTAATGACTGCCTAATTGTATTCATGGCAATTCTCGTATCTCGACTTACTGCTTTTTGCTTTGCCTTACGCTTCGGTTTGGCTTCCTCTAGTAATTTCGCAATTCGTTCCTCTGTTTGCTTTACATTCAGTTGTTTCTCCACAATTTCCTGTAAAACCTTCAGTTGTAATTCCTCATTCTTTAAAGGAATGAGCGCGCGGGCATGACGTTCTGTAATACTTTTTTCTAATAACGCACGTTTTATTTCTTCAGGCAACTTTAACAATCGCAACTTATTTGCGATTGTGGATTGTCCTTTTCCAAGTCGTTGTGCCAATGCTTCTTGTGTTAAATTATGTAACTCAATTAGCTTTTGATATGCCACAGCTTCCTCGATTGCTGTTAGTTCCTCACGTTGCAAGTTTTCAATTAAAGCTACAGAAGCTGTCTCTGTATCATTTAAGTTCTTTATAATTGCAGGAACTTTTTCCCATCCTAACTTTGTTGCCGCACGGAAACGCCTTTCTCCAGCGATAATCTCGTACTTGTCATCTTCATATTGCCTCACAACAATCGGCTGAATCAGTCCGTGTGTACGAATCGTTAGTGCTAGCTCTTCAATTCGCGCATCATCAAAAACTGTTCGTGGTTGATAACGGTTAGGGGTAATATTTACTATCGGAATTTCTTGTATTTCTTCATATACCTTTTTATCTGTTTCTTCATGGCTTTCGTCTTGTAATTCGAATTCGCTCTCTTTATCTCCAAAGCCAAATAAACGAGAAAACGTATTTTTCATACATATTCCACCACCTTTTAGGCCTATTGACTATTCTCCATAAAATGTTTCCTATGAAACATTTACGTTTTCATTTATATAATTTAATCTTACGTCTAATAAGATTTATTTTTCAATAGGTAATTTATTGGGTGTTCCCGGTTTGCGTGGATATTTCTTTGGTGTCTTGCGCTTTTTCTCGATTAATAAAATATTACGTTCGCTTTCTTCAAACGGTAATTGGAACGTAGACATTTCTTTTAAATTCCCGCCTAGCACCTCTAAAGCATACTTGCCATTTTCAATTTCTTCGTTTGCTGCGGCACCTTTCATTGCAATGAACGTTCCCCCAACTTTTACAAGTGGTAAACATAGCTCACTCAATACCGAAAGACGCGCAACTGCACGTGCCATTACAATATCGTACGATTCACGTACATCTTCTTTTTTCCCAAATGTTTCAGCACGATCGTGACAAAATGCAACGTCACTTAATTCCAACTTTTGTGCTAAATGATTTAAGAAATTAATGCGTTTTTGCAATGAGTCTACAATTGTTATTTTTAAGTGCGGGAAACAGATTTTTAAAGGAATACTTGGGAATCCAGCTCCTGCACCAACATCACAAATTGAGAATGGTTTTGAAAAATCATAATAAAAAGCAGCTGTAATGGAATCAAAAAAGTGTTTTAAATATACTTCTTCTTTCTCCGTAATAGCCGTTAAATTCATTTTTTCATTCCACTCTACTAATGTTTCGAAGTAGATTTCGAACTGCTCTAACTGTCTAGAAGAGAGGGTGATACCCTTCTCTTCTAGCATAGATTGAAATTGTTCTATGTTCATCTAACAATATCTCCTTACTATTTATTGGTTCGATACTCGCGCAATTTTTCCTTGTTCAATATACACAAGTAAAATAGAAACATCCGCTGGATTCACGCCAGAAATACGTGAAGCCTGCCCCATTGAAAGTGGACGAACATCTTTCAATTTCTGTCTCGCTTCTGAGGCAAGACTAGAAATCGCATCATAATCAATATCCACAGGGATTTTTTTGTTTTCCATTTTCTTCATACGCTCTACTTGCTGTAAAGATTTTTCGATATATCCTTCGTACTTAATCTGAATTTCAACTTGTTCTGTAATTTCATCACTTAATTCTATTTCACTTGGTACTAAAAGATGAATATGCTCATATGTCATCTCTGGACGACGTAATAAGTCACTTGCACGTATTCCATCTTTCAATTCACTTCCACCAATACTACGAATTAATTCTTGAACTTCAGGACGTGGTTTAATAATAATGCTACTTAAACGTTCCTTTTCCTGTTCAATTTTTAATTTTTTATTTGTAAATCGCTCATAGCGCTCTTCTTTAATTAATCCAATTTCACGACCAACTTCAGTTAAACGAAGATCAGCATTATCGTGGCGTAATAATAGGCGATATTCTGCACGAGACGTTAATAAGCGATATGGTTCATTTGTACCTTTCGTTACAAGATCATCAATTAAGACACCAATATAAGCATCCGCGCGACCTAAAATAACTTCTTTTTTACCTAAAGAACGACATGCTGCATTAATCCCAGCCATAAGCCCTTGTCCTGCCGCCTCTTCGTAACCAGAAGTTCCGTTAATTTGTCCTGCTGTATATAAATTTTTAATTTTTTTCGTTTCAAGTGTTGGCCATAGTTGTGTTGGCACAATTGCATCATATTCAATTGCATAACCTGTACGCATCATTTCAACGTTTTCTAGGCCAGGTATTGTTCTAAGCATATCACGTTGCACATCTTCTGGTAAGCTTGTGGATAAACCTTGTACATACACTTCTTGTGTATTACGTCCTTCTGGCTCTAAGAAAATTTGATGACGTGGTTTATCATTAAATCTTACTACTTTGTCTTCAATTGAAGGACAATATCTAGGTCCTGTTCCCTTAATCATACCAGAATACATAGCTGAGCGATGTAGGTTTTCATCTATTAAACGATGTGTTTCCGTACTTGTATACGTCAACCAACATGGAATTTGATCCATAATAAATTTTGTCGTTTCAAAAGAGAAAGCTCGTGGTTTATCATCACCTGGCTGAATTTCTGTTTTACTGTAATCAATCGTATTACTATTTACACGCGGAGGCGTACCTGTTTTAAATCTAACAAGATCAAATCCAAGCTCCTCTAAATGTTCGGATAAAGTTATAGATGGTTGTTGATTATTCGGACCGCTCGAATATTTTAAACCTCCCATAATAATCTCACCGCGTAAAAATGTTCCAGTCGTAATTACAACTGTTTTGGCTGTATATTCAGCACCAGCTTGCGTAACTACCCCTTTACATTCGCCATCTTCGACGATTAAACGCTCAACCATTCCTTGGAACAACGTTAAATTTGGTGTTTCTTCAATTGTTTTCTTTAATTCATGCTGGTAAGAGAACTTATCTGCTTGTGCGCGAAGCGCGCGTACAGCTGGTCCTTTACCTGTATTTAACATACGCATTTGAATATACGTTTTATCAATGTTGCGTCCCATTTCTCCGCCTAATGCATCAATTTCCCGAACAACAATCCCTTTTGCTGGTCCACCAACAGAAGGGTTACATGGCATAAACGCTACCATATCTAAATTAATTGTTAACATTAATGTTTTGGAGCCCATTCGTGCTGCCGCAAGACCAGCTTCACATCCTGCATGACCTGCACCGATTACTATGACATCGTATGAACCGGCATTGTATCCCATTGTTTATTCCTCCTAATAATCTCTATCCTTCTAAAACATCGCTATATTATTTTCCTAAACAAAATTGAGAGAACAACTGGTCAATTAGGCTTTCATGAACGGTATCACCAGTAATTTCACCAAGTATTTCCCACGTTCTTGTTAAATCAATTTGCACCATATCAATTGGAACACCATTTTCTATCGCCTCAATTGCATCTCCAATTGTTTTTCCTGCTTGTGTTAATAATCCAATATGTCTCGCGTTAGAAACATATGTCACATCTGCAGAATCAATTGTTCCTTCAAAGAATAAATCAGCTATTGCCTTTTCAAGCTCATCTATTCCTTGTTCCTCAATTAACGATGTTGTAATAATACGATTTCCCGCTGCCAATTCTGCAACACGTTCCATATCGATTACTTGCGATAAATCTGTCTTATTTACAATAACAATGAAATCTTTTCCTTGTACGGCACGGAATAGATCTTCATCCTCATGCGTTAAAGCCTCGCTATAATTAACGACAACTAACACTAAATCAGCTTGGCTCATCATTTCTTTTGAACGCTCTACACCAATTCGTTCAACAACATCTTCTGTTTCACGAATCCCGGCTGTATCTATAAGTTTAAGTGGTACACCACGCACATTAACGTACTCTTCAATAACATCACGAGTTGTTCCTGCAATATCAGTTACAATTGCCTTTTTCTCCTGAACAAGACTATTTAATAATGATGACTTCCCAACGTTAGGTCTACCGATGATTGCAGTAGCAATACCTTCACGTAAAATCTTTCCTTGCTTCGATGTTTCTAATATTTTTGCAATTTCTGTACGAACATGTGTAGCTTTCTCAATTAAAATATTATGTGTCATTTCTTCCACATCATCATATTCCGGGTAATCTATGTTTACCTCAACATGAGCCAACGTTTCTAATATGTCCTGACGCAGACGGCCGATTAATTTAGATAATCGTCCTTCCATTTGATTAATCGCTACGTTCATTGCACGATCTGTTTTTGCACGGATTAAGTCCATAACAGCTTCTGCTTGTGATAAATCAATACGGCCATTTAAAAAAGCACGTTTTGTAAATTCACCAGGCTCCGCTAATCGTACTCCTTGTGCTAAAATAAGCTGCAATACTTTATTTACCGAAACAAGTCCGCCGTGACAGTTAATTTCCACTATATTTTCACGTGTAAAAGTCCTTGGTGCACGCAGAATAGATACCATCACTTCTTCAATAACCTGATTTGTATCTAAATCGACAATATGACCATAATGAATTGTGTGAGAAGGAACTTCTGTTAAATCCTTCCCTTTAAAAATACGATTAACTTTTTCAACCGCATCATCTCCACTTACTCGAACAATGGCAATTGCACCCTCTCCAAGCGCTGTGGAAATCGCGGCAATTGTATCAAATTCCATGTCCTTTCACCTCACTTGCTTATTTATCTCTATTTCAACATGATTATTTTCTTCACTAAATTATTAGAATACCATAACGAACCTATCTACAAAAGAATAATAACTCATTTTATTATGTCCTCATGTAAAAAACACTAAACTTATTCACAGTGGATAAGTTTAGTGTTTTTTAGTTATCCACACCTATTTTCCGCTCAAAAAAACCGGCACTCAATTGAGTAACCGGTCACTTGGAAGATATTACAACATGTCGATGTGGTTCTTTTCCTTCAGAAGTTGTAATGATATTTTGATGATTAGATAATGCTTGGTGGATAATCTTTCGTTCAAAAGATGGCATAGGCTCCAACACAACTCTTTTTTTTGTACTTACTACTTGTTTTGCTAATCGATAAGAAAGTGCTTCTAATGTACCTTTTCTTTTACTACGATAATTTTCAGCATCTAGTGTGATACCAATATACTGCTTCGTACTACGATTCGCCACAAGTTTTGTTAAATACTGTAAAGAATTCAAGGTGTTTCCTCTTTTCCCAATCAAAACACCTATATTTTCGCCAGAAATTGTAAATTCAACTTCGCGTCCTTTTACAATTTTACTAATCTCAGCTTCCACACCCATATTGTGAATAACATTTTTTAAATATTCTTCACATTCTTGAATTGGATCTTTCTTCAATACAACTTCTACTACTGCAGGTCGATTCCCAAATAAACCTAGGAACCCTCTTTTACCCTCATCAATAATATTTATATCTACTCGGTCTTTTGGAACATTTAGTTGTCTTAAAGCATCTTGTACTGCCAGCTCGACTGTTTGTCCTTTAGCAGTAATTACACTCACTTGCTTGATCCTTCTGCCTTACTAGCCTTAATTTCTGGCCCCTTGATCAAGTACATTTGAGCGATACCAAAGATATTACCAACAACCCAGTAAAGTGATAATGCAGCTGGGAAGTTAATTGCAAAGACTAAAATCATAATTGGCATAAGCCAAATCATCATTGCCATTTGCGGATTTTGACCAGCTGTTCCTGCCATTGCAAGCTTTTGCTGAATAAATGTCGTAATTGCCGCGACAACCGGCAAGATATAGTACGGATCTGCCTGCCCTAAATCGAACCATAAAAATGTATGCTTACTAATTTCTGCTGTTCTCATGATCGCATGGTAAAACGCGAATAAAATAGGCATCTGAATAAATATCGGTAAACATCCTGCTAATGGGTTTACACCATTTTTTTGATATAACTGCATCATTTCTTGTTGTAGTTTTTGCTGTGTTGCTTGATCTTTAGAACTATATTTCTCTTTTAACTTCACCATTTCTGGTTGTAACGCCTGCATTGCTTTCGTACTCTTCGTTTGTTTAATCATTAATGGTAATAATGCAAAACGAATGATAAGAGTTGTAACAACGATTGCTAAACCGTAATTACTACCAAATAAGTTGGCAAAATACGTAATTAACTGAGAAAGCGGATATACGAAATATTCATTCCAAATTCCAGTACTTTTCGGTGTAATCGGCTGATTCACTTCACTACAGCCAGTAGCAATTGCCATTAATGCAATAACCATGGCTAGTAAACCTATTTTCTTTTTCAAAGCCTGCTCCTCCTTGTTTCGGTATGTATATAGTGTAATTCATTTCCTTACGCTACTTTTTTATTCTTTTCATACCAGAGCGTTTAAAGACATGAATTAAGCTTTTCTTTAATTCTTCATATGTCATCTCTGCACAAGGCTTCCTTGCTATTATAACAAAATCTTTTCCAGAATCTATCTCATCTTTTAATTCTGTGATCGACTGGCGAATCATACGTTTAATTCGGTTACGCACTACTGCATTTCCTATTTTCTTGCTGACAGAAAGGCCAATACGAAAGTTTGGCTGCTCTCCCTTATCTAGTTGATAGACAACAAGCTGACGGTTGGCATTCGATTTTCCTTTTTGAAAAACCGTCTGGAATTCATCATTCTTTTTTATACGATATTTTTTCTTCATATCAATTGACACTCCTGTAGTTCATCAGTGGAAATTCACTATTATTAGAAAAAAAGACCACTGAACGATCAGTGGTCTACGCAGATAATACTTTTCTTCCTTTACGACGACGAGCTGCTAGCACTTTACGTCCGTTCGCTGTGCTCATACGGCTGCGGAAACCATGTACTTTGCTGCGCTTACGTTTATTTGGTTGGTAAGTTCTTTTCATTATATGACACCTCCCTGAGGAATATCTGTTAAAGACAGTCCTATAAATTATAGTTAATCAACTAGGAAAATGTCAATGGTTCTCGAAATTTTCATCAAATATTCATTTTGAACCTATTCACATACTTTTTCACAGACCCTATATTTCCTTGTGGATAAATGTTTTTTTCGGTTTTTTATATCCACAAACCCTTTTCGTACTTTTACACAGTATATCGTGTTGTGGACAAGTTTATTCCACAAGGTATTGATTTTGTGGATAACTTTCTTAAATTCATTGCTATAGCTACTTTTTTTTGATATTATAGTTGTGTTTTCACTTTGAATAAGTTTTCCACATCTTTATCTTATCCACAATTTGTGTATAACATGTGGACAGTTTTAATCACATGTGGGTAAATGATTATCCACATTTGCTTTTTTTGTCGAAAACCCTATCTCATATACAAACGACGTTTTTAGGTTTTAAAAAACGTTTCGTATAAATATACATTTTATATTTATTTAGGTTGTACATTTGTTGCGCAACCTTATTCTTTTACCATCTTAGTAAAGGAGGGACACCTTTGGAAAACATCTCTGATTTATGGAACAGCGCCTTAAAAGAACTAGAAAAAAAGGTCAGTAAACCTAGTTATGAAACTTGGTTAAAATCAACAACCGCACATAATTTAAAAAAAGACGTATTAACAATTACGGCTCCAAATGAATTCGCTCGTGATTGGTTAGAATCTCATTATTCAGAGCTAATTTCGGAAACACTTTATGATTTAACGGGGGCAAAATTAGCTATTCGCTTTATTATTCCCCAAAGTCAAGCTGAAGAGGAGATTGATCTTCCTCCTTCTAAACCAAATTCAGCACAAGATGATTCTAATCATTTACCACAGAGTATGCTAAATCCAAAATATACGTTTGATACATTTGTTATTGGCTCTGGTAACCGTTTTGCCCACGCTGCTTCATTGGCCGTAGCCGAAGCGCCAGCTAAAGCATATAATCCACTCTTTATTTACGGGGGAGTTGGACTTGGAAAGACCCATTTAATGCATGCAATTGGTCATTATGTAATTGAACATAACCCAAACGCAAAGGTTGTATATTTATCATCAGAAAAATTTACAAATGAATTCATTAATTCTATTCGTGATAACAAAGCGGTCGATTTTCGTAATAAATACCGTAATGTAGATGTCTTATTGATAGATGATATTCAATTTCTAGCAGGAAAAGAACAAACTCAAGAAGAGTTTTTCCATACATTCAATGCACTACACGAAGAAAGTAAACAAATTGTAATTTCAAGTGATCGGCCACCAAAAGAAATTCCAACTTTAGAAGATCGTCTTCGTTCTCGCTTTGAATGGGGACTCATTACAGATATTACGCCACCAGATTTAGAAACACGAATTGCAATTTTACGTAAAAAAGCAAAGGCTGAAGGACTCGATATACCAAATGAGGTTATGCTTTATATTGCAAATCAAATTGATTCAAACATTCGTGAACTAGAAGGTGCACTTATCCGAGTTGTAGCTTATTCATCTTTAATTAACAAAGATATTAATGCTGATTTAGCAGCTGAAGCACTTAAAAATATTATTCCAAATTCTAAACCAAAAATTATCTCCATTTATGATATTCAAAAGGCTGTCGGGGATGTTTATCAAATAAAACTGGAAGATTTCAAGGCGAAAAAGCGAACAAAATCAGTTGCCTTCCCTCGCCAAATTGCAATGTATTTATCACGGGAACTTACAGATTACTCCTTACCTAAAATCGGTGAAGAATTTGGTGGACGTGATCACACAACAGTTATCCATGCTCATGAAAAAATTTCTAAGCTGCTTAAAACGGATACGCAATTACAAAAGCAAGTTGAAGAGATTAACGATATTTTAAAGTAGTAGCTGAATAGTGTGAATAACTTACCTTGTTTTACGCACAGTCTATCCACATGTAGATAGACTGTTTTTACATCCTTCAACGGGGTTATCCACATATCCACAGGCCCTATTACTATTACTACTATTTTTTTATCTTTATTAATTAAATAAAATATTATACTTACCGGAGGTTTTTCTTTATGCGTTTTACAATACAAAAAGACTATCTTGTAAGAAGTGTACAAGATGTAATGAAGGCTGTTTCTTCTCGTACAACAATTCCAATCCTTACAGGAATTAAAGTTGTTGCTACGGAAGAAGGAGTTACGTTAACAGGAAGCGATGCTGATATTTCTATTGAATCTTTTATCCCAGTTGAAGATGCTGGAAAAGAAATCGTAGAAGTAGCACAATCAGGAAGTATTATTTTACAAGCAAAATATTTTAGTGAGATTGTAAAAAAATTACCTAAAGAGACTGTCGAAATTTCTGTGGAAAATCATTTTATGACAAAAATAATTTCTGGAAAATCAGAGTTTAATTTAAATGGTTTAGATTCTGCTGAATATCCATTGTTACCACAAATTGAAGAACATCATGTTTTTAAGATTCCAACAGATTTACTGAAACATATGATCAGACAAACTGTATTTGCAGTTTCCACTTCTGAAACAAGACCGATCTTGACAGGTGTAAACTGGAAAGTATATAACAGCGAATTAACTTGCATTGCTACAGATAGTCACAGGTTGGCTCTTCGAAAAGCAAAAATCGAAGGAATCGCAGATGAATTTCAAGCGAATGTTGTTATTCCAGGTAAAAGCTTAAATGAATTAAGCAAAATTCTAGATGAGTCTGAAGAAATGGTAGATATCGTTATTACGGAGTATCAAGTATTATTCCGTACAAAGCATTTATTATTCTTCTCAAGATTGTTAGAAGGGAATTATCCGGATACAACTCGTTTAATTCCAGCCGAAAGTAAAACAGATATTTTTGTAAATACAAAAGAATTTTTACAAGCAATTGATCGTGCATCTCTATTAGCAAGGGATGGTCGTAATAATGTTGTGAAATTATCAACTTTAGAACAGGAAATGCTAGAAATTTCTTCGAATTCACCAGAAATTGGGAAAGTGGTAGAAGAAGTTCAATGTGAAAAAGTAGATGGGGAAGAGTTAAAAATATCTTTTAGTGCAAAATATATGATGGATGCACTAAAAGCTTTAGATAGTACTGAAATTAAAATTAGTTTTACTGGTGCGATGAGACCATTCTTAATTCGTACAGTAAATGATGAGTCCATTATTCAATTAATTTTACCGGTTCGTACTTACTAAGTAAGAAGTGAGTGAGGGTTGCTAGTTTTCAGATACTAGTAGCCCTTATTTGATTTTTGGGTATTACTTTCCTAATGTTAGTTTATTTAGTACAATGAAAGAATGAACACTTTCAGAAAGTGAGCGATTTTATGAAACGTATTAAAATTTCAACAGAGTATATTACACTAGGACAATTTTTGAAGTTAGCCGATGTAATTGATACAGGTGGCGCTGTAAAATGGTTTTTACAAGAATATGAAGTGTACGTGAATCAAGAACTTGAAAATAGAAGAGGTCGCAAATTATATGCGAACGATATAATTGAAATTCCAGGAAGCGGAAGTTTCCAAGTTCAGGCATAAAGGGGGAGCCCTTTGTTTATTTCAGAAATACAATTAAAAAACTATCGCAATTATGAAAAGTTAGAGCTTTCCTTTGAAGATAAAGTGAATGTGATTATCGGTGAAAACGCACAAGGGAAAACGAATTTGATGGAAGCTATTTATGTTTTAGCGATGGCGAAATCTCATAGAACCTCTAATGATCGCGAACTTATCCGTTGGGATGAAGACTTCGGTCAAATTAAAGGGAAATTACAAAAGAGAAATAGTTCTTTGTCTTTGGAATTAAATATTTCGAAAAAAGGTAAAAAGGCAAAATTAAATCAACTTGAACAACAAAAATTGAGTCAGTATATTGGCATGATGAATGTTGTCATGTTTGCCCCAGAAGATTTAAATCTTGTAAAAGGAAGCCCTCAAGTAAGAAGACGCTTTTTAGATATGGAATTAGGCCAAATAGCTCCAGTCTATTTGTATGAATTGAGTCAATATCAAAAGGTGCTCACGCAACGAAATCACTTGCTGAAAAAGATGCAAGGGAATAGTAAGAATGAGGAAACGATGTTGGATGTATTTACACTTCAACTTATTGAGCATGGTGCAAAAATATTGCAAAAACGGTTTGAGTTTTTGCATTTACTACAAGAATGGGCAGCTCCAATTCATCGCGGTATAAGCCGTGGATTAGAAGAATTGGAAATTGTCTATAAACCAAGTGTAGATGTATCAGAATCAATGGATTTGTCGAAAATAAAAGAAGTATACTATGAAAATTTTCAATCTGTGAAACAACGTGAGATTTTCCGTGGTACGACTTTAATTGGTCCTCATCGTGATGATTTACAATTCTTCGTTAATAGTAAAAATGTTCAAGTCTTTGGTTCGCAAGGACAACAACGAACGACCGCACTGTCCCTAAAATTAGCTGAAATTGAATTGATTTACTCAGAAGTTAAGGAATATCCGATTCTTTTATTGGATGATGTATTATCAGAATTAGATGATTATCGTCAATCGCATCTGTTAAATACAATTCAAGGAAAAGTGCAAACATTTGTGACAACGACGAGTGTCGACGGAATTGAACATGAAACATTAAAAGAAGCGAAAACAATTCATGTAACGAACGGCACGGTAGATTGTGAAATAGATAGGGCGTAATCCCTATTTAAATGGAAAAGTAGGTGATCTTTGTGTCAATGGAACAAAAGCAAATGGAAGAAAACTCATATGATGAAAGTCAGATACAGGTACTTGAAGGATTAGAAGCGGTTCGAAAACGTCCTGGGATGTATATTGGATCTACAAGTGGAAAAGGACTTCACCATCTTGTGTGGGAAATCGTCGATAATAGTATTGATGAAGCACTTGCAGGGTATTGTGATGAAATTAACGTTAGTATCGAAGAAGATAATAGTATTCTTGTAACGGATAATGGACGTGGTATTCCAGTTGGTATACAAGAAAAAATGGGACGTCCTGCTGTAGAAGTTATAATGACCGTTCTTCATGCTGGTGGTAAGTTTGGCGGTGGCGGTTATAAAGTTTCTGGTGGTTTGCATGGTGTTGGGGCATCTGTAGTAAATGCTCTATCAACAGAACTAGAGGTATTTGTACATCGTGAAGGCAAAATCCATTATCAAAAATACGAAAGAGGTATTCCGGTTGCGGATTTAAAAGTCATTGGTGACACAGATCAAACAGGAACGATAACTCGATTTAAACCAGATCCAGAAATTTTTCAGGAAACAATAGTATACGAATTTGATACGTTAGCAACTCGTATGCGCGAATTAGCATTTTTAAATCGTAATATTAAATTAACAATTGAAGATAAACGTGAACATAAACAGAAGAAAGAATTCCATTATGAAGGTGGAATTAAATCATATGTTGAACATTTAAATCGTTCAAAACAGCCAATTCATGAAGAACCTGTATATGTAGAAGGTTCAAAAGATGGTATTCAGGTTGAAGTTGCGCTTCAATATAACGAAGGATACACAAATCATATTTACTCATTTACAAATAATATTCATACGTATGAAGGTGGTACACATGAGGTAGGATTTAAAACAGCCTTAACTCGTGTGATCAACGATTATGGTCGTAAAAATAATATTTTAAAAGATGCGGATAGTAATTTAACTGGTGAAGATGTTCGTGAAGGTTTAACAGCGATTGTGTCAATTAAACATCCAAATCCACAATTCGAGGGACAAACGAAGACAAAACTTGGAAATAGTGAAGCAAGAACAATTACAGAGTCAGTATTCTCAGAGGCATTTGAAAAGTTCTTACTGGAAAATCCGAATGTTGCACGTAAAATTATAGATAAAGGGACGATGGCAGCGCGTGCGCGTGTAGCAGCTAAAAAGGCTCGTGAGTTAACTCGCCGAAAGAGTGCTTTAGAAGTTTCAAGTTTACCAGGGAAATTGGCAGACTGTTCTTCTAAAGATCCAGCAATTAGTGAAATTTATATCGTAGAGGGTGACTCTGCGGGTGGGTCTGCAAAACAAGGGCGCGATCGTCATTTCCAAGCAATTTTACCGCTGAAGGGTAAAATTATTAATGTTGAAAAGGCACGCTTAGATAAGATTTTATCAAATGATGAAGTTCGTACAATTATTACGGCGATTGGTACAAATATCGGCGGAGACTTCGCTATTGAAAAAGCACGCTATCATAAAGTTATTATTATGACGGATGCCGATGTTGATGGTGCGCATATTCGTACCCTATTATTAACGTTCTTCTATCGCTATATGCGTCAAATAATTGAGTGCGGTTATATATATATCGCACAGCCACCTTTGTTTAAAGTACAACAAGGTAAGAAAATTCAATATGCTTACAACGATAAGGAACTTGAAAAAATCTTAGCTGAATTACCAGCCCAACCTAAGCCGGGGATTCAGCGTTATAAAGGTCTAGGGGAAATGAATCCAACTCAGTTATGGGAGACGACAATGGACCCAGAAGTACGTTCATTACTTCAAGTTTCACTTCAAGATGCAATTGAAGCTGATGAAACATTTGAAATTTTAATGGGAGATAAAGTAGAGCCACGTCGTAACTTTATCCAAGAAAATGCAAAATACGTGAAAAACCTTGATATTTAAATGGGTAATGACAGGAATCTAAGTATTCCTGTCTTCTACATATAAATCAATGTATGTGTAACGGAAATGTAAGAGGAGGTGCTCGTTGATGTCAGACAATCAACAACAAGCACGAATTCGAGAAATTAATATTAGTCATGAAATGCGTACCTCGTTTTTAGATTACGCAATGAGTGTTATCGTATCTCGTGCATTACCAGATGTTCGTGATGGATTAAAACCTGTGCATCGTAGGGTTCTATATGCGATGAATGATTTAGGAATTACAGCTGATAAAGCGTATAAGAAATCAGCGCGTATTGTCGGTGAAGTAATCGGTAAGTATCACCCTCACGGTGATTCAGCTGTTTACGAGACGATGGTACGTATGGCGCAAGATTTTAGTCAACGTTATATGCTTGTTGATGGACATGGTAACTTTGGTTCTGTTGATGGTGATTCAGCAGCAGCAATGCGTTATACAGAAGCAAGAATGTCTAAGATTTCTATGGAATTAATACGTGATATTTCAAAAAATACGATTGATTATCAAGATAACTATGATGGTTCTGAAAGAGAGCCAATTGTATTGCCAGCGCGTTTCCCTAATTTATTAGTGAATGGTACGACGGGTATTGCAGTTGGTATGGCAACAAACATTCCGCCGCATCAACTTGGTGAAGTAATTGATGGTGTATTGGCACTAAGCCATAATCCTGACATTACGATTGCGGAATTAATGGAGTTTATTCCAGGACCAGATTTTCCAACAGCAGGTTTAATTTTGGGACGAAGTGGGATTCGAAGAGCATATGAAACAGGTAGAGGCTCTATTATGCTTCGAGCTAAAGTTGAAATTGAAGAGAAGTCAAATGGTAAACAATCTATTCTCGTAACTGAACTACCTTATCAAGTTAATAAGGCGCGATTAATTGAAAAAATTGCAGAATTAGTTCGTGATAAGAAAATTGAAGGTATTACGGATTTACGTGATGAGTCAGATCGAAACGGTATGCGTATTGTTATGGAAGTACGCCGTGATGCCAATGCCAATGTACTATTAAATAATCTATATAAACATACAGCACTTCAAACAAGTTTCGGTATTAATATGTTGTCTCTTGTAAATGGAGAGCCACAAGTACTAAATTTAAAACAAAATTTATATCATTACTTGGAGCATCAGAAGGTAGTAATTCGTCGACGTACTGCTTATGAATTAGAAAAAGCAGAGGCGCGTGCTCATATTTTAGAAGGATTACGAATTGCTCTAGATCATCTTGATGAAGTTATTACGTTAATTCGTAGTTCGAAAACAGCAGATATTGCAAAGCAAGGCTTAATGGAACGTTTCGGTTTAAGTGAGAAACAAGCACAAGCGATTTTAGATATGCGTCTGCAACGTTTAACAGGATTAGAACGTGAAAAAATTGAGCAAGAATATCAAGACTTAATGAAGTTAATCGCTGAATTAAAAGCAATCTTAGCAGATGAAGAGAAAGTTCTTGAGATTATTCGTGAAGAATTAACGGAAGTAAAAGAACGCTTCAATGATAAGAGACGAACGGAAATCACAATTGGTGGCATGGAATTTATTGAAGATGAAGATTTGATTCCAGAGCAAAACATCGCTATTACGTTAACTCATAATGGTTATATTAAGAGGTTACCGGCTTCTACGTACAAAACACAGAACCGTGGTGGACGTGGTGTGCAAGGAATGGGAACAAATGATGATGATTTCGTAGAGCATTTATTAACTACTTCTACGCATGATCACATTTTATTCTTTACTAATAAAGGGAAAGTATACCGTACGAAAGGATATGAAATCCCAGAGTATAGTCGTACAGCAAAAGGTATACCTATTATTAACTTATTAGGTGTAGATAAGGGTGAATGGATTAACGCCATTATTCCAATTCGTGAATTTGGTGATGATGAATTCTTATTCTTCACAACAAAACAAGGTATTTCTAAGAGAACGCCACTTTCATCATTTGCAAATATACGTACGAATGGTTTAATCGCCATCTCTCTTCGTGAAGAGGATGAAGTAATATCTGTACGTTTAACATCTGGTGATAAGGATATTATTGTAGGAACAAGCAATGGTATGTTAATTCGCTTTAACGAGCAAGATGTGCGTTCTATGGGACGTAATGCGGCTGGTGTAAAAGCAATTACATTAGGTGTTGAAGATCAAGTTGTAGGCATGGAAATTGTCGAAGAGGATGTAAATGTTCTAATCGTAACGAAAAACGGTTATGGAAAACGTACACCTATTGATGAATACCGTCTACAAAGCCGTGGTGGTAAAGGTCTGAAGACTTGTAATATTACAGATAAAAACGGTAAATTAGTAGCTGTTAAATCTGTAACAGGTGAAGAAGATATCATGTTAATTACGGCAGCAGGTGTTATTATTCGTATGCCAGTTGATCAAATCTCTCAAATGGGACGTAATACACAAGGTGTTCGTCTAATTCGATTAGAGGATGAGCAAGAGGTAGCGACGGTAGCAAAAGCACAGAAAGATGAAGAAGAGGAATCTAATGAAGAGGTTTCTTCTGAAGAATAAGAGAGGGGATTTTTCCTCCTCTTATTTTTTTATAATAATACTTGCATAGCAATGGGAAACTCTATATAATAGGCAGAGTCAGCAAATGAGAGATGCAAATTATCTTAAAAAACTTGTTGACGAAAATAATATACTATGATATATTATGGAAGTCGCTAAAACGCGATGTTGAACTTTGAAAACTAAACGAAACAAACAACGTGAAACGTCAATTTTTATTTTTAGATGCTAGACAAACTAACTTTATTGGAGAGTTTGATCC
>NZ_JAKVPU010000013.1:0-119289 GCF_022487605.1 Bacillus sp. ES1-5 | reverse complement strand
GAAAGCTGGTTCAGATGGAATTCGTGAAAAAGATGGTCAAAAACTTAAATTAACGTATTATGGTGCAAGCTCAGCAAAAGAAGGTGATTTATTTATTCCGATAGCAAAAGAGAACTATAAAGAATTAGGTGTGGAGTTCAACCCTGAATTTATGGATTTTAATACGATGCTGTCAAAAGTGAAAAAAGGCGATTATGATTTAGCTTCTGTTGCAACACCAATTACAACAGATCCAAGTGAAACTGTAAGTGGTTACTCCTCGGAAGGTGATGATAATACCCTAGGTTATAAAAACGAAAAAGTAGATGAATTAATTAAAAAAGGAATTGAAACTGTAGATATTGAGAAACGTAAACCAATTTACAAAGAACTGTACAAAGAACTAAGTGATGATCCGCCAGTAATTTTATTAAATTATCGTAGAATCATCACAGCTTACAATGGAAACATTAAAGGAATTGATCCTGAGAAGTATGACAGTATTAGTTCGAACTCGCCAGTATTATCTATTGAAAAATAACGAGAAGAATGTATAAGTAGAAGACATTTTTTCATTCGGCTAGTAATATGCTGATTCGAAAAAATGTTCTTCTATTTTAAGCATAAGATTGGAGAGAAAAAGGGTGAAAACGTATATCGTTCGTAGGTTGTTACAAATGATTCCTACACTTTTGGGAACGTCAGTTGTTATTTTTTTCCTGTTCGCACTTCTTCCAGGAGATTATATTGATTCGAATCCTAAGATTACACCGCAAAGGGCGGCAGAGCTTCGGGAATTGTATGGATTAAATAAGCCAATTGTTGAGCGCTATTTTCATTGGTTAGGTAATGCGTTACAAGGGGACTTTGGTTTTTCACTTCAATATCAAGAACCTGTAACATCATTATTAAATAAATTTATTTGGAATTCTTTTAGTGTAGCAATTATTGCATTGTTTTTTATTTGGTTAATTGCACTTATTATCGGTGTATTTTCAGCGACAAAACAACATTCTTTATTCGATAAGCTTGTAACAATTGGTATCTTTGCAGCGATGTCATTTCCTTCATTTTTTATAGGTCTGTTTCTAATTAAGGTGTTCGCAGTTGATCTTAAGTTATTGCCAATAGGTGGAATGATTGATGTTGGTAGTAATTCAACCGGATTCGCTTATGTGATAGAAGTTGCAAAGCATATGGTTTTACCGGTATTTATTTTGACTCTTCTTGGAGTAGGTTCATTAACTCGTTATTTTAGAACGAGTATGTTAGAGGTTGTAAGACAAGATTACATACGGACAGCAAGAGCAAAAGGTTTAAAAGAGAAGACTGTTATTTATAAGCATGCATTAAAAAATGCCATTTTACCGGCTATTACATTGCTTGCGTTTGAGTTACCTGGATTGTTTTCTGGGGCAATTATTATTGAACAAATTTTTAACTGGCCAGGGATTGGTGGTATTCAATTAGAAGCACTAAATTTCCGTGATTATACAGTATTGATGGCATTTACGATGTTTCTTTCTTGTTTAACAATCGTTTCAAATTTTTTCGCAGATATTGTATATGCAGTTGTTGATCCACGAATTCGGTTGAAGTAAGGGGGGAACGAGATGGAAACTGTTACAGCGATTACAGAGAAGAAAGAAAAAAAGAGAAGAAAAAATGAATCATCGCCATGGCGACAAGCTATTAAACGGATAAAGAGAAATAAGATGGCACTCGTAGGATTGTATGCATTAATTTTTATGTTTTTATTTTGTTTTATCGGTCCGTTCTTTTCGCCATATGCATCAGGGAAAATACAAGTTGCGTTAATTAACAAACCACCTAGTTTTTCTCATTGGCTCGGTACAGATCAATTAGGAAGAGATATTTTAACGAGACTTATGCAAGCGGGACGAATTTCATTAACAATTGGCCTAGCTTCAATGGTTTTATCCGTGATACTAGGAGCTGTATTAGGAGCTATTGCAGGTTTTTATCGTGGTATCGTTGATAATATTATTATGCGGCTTGCAGATATTTTAATGTCGATGCCAGGATTACCGTTACTTATTATAATGGGGGCGATTTT
The DNA here is from genome assembly GCF_022487605.1 of Bacillus sp. ES1-5. Lineage (NCBI taxonomy): Bacteria > Bacillati > Bacillota > Bacilli > Caryophanales > Bacillaceae > Bacillus > Bacillus sp. ES1-5. Next base: position 117,233 of record NZ_JAKVPU010000013.1, on the reverse strand, counting down.
ATCAGAGTGGAAAGTACCGTCTGATTATCGTCTGTATGTCATTATGATTATTTTAAGTTTAGTAGGTTGGCCAGGGCTTGCACGTCTTGTAAGAGGTCAAATTTTGTCACTCAGGGAGCAAGCGTTTATGCAAGCTGCTGATGTGCTAGGAATAAAAGATTACCGAAAAATTATCTATCACTTAATTCCTAATGTTTTACCGATATTAATTGTTGTATCCACATTAGGCGTTGCAGGTTCTATTTTAGGGGAATCCGCACTAAGTTACTTAGGCCTCGGCGTCGTCCCGCCTACACCATCATGGGGGAGCATGATTAGCGCAGCTAACTCACTAATTGACTTCCAAAAACGTCCGTGGTTGTGGATTCCGCCTGGCTTTGCCATCTTTATAACAGTTGTATCTATTAATTTACTTGGTGATGCACTTCGTGATGCGTTAGATCCAAAGATGAGACGGTAGGTGAGGAAATATGAGTAGAGCGTTAGTAGAACTGAAAGATTTACAAACACACTTTCAGACAGAGGAAGGGACAGTAAAGGCTGTTAATCATGTTAGTTTTGCAGTTCGAGAAGGTGAAACAGTTTGTGTTGTAGGTGAATCAGGGTGCGGGAAGAGTGTAACGGCTTTATCTATTATGGGGCTTATTGCTGAATCGGGCAGTGTAGTAGGTGGCGATATTTTATATGAAGGAAAAAGTCTTTTAGAAATGAAGGAGAAAGAACTTCGTAGTTTAAGAGGCAATGACATTGCGATGATTTTCCAAGAACCGATGACATCGCTAAATCCTGTCTTCACTGTAGGTGAACAAATTGTAGAGACGTTAAGAGAGCATGAATTACTTAGCAAAAATGAAGCGTATAAGAAGGCAATTGAGTTAATTCGTAAAGTTGGTATAGCTCGTGCGGATGAAATCGTCCATTCTTATCCGCACGAACTGAGTGGTGGCATGTTACAACGTATTATGATTGCTGTTGCACTTAGTTGTAATCCGAAGTTACTAATTGCCGATGAGCCAACAACGGCTCTTGATGTTACGATTCAAGCTCAAATATTGGACTTATTAAGACAAGTAAAAGAGGAATTTAAAACATCAATTTTATTAATTACACATGATTTAGGTGTTGTAGCAGAAATGGCTGATTACGTTGTCGTTATGTATGGTGGGAAAGTTATTGAAGAAGCACCAGTACTAGAAATATTCCAAAATCCGAAACACCCGTATACGAAAGGGCTGTTGAAATCAAAACCAGTGATGGGAAAACGAATAGATAAACTATACTCCATTCCAGGGCAAGTTCCTAATTTAGTCGGTTTGGATGAATTTTGCTACTTTAGCGGTCGTTGTGAGCATTGTATGGAAATATGTAAAGAAGAAGCACCGAATCTAAATGTACATGATGAGAATCATAAAGTAGCTTGCTGGTTATATGAGGAGCGTGCGGGACAATGAGTGAACCATTATTAGAAGTAAAAAACTTAAAAACATATTTCCCAATTAAAGGCGGCATATTTAGTAGAACGATTGGACATGTGAAAGCAGTTGATGGAGTAAGTTTTACTATTAATAAAGGCGAAGTGTTCGGTCTCGTTGGTGAATCAGGAAGCGGAAAAACGACGATAGGAAAAACAATTTTACGTCTCGTTCAAAAAACGGAGGGAGAAGTGAAGTTTAAAGGACACGATGTTCATTCTCTATCAAAAGAGGAATTGAGAAAACATCGTCCTAATATGCAGCTTGTGTTTCAAGATCCATTTAGCTCATTAAATCCGAGAATGAGAATTGGAGAAGCACTGGGCGAGCCGATGTTGGCTCACGGACTAGCGACGAAAGAAAATGTTCGTGAAAAAGTGACAGAAGTATTAGAGTTATGTGGCTTAGCCCCATATCATATTGACCGGTATCCTCATGAGTTTTCTGGTGGACAACGTCAGCGTATCGTTATCGCAAGAGCTATGGTATTAAATCCGGAATTTATAGTAGCTGACGAACCTGTGGCAGCACTAGATGTATCTATTCAAGCACAGATCATTAATTTATTTAGTGAGTTACAGGAGAAAAAGGGACTATCTTATTTGTTCATTTCACATGATTTAAGCGTAGTAGAGCACTTATGTACGAAAATTGGAATTATGTATTTAGGAACGATTGTGGAAACAGCGCCGCGTGATGAGTTATTTACGAACCCACTGCATCCGTATACAAAAGCGTTGTTATCAGCTGTGCCAATACCAGATCCAACGGTGAAGCGAGAGCGGATTATACTAGAGGGTGATATTCCAAGTCCAGCAAATCCACCTTCGGGTTGTCGCTTTCATACACGTTGCCCGTTTGCAACAGATATTTGTAAACAAACGGTACCAGAATTCCGTAATGTTGGTGAAGAGCATTTTGTTGCTTGTCATCATGTATAAAAGAAAAGGACCCTTTCAAATTGAAAGAGTCCTTTTTTTATTTACTAGATGAAGTTTGTTTCAATACAAATTTCTCGATTGCGTGAGCAACACCATGCTCATTATTTGTTAATGTTACGACATCACATAGTTTTTTTACATCTTCTTCAGCATTTCCCATTGCAACTGATAAGCCAGCTACTTGTAACATTGGCACATCATTAAAGTTGTCCCCGATCGCAATAGTATCTTCAATTGGTATATTGAAATAAGCAGCCATTTCTTGTAGACCGTTCCCTTTATGACCATGCTTATCCATAATTTCTACATTAGTAGGAGCTGATGCCGTAACTGAAATATCAGTGTCTTCTTGTAACATGCTTAATAGCTGTTCACGATGCGCTGCATTAAATGTCAAAATGAAGAATTTAGATATCTCTAATTCTGGATTATTTACAACATCTTCGATTTTTTGGAAATCAGTAATTAAGTTTGATTTCTTTTGTTTTTCTGTAATTCTTTCAAGTTCTTCAAGTGTAACATCTAGTGCATGCTTGTTTTCTTCGAACGCTTGCATGACTTGATCTTGCCATGTATATGGAGAATAAACTCCTTTATTCGTATATAGCTTATAAGGAAAACCTTCAGATTCTAGTAATTTTGCAAGCTTGTATACTTTATCATTTTGTAAACAACGCGAGTTAATTACTTTTCCATCCGCATAAACAATTGCCCCATTGCTCGCTCCAACTGGAAGAGATAGTTTATATTCTTCCAATAATTTTAAAGCATCCTCTTTTGCACGACCAGAACAAATCATGACTATATGACCAGCCTCTTTTGCAGTTTGGATAGCTTGTAAGTTCTCTTTGGAGATTTCAAGATTAGATGATAGTAGCGTACCATCCATATCTAATGCGATTAATTTCAAAATGACCACCTCTTTGCTTTTATTATACATAGTTATATAGAGGAAACATATAAACTTATCTTGGAAAGATCGTATTTTATCTCGCGTGAACCGTCAGTAAAAATTTGATAGGCGCCATCTTATTACTTTGAATATGCACTTTAATTTGTAATAAAAATAGAGGTAGGTATGAGGGTGTTTCGTTATATGACTGTAATATTACAATAACATTACAAACGTCAACTTAGTAGAAAGTGCATTAAAACAGGGTTTTTAAGGGTGTTTATAAAAAAGGTAAAAAAAGTGTAATAAAATTTACGTAATTATATTGCAACGTAACAATAGTTATGTTACATTAATGTTACAAACGTTACGTTAATAACTTTAATGTAACGCTAACATAAAAACTATGAAATAAACATTTCTTAGAAATTACATATAGATAACTTATTAAAAAGGAGGATACATAAAATGAAAGAGCAAGTATTACAAGTAACAAAAGGTGACTTCGTAGGATCAGCAAGTGGAGCAGTAGTATTAACAGCGTTAATCGTATTTCTATCAAGCGTATTAGTATAATAGAAGTTTTGTAACAAAAGAAAATAGAAGGGAGAATGAAAGATATGAAAGAGCAAGTATTACAAGTAACAAAAGGTGATTTCGTAGGATCGGCAAGTGGAGCAGTAGTGTTAACGGCATTAATCGTATTTCTATCAAGCGTATTAGTATAATAGAAGTTTTGTAACAAAAGAAAAAAGAGAGGAGAATGAAAGATATGAAAGAGCAAGTATTACAAGTAACAAAAGGTGACTTCGTAGGATCAGCAAGTGGGGCGGTAGTATTAACGGCATTAATCGTATTTCTATCAAGCGTATTAGTATAATAGAAGTTTTGTAACAAAAGAAAATAGAAGGGAGAATGAAAGATATGAAAGAGCAAGTATTACAAGTAACAAAAGGTGATTTCGTAGGATCGGCAAGTGGAGCAGTAGTGTTAACGGCATTAATCGTATTTCTATCAAGCGTATTAGTATAATAGAAGTTTTAAATCATACAAAATGAAAGGAGAATGAGGAATATGAACAGCGAACAAGTGTTACAAGTAACAAAAACAGATTTATTAGGATCATTAGGTGGAGCGGTAGTATTAACATCATTTATTTTATTCCTTGCAAATGTATTAGTATGAGACATATAAATACAATCATTCAAAAAAAATAAAGACTCTAGCATATTAGTAAGTAGTTAATATGTTGGGGTCTTTTTTGTTTTCCTCTCCTATATACCTTCAAGTATTAATATTCCCTTCTTCATGTAAAGAGAAAAAAGTCGAATTTTATATGTAAGAAAAAAAGAGGAATTTGACAGAAAAGATAGAAAATTTTAAAGGTCAGAATTTGTTAGCTTGCTAACTAATTTCTATTAATTGATGTTGGAAGCGTTTTCGGTTGGCTTTAAGTATGGACCATTTAATCTATTTACAGGGGGATGAGAATTTTATGAAACAAAAATCTATGGATACGCTAGCTGCACAAATGGAGGACTTTTTTCCGGTACGTGATGTAGATCATTTGGAATTTTATGTAGGAAATGCAAAGCAATCAAGTTATTACCTTGCGAGAGCATTCGGTTTCAAAATTGTGGCTTACTCTGGATTAGAAACTGGTAACCGTGAAAAGGTATCTTATGTTCTTGTGCAAAAAAATATGCGTTTTGTTGTGTCTGGAGCTTTAAGTAGCGATAATCGTATCGCAGAATTTGTAAAGACACATGGTGATGGTGTAAAAGATGTTGCTTTACTTGTTGACGATGTTGACAAAGCATACTCGGAAGCTGTGAAACGTGGTGCCGTTGCGATTGCTCCACCTGTGGAATTAACAGACGAGAACGGTACATTGAAAAAAGCAGTTATTGGTACGTATGGTGATACAATTCACACGCTTGTAGAGCGTAAAAATTATAAAGGAACATTTATGCCAGGATTCCAACAGGTGGAGTTTAATATTCCATTTGAAGAGTCAGGTTTAATTGCTGTAGACCACGTAGTTGGTAATGTTGAGAAAATGGAAGAATGGGTTAGCTATTATGAGAATGTTATGGGCTTTAAACAAATGATTCATTTTGATGATGACGATATTAGTACAGAGTATTCAGCATTAATGTCGAAAGTTATGACAAATGGAAGTCGTATTAAGTTCCCTATTAACGAGCCAGCAGATGGAAAGAGAAAATCGCAAATTCAAGAATATCTAGAATTCTATAATGGAGCAGGTGTACAACATCTTGCTTTATTAACAAGCGATATCGTTAAAACAGTGGAAGCGCTTCGCGAAAATGGCGTGGAGTTTTTAGATACACCTGATACTTATTATGACGAGTTAAGTGCGCGAGTTGGGAAAATTGATGAAGAAATTGATAGGTTAAAAGAATTAAAGATTTTAGTAGATCGCGATGAGGAAGGATACTTACTACAAATCTTTACGAAACCAATTGTAGATCGCCCAACTTTATTTATTGAAATTATTCAACGTAAAGGTTCTCGCGGATTTGGAGAAGGGAACTTTAAAGCATTATTTGAATCAATTGAAAGAGAACAGGAACGTCGCGGAAATTTATAAGATTTGTATCCACCAGCAAAAGTCTCTTTGCTGGTGGAAATTTCATTTTTATAGGGAGGAATCATGATGAAATTTGTTACATTTCGTCTTCCTTCGAAAGAAATGCGAGCTGGATGGCTTGAAGGTGACAAAGTAATTGATATGAATCTTGCTAGTGATGGAAAATTACCTTCTTCTATGTTCGCCTTTTTAGAGAAAGCGGATGAGTATGTAGAAGTATTGCGTAATATGGAGAATCCGGAAAAGGGTATATATTCCTTAGAGGAAGTGCAATTAGCGGCGGCAATTCCTAATCCGAGTAGTATTCGGGATTTTTACGCGTTTGAACAGCATGTAAAAACAGCCCGCGGCCGGAGAGGGCTAGAGGTTGTACCTGAATGGTACGATATCCCGGTTTTTTATTTTACGAACCATCGTGCTGTAATTGGTCCGGATGATTTTGTAATTGGTCCGAAGAAATCTAAAAAGCTTGATTATGAGTTAGAGATCGCTTGCGTAATTGGGAAAGAAGGAAGAAATATTTCTCGTGAACAAGCAGAGGAATACATTTTTGGTTATTGTATTATGAACGACTGGAGTGCAAGGGACTTACAAGCAACAGAAATGAAGGTAGGACTTGGTCCAGCAAAAGGAAAAGATTTTGCAACTTCATTAGGAGCGCACCTTGTTACGAAAGAGGAATTGGATGTTTATCGTAACGGTGACCGTTATGAGTTAGAGATGACTGCTCATGTAAATGGAAAGCTATTATCAAAGGGGAACTTCCAAGATATTTACTATACATTTGCTGAAATGATTGAACGTGCTTCGGAAGACGTTACGTTATATCCAGGCGATGTAATTGGTTCTGGGACAGTAGGAACAGGTTGTGTTTTAGAACTGGGTACGGAAGAGTGGCTGCAAGATGGGGATGTTGTAGAACTTACAATTACTGGTTTAGGTACGTTACGTAATACGGTCAAAAAAGAAATGGAAGCAGGTGATGGGCATGTTTTATCGTCACATGGGGGAGCTACCTCATAAACGACATGTACAATTCCGTAAAAAAGATGGGTCGCTTTATCGCGAACAGGTAATGGGAACAAAAGGTTTTTCTGGTACGCAATCTATTTTGTACCATCATTATATGCCAACGGAAGTAGGTCATGCGGCATTATCTCATTCTTGTCAGTTGCAGTATGAAGAAGATGTAGCTCTTGCTCATCGTCACTTTCGCACGAAAGAAAATAAAAAAACTGGTGATGCAGTAAGCGGAAGAAACTTTATGCTTGGGAATGAGGATTTATTAATTGGAGTGGTGACTCCAACAGAAAAAATGGACTATTTCTACCGTAATGGTGATGGCGATGAAATGTTATTTGTTCATTACGGAACAGGGAAAATTGAAACGATGTTTGGAACAATTCACTATAGAAAAGGTGATTATGTAACGATTCCAATTGGAACGATCTATCGTGTTATTCCAGATGAAGGAGAGACTAAGTTTCTTGTTGTAGAGGCAAATAGTCAAATTACAACGCCGCGTCGCTATCGGAATGAATATGGACAATTGTTAGAGCATAGTCCGTTTTGTGAGAGAGATATTCGTGGTCCTGAAAAATTAGAGACATATGATGACAAAGGTGAGTTTGTCGTAATGACAAAGTCGAGGGGATATATGCATAAGCATGTTTTAGGGCACCATCCGCTAGATGTTGTTGGATGGGATGGCTATTTATATCCGTGGGTCTTTAATGTAGAGGACTTTGAACCAATCACAGGTCGTATTCATCAGCCACCTCCAGTACATCAAACGTTCGAAGGTCACAATTTCGTTATTTGTTCTTTCGTACCACGTTTATACGACTATCATCCAGAATCTATTCCGGCACCATATTATCATAGTAACGTGAATAGTGATGAAGTACTGTACTATGTAGAAGGAAACTTTATGAGCCGGAAAGGTGTGGAAGAAGGTTCTATTACACTTCATCCGAGCGGAATTCCTCATGGGCCGCATCCTGGGAAAACAGAGGGAAGTATAGGGAAGAAAGAAACACTTGAACTAGCTGTTATGATAGACACGTTCCGTCCGCTTCGTATTGTAAAGCAAGCACATGAAACAGAAGATGAAAAATATATGTATAGCTGGATTGAAGAAGGTTCACATACTGTGAAATAGGTGAAAAGAGGCATGCTCAATAAGTGAGCATGCCTCTTTTGTGGAATCGACATGTATAATAATACCAAAAAAAATTACGGAAAGATATATAGAAACAACGATAAGGATATTGTATGTTCCGAAAGATTTCTACTTATTTCGACAAAAGTATTGACTGGGGAAAGTGCAATGAGTAAAATAAAAAAGCGAATTAAAAATTTTCAGAAAATTTAAAACTTGGAGGAGCATGCTATGAAGCAAATTTTTCAAAAGAAGCCTATTGCAAAGCTAATGCAAGAGAGTAAGCAAAAGACGTTAGCAAGAACATTGGGTGCATTGGATTTAACTATGCTTGGAATCGGGGCAATTGTTGGAACAGGTATTTTTGTTCTAACGGGCGTGGTAGCAGCAAAACATTCTGGACCAGCTATTATATTATCATTTGCGATAGCCGCTTTAGCCTGTGCCTTTGCTGCATTTTGTTATGCTGAATTCGCTTCTTCAGTTCCTGTCTCAGGCAGTGTGTATACGTACACATATGCGACGATGGGAGAGGTATTCGCATTTTTAATTGGATGGGACTTAATGCTTGAGTATTTACTCGCTACATCTGCTGTAGCAAACGGTTGGTCCGCTTATTTTCAATCTTTATTAAAGGGATTTGGGATCCATATTCCTACCATTCTCTCCTCGGCCCCTGGTACAGGAAAGGGTGGAATAATTGATTTGCCTGCGGTTCTAATTATTTTAGTGATGACAGTTCTTTTATCTAGAGGTGTTCGTGAAAGTGCACGAATAAATAACATTATGGTGTTTATTAAATTAGCGGTTGTTCTCATATTTATCTTTGCTGGTTTTAATTATGTAAAACCTGAAAATTGGACACCTTTTATGCCGTTTGGCTTAGATGGTGTCATGGCTGGAGCTGCTACAGTGTTCTTTGCATTCATAGGGTTTGATGCAGTTTCAACGGCAGCAGAAGAAGTGAAACGTCCACAACGTGATTTACCAATTGGCATTATTGCATCTTTATTAATTTGTACAGTTCTTTATATTGTTGTTTCACTTATTTTGACAGGAATTGTTCCATACGGACAGTTAAATATATCAGATCCAGTTGCTTTTGCACTTCAATTTATTGGACAAGATAGTTTAGCGGGAGTAATTTCAGTAGGAGCAATTACAGGAATCACAACAGTAATGTTAGTTATGATGTATGGGCAAGTACGTGTTTCGTATGCAATGAGTAGAGATGGATTATTGCCGAAGCGCCTTGCTAAAGTCCATCCAAAATTTAAAACACCATTTTTAAATACATGGACAACAGGAATTATTGCAGCACTTATTTCAGGATTAATAGATTTAAATGTGTTAGCGCATCTTGTAAATATGGGGACTTTATCAGCCTTTGCACTTGTAGCTGTTGCTGTTATTGTAATGAGAAGAACTCACCCTGATTTACCAAGAGCATTTAAGGCACCGCTTGTACCATTTTTACCAGCATTAACGGTGATTTTTTGTTTATATTTAATGCTTCAGTTATCCGGTACTGCTTGGATTAGTTTTGGGGTATGGATGGTTATCGGTATTGCGGTTTACTTCTTATATAGCCGAAAACATAGTGCTTTAAATAATAGTAAAGACGAAGAAGATGCAGCAAATTTATAAGTTGAAAAATCCATTCTAATTCTGTTAGGATGGATTTTTTATTCTGAAAATTTACATTTTTCTGATTGTGTATATAATATAATTGTTGGGGAACTGAGGGGGGGAATGTATGAAAAATACGTGGCGTGAGTTAAGGGAGATGGACCGAAACATATGGATTCGGTTTATTGGCGAAACGTTAAATGGAATTGCAATGATGATGTTGATGCCTTTTTTTGCCCTATATTTAAAAGATAAGGTGGATTCGTTATTGGAAGTAGGGGTTATTATGGCACTTTCTCCGATTGCCGCAAGTTTCGGTTCTCTTCTTGGTGGGAGGATTGCTGATATATATGGAAGAAAGCCAATAATGATTTTTTCAATGGTGAGTAATGCTTTGTTCATGCTAGGTTTTTTATTTATAGAAGGATTTATTCCTTATGCTATTTTATCTATTTTTTTAGGGCTCAGTAATTCATTATTCCATCCCGCTGCATCAGCAATGGTTGCGGATGTAACGGCACCTGAAAAAAGAACAGAAGCATATGGTTTATTACGAATGGGGCACAATATAGGTGCTGCAATTGGCCCGATAATGGGTGCTTCAGTAGTTATGTTGTCAAAGAACCTTGTGTTTATTATTGCCTCGTCTACGATGTTATTTTATGCATTACTTGTATTCATTCTTATTCAAGAGACAATGCCAAAGAGTGCGAATAAAGAAGAGAATAAAGAAAAGGAATCAGGGGCGGTTTGGAAAATTGTAATGAGAGATAAGGCACTAATGATTTATTTGTTAGCAGGTATCATTATTTCGATGGGATTTTCTCAAACAGAAGGCATGTTGCCGCTGCACTTTGATAATGAAATGAAAGGCATTTTTGGAACTAACAATCCATATCCATATTTAATGGCTTTAAATGGACTATTAGTTGTGTTGTTCCAATTTCAAATTTCAAAATGGGCCACAGATAAACCTGTCGGAAAGACGATGTTATATGGTGCATGTTTGTTCGGAGTTGGTTTGTTCTTTATAGGATGGTTACCGAAGTGGTTTGGAGAATTTGATGCAAATGCTACGATTATTTTAATAACGTTGCTGTTCGTTTATGCCATATATACGTTAGGTGAGATGATTATGTCGCCTGTACAGATGACGTTTGTAGCGAATTTGGCCCCTGAGCACTTGAGAGGGACTTATATGGGAGCTGCCAGTTTGCAGTGGATTACAGGAGGCGCATTTGGTCCACTTCTTGGCGGTTTTTTATTGGATCGATTACTTGGCCACTTTCTATTTACAATTTTAGCTGTAGGATGTGTAGTTGCAGGTATTGTATATGTTTCTTTAGATCGTCTCGTTGAGCAAAGGCAAAAAGGCACACTGACCAAACAATCTTCTTAATGAGTAGATGACATACACAAAAAGGGGATTTCTACATATTTTAGGTACATAACTAGATTGGATTGCAATTTTATCCCGCTATTTGTGGGCAGTAAGACTTCCACCTCAAAATTCGGCGGGAGATAACTGCCCGATTGGTGCGGGCTGATAATTAGTGGGGATGGCCCCTCGTTAATTAAAGTTTCACTGTATTTTAGAATTTAATTTTGTATATTTATGAAGAAAGTTAAGTAGAAAAAGTATAGAAAACCAATAAGTGGTGTCATTTAATTATTTGTGGAAGTTACATTTTATTTCAAATAGGAACTACCTATTTTTATAAAAAGTGCTAAAATAGAAAAATGAAAACAATTGGTTAGGGTGATTTCAGTGACAAAAATTAAATTAGGTTTATTATATGGTGGAAAATCAGCTGAGCATCAAGTTTCGCTACAAACGGCTCTTGCTGCTATTAAAGCATTAAATCAAGATAAATTCGAGATTCATCCAATTTATATTACAGAACAAGGTCAATGGGTGCGCGGTGAGCGTATTGAAGGTGAAGTAACAGATGTTGAAGTTCTAAAAATGAGCGACGCAGAAAATGCGATTTCTCCGTTATCATTAAGCACAGAAATCATTCCATCTGCAGCTTCTGAGGAAAATGCTATCGACGTTATTTTCCCATTATTACATGGACCAAATGGTGAAGATGGAACGGTTCAAGGATTATTAGAATTAATGAACATTCCTTATGTAGGAAATGGTGTTCTAGCATCTGCTGCTGGTATGGATAAAGTTGTTATGAAAAACATCTTCGCAGAAGCTGGATTGAAACAAGCGAAGTATGCATCGTTTATTCGTAGTGCATGGGAAAAAGATTGTGAAACAGCATATGAAAAAGTAGAAGAAGTTTTAGGATATCCTTGCTTCGTAAAACCAGCAAACCTTGGTTCAAGTGTTGGTATTAATAAGTGTAAAAATCGTGAAGAGCTTGAGAATGCATTTGAAGAGGCATTCCAATTTGACCGTAAAATTATTGTAGAAGAAAATATCGTTGGACGTGAAGTAGAAGTTGGTGTACTAGGTAATGATGAACCGAAATGTTCAGTTGTAGGTGAAATCGTACCGAAAAAGGACTTCTATGATTATAAGTCGAAATATATCGATGGTGATACAGCGTTAATTATTCCAGCTGAAATGACAGAAGAAGAGTCTAATGTCATTAAGCGAGATGCGATTATTGCATTCCAATCGTTAGATAGTGCTGGCTTAACAAGAGCTGATTTCTTCTTAACGAAAGATGGAGAAGTATATATTAACGAAGTGAATACGATGCCAGGGTTTACGCCGTTTAGTATGTTCCCTCTACTATGGCAACATACTGGATTACCGTATCCGGAATTAATTGAAGAGCTAATTCGTTTAGCGATTGAGCGTCACGAAGAAAAACAAAAAATTAAATATACAATCTAACAAAAAAGGAGGAAGCACTATTCGCAGGAATAGTGCTTCCTCTATGTAAGGAGTGTTCTCATGATAAATCGAACGTTAAAACAAGTAGAACAGATGGTAAATGGTACGGGATTAGCAGAGCAATATGAGGGAATTACTATACAAGGAGTGTCTATTGATACGAGAAAAATCGAAAAAGGCAACCTATATGTTCCGATTCAAGGTGAACGTTTCGATGGACACGCTTTTGTAGATAAAGCCGTTGAAAATGGAGCTGTGGCGACATTATGGATGAAAGATGTAGCAAATCCACCTGAGAATCTTCCCGTTATTTTTGTAGAAGACACGCTATCGGCATTACAAATGTTAGCGAAAAACTATCGCGATCAATTGGATGTGAAAGTTATTGGTGTGACAGGGAGTAATGGTAAAACATCTACAAAAGATATTGTAACAAGTCTTCTTTCGACTAAATTCAAAGTTCAAAAAACAGAAGGAAACTTCAATAACCATATTGGGTTACCTCTTACTATTTTAAACTTAGAAGAAAATACAGAAGTAGCTGTATTAGAGATGGGTATGTCGAGCCGAGGAGAAATTGAATTCTTATCTAAGTTAGCACGTCCAAATGCAGCTATCATTACGAACATCGGTGAGGCACATTTAATGGATTTAGGCTCTCGTGAAGCAATTGCTGAAGCGAAATTAGAAATTGTGACAGGATTACAAGAAGGTGGAGTATTCGTATATAACGGAGATGAGCCATTATTAACAAATCGTGTTCCTGAAATGAATTTAATAGCTGAAACAGTTACATTTGGTGATGCTAGAGCAAATGATTATTATCCAACTACTGTAGCATTACAGGCGACTGGGACACATTTTAAAATGAATAGAGATGAAAATATTTCATTCTACTTACCAGTATTGGGGAAACATAATGTGTATAATACGCTTGCTTCAATGGCAATTGCGAAACATTTTGGTGTAACATGGGAAGAAATGAAACAAGGTTTAGTAACACTTCAAATGACGGGCATGCGTATGGAAATTGTAAAAACGGATAGTGGATTAACAATTATTAATGATGCTTATAATGCAAGTCCGACAGCTATGGAAGCAGCATTCCACTTAATGAACGGTTTAGATGGATTTGCTAAGAAGATCGTTGTACTCGGTGATATGTTAGAGCTTGGAAATCAAGAAGTACAGTTTCATTATGAAGTCGGTAAATTAATCGATCCAGCAAAAATTGCATATGTGTTCACGTATGGTAAATTAGGGGCTCAAATTGCTGAAGGAGCGAAAATTAATTTCCCTATTGAGCGTGTAAAAGCGTATGATAATAAAGAAGAGCTAGTAAAAGAGTTACAAGCAGTAGTTGATGTGAAAGATGTTGTATTAATAAAAGCATCTCGCGGCATGAAATTGGAAGAAGTAATTACGATGTTGAAATAATTGGTGTATATAAATAGGGATGATAGATGCGAAAATAGAAGAAACTTATAATAAGCGCTTACAGTAAATATAAAAAAATAAAAGTGAAGAAAAAAACTCTGAATATGAAAATAAGGTAACAGTTGGGTTTGCTTTTTGCACATACAAAACTTATAATTGATAAAGTGTAATAACGTTTAGAAGTATTTTCGCGAAGAATATACGCCCGTTTATATACGTGAGCATTCAGGAAAAGGGCTTTTCCGCAAATTCGGAAAACGCCTTTTTTTAAATGATAAGTATAGGATAGAAAAGGAGAAGTAACATTGACAACATTTCGAGAATTAGGATTAAGTGAGTCTTTACTACAATCTGTTGAAAGTATGGGCTTTGAAGAGGCTACGCCGATTCAAGCTGAAACAATTCCACATGCATTGCAAGGTAAGGATATTATTGGGCAAGCGCAAACAGGTACAGGGAAAACAGCAGCATTCGGATTACCACTATTAGATAAAGTGGATACAAATAAAGAAGCAGTTCAAGGTATTGTTATCGCGCCAACGCGTGAATTAGCAATTCAAGTTGGAGAAGAGCTGTACAAAATTGGTAAACATAAACGCGTTCGTATTTTACCAATCTATGGTGGTCAAGATATTAACCGCCAAATTCGTGCTCTAAAAAAACACCCACACATTATTGTTGGTACGCCGGGTCGTATTTTAGATCATATTAACCGTAAAACACTTCGCTTACAAAACGTAGAGACAGTTGTTCTTGACGAAGCGGATGAAATGTTAAACATGGGCTTCATTGAAGATATTGAAGCGATTTTAACAGATGTGCCAGATACACATCAAACATTATTATTCTCAGCGACAATGCCAGATCCAATCCGTCGTATTGCTGAGCGTTTCATGACTGAGCCTCAACACATTAAAGTAAAAGCAAAAGAAGTAACAATGCCAAACATTCAGCAGTTCTATTTAGAAGTGCAAGAAAAGAAAAAGTTTGACGTGTTAACACGCTTATTAGATATTCAATCTCCAGAGCTTGCAATCGTATTCGGTCGTACAAAGCGTCGTGTTGATGAATTATCAGAAGCATTAAACTTACGTGGTTATGCAGCAGAAGGTATTCACGGTGACTTAACACAAGCGAAGCGTATGTCTGTATTACGTAAATTTAAAGAAGGTGCTATTGAAGTTCTTGTTGCAACAGACGTTGCTGCACGTGGTCTTGATATTTCAGGCGTAACACATGTATATAACTTCGATATCCCACAAGATCCAGAATCATACGTTCACCGTATCGGTCGTACTGGCCGTGCAGGTAAAAAAGGTATTGCAATGTTATTTGTAACACCACGTGAATCAGGACAATTAAAAAATATCGAGCGCACTACAAAACGTAAAGTTGATCGTATGGAAGCACCGACACTTGACGAGGCATTAGAAGGTCAACAACGTTTAATCGCTGAAAAACTTCAAAGCACAATTGAAAATGATAATTTATCATACTACAAGCGTATTGCAGAAGAAATGTTAGAAGAGAATGATTCTGTAACAGTAGTAGCTGCTGCTTTAAAAATGATGACAAAAGAGCCAGATACAACTCCAATCGCTTTAACGTCAGAACCACCAGTTGTTTCAAGAGGTGGCGGTTCTAAAAAACGCGGCGGTAACGGAGGCGGATACCGTGATGGTAACCGTAATCGTAGTCGTGACGGACGCGGCGGTGGCGATGGTCGTAACCGTGATCGCAATCGTGATGGTGGTAGCCGTGGTGGCGATGGCCGTAACCGTGATCGCAATCGTGATGGTGGTAGCCGTGGTCGTAAAGGTGAAGGTCAAGGTCGCCCTGGATCTTCAAATGGACGTGGCGAAAGAAAACATCATAGCCGTCCACAAGCTTAATAAAAAAAGAGAATGCCCTTTGTTGGCATTCTCTTTTTTTATTTCTGTAATTGTACATACTACATAATAACTTGTGTAGAAAAGAGGTGTTACATGCTTGTAAGACTTGGGTATGTTGCGATGAGTGTACATTTAAAGAATGCATCTCCATCTCAAACGATGACATATGCGCAGTTTCAACGAATTGATGATCGGGAGGCTGCAATTCGTAAACTCGAAAGAATTGCTAATTCGAATTTAGAAAATTGTTTACGGTTATTAAAGCATAATAAAGGGCATGATATATCTTTCTTTCGGCTTAGTTCCAAACTTGTTCCTTTGGCGAATCATGAGGAGTTGTTAGAGTGGAACTATATTCGCCCCTTGAAAGAAAATTTAAAAGTGCTAGGTGATTACGCTATTCGAATGAATATGCGTATTGATTTTCATCCAGATCATTTTGTTGTGCTGAATTCACCTGAGAAGAATATTTTTAAACAATCTGTAAAGACATTGCAGATGCATAAAAAATTATTAAAAGGTATGGGAATTGCACATAAGCAACGATGCGTATTACATGTGGGTGGAGGTTATAACGATAAGGAACTCGCATTAGAACGATTTATAGAAAATTGGTCAAGTGTTCCAAGAAGTATCCAAGAGATGATCATATTAGAAAATGATGATACGACTTTTTCTTTAGAAGAAACATTGTATTTAGGTGAAAAATTAGATGTTCCAGTCGTGTTTGATTTGCATCACCATATGATGAATAATGATCGAGAAGATTGGCATGAAGATTGGGCGCGTGTTGTACATACGTGGGAATCGTCTTTGTTACCAGTGAAAATGCACATTTCTAGTCCTAGAGAGGGAAAAGACCCGAGAGCACATGCGGACTTTATTAATGTAGATACTTTTTTATCTTTTTTAAAAAAGATAAAGGGAAGTGTTTCGCAAATTGATTGTATGATTGAGGCGAAGAAGAAGGATGAGTCTTTATTTCAATTAATGAGAGATTTAAGTAAACAAACAGATGTAGAAATTGTCGATGGTGCGAGCTTTTATATTAAATAAGCTCTGCACCATCGGATTTTTTTGTTAATAAAGGGGTGCAAATACCGCCAATGATTAATCCTGTTAAATGGCTTATAGGGTTAGCAGAGGGATTGAAGAAAGTGAATAGTAGTAATATACATATCATGATTGAAAAAATAGCGATGTCTCTTGGATTGGGAGAACGATATCGACTATACAATAGAAATAATTGTGCACCTAGCAATCCGAAAATACCACCAGATGCCCCGGCATGAATATATTCAAGAGGCATAATGAGATAAGAAGAAATATTTCCAAGAATACCAGAAAGGAAAAAAATAATGATGAAAGAAAAGTGTCCTAGTTGTTTTTCAATAGAAGAGCCAAGCACAAATAAACAAATACTATTAGAAAGGAAATGTTGTAAGTCTACATGTACAAGTAAGGAAGTTATGAGACGCCACCATTCTCCTTTAGCGATATATTCATTGTAGGATGCCATAGGAAAAAGAAGGAAGTCGCTTGACATAATCATGACTAATTGTATGAGAAGTAAAGCGATGACGATTGGTTGTAAGGAAATGCGGGCAGAAGGTATTAGCATGTTGTGAGTATCACTCCTTTTGCATCAGAAAGATTCTCTGTTATTCTTACAATATGAAAAAAGAAAGCTAAATAGAAGAAGGGGATTTTGAAATGATTGTAGGGATTGGAATCGATATTATTGAATTGAATCGAATTGAAAAAATGCTAGATGGAAAACTTAAATTTATGGAGCGTATTTTAACTGAAAGTGAACGTAATGTTGCTAAGGAGCTGAAGGGAAGTCGCCTTACAGAGTTTGTAGCTGGAAGATTTGCAGCGAAAGAGGCGTATTCAAAAGCGGTAGGAACTGGTATTGGAAAAGAAGTAAGTTTTTTAGATATTGAAGTAAGGAATGATGATAGAGGTAAGCCGATTCTCGTTACAAGTACAGAGCATATTGTTCATTTATCAATTAGTCATAGTAAGGAATTTGCTGTTGCTCAAGTTGTTTTAGAAAGCTCGTCACGCTAGTCTGCATATTTTATATCTTTGTCTCATATATTTGATGTAGCGATAAGGAAGGTACATCTTCCATTCATTTATAGGGGCAAAGGGGCTGAAGTGATGAAAAGGCGTCTGTTTTTAGTTCTTGTCGGTTTATTAACCGTTTTTGTGTTGGCGGGTTGTATGGAAAAGAAACAAGATGATGTTGTGAGAGATTTAGAGGCGAAAGTAAAAGGGATGAAAAGTTATCAAGCTGAAGCAAAATTATCTATTAAAACAGGGAATGAGCCTCAGGAGTACAAGGTAGAAATATGGCATAAGGAACCTTCTTTTTATCGTGTGAATTTGCAGAATGCGAAAAAAGATCAAAGCCAAATTATTTTAAGAAATGAAGAAGGGGTATTTGTATTAACGCCAGCACTTAATAAGAGTTTCCGTTTCCAAAGTGATTGGCCGCAAAATAGTAGCCAGGCTTACTTATATGAATCCCTTGTGAGAGATATTTTACAGGATAAGAAAAACCTTACTTTTGAAAAAACAGATAAGTATTATATTTTTAAAACAAAAACAAACTATCAACATCAAAACATGTTGCCGAAACAAGAGATTACATTGAAGAAAAGTGATTTAACACCAGTTTCGGTGAAGTTAATGGATAATGATCAAAATGTTCTTGTGAAAGTAGATTTCTCAAAAGTGAAATTTGATGCGAAATTTGATAAAGGTGCATTTGATACGAAACAAAATATGTCTAGGGCGCAAGTAGATGTTCAAACAGCAGCGAAAGAAGACAAACCATTTGCTATTTTGTATCCGCGTGATACGCCGCAAGGTATGGTTTTGAAAGATGAAAAAGAGTTGAAGACAGACAGTGGCAAGCGTGCGATACTCACATACACTGGAAGTAAGAAATCCTTTACTTTGATACAAGAAAAGGCAAAAGTTGCAGAGGCTTCGTCAGCGATAAGTGTGAGCGGAGAATTGGTTGATCTTGGCTTTACAATTGGGGCATTGACGAAAGATTCTTTAACGTGGTCGCATAACGGAGTAGAATATATGCTCGTGTCTAAAGGTTTAGAGCCGAAGGAGCTATTAATGGTTGCTCGTTCAGTTACAGAGAAGCAAGTGAAGTAAACTTCTTAGACGTGGTGATATATGTGCACCACGTCTTTTCTTAGTTTGAAGGGTGGATTTCATAAAAGAAGCATATAAAAGAATAAGCTTCGCATATCGTGTATAAGGAAGTGTATTTATGGAAGAAGCACCATTTTACCGTGACACTTGGGTGGAAGTGGATTTAGATGCGATCTATAACAATATTACACACATTAAAGATTTCATTCCAAGTGATGTAGAGATTTTTGCTGTAGTCAAAGCGAATGCATATGGACACGATTATGTACCGGTAGCTAAAACGGCATTAGAAGCAGGGGCGACAAGGTTAGCGGTTGCTTTTTTAGATGAAGCTCTAGTGCTTCGAAGGGCTGGTATTACTGTGCCGATTTTAGTGTTAGGTCCTTCCCCGCCTCGTGATGTCAATGTAGCTGCTGAAAATGATGTAGCGTTAACTGTTTTTCAAAAAGAATGGGTGGATGAAGCGATCAAACTTTGGGATGGTTCATCTACAATGAAATACCATATTAATTTCGATAGTGGTATGGGAAGAATTGGAATACGCGAACGAAAAGAATTAAAAGGATTTTTAAAGAGTTTAGAAGGTGCGCCATTTTTAGAATTAGAAGGAGTTTATACACATTTTGCAACAGCGGATGAGGTGGAGACTTCTTACTTTGATAAGCAATATAACACATTTTTGCAGCAGTTAAGTTGGTTGAAAGAGTTCGGAGTGGATCCTAAATTTGTCCATACAGCTAATAGTGCTGCAACGCTACGTTTTCAAGGGATTACATTTAATGCAGTACGAATTGGCATTGCGATGTATGGGTTATCCCCGTCTGTAGAAATACGCCCTTTTTTACCGTTTAAATTAGAACCAGCGCTATCACTGCATACGAAAGTTGCTCATATTAAACAGGTGATTAAAGGGGATGGGATTAGTTATAACGTCACTTACCGAACGAAGACGGAGGAATGGATTGCAACTGTTGCGATTGGATATGCAGATGGATGGCTTAGAAGATTACAAGGGTTCGAAGTGCTTATAAATGGTAAAAGGGTACCGATTGTAGGTCGAGTAACAATGGATCAATTCATGATACACCTTCCTTGTGAAGTACCGCTTGGTACGAAAGTTACACTCATTGGAAAACAAGGTGATGAGTATATTAGTGCTACTGAGGTTGCTGAATATTCTGGGACTATTAATTATGAAATTATTGCAACGATAAGCTTCCGTGTGCCGAGAATATTCATACGGCACGGCAAGGTTGTAGAAGTAATCAATTATTTGAACAATATATAGAAGGTAGTATGATTTGCTTCTTGTCATTTGAGAGGACTGTTCATTGGTTAAGAATAAGCTCATTTTTGATGAGAAGCTTTTTACTTATCATTACTTTTAACATAATTTAAAGTGAATTTTGCTGGGAAACTCTTTCGTTTCTTGTTTGTAATAAGATAAAAATAAAAGAATATGAATGTTTTGTTTGTGAATTGGAAAACATAAGCAAGGAATAAGGAAGTCTTTGCAACAGGCCCCATACAATGGTATTATTACAATAGGTGTCATATATATATTTGGGTGTGTAGTTGACGGTGGAGGTGTATTTTTGTGTCCGAATCAAGTGTAACTACTGAAATCGTGGTTCGGTTGCCAAAGCAAATGGTAACGGAATTGGACGGAATTGGAAAACAAGAGAATAAGAATCGCCATGAACTAATTTGCCAGGCAACACAACTGTTATTGCGTCAACATAAGACGAAGAAACGCTACCAACATGAATCAATGCGACGTGGGTACATTGAAATGGGAAAAATTAATCTTGGTATTGCATCGGAAGCTTTCTTAGCAGAGTATGAAGCAGCTCATACAGTAGAACGCTTAGTTAGCGGGGGGTAATATTTTGATTGTAAAACGCGGCGACGTGTATTTTGCAGACCTTTCCCCAGTTGTTGGTTCTGAGCAAGGAGGCGTTCGTCCGGTTCTTGTCATTCAAAATGACATCGGAAATCGTTTTAGTCCAACGGTGATTGTAGCGGCTATTACTGCACAGATTCAAAAAGCTAAATTACCCACTCATGTGGAAATTGATGCGAAAAAGTATGGTTTTGAGAGAGATTCTGTTATTTTACTTGAGCAGATTCGAACAATCGATAAGCAGCGCTTAACGGACAAAATCACTCACTTAGATGAAGTGATGATGATTCGTGTAGATGAAGCGCTACAAATTAGTTTAGGACTAATAGATTTTTAAATCGGCAGTTTAAGTTGCTCTCTTTACAGGGCAACTTTTTTTTATTATAGAGGAGGTTACGGTTGTATATGGAAATGGTAGATAATCGACAAGCGTTAATGAAAATGTTAGTGAAGGAATTAGGCTTTACCGAAAAGCAAGTTCGTCATGTTATTCAATTAACAGAAGAAGGTAACACAGTTCCATTTATTGCTCGTTACCGAAAAGAATGGACAGGCTCTTTAGATGAGGTGCAAATTCGTACAATTTTAGAGAGATGGCAATATATGATGCAGCTTGAAGATAGGAAAGAAGAGGTTCTTCGTCTTATTGATGAGAAGGGGAAACTGACAGGAGAGTTACGTCAGCAAATTGTTAAAGCTGTAAAGTTGCAAGAAGTAGAAGATTTATATCGTCCATATAAAGAGAAAAGAAGAACGAAAGCAACGATTGCAAAAGAAAAAGGACTAGAGCCGTTAGCTGAATGGTTATTGTTATATAAGAAAGAAGATCCAAATCAGAAGGCAATGGAGTTTATTAACGCAGAGAAAGAAGTGCAATCTGCAGAAGAAGCATTACAAGGTGCCCAAGACATTATTGCAGAAATCATTTCAGATGAAGCAGCTTATCGTAGTTGGATTCGGAATGTTACTTTTAGAAAAGGTGTTATGTCTTCGTCCGTAAAAGATGAAGAGAAAGATGAAAAGAATATATATGAAATGTATTACAGTTATGAAGAACCGTTGCAGAAAGTAGTACCGCATCGTGTATTAGCGATGAATCGCGGTGAGAAAGAAGCTATATTGAGAGTTTCTGTTGTTCCACCAGTAGATGAGATAGTAACTTTCTTATATAAGAGAGTAATTCGTGATAACGATTCTAAAAGTGCACATTATGTAAAGTTAGCAATTGAGGATGGTTATAAACGATTAATTCAATCCTCCATTGAAAGAGAGATTCGAAAAGAATTAACAGAAACCGCTGAGGAACAAGCGATACATATTTTCTCTGAGAACTTACGTAATTTGTTATTACAACCTCCAATGAAAGGAAAGGTTGTGTTAGCTGTAGATCCTGCATATAGAACGGGTTGTAAATTAGCTGTTGTAGATGATACGGGGAAGGTTCTATATATTGATGTTATTTATCCGCATCCACCTGTTCGTAAATATGAAGATGCAAAAACGAAAGTTCTTTCTATTATAGATAAATATCAAGTTGAAATGATTGCGATTGGGAATGGTACAGCTTCTAGAGAATCGGAAGAATTTATAGTTGATGTATTACAAAATGTGAAACAAGAAGTCTTCTATATTATTGTGAACGAAGCTGGTGCGAGTGTATATTCGGCCTCTGATTTAGCTCGTGAGGAATTTCCGAATTTACAGGTTGAAGAAAGAAGTGCTGTTTCTATTGGGAGACGTCTGCAAGATCCACTTGCTGAACTTGTGAAGATTGATCCTAAATCAGTTGGGGTTGGACAATACCAACATGATGTATCTCAAAAGAGGTTGAATGAATCATTAACATTTGTAGTAGAGACGGCAGTTAACCAAGTCGGTGTGAATGTAAATACAGCCTCAGTTGCGTTATTGCAATATGTTTCGGGTTTATCGAAAACCGTTGCGAAAAATATTGTGGCAAAGCGTGAAGAAGAAGGGAAATTTACAAAACGAACAGACTTAAAGAAAATACCGCGTCTAGGTGCGAAGACATATGAACAATGCATAGGTTTCTTACGTATATTAGAAGGGGCAAATCCGTTAGATCGAACGGGTATTCATCCAGAACAATATAAAAATGTTGAAGTGTTATTGAAGAGTCTAGGGTTATCAAAAGATGACGTAGGGCAATTGCAATTACAAAAGAGCTTAGAAGAAGTGGAGATTTCTAAATTATCGCAAGAAACGGGAGTTGGGGAGCCAACATTAGTTGATATTATAGATGCGCTCATTAGTCCAGAGCGAGACATGAGGGATGAGTTGCCTAAACCGCTTCTGAAAAAAGGGATTTTGAAATTAGAAGATTTAAAACGTGGTATGGAACTGGAAGGAACAGTTCGTAACGTTGTTGATTTTGGTGCTTTTGTTGATGTAGGTGTAAAACAAGATGGTTTAGTACATATTTCTAAACTAAGCAAACAGTATGTGAAGCATCCGTTAGATATTGTATCTGTCGGACAAATCGTAAAGGTATGGGTAGATGATATTGATACGAAAAAAGGTCGCGTTGCACTATCTATGTTGCCGATAGAATAGTAAGAGAAGAGAGCGGATGAAACTGCTCTCTTTTTTTATGGGATAAAACGTGTAATGGATTATGAGCTTTGATGTATTTTGCTATAATAAAACCAGCATTCATTTAGTAATTTAATTTGATACCGGTTTTTTTCAAAATATGCGCGTTGCATTTGTTTTTTTAGCCACGTAGGCATAGGAATCCCTCCTTGTTTAATCCTACTCTCAACAATCTAAGGTACTATTGATGAGAGGTTGGTGAGTGGATTTCTATTCATGCTATATTTTTAGAAACCACGCTTCTTGAATGAGGATGGGTATATGTACTATTTAATATATGTATAAGGGAGGAGAAAAGTGTAAAAATATTTTTTAGTTTAGGAGGAATGAGAGTGGATAAGCAAGAGATACAGCGTCTGGTGGAAGAAGTATCACTACAATACTTCGGAATGCCATTTTTACATAAAGCTATGTTCAATAGTAGGTTGCGTACAACTGGTGGGCGTTATCTATTGAATACACACAATATTGAACTGAATTATCGATATTACGAAATGTATGGGAAAGAAGAGTTAGTTGGAATCATTAAACATGAGCTTTGTCATTATCACTTGCATATTACAGGAAGGGGCTATAAGCACCGGGATAGAGATTTTCGTGAATTGTTAAAAGAAGTTGATGCGCCACGCTTTTGTAAACGAATAATTAATGAAGAAAAGGAAAAAAAGGTTTATACGTATGAATGTATGGGCTGTTCGCTTCAATATGTAAGAAGACGTCAAATAAATACAAAAAGATATGTCTGTGGAAAGTGTAAAGGGAAACTGAACCTGATAAAGAAAACATCTTGACAGTGAAAACGCAATCCAGTATATTATAAACATGTCACGTTTGTACAAGATGTTGTGAAAAAACATCTTGACTTACGATAAGAAATTTTATAAGATACAAATTGTCTTTATTATTCCGCAGTAGCTCAGTGGTAGAGCTATCGGCTGTTAACCGATCGGTCGTAGGTTCGAGTCCTACCTGCGGAGCCATACAGAGAAGTACCCAAGTGGCTCAAGGGGCTCCCCTGCTAAGGGAGTAGATCGCTAACGCGGTGCGAGGGTTCGAATCCCTTCTTCTCTGCCATACATACTGGCCCGTTGGTCAAGTGGTTAAGACACCGCCCTTTCACGGCGGTAACACGGGTTCGAATCCCGTACGGGTCACCACTTCGGAGGATTAGCTCAGCTGGGAGAGCACCTGCCTTACAAGCAGGGGGTCGGCGGTTCGATCCCGTCATCCTCCACCATATAAAATATATAAGTAATATCATCGCGGGGTGGAGCAGCACGGTAGCTCGTCGGGCTCATAACCCGAAGGTCGCAGGTTCAAATCCTGTCCCCGCAACCAAATGGTCCCGTGGTGTAGTGGTTAACATGCCTGCCTGTCACGCAGGAGATCGCCGGTTCGACCCCGGTCGGGACCGCCATTTTAACTTCTGCTATTTGGCAGTTGTTTTTTATTGGACATTATGTTACAATAACATTTGTCTTTGAAAAGAAGATAAATATTTCGATGGGCTATAGCCAAGCGGTAAGGCAACGGACTTTGACTCCGTCATGCGCTGGTTCGAATCCAGCTAGCCCAGCCATTTACGAGCATTAGCTCAGTTGGTAGAGCATCTGACTTTTAATCAGAGGGTCGAAGGTTCGAATCCTTCATGGCTCACCATTTTCGCGGAAGTAGTTCAGTGGTAGAATACAACCTTGCCAAGGTTGGGGTCGCGGGTTCGAATCCCGTCTTCCGCTTCATTACTAAGGGGCCTTAGCTCAGCTGGGAGAGCGCCTGCCTTGCACGCAGGAGGTCAGCGGTTCGATCCCGCTAGGCTCCATCTAATAGAAAAGCTTACATCATATGATGTAAGCTTTTTTTGTGTTTAAAAAGACAACTTTCATATTTGTCATTTAAAATGGAGAAAACGCGAAAATAAAGGATGGGGATAATTGTGAAAGTTGTTATTGCATCTGATTCATATAAAGAAAGCTTAAAAGCTATAAAAGTATGTGAAGCTATTGAAAGAGGATTTGGAGCAATTTTTCCTAAAGCAGAGTACGTAAAAATACCAATTGGAGATGGAGGTGAAGGAACGGTTGATTCACTTGTGGATGCTACAGATGGAAGAATGATATCCCTTCATGTGACAGGACCGTTTAGAGAACGTATACAAGCCTTTTACGGTATGTCTAAAGATAAAAAGACAGCGTTTATTGAAATGGCAGCAGCATCAGGATTACAACATGTTCCGGTTAAAAAGCGAAATCCACTTATTACAACGACTAAAGGAACAGGAGAACTTATACTACATGCGCTAGACGAAGGAGCTGAGCACATTATTTTAGGACTTGGAGGAAGTGCTACAAATGATGGCGGAGCAGGTATGTTGTCAGCTTTAGGGGTCAGGTTTATAAATGGAAAAGGGGAAGTAATAGATCCATCTGGAGGAACGTTACATTCGATTGTCGCCATTGACTTTTCGCGAATGGATTCACGCTTAACGCATATAAAGATAGAAGCAGCATGTGATGTAGATAATCCGTTAGTTGGAATAAGGGGAGCATCTTTCGTATTTGGGAGGCAAAAGGGTGCGGATACAGAGATGGTGAAAGAGTTGGATGAGAATTTAAAGCATTATGCGAATATCCTTAAACAATACTTATCTTGCGACGTATCTGAAACACCTGGCGCAGGAGCCGCAGGAGGAATGGGAGCAGCTGTTATTGCAGTGTTAAAGGGAAGTTTGCGGAGAGGAATTGAAATTGTATTAGACTATACAAATTTTGATAAGCATATAGAAGGTGCAGATTTAATTATAACTGGCGAAGGGAGAATAGATGAACAAACAGCATATGGAAAGGCCCCTGTAGGTGTTGCGGAGCGTGCAAAGCATTTTCGTATTCCTGTCATTGCTATTGGAGGATCTGTATCTCCGAATTATTTAGCTGTTCATGAAAAAGGAATCGATGCAGTATTTAGTATTACAGCGAGTCCTATGACATTAGAAGAGGCATATAAAGTAGCGGAAGAGAATATCGAAATGACAGCAAAGAATATTGCCGCAGTATGGAAAATAGCATCAGAAAAACACTTCTAAATGTAGGAGTGTTTTTTTATTATTATTTAATAATAATGATGGTAGTTGTTTCATTAAGTTAACTTTATACATAGAATAGTCTTGAAATTTAGTTTTTAAGGCGAATATAAGTGAATAATTTGTATATCCATACAGAAAAATGTCGAGTTGAGTCAGACTATATAAAAGATTTAAAATATTTAGTGAAGGCATAAAAGGGGGATACTATCTATGAAAAAAGAAATCTCAGTTATTGGAGTTCCAATGGATTTAGGACAGATGCGTCGCGGGGTAGATATGGGGCCGAGTGCAATCCGTTATGCAGGCGTAATTGAAAGAATTGAAGAAATTGGATATGACGTTAAAGATATAGGAGATATATGTATAGAGAGAGAAAAAGAAGTAGATGTAAATACAAACTTACGAAACCTTACACAGGTTGCAACTGTATGTAACGAATTAGCAAGTAAGGTGGATCATATTATAGAAGAGGGACGTTTTCCACTTGTATTAGGTGGTGACCATAGTATCGCAATTGGTACATTAGCTGGTGTTGCGAAACATTATAAAAATTTAGGTGTTATTTGGTATGATGCACATGGTGACTTAAATACAGAAGAAACTTCACCATCTGGAAATATTCATGGTATGTCACTTGCAGCAAGTTTAGGGTATGGACATCAAACGCTTGTAGATTTATACGGGGCATATCCAAAGGTGAAAAAAGAGAATGTTGTAATTATCGGTGCACGTGCATTAGATGAAGGAGAAAAAGACTTTATTCGCGAGGAAGGTATTAAAGTATTCTCGATGCACGAGATTGATCGTATGGGTATGACGGCTGTTATGGAAGAAACAATCGCTTATTTATCTCATACTGATGGTGTACATTTATCATTAGATTTAGATGGTCTTGATCCTCATGATGCACCAGGAGTTGGAACGCCTGTAATTGGTGGCCTATCTTATCGTGAAAGCCACTTAGCGATGGAAATGCTAGCAGAGGCTGATATTGTTACATCTGCTGAGTTTGTTGAAGTAAATACAATTTTAGATGAGAGAAACAGAACGGCAACAACGGCAGTTGCTTTAATGGGTTCTTTATTCGGTGAAAAACTAAAATAAATGTAAGAAAAGCAACTGAGAAGTTGCTTTTTTTATTTGAAAATAAGCGTATAATAATGATTTATATTATACTGTACGATAATAATGTTTGACATCTTACCAATTTAGACTAAAGGGGGGTTGTTTGTAATTGTCGTTTGTTTCATGTATGGTATAATTAACTAGTTGTTGGAAATACATACAGATAGAGCATAAAACAATATTTCAATATATGGATAGAATTGCTCGTAAGTAGGAGGAAGGGTTAGCATGCCTTTTGAAGATACGACCATTTTGAAATATCTTAGTACGGTATTAGATATTGCCGTTGTATGGTTTATTATATATAAGCTAATTCTCATAATCCGAGGGACGAAAGCTGTTCAACTTTTAAAAGGGATTACAGTTATTATTGTCGTTCGGATGATCAGTATTTTCCTTGAATTGCATACGCTTTATTGGCTAACTGAGCAAGTATTAACGTGGGGATTTTTAGCCGTTATTATTATTTTCCAGCCAGAATTGCGAAGAGCACTTGAGCAGCTAGGACGCGGGAGTTTATTTTCGCGTGTTGGAACTCATGAGGATGATGAACCTGAAATCGTTGCAACAGCGATAGCGAAAGCAACGGAATATATGGGGAAACGTAGAATTGGTGCATTAATTACTCTGTCAAAAGAGACCGGTATGGGTGATTATGTGGAAACGGGTATTCCGCTAAATGCACACGTATCATCGGAATTACTTATTAATATTTTCATTCCTAATACACCTCTTCACGATGGAGCGGTCATTATGCAAGGAAATACCATTAAAGCAGCAGCTTGTTATCTTCCGTTATCGGAAAGTCCGTTTATCTCTAAGGAACTAGGAACTAGGCATCGCGCTGCAATGGGAGTTAGTGAAGTTACTGATAGTATTACAGTAGTTGTGTCGGAAGAAACTGGCCAAATTTCTTTAACGAAAAATGGTAAGTTGCATCGTGATTTGAAGACAGAACAATTGAAAGATATGTTGTTAGCTGAATTTAGTGCGAGCGAAAAAACGACTTCTTCGTCTTTATGGAATTGGAGGAGAAAGCGTCATGGATAAGTTAATGGAGAATCATTGGTTTCTAAAAGGGATCTCATTACTATTGGCGTGTATGCTTTTTATGTCAGCGACTTTAACTGAAAAAAATACGACATCGGGGATAATACCTTTCGCAAATGATGCGAAAGAAACCTTAACTAATTATGCCATTAACCTTAAGTATGATGAAGAGAAATATATTGTAAGTGGTATTCCGTCAGAGGGCGTTAAGGTGAAGTTAGAGGGCCCAAAAGCAGCAGTTGCTACAGCAAAAGCAAAAAAACAATTTGATATACCAGTTGATTTGAGAGATAGCGAAAAAGGAACTTATGAAGTTTCTTTGAAAACGAACGGGCTTCCAGATGATGTGAAAGGAACAGTTCAGCCATCAACAATTAAAATTACTCTACATGAAAAAGCGAGAAAATACGTTCATGTAGACTTAAAATTATCAAATGAGGATCAAATGCCAGCGGGTTCTACTCTCGAAAAATCAAACATTAAACCTGATACTGTTGAGGTAGTTGGGACGAAAGAAGAAATTGAAAGTATTTCATCTGCTAAGGCGTATATTGATTTAAAAGGTGTTAATAAAACTGTTACAAAAACAGCCGAAGTTACATTATACAATAAAGAAGGAAAACGTTTAAATGTAAGAACGAGTCCATCTAAAATTAGTGTAACATTGAATGTGGCGACGCAAGCTACGGCCAATAATACTGAAAAAACTGTTCCTGTAACGTATACGAAAAAGGGGAGTTTACCAGAAGGATTGGCCGTTACAAATATTAGTATTGAGCCGAGAGAAGTAACGATAGCAGGTCCAAAAGATATCTTGGATAATATACAATCGATAGAGGGGGTCGAAGTAGATCTTAGTCAATTGACAGAGTCTACAACATTCGATACCTCTGTTTTATTGCCAAAGGGTGTAACAAGTGCAAAACCGAATCAAGTGAAGGTTTCGGTAGGAGTGCAAAAAACAAAACAAACGAAAACAAGAACGATTGATGGTATATCAATTCAAAAAAATGGACTTTCTAAAGATGTTACGGCCCAGCTACTTTCGCCGCAAGATGGGAAGATAAGCGTTGATATTTCAGGAGAAACAAGTATAGTAGATAAAATAACAGCTGCTCAAATAACAGCAGCCATTAATCTGCAAAATGTATCTCCGGGGACGAAGGATGTTTCTATTCAAGTGAGCGGTCCTGGTAATATTTCAATAGAGCCAAGGCAAAAAAGTGCTAAAGTCACAATTGTGAAGAAAGAAAATCCAGATAAAGAAGTACAGGGTAACGGTGAAAAACCAGATTCAAATAATAACCAAGATAATCAAACTGAAAAACCAAAAAATCCTGAACCTGAACCTAAGCCTGACACGGAACAGGAACAAAATAAAGATAAAGAAAAAGATAAAGATAAAGAAAAAGAAACTAGTCAAGAGCCAACAGTAGATAATCAAAAAGAGCCAGAAAAAGGAGCGAAT
This sequence comes from Bacillus sp. ES1-5, assembly GCF_022487605.1. Classification (NCBI taxonomy): domain Bacteria; kingdom Bacillati; phylum Bacillota; class Bacilli; order Caryophanales; family Bacillaceae; genus Bacillus; species Bacillus sp. ES1-5. The sequence goes on along the minus strand of NZ_JAKVPU010000013.1, from coordinate 86,923 downwards.
CATAATGGGTAAATATTTTGGTACAGATGGAGTACGTGGGGTTGCGAACCAGGAGTTAACACCTGAATTAGCGTTCAAAATTGGGCGTTTTGGTGGTTATGTATTAACAAAAGATACAGATCGTCCAAAAGTAATTATCGGCCGTGATACACGTATATCAGGACATATGTTAGAAGGAGCTTTAGTAGCAGGTCTATTATCAACTGGAGCAGAAGTAATGCGCCTTGGTGTTATTTCTACACCAGGTGTTGCTTATTTAACAAAAGCGTTAGATGCACAAGCAGGTGTTATGATTTCTGCATCTCATAATCCAGTACAGGATAACGGAATCAAATTCTTCGGTTCAGACGGTTTTAAATTAACAGATGAGCAAGAAGCAGAAATCGAAGCTTTATTAGACAAAGAAGTTGATGAGTTACCACGTCCAACAGGTACGAACCTTGGACAAGTGAGTGATTATTTTGAAGGCGGACAAAAATATTTGCAATATATTAAACAAACTGTAGAGGAAGATTTCTCTGGTTTACATATCGCTTTAGATTGCGCGCATGGTGCTACGTCTTCTTTAGCTCCATACTTATTCGCGGATTTAGAGGCTGATATTTCAACGATGGGAACTTCACCAAACGGCATGAACATTAACGATGGAGTAGGTTCTACGCATCCAGAAGTATTAGCTAAATTAGTAAAAGACAAAGGCGCTGATATCGGTCTTGCCTTTGATGGTGATGGTGACCGTTTAATCGCTGTAGATGAAAAAGGAAACATCGTTGATGGCGATCAAATTATGTTTATTTGTGCGAAGTACATGAAAGAAACTGGTCAATTAAAGCATAATACAGTCGTTTCAACTGTTATGAGTAACTTAGGTTTCTACAAAGCACTTGAAGCTAACAATATCACAAGTGATAAAACAGCAGTTGGTGACCGTTACGTAATGGAAGAGATGAAGCGTGGTGGTTACAACTTAGGTGGAGAACAATCGGGTCATATTATCTTACTTGATTACATTACAACTGGTGATGGAATGTTAAGTGCACTTCAATTGGTGAACATCATGAAAATGACGAAAAAACCATTATCTGAGCTTGCAGGTGAGATGACAAAATTCCCACAATTACTAGTAAACGTTCGTGTAACAGATAAAAAACTAGCATTAGAAAATGAAAAAATTAAAGATATTATTCGTGTTGTAGAGGAAGAAATGAACGGTGATGGCCGCATTCTTGTTCGTCCATCTGGAACAGAGCCACTTATTCGTGTAATGGCAGAAGCACCAACACAAGAAGTTTGTGACGCATATGTACATCGTATTGTAGAAGTTGTGAAAGCTGAAGTTGGCGCTGAATAATTCAATAAATTTATGAAAAGGGAGCACAAGAAGTGCTCCTTTTTCATATGTTTTATAGACGATGAAAAAAATTTCATTGACGGTTTATCTATGTTTGTTATAAGATGGTCTTGTTCTTTTTCTCAAAGGAAATGTTGTAAATTATAGAAGCGCCAGAACTACAAGTAGTGTAGTTGACGAGGTGGAGTTTATCGAGATTTCGGCGGATGACTCCCGGTTGTTCATCACAACCGCAAGCTTTTACTTAAATCATTAAGGTGACTTAGTGGACAAAGGTGAAAGTGTGATGAGAGAAAAGGAACGGATACAAACTAGCTGTATAAGTATATACGGACTTAAACCCAATCGAGAGGAAGGTGAAAGCCGTTACAAGCTTACAGAGCTAGCAATATGTAATCCGTTTTTTAGTATAAATAAAAATGGTATCGGACTATGTCGTTACATGTTCGCAGAGCAATGTAAGCATTTGTAACGGCGACTAAACATGTGTGGAATCGTAGGATTTATTGGAGAGCAAGATGCAAAGGAAATTTTATTAAAAGGTTTAGAAAAGCTAGAATATCGTGGATATGATTCAGCAGGTATTGCAGTACAAACAGGGAACGGTGTTGTTGTATACAAAGAAAAAGGTCGTATTGCAAAACTTCGCGAAATCGTAGATGAGAACGTAGCAGCAAGCGTGGGGATCGGTCACACACGCTGGGCTACACATGGTGTTCCAAGCAAAGTAAACGCGCATCCGCATCAAAGTACATCAAAACGCTTTACACTAGTTCATAACGGTGTAATTGAAAACTATGAATTAGTGAAAAAAGAATATTTACAAGATGTAACGTTCGTAAGTGAAACTGATACAGAGATTATCGTACAGCTTATGGAACAACAAGTGAGCACAGGACTAAGTGTAGAAGAAGCGTTCCGTAATACGCTATCCCTTTTACATGGCTCTTATGCGATCGGATTACTTGATGCTGAAAATCCAAACATGATTTATGTTGCTAAAAACAAAAGCCCGCTATTAGTAGGTGTTGGTGACAACTTTAATGTTGTGGCGAGCGACGCTATGGCGATGTTACAAGTTACAGATCAATTTATTGAGTTAATGGATAAAGAAATCGTAATCGTAACGAAAGAAAGTATTACAATTAAAAACTTACAAGGTGAAACGATTGAACGTGCACCGTTTACAGCGGAATTAGACGCAAGTGATATTGAAAAAGGAACATACCCTCATTTCATGCTTAAAGAAATCGATGAGCAACCACTTGTAATCCGTAATATAATTCAAAAGTATCAAGATGAAAATGGCGAGATTGAATTAGATCAAGACATCCGTAATGCGATTTTAGATAGCGATCGTGTTTACATCATTGCATGTGGAACGAGTTATCATGCAGGTCTTGTTGGAAAACAATTTATCGAGAAGTTTGCAAAAATGCCAGTTGAAGTGCATGTAGCAAGTGAATTCTCTTATAACATGCCATTATTAACAGAAAGACCATTCTTCATTTACATTTCACAAAGTGGTGAAACAGCTGATAGCCGTGCAGTACTTGTGCAAACAAATGAAATGGGTCATAAAGCATTAACGATTACAAACGTACCTGGTTCTACGCTTTCTCGTGAAGCTGATTACACACTTCCGTTATACGCGGGACCAGAAATCGCAGTTGCATCAACGAAAGCGTACACAGCACAACTTGCAGTACTTTCAATTTTAGCTGCGGACATTGCTAAAGCGAAAGGCGAAGTTCTTGATTTCGATTTAACACACGAATTAGGACTTGTAGCAAATGCAATGATAGAACTTTGTGATCAAAAAGAAGAAATGGATGCATTAGCAAAACAATTTTTAGCAACAACTCGTAACTGTTTCTTCATCGGACGTAGCGTAGACTTCTACGTAGGATTAGAAGGTGCGTTAAAGCTAAAAGAAATCTCTTACATCCAAGCAGAAGGATTTGCTGGAGGAGAATTAAAACACGGTACAATCGCCTTAATCGAAAATGGTACACCAGTTATCGCACTTGCTACACAAGAGCACGTAAACCTTGGAATTCGTGGTAACGTGAAAGAAGTAGTAGCACGCGGAGCTAACCCATGTATCATCTCAATGAAAGGCTTAGAAATGGAAGGTGACAGCTTCGTATTACCAGCTGTACACGAAGCACTAGCACCGCTAGTAGCAGTTATTCCATTCCAACTTATCTCATACTACGCGGCACTTCACCGCGAATGTGACGTTGATAAGCCACGTAACTTAGCTAAGTCTGTTACTGTTGAGTAGGAGATTAGTAGGTTAATAAATATAGTTGTGGATTTGAAATAAATTTACGAATTTGTACCCCTTTAGATATGTTATCTAAAGGGGTATTTTTGTGCCGAAAAAGAACATCTAAAATTGCTAAGTGGATAGCACCCTACTAATGAAAGTTTTACTTTATCGGATTTGGAATAAAAATACTTTTATTTATCTGAATTTTCAACTATCATTTTAAGTATGCGTGAACAATTTTCTTTATTATGAAGAGAAGAGCCGATAGATTCATGGACATTACAAGGGGGCTTATTATATGAAAGTGAAAACAAAAACATATTTAAGTATAGAAGAGATTATTTCATTACCGGCCGTATCAAGTACAAACATAAGTGATGATGGCAAAAACGTAGCATTTGTTAAGAAGAGCGCTAACTGGGAAGACAATACGTATAGAAATCATGTATGGATATATGAAACAGATAAAGAGCAGAGTTACCCACTAACAAATGGGGATATAGATAGTACACATCCAGTATGGTCTCCAGATTTTAAGACTATTGCATATCTTAGCCCAGGTGGTGACGGGGATAATACAAATCAGATCTTTGTTAAGTCCATAGCCGGTGGTAGTGAGGTTCAAATTACGAATGAGAAGGAAGGAGTTAATACATTCAAATGGGAGCCTACTGGTAAAGGTTTTTATTATATTGCACAGTCAAAAGAATGTGAGGAGATAAAGAAACGTAAGGAACTATATGGAGATTTCCATCATGTAGGTAAGGAACATCAGAATAATTGTTTATACTACAGTGAAATAGAAAAAGTGAAACAAAATGATAAACAGAAACGGAAGGTTAGCGATGTTTATCAACTAACGGACGGTAAGGATTTTTATATACATAACTTTGATATTTCAAATGATGGGAAAAAGATTGTATGTATGGCTACACCAAGCCTAAACGATTATATGAATGGTGATCTATATATATTAGATGTTGAAGCCGGAGAACTACAAAAGATGAATATAGATAAGTTGTTAGGCGGGAGCATTTGCTTTTCTCCTGAGGGTAGCAAAATATGTTACGCAGCAAGCATAAGAGAGAAGGATTACTATAGAAACCATATACAAGATAGTACAGTAGAGATATATGATATGAATACGGGAGAAGTAATTCAACCTTTAGCAAATTTTGATAGTACGGTTATGCCATTACAGTGGACGGCTAAAGGGATTTTGATTAGATGGCAGGATAAAACGAATTACCGTATTGGTTTGTTATGTGAGGATGGCACTGTGGAAATGTTAAGCGAAACAGTAGATGGGTTTATAATGGAGGCCTCTATAACAAGGGATGGAAATCATATAACATATACTAAGGCTATAACAAATGAAACATTTGAAATCTATTTGGATGATAAAAAAATAACGAATGAAAATAGCTTTTTCGAAGGCAAGCTTAAAAGTAATAGGGAAATCATCTCATGGAAAAGTAGTGATGGACTGGAAATAGAAGGAGTTTTATCAACCCCAGTAGAGTTTGAGGCAAATAAAAAATATCCTTTATTAGTAGTAATCCATGGTGGTCCATCTTGGGCATCCTTTCCGATATTTTCAGACTGCTTTAATGAGAAATATCCGATTGAACAGTTTATCGAAAAAGGCTTTATCGTTTTAGAGCCAAACTATAGAGGGAGTTCTGGTTATGGTAATGAATTTTTAAAAGCAAACTATAGAAAACAAGGACTTGCTGACTACGATGATGTTATATCTGGAGTAGATGCACTAGTTGAAAAAGGGATTGTAGATAAAGATAGAGTAGGAGTTATGGGATGGAGTAACGGAGGATATATATCTGCTTTCTGTTCTACATTTAGTGATAGATTTAAAGCTATCTCAGTTGGGGGCGGAATCACGAACTGGGGTACCCATTATGTAAATACAGATATCCCTTACTTTATTAGAATGTATTTAGGAAATTCTCCATGGAATGATCCAGAGATATATAAGAAAACATCACCAATGACATATATTAAATCAGCCTGTACGCCTACGTTAATTCAACATGGGGAAAAGGATGTAAGAATTCCAACTACAAATGCATATGAGCTATATGAAGGATTAAGAGATATGGAAGTTGATACAGAATTAATTATATTTACAGGCATGGCATATAGTCCTGATCGGCCAGGAATAGGTGTGGCTATTATGAAACAAAATTTGATGTGGTTTTCACACTATATTCTTGGAGAAAGTATGAAAGATTTTCGTACTATATAATGGAATCTGCACAGGGATTTTTCGTTGTGCAATCGGGTTAGATTGTTGAAAAAGAGATGCAACAAATTATATAATTTGTTGTAAACTGTATGCAAACTATCATTGAAAAGATTTAAATGATTATAAGTAAACGTAATTCGGAGGACTAATATGACAGAGAATACAAATGCATTATCTGTAGAACAACATGAAGAACTATTAAAAGTATTACAAGCACGTTTTGAGAAAAACATGAACCGCCATGAAGGTCTTGAATGGGCTAAAGTTGAAGCAAAGCTAGCTACTAATAATGAAAAATTATGGTCAATTCATGAAATGGAAGTAACTGGCGGTGAGCCGGATGTTGTTGGTTATGATGAAGAGAAGGACGAGTATACTTTCTATGATTGTTCAAAGGAGAGTCCTAAAGGTCGCAGAAGTTTTTGTTATGATCTTGAAGCGTTAGAGGCAAGAAAAAAACATAAACCAGAAAATAACGTTATTGATGTGGCAACTGCTATGGGTATTGAATTATTAACGGAAGAACAATATCGAGAGTTGCAACAACTTGGGGATTTCGACATGAAATCATCAAGTTGGGTACAAACGCCTTCAGATATTCGAGAACTCGGTGGTGCTCTATTTTGCGATTATCGCTTCGGACACGTTTTTGTGTACCACAATGGAGCAGATTCCTATTATGCTGCTAGAGGATTTCGCGGTTCGTTAAGAGTTTAAATTTGGAGTAAGTAAGAAAAAGAGCCTATACGTAGGCTCTTTTTCTTACTTATATTTTAAAAGTAAATTGTTACTACGCAGTTTTACTTAATTTATATGTTTCATGATTGTTTTTACGGAAAAGTCTAGGGAAAACATAGCCATCTAATCCAATACGTCCAGCGTTATGACCTGCAACTAAAATGAACATAGTTAAAATAAGCAGATTTGGATTTACACTAACAGTTCCACTTAGTAAAAATGAAAGATTCATTATAATTCCAAAGAATGCAGCAGTTTTTGTTAATCCGCCTAAAATTAAACCTAGACCTACTAAAATTTCTCCCCATTGAACTAAAAAGCTAAATAGGTCTGCGTTTGGAAGAACAAAGTGTTGAAGGAAATCTGCCCACCAACTTTGTACGGCAGGGTGGTCACCTGATGCTTGAGCGATAGCGCCCTTTAGAAAACCACTTGCATCAAAAGATTGCCCGAAAACTTTGCCTATTCCGGCAGCGAGCCATGCATATCCTATGTAAAGTCGTAAAAATAATAATAAGAAAGTAGCGCGTTTATCAGTTCTTAAAAAATTGATAACCATTGAAATCCCTCCAATGTATTGTATTTACATGTTTATTATATATCCATTGTGAATATATTCACAATGGATAAAGTGTGAACAAAAATGGTGTTTTTATAAAATGAAAAAGGCATATAACAATCATATGTTATATGCCTTTTCTAATATATACTTAGTGATTTATTTTGGTAATGTAAATTTAGCTTTTTTACCTTGTGAAATATCTTTTGCTTCTTTATTTCTCATAGGTCCTAACTCAATCTCAAAGCTTTTGTCTTTCCAAATCTTTTCATACTGCTCTTGATCTAAAATATATACTTGTAGTAACTCTCCAGATGTTCCAGTTTTAACTGCAGCGTTATAGTCGTAATTTAGTAGCATACCTTCATTAATCGTATATTGTGTACCATCATTCACTCTCAATGTAGAGCTTATAGGAGACAGTGAAACGTCTTGAGTATCTTTGTTATCAAGCTTGAATTTTACTGTTAATAGAACGAGACCGTTTTTAAAATTTGCAAAGCGTGGAGCTTCGACGGAATTTGGTGTGAATTGAGTAAATTGATATCCATCTAATGTAACGTTAACAGCGCCTAATTCTTGGCTGTTATTAATACTTGATTTCTCTTTTAACATTTTTTTATCGCCCATGTTATTAGCTGTAGCTTTATCTTGGTAGAAAGTGTTATTTGTTGCAACCTTTTCAGCACCTTGTTTGTTTAAACTTAATGAAAAGCTTCCAGGGCTTCCGATTGGAGCATCAAATTTTCCTTTATTCGCTTGTGCAGTTGGGACTGTGACTGAGACTGTTGAGAGACTTGAAATTTTCGCTAAATCGTCTTTTCCGAATGGATAAGCGATATAACCAGAAATAGTTTCCCCTGCTTTTACTAAGTAATCATTCGTTGGAGCAAGCTTAGTTGGTAGCTGATCTTCTTTTGGAATTAAATCTTTATAGTTACTATACGCTTTCTGCGCACCAGTAAATGACATGTCCAATGCTGGCATATAATAAATATCTTTAGCTGAACTATTTTTTACGCTGTAGTTCACAAGAATAACTCCGCCCTCTGTTTGACGATTAAACGGAATGTCGAAGTTTGTATGGAATCCATTTAATTCAACTAATGTGTAACCATTCATTGATACTGAAACATCTTCAGCTTTATACACTTGTGGTTCCTTATTTTCAAAAAGGACTTTTGTTTTACCACCTGTTTCTTTTTCCATATAGGAAATCAGCTTAGAGTAATCACTTGAGCTAGTAGCTGTATTTTCAGGTTTTTTATCTTCAGATTTTTTCTCTTCAGGTTTATTTTCTTTCGTTGTATCCGTTTTTTCTGTTTTGCTTTCTTTTGTTGCATTCTCTTTTTGTTCTTTATTTGTCGTATCGCTTTGACCACAGCCAGTTATTACAAACGCTGCTACGATTACTGTAGAAAATAAAGAAAGTAATTTTTTTGACATGTTTCTTCCCCCTATTTGTTTAAAACTAGTTGAGTCTGTATAATAAGACCGTTTACAACTCTCACATTAGCCCCACATTTTATTATAAAAAATAAAGCCAGTATTTACCAGTGTTTTTCTGATTATTTTAATTATTTAGTTATTGTAATATACTAAAATTAGTAGAAGGTCGGCATGGAATATTGATTTTTATTTTTTTATCATTTGAAATATTACATCATATTGGTATGATAGAAATAGAGATATATGGAAAGGGGACAAGGACTCAATATGTGGATGAGCTTGTAATGATTAGAAACTAGATAGATAAATTTTCCTCTCATAAGTGAGGGTTTATTTAGCTACCTGTAAATCATTCAAGGACTGCATATTTGGCTTGTACATCCCTTTTGTAAAGATAATGCATAGGGAAATTCATATCTCTTATATAAAATATGCGTCCTTTAAAATTGGAGGAGTATATGATGGATCAATTAAAAAATAAAATAGCAGTTGTTACAGGTGTAAGTCGTCTAGATGGTATAGGTGCAGCGATTTGTAAAGAATTAGCTGAAGCAGGATACGATATATTTTTTACGTATTGGACAGCGTACGATAAAGAGATGCCTTGGGGCGTTGATCAAAGTGAACAAATACAATTAAAAGAAGAGTTACTAAAAAGCGGTGTTAAAGTATCGAGTATGGAGTTAGATTTAACTCAGAATGATGCACCGAAAGAGCTTATAAATAAAGTTACTGAGCAACTAGGCTACCCTCATATATTAATTAATAATGCAGCGTATTCTACGAATAATGACTTCTCTAATTTGACTGCTGAAGAACTAGATAAGCACTACATGGTAAATGTCCGTGCGACTACATTGTTAAGTAGTCAATTTGCCCAAGGGTTTGATAAGAAATCTGGTGGTAGAATTGTGAATATGACATCGGGACAATTTAAAGGACCTATGGCAGGAGAACTAGCGTATGCAACAACGAAGGGAGCTATTGATGCTCTTACTAGTACGTTGTCAGCTGAGGTAGCTCATTTAGGAATAACAGTGAATGCAATTAACCCAGGTCCAACTAGTACAGGATGGATGACTGAAGATATAAAGCAAGGATTAAAGCCGATGTTTCCTTTTGGTAGAATTGGTGAGCCAAGGGATGCAGCAAGACTCATTACATTTTTAGTAAGTGAAGAAGCAGAATGGATTACTGGACAAGTCATTCATTCTGAAGGTGGATTTAAAAGATAAAAAGAAGGTATCTCACCCTGGTGAGATACCTTCTTTTTTAATCTTTCTTCAATCTTCGTGCAACACCATTTCCTAAAGACTGTAGTCCTTGAACGAGGATAATTAAAATAAAGACTGTTGCATACATTACTTCAGGTTCGTAGCGTAAATGTCCGAATCGATATGCTAAATCACCAAGACCGCCAGCACCTACAAGTCCAGCCATTGCTGTTGCACCGATTAAACCAATCGTTGCAATTGTTAAGCCAAGTACAAGGGAGGGACGAGCTTCTTTCACCATAACGTGCCAAATGATTTTTATAGTAGAAACGCCCATTGCTTGGTAAGCTTCAATAACACCACGATCTACTTCTAATAAAGCTGTCTCCATTAATCGTGCAATATAAGGAGCTGTGAATACGACAAGTGGTACGATGACACCTTGCACACCAATGGATGTTCCCATTAGAAACTTTGTAAAAGGTAAAATAAAGAATAGTAGAATGATAAATGGAAGAGAGCGAATGATATTAATAATGGTATTAAGAATTGGATAAATGATTTTATTTTCGTGCTGTCCACCAGGTCTCGTTAAAACAAGTGTAACGCCAAGTGGTAATGCAATAAGGATAGAGATGAATAGTGAAATAGATGTCATTTGAAATGTTTGAATGGTTGCTTCCCATATGACTTTACCCCATTCATCCAAAAAGGACTTGTTTCCCATAGTCTGTTCTACCTCCTTCTACGATGATCCCTTGCGCTTGTAAAAATGATAAAGCGCGGTTTACTTCATTTTTTTCACCTTGCATATGAATGACTAGTTTCCCATATGCTTCATGTTTTAACTGTGTGATATTACCAGATAAAATATTTGGATACACTTGAAAACGTTTTGTAGCGATAGCTAACGCTGGTTCGCCAGAAGAAGTTCCTATAAATGAAAGTGTTACGATTTCTCCGGTTCTTTGTAGTTCTTTTTGTACTTCTTCTGGAATTTTAGCTGCAAAGGCGCTGTTTACAAATTTTTTCGTTGTTGTATGTTGTGGGTTTGTGAAGATATCCTTCACAGTCCCGCTTTCGACTACTGCCCCGTGTTCCATAACAGCAACTTGGTCACATATACGCTGGATGACATTCATTTCATGTGTAATTAATAAAATTGTAATCCCGATTTCTTCATTAATCTTTAGTAATAGGTCAAGAATAGAATCTGTTGTTTCTGGGTCTAAAGCACTCGTTGCTTCGTCGCTTAATAATACTTCCGGTTCATGTGATAGTGCACGTGCAATGGCAACACGCTGCTTCTGGCCACCAGAAAGTTCACTCGGATAGGCATCTTTTCGATTAAAAAGATCGACAATACGTAAATACTTTTCTACCCTTTTTTCAATTTCATTTTTGGGAAGACCAGATAGACGTAACGGTAATGCGATATTTTCATAAACTGTCACGGTTTTAAGTAAGTTGAATCCTTGAAAAATCATCCCGATTTTTTGTCTCGATTTTGCTAGTTCTTTTGCTGATAAAGTTGTTAAGTCTTGGCCGTTTACAATGATATTTCCTGTCGTTGGTTTTTCTAATAAATTTACACATCGAATTAATGTACTTTTACCAGCGCCACTATATCCAATGATTCCAAATACTTCGCCCTTTTTTATTTGAAGGGAAGTAGACTTAAGAGCTTCTACATTCCCTTTTTTTGTTGTAAATACTTTGGATACATTTTTTAATTCAATCATTATCATCAGCTCCTACCAAGACGGCAAAACAGAACCATCAAATTTGTTCTCGATAAATTCTTTTACTTCTTTAGATTGATAAGCTTTCTTTAATTTATTTATAACAGCATCATCTTTATTTTCAGTACGAACAACGACCCAGTTCACATATGGTGAATCTTTTCCTTCACGGAAAATAGAATCTTTCGCAGGGCTTAATTTTGCACCTAATGCAAAGTTTGTATTAATTGCAGCTGCTTTCACTTCACTTAGTTGTGTGGGTAATTGAGATGCCTCTAATTCAACAATCTTTAAATTTTTCGGATTTTCAATGACATCTTTCGCAGTCGCTTTTTCTGTCGCCTTTGGATCTACTTTTAAAACTCCTGCTTTTTCAAATAGCTTTAAAGCTCGAAGTTCATTCGTTGGATCATTTGGGACAGCGATTGCGTCGCCCTCTTTTAAGTCTTTTACATCCTTTAAGCTTTTAGAATATACGCCCATAGGGAATGTTACTGTTGAAAATACTTCCGTTAATTTCATATTGCGCTCAGCTTTAAATACGTCTAAATATGATTTTGTTTGATAGCTATTTACATCGAGGCTTTTTTCATCTAAGGATACGTTTGGTGCTACATAATCATTAAATACTTTTACATCGATTTCGAGTCCGTCTTTTGCTGCCACTTCTTTTACCTTTTCAAAAATTTGTTCATGCGGTCCGCCAGTTACACCGACAGTAATCTTTTTCTCATCTAATGCTTTTACCTCTTTATCAGAATTAGCACCACATGCACCTAGCAATAATACCGCTCCACTTACAATGCTCAATAATACTTTTTTCATCTATAATTCCCCCTTCATATGCGTTCCAAAATAAAAAGCACCTCTCAAAAATAAGAGAGGTGCCGAATAGACAAAATAGGTTCCTCTCTTATCTTCCAAAACGAAAACTCGTTTTGCAGGAATTAGCACCTTAGCTTATAAGTTATAAGCTCGGTTGCCGGGCATCATCGGGCCAGTCCCTCCGCCACTCTTGATAAGAGTTTGTGTATGTAGTTTTTTAATATGGTACTAATAGTAAATCTTACAAAAAGAATTGTCAATGTTATTTTCTGAATATATTTTATTTTAAGGTAATCGAAACATTACCTTTCTTATGTCCCTTTTCCACATACATATGGGCTTCAGCAATTTCTTCTAATCGGTAAGTTCTATCAATAACAGGTTTTAAATGTTCGGTTTCAGTTAGTTCTTTTAGTAGAATCATATCCTCTTTACTTACCTTTGCCATCATTCCATTAACAGATACATATTTTCCATTGGGTGTTAATGTATTTGTGCAAAGGGATTTTTTATATTTCCCAACTGCATCAAATATAATATCGTAGCGCTCGTGCCGCTTAGTAAAATCTTCTTTCGTATAATCAATTACTGTATCAGCTCCTAAAGATTGAACGAGTTCAAAATTTGAATTACTACAAACAGCTGTAACGGTCGCACCGAAATATTTAGCAAGTTGTACAGCAGCTGTTCCTACTGATCCGGAGGCCCCATATATGAGCACTTGTTGCCCTTTTTTTATACGGCCCTTTCTCAGGAAATGCAATGCTGAAGTTCCACCAAAAGGAATAACTGCCGCTTCTTCATACGTCACATTGGTAGGTTTTAATGTTATTAATCCACTTTCATGTACGCATGTGTACTCGGCATAACCACCGAGGTTTAGTTCTGTTAATGCAAAAATTGGATCACCTTTTTTAAATTGAGTTACATCTGTTCCTATTTCTTCGATTTCACCGGATAACTCTACGCCGAGTATAGGTTTTCTCGGTTTTCTGAAACCTAATATGATCCGCATAGGAATCCAAAATAAGAGGGGGCTATTAAAGCCGCGTATTCTACAATCTCCAGTCGATACACTTGTTGCGTGAATTTTAATTAATACTTCGTTCTTTTTAGGTGTAGGTTTCTCTATATTTTGAAGCTGGAGAACGTTAGGTGGTCCATACTGTGTGCAAATGATCGCCTTCATAATGACCTCCTGAAATGAGTTGTTGTTATTTACATCATATTTAAAATCTTCATTAAACATGTCGCTATATAGCGAATAAAGATTAAAAATTATATAGATTTCATAGGAAAAGAGATGATATCATTTTTGGAAAGGGGGCGACATTATGAAAAAAACTATTTTTATTTCAAGTTTAGTGCTTGCAATCAGTCTAGGGGTAGGGTGTAGTAATGAGAAAACAACAAAAACTGATGAACCGAAAAAAGAAGCCATGCAAAAAGAAAAAGAATTAGCAGCGAAGGATGTTTTCAAGAAAACGAATGACGCTTTTAAAAATGAAGAACATGTAACGATGACATATGATGTAGCGATAAAGGCTGAAGGAACAGAGATGGATATATTAAAGGCTAAGATGCAATTAGAGCCAAAGACAAAGAATTCTCGTTCTGAAATGAATATTTCTGGTACAGATGTTGTAGTGTATACTGTGGATGGCAAAGTTGCTGGTGAGGTGAAAAACCCTAATACAGGAGAAGTTATAACCGTACCAGAGGAGCAGTTAAACGCTGGTGGAATGAAGGCGACTCAAGATATTATAGATAATTTAGAAGTACCAGCAGTAGTTTTAGATAAAATGAAGATGGAGAAAAGCGGAGATAAATATAAACTGAAATTTACATTAAAAGGGCAAGAAACAGAAAGTATGTTAACTAGCATGGATGAAACGCAGAAGAAAATGCTACAAGCACAAAATGCGAAGATAGAAGAAGTGGATGCAGAATATATCATTACAAAAGATTTTAAATATGAATCAGCAAAGATAGACATGATTATGAGTAGTAACGGCAAGGATAAAGCACACATTATTACGAACGCAAAATATACGTCGTACGAAAAGTTTGATCCAATACAATTGCCAGCAGCAAAATGATAGTTTTGATGAGAGAGGGACCTAGAATAAGGGCTCTCTTTTTTTATTCATACTTTCTTTTCAGGAAAATAGGTACAATATGAAGAGGGAAAACTGTGGAAGAGGAGAGTGTCATTTGAAAAAAAGAAAGATAGCGGTGGTCATTGTAGCTTATACAGTGTTGCTTGCGACATCTATAAATACATATAAAGAGCAACTAGAACATCCTATTATGAGCGATGTAGGAAAGTTGCTTCCAACGAAAATTAAACGTGTTGAAAATGTTGAGGATGAACGTTCATTAAAACAGGTAGTGAAAGATGCAAATATTTCTGGAGAGAAAATTTCCATTGCAGGTATGCAACATAGCCAAGGCGGACAGACGTATTATCCGAACGGTACGATGCTTGATATGAAGGGATATAATAAAATATTAGAATTTGACCCGAAGAAGAAGAGGATTAGGGTGCAAAGCGGTGTCACATGGAATGACATTCAAAAGAAAATCAATCCATATGGCCTTGCGGTTCAAGTAATGCAATCTCAAAATATTTTTACTGTTGGTGGTTCATTAAGTGTAAATGTACATGGGCGTGATATTCGTCATGAAGCATTGATTGATACAGTAGAGTCGTTTAGATTGTTAATGGCAGATGGTACGGTGCGTAATGTAAGTAGAGAAGAAAATGCAGAGTTATTTCCATATGTCATAGGTGGTTACGGGTTATTCGGTGTCATTTTAGATGTGACATTAAAGCTAACTGATGATGAATTATATGAAATGCACACGAGAATGATAGATTATAAAGAATACACGTCTTATTTCAAAGATAAAGTGAAAAGAGATGAAAATGTTCGTATGCACTTAGCCCGTATTTCTGTTGCCCCCAATTCATTTTTAAAAGAGATGTATGTGACAGATTATACATTGGCGAAAAATCAAAATATGAGGGAAGAGTACAGTGAATTAAAAGAGGAAACTATTATAGCTGCACCGAAATTTTTACTCGGATTATCCCGTTATAGTGATTGGGGAAAGAATACATTTTGGGATATACAAAGAAGTTATTTTGAGCGTACAGATGGGGCGTATGAGACGCGAAATAATGTTATGAGGTCAGATAGTGCCTTTATGGAATATGAAAATCCGAATAGAATAGAAGTGTTACAAGAATACTTTGTGCCTATAGATTTCTTCACGGAATACATAGATGATTTACGTAACGTATTAAATGAAGAAGAGTTTAATTTGCTCAATATTACGATTCGTTATGTGGAAAAGAATGAAAATGCAGTTTTATCCTATGCGAAAGATGATATGTTTGCGCTAGTTCTTTTAATTAACCAAGGACGCTCAGAGGGTGAAATAAAGAAAACAGAAGATGTCATTCAGAAAATGATTGATGTTACTTTAAAACATAATGGTAGTTATTATTTACCGTACTATTCGTATCCAACGAAGGAGCAGTTAAAGAGGGCATATCCTCGTATAGAAGAATTTCTTCAGAAGAAAAAAGAAGCGGATCCAAAAGAGAGATTTGTGAATTTATTTTATAGGGAGTATACGAAATGACATATAGAAGATTTGTAGCGGCACAAAGCATAATTATGATGGCGGGAAGTATGGTATTTCCTTTTTACATTCTATTGCTTCGGAATGTTGGGAATAGCTTCTCGCAGTTTGGCTGGGCGTATGGCTTATTTGCTTTAACTTCAGCACTTGTATATCCATTAGTAGGAAAGATGTCTGATCGAGTAGGCGATCAAAAATTATTAATTATATATGCTTGGTCCATGGCAATATTAATGCTTTGTTTCCCGATTGCCACGGAAGTCTGGCATGTGTATATTCTTCAAATTGTAATGGGAGTTTTAGGTGCTGTGCAGCGTAATACGGAGAAGACGTCGCTAGCACGAAAGGTTGTGCAAGAAAATGCTGGTTATGAGATTGGAAAATATCATGTGTGGACATCGATTGGAGGAGCAGTAGCAATTATTGCAACGGGATATTTAGTAGATTTCTTTACGATTGGCACCATTTTTTATATTGCATCTATCTTATATGTAGTGAGTGGGATTGTATTAAGTAGTAAAAAAATATAATCATCCCCATTTTTACCTGAATACCCTTTATTTGTTATACTAAAAGGGAAAATAAAAGAAAAGGGGACATTGCCTTTGATGAAATTTTTAATTTTAGCTATTCTCACTTTGTTTTTGATTCCATGGACAAGAAGCGGTAGTAAACTTCGAGCAGTGGATAAGAAAGGGGATGAGAAGGTTATAAAGGGTAAGAAATCATCCATTTTAGTTATTCCTGTATTATTTTGGATAGGTATTGCAATCTATGAATATCTTTGGCTAATCGATGATCGAGCAGATTCGATTCTTACTCATTATGCCGTTGCAGTAGCAGTTTTAATTGGGCTTGTTTTATTTTCACAAAATCAAATAGGGAAATTAGAAGGTACGTTAAAGGGACTTCTAATGTTTGTTTTACTCGCAAGTTACGGCTATTTTGGTTATTTGCACGATATAGTAATCACGCAAAAAAAATATGATTCTGTTGTGAAAATCGAGAAAGATATTTCAGAGCCGTTTACTGAAAATGATCAACCATTTACAGTGCCGCCAAAGACAGCGGAGAATAAAATGAAAAAAGTATTTGGGGATATTCCGAAAGTAGCTTATTTTGAGCTAGGGGAATTAACGCCACAAATGGTAAATGGTGAGGCTTTATATGTAGCACCGATTGAAGTTTCAGGCTTTTTTAAAGCACGTAAAGCTGAGACCATTCCAGGGTACGTAACGATGTCAGGTACGAATCCTGATGCGGAAGCGAAACTGCATCTTGGTTATAAAATGAAATATGTGCCGAGCATGTTTTTTGGTAATAAATTAGAACGTGTCGTTCGAAAAGCAGAACCGGATTTGATTTTTAAAGGGAAACCTAAATTCGAAGTTGATGATAAAGGGAAACCGTATTATACAATGACGTATGGTGAATTTATTTCAGGAAGATCTGGATTTGAGGTAGAGGGCGTTGTAGTAGTAGATGCACAAACAGGTGAAGTGAAAAGATACGATAAAGGAAAGGCGCCTAAATTTGTTGATGGCGTATTAAATCACGAGACCGCATCTACATTAAATACGTATTTCGGTAAGTATATTCACGGGTTTTGGAATACGAAATTCTCGCAAACTGATATGAAGATCCCGACTGAGTGGGGAACGAAAGAAGGAGTTACACCAATCTTCGGTAAGGATGGAACGCTATATTACTTTACTGATTTCACCTCTCCGAAAGAAGGAGTAGATTCTGCGTTAGGTTACTCGCTTATCGATGCGCGTACAGGTAAGTTGTATTACTATAACGGAAAAGAAGTAAAGGGAATTATGGATGGTTCAGCTGCATCGGAAGTAGTGGATAATTCCTTCAAGAGAGAGAAATGGCACGGAACGATGCCGGTTATTTATAACGTGTACGGTAAACCTTCTTGGATTGTACCTGTTATTGATGACGGGGGATTAGTACGTGCTCATACGGTTATCTATGCTTCTAATGCGAAAATATTTGCAACAGGTTCGACGCAAAAAGAAGCGCTTGAGAATTATAAAAATGCGCTGAGTGGAAGTGGAGATTCATTTAGACCGACTTCAAATGGTAAAGAGGCACAAAAAGAAGGCGTTGTACAACGTGTATATAAAGAAAAATCAGGTGAAAATACAATTGTGTATGTACTGTTAGAGAATGAACAAAAAGTATTTATGATACCGGTGAAGAAATTCCCATATGCTATGTTTACAGAAGTGGGAGATCCAATTCAAATCACATATTTAGATACAGGAGAGGCGATGTCTTCCGTATCTAAATTTGCAAATAGCAATTTGAAAAAGTAAAGCGATAGAAATTCTATCGCTTTTTTTTACGGTATGAAACAGGAAAATGCACTATACTTGACGTATGTTTATGTTGTAACTATAATTGTTACGATTTAGTATTTATCGGAAAGGGTGAACGGAAAAGGTGAATGGAGTTAATCACGAAATATATAAACCTGTAAAGACAAATAGGTTATGGATGATTCTTGTATTAGGGACACTTACGGCGATTGGGCCATTATCTATTGATATGTATTTGCCTTCTTTACCAAAATTAACGGATGATTTACAAACAGGCGCATCTCTTGCACAGCTTACATTGACAGCTTGTTTGCTTGGGCTTTCAGTAGGACAATTATTTGTTGGTTCAATTAGTGACATTTACGGAAGGCGCAAACCTCTTATTATTGCTCTTATTATTTATGTTGCTTCTTCTTTACTTTGTGCTATTGCGCCATCTATTTGGAGTTTAGTGTTATTACGCTTCTTACAAGGAGCTTCAGGATCGGCTGGGATTGTTATATCACGTGCAATGGTACGTGACATGTATTCAGGTTCTGAAATGACGAAGTTTTTCTCACTGCTTATGCTAGTAAACGGAGCGGCGCCTATTTTGGCACCGATTATTGGAGGACAATTGCTACAGTTTACAACATGGCGCGGTGTCTTCATCGTTCTTGGAGCAATTAGTGTATTCATGTTAATATCAGCTACTTTCGTATTACGTGAAACATTACCTCCTGAAGAAAGAGAAACAGGTGGTTTGTCAGGGACATTGGCGACTTACGGAAAACTGTTAAAGGATCGTTTGTTTATGGGATATGCATTGTCACAAGGACTAGTAACAGCGGCAATGTTTGCTTACATTTCAGGCTCACCATTTGTGTTGCAGAACATATACGGAGCATCACCACAGCAATTTAGTTTATTCTTTGCGATTAACGGTATCGGTATTATTATTGCTAGTCAGGTAACGGGCCGTTTAGCAGGGAAAGTGAATGAGAAGACATTATTTGTTGCTGGTATTATTATCGCAGCTGTTGGTGGCCTATCTTTATTACTGACAATCGTACTAGGAATAGGTTTAATTGGTGTTTTATGTTCATTATTCCTTGTTGTATCAAGTGTGGGGGTTGTCTCAACAACTGGGTTCTCGTTAGCGATGAGAAATCAGAAACAAGCTGCAGGAACAGCATCGGCCTTATTAGGATTATTACAGTTCATTTCAGGAGCACTTGTTGCACCATTAGTAGGTATTGGCGGAAGCAATACCGCATTACCGATGGGGGTTGTGATAGCTCTTTGTGAAATTGGTGCTGTATTATGTTATCTATTTATGGCCAGAAGAAGTGAAAAGCAGTTTGAACTGCAACAAAGACAAAATTTAGAAGCTTAAATTATAAAAAAGAGTTGATTCAAATGTTTTTGAATCAGCTCTTTTTTCATTTCTTTGAAATAACTCATACAGCTTTGTAAGGTGATGCAAAAGTTATTTGCATAAAGTGACGATACTGTGACAAAAATGTAGGCATGTATATTAAGGTAACGTCTTAAGTGTAAAAAGTAGGATGTTCTCGGTATAATAACAAGTGGAGATAAAAGAAACTATAATGAGTAGTAGCTGTAGATAAAAGGAGAAGAAGCGATGAAGAAGGTTTTGGGTATTGCTGTAATGGGAAGTATGATCCTTCTAGCGGGATGTAATGGAAATAAAGATACGAAAGAACCGGAAGAAAAGGTAGAGCAATCTACTGAGCAAACAGAAGAGATGAAAGAATACCGTGCAGTACATGAAAAATACGATATGAAAATGAATAAAGAAATTAATAAAGCACTGCAGTTATTTGAAGTGGCAAAAGAAAAAGGCGGTAAGGAAATAACGAATACTGCATATAAAGAAGATGTACAAAAGGTAACGACTAGTATGTTAGAAGATATTGATAATATACGTAAAGAAATTCGTGTTCCAAAGTCGAAAGAGCAAGAACATGAGGTATACGCTGGTTTCTTGAATGAATCGGAACAAGCAATGAAAAAATTACAGAAGTTAGCTAAAGAAGAAGACTCATCATTGATTCGTGATATAGAAATTAACTTTGCAACAGCATCAACATACTATAAACGTTTTCAAGCAGAAACGAAAAAATAACCTTGCGTACGCGCAAGGTTATTTTTTCTTCTTACCATCTCCGTCTTCATCTTCAGATACTAATACTTTCTGCTCTTCGTGAAATTCGGAAATTGTTTGTCCGGTAATAGTATCAAAGGGGGTATAAAAAGAAGTGATATGTTTCTTTTTAATAAAGAGTTTATAGAAGCCGATGATGACAAGTATAACGATTGTTAATGGTAATCCTATAGTAGCAAGCAGTAAGGGATCCATCATATAACTCCTTTCATATCATTTCTTTTTAGTATAAGCGAAAAACTGTAATTTAGATAAATGACGCTATTGAAAACTGATTTTTCTAAATATACCAAATTTGATTGACTTTTCATTTTTTCAGAATTATAATTCAAAATATACAATTTGAACTAAATAATAATATAGCAATTTACTTATCCAGAGAGGTAGAGGGACTGGCCCTATGACACCTCAGCAGCGGGTTCTGTAAGATGAACACCGTGCTAATTCCAGCAAGCAAGTCTTGAAAGATAAGTGATGGGCCTTTGTTTATTAAGCCTTGATCTTATTTTTTAAGATCAAGGCTTTTTGTATTCTAAAAAAAGAAAAGGGAGTAATGGAAAAAGTACATCCATAAAACAAAGTAAATTCATGTGTTTAGGGGGTTATTGAAGTGTATGTAATTAAAAAATTATCGGTTATGGTGTTCACACTATGGGTTATTACGACAGTGACATTTCTAATTATGCATATTATTCCAGGGGATCCATTTTCATCAGATGCGAAAATCTTTCCTGAAGAAGTGATACAAAACATGAGAGCGAAGTATCATCTTGATGAACCGTTATGGAATCAATATGTTGCTTATTTAGACGGCGTAGTTCATTTTGATTTTGGTGAATCTGTTCAATCGACAGGGCAAGGTGTATCAGAGATTATAACGACAGGATTTGGTCCATCAGCGATTATTGGTCTACAAGCTCTTGTTATTTCATTGTTAGTCGGAATTGCTGCAGGTACATTTGCAGCGCTCTATCATGGGAGAGTAATTGATTATGGTGTGAGTTTGCTAGCAATCTTCGGTATTTCTATTCCAAGTTTTATTTTAGCACCGCTATTTATACAAGTATTCGCTATTCAATTTGAACTCTTACCAGTAGCTTCTTGGGGAACATTTGAACATACGGTATTACCATCTTTTGCATTAGCGTTAGGGCCAATCGCGGTTATTACAAGGTTTGTTCGTTCTAATATGATCGAAGTTTTACAGAGTGATTATATTAAGCTAGCGAGAGCGAAAGGCATACCAATTAAGAAAATCATTATAAGACATGCTCTTCGAAATGCGATTGTTCCAGTACTTACATTTGTTGGACCATTAATGGCTGGACTGTTAACAGGGACTTTCGTTATTGAAAAAATCTTTTCAATCCCTGGTCTAGGAAAATATTTTGTAGATAGTATTTTCAATCGAGATTATCCGGTCATTATGGGAACAACGATTTTCTATAGTGCATTATTAATTTCTTGTATTTTCATTACAGATATTATTCATCGCATTGTGGATCCACGCATTCGTTCTATTACGTAAGGAGGGGGGATATTTAAATGGGAGCTTATGAAATTAATAAACAGTTATTGACGAATGAAGAGAAAAAAGAATTAACGATAAATAAAGAGCAGCAAACAATCAGCCGAAAAAAGGAAGTGATTCGTAAGTTTATATCGAATCCAATCGCAGTTTTAGGATTAGTGACGTTATTACTAATTATTGTATTCTCTCTTATTGGTGAAAGTTTAACGCCATTTACTGCGAGTGAGCAAGTAAAAGAGGCAACAAACTTACCGCCTAGTAGTGAGCATTGGTTTGGAACAGATGATTTAGGTAGAGACATATGGGCACGTACATGGGCTGGTGGAAAAATTTCACTGACGGTTGGATTGGTAGCAGCGGCTCTTGATATAGGAATAGGTGTACTAATCGGTGGCTTTAGTGGATATGTGAGAGGGCGTAGTCGTCTTGGAACGTTAATTGATGAGTGGATTGTACGAGGGATTGAAGTGTTATACGGTATTCCATATTTATTAATTGTTATTTTATTACTAATCGTTATGAAACCGGGGCTTTTTACAATTATTATTGCCCTTGCATTAACAGGGTGGATTGGCATGGCACGTCTCGTTAGGGCACAAGTATTATCCTTGAAGCAAAGAGAATTTGTTATTGCAGCAGAGCGATTAGGTACATCACATATGAGGATTATATACGGACACATCATTCCGAATTTAACAGGCATTATTATCGTAAATTTATCATTTACAATTCCAGCAGCTATTTTCTCAGAATCATTTTTAAGCTTTATCGGACTCGGAGTACAATCACCAGCAGCGAGCTGGGGGACGATGACGAATGATGCACTTGGGACATTATTGAGCGGAGAGTGGTGGCAATTATTCTTCCCGGCAATCATGATTGCACTTATCATGTTCGCATTTAATGCGATTGGTGATGGTTTGCAAGATGCAATTGATCCAAAAATCGTGAAACGGAATCGAAAGGAGAAAAAACATGGCACAAATCTTATCTTTAGAAAACGTAACGTTAGCCGTTGAAAAAGAGACTAGTAAGCAAGCGATTGTGAAGCATGTTTCCTTTTCTATTAACGAAGGTGAAATAGTTGCACTCGTAGGAGAAAGTGGTTCAGGAAAAAGCGTTACAGCACAATCTATTATCGGACTAAATCAAGAGTCTATTCGTATCGATGATGGAAGTATCTCTTTCCAATCTCAAGGGTTAACGAATTTACAAGAATCAGAATGGAATCAAATTCGCGGGAAAGATATTTCCTTTATCTTTCAAGATCCACTTTCATCTTTAAACCCAACGATGAAAGTAGGAAGACAAATTACAGAAGTAATTTTGCAACATGAGAAAAAATCGAAAAAAGAAGCAAAAGAAATTGCAATTAACTTATTAAATGATTTAGGGATACATGAAGCAGAGAAACGCTTTGAACAGTACCCACATCAATTAAGCGGAGGCATGAGGCAGCGTATTTGTTTAGCAATTGCGTTTGCTTGTCATCCAAGGCTTGTTATTGCAGACGAGCCAACAACAGCGTTAGATGTAACGATTCAAAAGCAAATTATGGGATTATTAAAAGAGCGGAAAGAAAAACAAAATACGAGTATTTTATTAATTACACATGATTTGGCACTTGTACGTGAAGTAGCTGACCGAGTAGTTGTTATGTACGGGGGGCGTGTCGTTGAAAAAGGAACGATACAGGAAGTAATAGGTTCTCCTAAACATCCATATACGAAAAGCTTATTACAAGCAATTCCGAATATGGATGATTCCGAAAAAATATTACGTGCAATAGAAGGAACGACACCCTCTATTGAAACATTAAATAGCTTTGGTTGTCCTTTTGTGAATCGTTGCCCAGTAGCGATCAAGGAATGCATTCATCGCTTCCCAGAGAGAACAACATATTCTGAGGAGCATAGTTCACATTGCTGGCAACATGTTCTCGAGCATAACCAAGCGAAATCAAAAGAGAAGGTGAACGCCTCATGACGACAGATTTAATTACTGTAAAGCAAGTAAGGAAAACATATGGAAGTAAAGATAAAGAAATCGCAGCGTTAAAAGATATAACACTTTCTATTCCGAAAGGAACAACGCTTGGCATTATTGGAGAAAGTGGTTCAGGAAAGACAACACTTGGTAAGCTCATAGCTGGGATTGAGAAACCAACGTCTGGTGAAATTGATTATAACGGTCAAGTTGTCCATAAGTTGAAGGCAGCTCATAAGCGTGATTTCTTACAGAAAGTACAGTTCATTTTTCAAGATTCAACAGCTGCATTAAATCCGCGCTGGAAAGTACGCGATATTGTAACAGAAGGCTATATTTCATTCGGTTTAGGTGATAAGAGGTTGAAAGATAAAGTCGCAGGTGATGCGCTAGAGCGTGTTGGATTAGATAGACGATATATTGATCGTTACCCGCATGAATTTAGTGGAGGGCAACGTCAACGTATCGCTATTGCAAGAGCCTTATTATGTGAGCCAGAAGTATTGATTCTTGATGAACCAATTTCAGCATTAGATGTTTCATTGCAAATTCAAATTGTACATCTGCTGCAAAAGATTCAAAAAGAACAAGGTTATACATATTTATTTATCGCGCACGATTTACCGATGGTTCACTATTTATGTGAAAAAGTGGCTGTCTTATATAAAGGAGAACTTGTTGAATTTGGAAATACGGACGAAGTATTTCGTAATCCACAACATTCTTATACAAAAACATTATTAGCATCAACACCAAAAATTTCAAGGTAAAGGGGAATGTAAGATGAAGAAGTTTTTACTGTTTGTCATTATGACCATATTAGCAATTACTTCTGTCGCTTGCGGTAAGAAAGAGACGCAAAAGGCAAGTGCTGGTAAGGAAGAAGGAAATCGATTAGTAACGAATATTGGTAGCGATCCATATACACTTGATTCCGCTATTGCAACAGATAGCACGTCAGGTTATGTAATTGGACATTTATTCTCAAGTTTATATACGCAAGATAGTGATGGGAAATATCAAAATGAATTAGCAGAGAAAGAAGAAGTAAATGCTGATGGAACAGAATATACAATTCATTTAAAGAAAGATATTAAATGGTCAGATGGTTCTGCTATTACAGCAAATGATTTTGAATTTGCATGGAAGCGATTATTAAATCCGAAAACGGGTTCTATGAATGCGACAGAAATGTATTTTATTAAAGGGGCAGAGGCATACAATACAGGAAAAGGTGAAGAGGGACAGGTTGGTATTCAAGTTGTTGATCCTCAAACATTAAAGGTAACACTTGAGCACCCGGTGTCTTCTATTAAACAAAAATTAGCAAGCTCATTATTCATTCCATTATCTAAAAAATCAATTGATGATAATAATAAGTTAAAAACAGATCCAAAAGAGTTAATTACGAACGGACCATTCACGTTAAAAGAATGGAAGCATAATCAGGCTATTACAGTACAAAAAAATAAAGAATACTATGATAAAAAAGTAACATTAAAAGAAATTGAGTTTCGTATTATTCCAGATTCTAAAACAGCGTACCAATTATATAAATCAAAAGAATTAGATTTACTAAGTGGTTTACCACAAGAAATGATTGAGAAAGAAAAAGGAAATAAAGAATATAAGCGTGTTGCAGGATTCTCATCTTATATTTATTCGTTTAACGTAGAAAAAGAGCCATTCACAAATGCGAAAGTGCGTAAAGCATTCTCATTAGCAGTTGATCGTAAGTTCATCGTCGAAAAACTGTATAAGAATAATGCACAAGAAGCAAATGCATTCGTTCCAGAAGGAGCAAAAACACAAAGTGGCCGTGATTTCCGTAAAGAAAAAGGTGGTTACGTTAAATTTGATCCAGCAGAAGCGAAAAAATTATTAGAAGAAGGTATGAAAGAACAAGGCTGGTCTACATTACCTGAAGTAACATTAAAATTCACTACAGATACACAACATAAAAAAGTAGCAGAAGCGTTGCAAGAAATGTTTAAGAAAAATCTTGGTGTAGATATTAAATTAGAAAATAAAGAGTGGAAGAGTTACATCGACACATACAAGCAAAGTGATTTCCAATTAGCTTATATGGGATGGGGCGGCTCTTTATTAGATCCAATTACTAAACTAGATTTATATGCAGGTGATGGTCCGAATAACTATGCAAAATGGCATAATAAAGAATTTGATGCTTTAGTAAAAGAAGCGGAAGTTGAACAAGATGAAGATAAGCGCTTTGACTTATTGCATAAAGCAGAAGATATTATGTTTACAGATTCACCATTAATTCCGGTTATATTCCCTTCTGATTCTTATTTACAAAAAGAATCAGTATCTGGACTTCAATATTATGTTGGATCTAAACCAGATTTAAGATATGCAAAAATAAAGAAGTAGGCAACCGCCTACTTCTTTATTTTATTTCTCTTTTATATTCTTTTTTCGTTCCATCAGAGAAGACAACTTCTAAATCAAATTTTTGGTAGTCTTTATCAAGTTTGAACACGTTCACTACTTGATCGATTACTTCTTGATCAGGAGTATCTTTATCAAATTTTAATTCTTGTAGAAGAGGGCTTAATTTTGTGATAGCCTCGTCTCCTGTTAATTTTACATCTGCTTTATGATCTTCAATTTTTGCTTCCATTTTCTTATCAGCTACTACATTTTTATAGTCTGCTTCGTAGTCTTTCTTTGTATCTTGGTAGTCTGCTTTTAAATCAAATTCATTGAAGTTTAATTTTAAATCAGCAGGAGCTTCATTTTTTGCCTCTTCTGTAGTCTTTTTATTAGAAGTTGTGTCTTCTTTTGCAGGAGCTTTACATCCTGTTAATGCAGGTACTAGCATAAGAGCTAATAAAACTGATAGTAAAATTCTCATTATAAATTCCTCCTTATGTAAATTCGTTCTATACAAGTTTTTCCCAAAATCATGTAATTATGTATGTGCTGAAAATAAATTATTATCCTGTAGCCACATGGGCTAATCCGCAATTTAAATCAAAAACAATTTGTATGTATATGGTAAATTGAAGTTGTGAGGAGGTACTAAAATGCATGAAGAATATAAAGAGATGATAAAAAAAGCGATTAAATATATAGAGGATCATTTAGATGAGGAGCTTACAACAGAAAAAGTGGCATCTCACAGTGCCGTATCGATGTACCATTTTCATCGTATTTTTCAAAGTTATGTTGGGATGAGTGTAACGGATTATATTCGAAAGAGAAGGTTAACTTATGCTGCGCAAGTTTTAGTGTCAACTGAGAGAACTGTTATTGATATTGCAGTGCAATACGGTTTTTCCTCACAAGAGGCATTTACTAGAGCTTTTAAAAGAATGTTTCAATTACCACCAAAGAAATATCGAAAGTACTTCCAGTCATTTTATATAGAAAGAGAGGGTGTTTCAATGCAAAAAGGTATACCGAAAGGATGGATCTTAAGTGGAAGTCATCCTGCTGAATATGAGATGGGTTTAGATTATGAAGTTGCCCATCAAGGAAAAGTAGCTGCATATATAAAAGCAAAAGAGAATGTTACGCACGGAGGGTTTGCGACATTAATGCAAATGTTCCGAGCAGATAAATATGTAGGTAAAAGATTACGTTTAACAGCATTCATTAAGAGTGAAAACGTAAGAGATTGGGCAGGATTGTGGATGCGAGTAGACGGAAAAGATACAGAACCGCTCGCTATGGATAACATGCAAAATCGCCCCATTAAAAATACGAATAACTGGCAATCGTACTCGGTTGTATTAGATATAAAAGAAGAAGCGCTTGGTATTGCATTTGGTGTTTTATTATCGGGAGAAGGTTGTGTCTGGCTAGATAGTATTCGATTTGATGAAGTGGATGAAAAAATTCCTTCAACAGATTTGGCTGAAAATTTTTATGAAACACTTCTAGAAGAGCCGGTAAATCTGCAATTTGAAGAGATAGAAAAGTAAAAAATAAGGAGAAAAGACATGCTCAAATATGTAAAACTAATAAGTATTAGTTTAGTAATATCGTCTTGTATTATGGGAATTAACTATTTAATTAGCTATCTTTGGTCGGGGCATATACCTTCTTTGACGTGGAGAACATATTTGATGTTTATGATTACATTTATAATGAGTTTTAGTTCAATGCAACAAGAAGGGGAAGAGGATTATTGACAATAGTCTTCTTCGCCTTTCTTTCATTAACACAAATGTTCATAACTGTTTTCGGAAATGCAGGTATGATTTTTAATATCATTTCACTATCGCTACAACTTGTGAGTTCGGGTGTAATCGTACCACATGAGATGCTTTCTAAAACATATCAAACAATCGGCAAATTATTTCCCGCAACATATGCAGCGAATGGCTATTATACAATAATATTTGGTGGAACTAATTTAGAGAATAATATTATTTCATTATTGCTTATTATACTAGTTACACAATTAGTAGCAGGGGTCACTGTAGTTATAAAAGGAATGGTAAAGGAAAGAAATCCTGTCGTTAAAGAAGTATAAAGTAAAAAATGTATCCTTCTTGGGATACATTTTTACTTTATTATTTCGCAACTTCTGTCCACTTGTAGTTAAATTCCCCACCGAAGTCAGTTGTTACAAGTCCTTTAATGAAAGAGCGTTGTAAGTAAGAGCGACCTTGTTGGTATAAAGGAGCGACAGCACCGTCTTGTAATAAGATTTTTTCAGCTTGCTTCATTGCTTCAAAGCGCGCCTTTTCATCGCCAGCTAAATCTGTTTTCACTTTATGGATTAGTTCATCGTACTCTTTGTTAGAGTATTTATCGAAGTTATAAGCACTATCTGTTGTAAATAAATCTAAGAATGTAATTGGATCAGCGAAGTCAGGGCCCCAGCCATCAATACCGATTTCATAGTCACCACTTAATAGTAGTTTTAACTGTTGTTTACGTGGTTGTGGTTTTAACGTCACTGTTAATCCATCTAGATTTTTTTCTAGTTCACCTTTTAAATATTCACCAGTCTTTTTAGCTAAAGCATTATCACTTGTTAATAGTTCGATTGTTACTTTATCAGTACCAAGTTCTTGTTTCGCCTTTTTCCAGTTTTCTTTTGCTGTTTTCACATCATCTTTGACTAGGTTTCCATTTTCTTTACGGAAGTCAGTGCCTTCTGGGCTTTTCGCGAATTTTGCAGGAACCATTCCTTCAGCTGGAACAGCACCATTATTTAAAATTGTTTCTACGTATGCTTTTTTATTCATTGCTCCGTTAATAGCAAGGCGTGCATGTTGATTTTTTAATGTTTCATTTTTTTGATTGAGTCGTAAGAATTGAATACCAACTTCAGCGCGGTCCTTGAAGTTTGGATCACCCTTATATTTATCAACAAACTCTGCAGTTAAAGCAACACGATCGATTTGTCCTGAATCATATAAGTTAACTTCTGTAGACTTATCTTTAACGACATTGAAGTTGATTTCTTCTAATTTTACAGTTTTAGCATCCCAATAGTTAGGGTTCTTCTTCAATTGGAAGCTTTGCTCGTGTTTCCAGTTATCTAATGTGAAAGCACCGTTGTAAATTAAATGATTTGTTTCTAAACCATATTTATCGCCCTGAGATTTTAAGTAATCTTCATTAATTGGTAAGAATGTTGAGAATGTCGTTAAGCTTAAGAAGTAGGGAACAGGACGGTCTAGTTGTACTTCTAACGTTTTATCATCAAGAGCTTTGACCCCTAGTTGATCAATTGGCAATTGTTTCTGGCTTATTTGTTTCGCATTCTGTATATCGAAGAATAAGAATGCATATTCAGCTGCTGTATCAGGATTTACGGCACGTTGCCAAGCAAAGACAAAGTCCTTTGCTGTAACAGGAGTACCATTTGACCATTTTGAATCGCGCAGGTGGAATGTATATTTTGTTTTATCGGGACTAACGTCAACCGACTCAGCAACACCAGGAATCGGTTTATTATCTTCTCCCATTGCATATAAACCTTCAAAAACATTGCGCATTACGTTCATGGATTCCCCATCCGTTGCTTTTGCAACATCCATTGTTGGAATTTCTGAAGCGAATGATAAGTTAATTGCCTGTTTATCAGGTGCTTTATCATTTGCTTTCGCTCCGCTTGCGTTATCTTTATTTCCCCCGCAAGCAGTTAGTAATAGACTTGCCCCTAAAACAGATGCAACAACAGGTACAACTTTTTTCTTCATTGTTCGTTCCTCCCTAAATGTGTTGTTCGTAACGTCTTAATGTCCATGTTTTGAAGTGTATCTATAGAAGAAGAGAAAACCTATTATAATATGTGCATGTAGGTAATCAGGTGTTCTATATGTATATACATGTTGAACTATAATCTGTCGTTATATGTTTCAACGTAGTAGACATTATATTTTGATGGTTAAATATTTCGTTTCTTTGATTATTTAGAATATTAACACTGGAAAGAACTATATGTCAATAATAAAAGTTGGAGTATTATTTTTTAAAAATACTATATTGAAAAAGCGGATTTTCTCTCATTGAGAAATCCGCTTTTAATACATTTTTCCAATAAAATAATTGGTATGGGGAGCAAAACTTCAATTCAGGTTGCCTTTTATTTTTCAATTTGTGCCCATTTGAAGTTTAATTGACCTGCAAAGTCTACTTGCACAATCCCTTTCACATAAGAACGTTCTAAATAAGATTCGCCTTTTTGGTAAAGAGGAGCGATAACAGAGTCTTTAAATAATATTTTCTCGGATGTTAGTAATGCTTCCCAGCGAGCTTTTTCATCACCGGCTAAAGTGGTTTTCACTTTTGCTATTGTTTCATCAAACTCCTTATTAGAGTAATGATCTAAGTTGTAAGGGTTATTCGTTGTAAATAGCTCAAGGAATGTAATTGGATCCGCAAAGTCAGGGCTCCAGCCGTCAATTCCAATTTCATAGTCACCTTTTAATAAAAGTGAAACTTGTTGTTTACGTGGTTGCGGCTTTATATTTACTGTTAAGCCATCTAAATTCTTTTCGAGTTGTCCTTTTAAGAATTCACCAGTTTTCTTTTCAAGGTCACCGTCACTTGTTAATAGTTCTAACGTTATTTTTTCAGACCCAAGTTCTTGTTTTGCCTTTTTCCATAATTCTTGAGCAGATTTTGTATCAACCTTTGTTAAATCGCCGTTTGCAGCACGGAAGTCTGTTCCGTCAGGTCCTTTTGCAAAGTTTTTCGGTACGAGACTAGAGGTTGGTGTAGAGCCGTCATTTAATAACGTATTTACAAAGGATTTTCGATCAATTGTTTGATCGATTGCTTGGCGTGCAGAAACGTTTTGAAGTACTTTGTTTTGTTGATTCATACGTAGAAACTGTACCCCTACATTTGGCCGTTCTTTAAAGTTAGCATCCTTTTTATATTTATCAACGAAGTCAGATGTTAGTTTGATACGATCTAATTGTTTTGACTCGAATAAATTTACTTCTGTAGATTTTTCTTTTACGACGTTAAAATTGATTTCTTCTAGTTTGACAGTATCTTTATCCCAATAGGTAGGGTTTTTCTTGAATTTAAAGCTTTGTTCGTGCTTCCAATCGCTTAGTGTAAAAGCTCCATTGTACAAGATTGTATTATCTTCTAAAGCGTACTTATCACCTTGTGCTTTAAAGAATTCCTCGTTAATTGGTAAAAATGTTGGGAACGCTGTTAAACTAATAAAATATGGAACAGGACGCTCTAATTCTACCTCAAACGTATGGTCATCAACTGCTTTTACACCAAGTTGGTCGGCTGGAAGTTCTTTATTGTTAATTTTTGTTGCGTTTTTAATATCAAAGAATAGAAATGCATATTCAGAGGCTGTTGCTGGATCGACAGCTCTTTGCCAAGCAAAGACAAAATCTTTCGCTGTGACAGGAGTGCCGTTTGACCATTTTGAATCTCGTAAATGGAATGTGTATTTCGTTTTATCGCCACTTACTTCATGAGATTTTGCAACGCCAGGGACAGGTTTGTTACCTTCACCAAGATTATACAAACCTTCAAATACGTTTCTCATTACTTGACCAGAATCAGTATCTGTAGCACGAGCTGTATCCATTGTTCGTATTTCAGTAGGTGAAGATAAGTTTAAAACTTGTTTACTAGGTGCCTCGTCTTTTGCATTTGCTCCGCTTGCTTCGTTTTTATAACTACCACAACCAGTTAATAAAATACTTACTCCTACAACTGATGCAATACCGGGTACAAACTTCTTTTTCATTTGATTTTCCTCCTAAATAATTAAGTTTGGATGATGATGAGGGAAATGAAAAATAAAAAATCCCTCTTTTCATATTGAGAAAGAGGGATTTTTACGTACAAGTTATGCACCCGTATATAAACGAAGTCCCTCATTCTATCTTTCAAGCACAATGCTTGCAGGAAGTGGCACAGTATTCAAAATGAACCTGTTGCCGAGGTTTCAAAGGGCCAGTCCCTCCACCTCTCTTGATACAATGAGTAAACGAATAAATTTTATTAATTTTTGTGTTTCTTTGATAATTCAAAATCTTACACCTTGTATAATGAAGTGTCAACCGAATGGTGTATAGTTTAAATTTTCAGTTTTCTTTAACGGGAAAAACCACTGCATATGGCAGTGGTTTTTTTACTAGAAGTTAAAGTTATCTGGATCTGGACCAACGCGACGATCTTCATTTAGAGCTTGAATTGCTTTCATGTCATCAGCACTTAATTCAAAATCGAAGATATTTGCATTTTCAATAATGCGATGTTCTTTAATAGATTTAGGGATTGTTACAACTTCGTTCTGTAGATCCCAGCGTAAAATAATTTGTGCAGTTGATTTATTATATTTTGTTGCAATGTCTTGTAATGTTGGGTTGTCTAGTAGTTGGCCTTGCATTAATGGTGACCAAGCTTCAAGTTGGATGTTATGTTCTTTACAGAAAGTGTGTAGCTCTTCTTGTGCTAAACGTGGGTGGTATTCCACTTGGTTGACCATTGGCTTAATTTCAGCAATGTCAAATACGTCTTGTAAGTGGTGAATGTGGAAATTACTCACACCGATAGCACGAACACGACCGTCTTTATAAAGCTTTTCTAACGCTTTCCATGATTCAGTATATTTCCCTTTTACAGGCCAATGTACTAAATATAAATCTAAATATTCTAGACCTAATTTCTCTAATGTAGTTTCAAATGCTTGAAGTGTTGTTTCATATCCTTGATCGCTATTCCATACTTTTGATGTGATAAATAATTCTTCACGTGAAACACCTGATTCACGGATCGCTTGTCCAACGCCTTCTTCATTTTGATAAATTGCTGCAGTATCGATGCTGCGGTAGCCATTTTTAATTGCTGCTTTTACAGATTCAATTACTTCTGAACCATCTTCTACTTTAAAAACACCTAAACCGAACCAAGGCATTTTTACATCGTTATGTAATGTTGTATAATCTTTTAAACTTGTTAAATTCATATTATTTCCCCCTAGCTTTTTTGTCTGTTGCTTCTACTGCTTTTTGAATTGCTTCTGAAAAATTATACTCATATAAAGCTTTGAGACCCTCAGCTGTGGAACCACCGGGTGTGGTTACTTGCTCGCGGAGGTTAGTTGGATCTTGCGTTTGTTCAAGCATAGAAGCAGAGCCGGAAATCATTTGAATAACAAGGTGTTTTGCGGTTGCTTCATCGACTCCATAACTTTTTGTTGCTTCAATTAAGCTTTCAGCAAAGTAATAAAGGAAAGCTGGTGCACTTCCAGTAACTGCAGTAAGCTGATGAACTTCCTCTTCAGTGCAAAGTTGCGAAGTACCAATGCCTCTTAAAAGCAGTTGCAGGGTTTCTTGATGCATCTCGTTTACTGATCGTCCCATTGTATATAAGGAGATAGACTTTCCAATTTCAGCAGCTGTGTTTGGCATAATCCAAGCAACAGGTGTTCCCCCGGGAAGTCTTTCTTCTAAATAAGATGGGCCAATGCCAGCGGCTACCGTTACGACAAGTTGATTCGATAGTAACGGAGATAATTCTGCTAATAATTCTTCATGTACAGAAGGTGGCATTGCTAAAACAATCGTATCAACAGATGTAACATGCTGCTTCCAATCTGTTGCAGTAGACACATTATATCGCGCTCGTAATTGTTCTAGCTTTTCTACGTTGCTGCGGTTAGAAACGATAATTTCTTCGATGTATTCTTTGCTTGTTTTAAGTAATCCGGAAAATATAGCTTCTGCCATACGACCAGCACCAATAAATAGAATTCGATGTTTAGTTAGCATATCCTTTATTCCTTTCTAGTGAAGATATGTTATAAAAAACGATACCATTTTTAAGAGAATTTTGTAAAAAGAAAAGACTTATCGTAGATGGAATGGATAATGAGAAGGAGGAAATTCATGGTAAAGGGAAGAGCTATTCCTTATACTGGTGATAAGGAATTTATTATACATCTGGGGAGAGATGATCATGGTCAGAAGTCCACTTTTTTTATTCATTTCTAGTATTATTTGCGTATTGGTGGGATTTTATATTCAATCGAGTTATATTGAAATTTTCGCATCGGTTATGGGGATTATTAATGTTTGGTTATTAGCGAGGGAAAGGGTATCTAACTTTTTGTTTGGCATGATTACAGTTGCGATATTTCTGTATATTTTCATTACGCAAGGTTTATATGCAATGGCGGTATTGGCAGCCTTTCAATTTATATTTAATGTATATGGTTGGTATTATTGGATTGCACGTAGTGGGGAGGAAGAAGTAAAAGCAACAGTTCGTTTAGGTGTAAAAGGGTGGACTCTGTATATAATCTTTATGTTAGTTGCTTGGATTGGTTGGGGCTATTATCAAATCCGTTATTTAGAATCAACGAGTCCATATTTAGACGCTTTAAATGCTGTACTAGGATTAGTAGCTCAATTTATGCTAAGTCGAAAAATTTTAGAAAACTGGTATTTATGGATTTTGTATAACTTGGTTAGCATTGTGATTTATATTTCTACAGGTTTATACGTCATGCTAATATTAGCTATTATTAATCTCTTTATATGTGTAGCTGGTTTACTAGAGTGGAAGAGCAACTATAAAAGACAGGGGCATGTAAATAATTATATTTAGAAAACAATTGAAAGAGAAAAACCCCTGAAGCATATAGGCTTCAGGGGTTTATTAATAGATTATCAGATTATGCTTTTGTCATACCTAACAATACAGCGCCGCCGATAATTAAAACACTACCTAGTGCAATAAAGATCAATTGACGTTTTGTTTTCTTTTCACCTAAGAAGACAATCGCACCGAATGTTGAGATAACGATTCCAGTTTGAGATAATGGGAAGCTTGTTGCTACGCCGACACGTGGTAATGAAAGAAGTAAGAATAAGTTTCCAGTTCCCCATAGTAAACCAGATAAAGCATTACGGATTGCATATTTGTTAAATGGTTTATGTTTAGATGTCAATACAACCGCACCAACAAACATACCAACTGCTTGTGGTAAAATAGCAGACCAACCATCGATATTATACCAACGAATAATAATTACATATACAAGGTAACCGAAAGTAGAAACAATTAAAGTAAGAAGTCCTTTTTTCAATTGTCCTGGTGGCTGTGCATTTTCTTTGTCATCTAGTGATGTGAATACAACACCAACTACGATTAATAGGATTGCAATCGTTCCCAGAACAATCGTTGTTGTAGTAGTCCACTCACGGAAAGCGATAACCCCAAAGATAGAAGTTGCAACAAGTTGCATACCAGTAGAAATCGTTACAGTAGTTGAAACACCTAGTTTTTCAACTGTTTTTAATTGGTTTACTTGTCCTAAAGCCCAGAATAAACCTGAAATAAAACCAACAATCAAGACTGTCATTGTTAAAGCTGGTTGAGTAAATACATACATAATTGTTGCGAAGAATAGAGCACCGATTGTCATACCTACCGTTTGGCTATATGCACCACCGCCCATTTTTACGCTTACTAATAAGATGTTTCCCCATGCAATTGCAGGAAGAAGCGCTAATAAAATGTCCATTACAAGACTCCCTTCGGTTTTCTATACCAATATAATTACATATCGTTCTAACGATCGGTAATGCCCCACTACTAGAGTAGAAGATTACCGATCGCTAAAACAGGATGAAGAATTCACGATATAAATGCGTTTTCATTTCTTCATTTTTTGAAACACCTCCATATAATAACAGGAAATTGCCTATTTTAGAAAGTGAATTCAAATAAAATGTATATTTTAATAAAAGGTAAAATTCAGTTATTTCCCGATGGTATATTTTATTTCCTAAGAAATAAAGAAGCAGCTTCAACAAAAGCTGCTTTAAGAGTTAGTAATTCTTTTATTAATAAGCTGAATACATAGCAGAAATAGGAGTGACATACTAATAGTGATAACTACAAGTGTCCAGGCGAGTTGCATATTACTTGCATCAATCGCCATGTAAATTGCAGTTGGGATTGTCTGTGTTTTACCAGGAATGTTCCCAGCAAACATGAGTGTAGCACCAAACTCACCGAGCGCACGAACAAAGCTCAAAATCATTCCGCTTAGTAAGGCGGGAAATGCAAGCGGAAGTGTAACGTGCAGAAAAACTTGATATTCACTTGCACCAAGGTCACGAGCGCTTTCTTCAATTTGTACATTTGCGATAGAAAATCCTGTTTTTGCTGATTGGTACATGAGCGGAAATGCAACAACTGTAGAAGCGATGATAGCAGCAGTAGATGTGAACATAATGGACTGCTGAAATATTGATTCTATCCACGTTCCAATGGGACTATTATTTCCAAAAATGATAATGAGAAAAAATCCGATTACAGTTGGCGGAAGTACCATGGGTAATAAGAAAATAGTTTCTAATATTATTTTATATCTCCATGAGGAGCGTGCTAACGCTCGTCCAATAATCGTCCCTAAAATTGTAACGATAATGGTGGCGCATGCAGCTACTCGTATAGATAGAAAGATTGGTGAAAAAATAGCATCAAAGCTCATGGCAATTATGATAGGACTGTAAATCCATATTTTTTAAAGATAGATTGTGCATCTTTTGACTGCAAATACTCATAAAATGAAGTCGCCTCTTTCTTGTGCTTAGATTCTTTTATAACACCTAAAGGATAGTGAATTGGCTCATGAGAAGTAGCTGCTGCTGCCTCACCAATCTTTACTTTGTTTGAAATAAGAGCATCTGTTTTGTATACAATACCAGCATCGACATTACCTGTTTCTACATATGTTAACACTTGGCGAACATCTTTTGTAAATACGATTTTATTTTGAATGTCATTCCATAGATTTTCATGCGTGAGAGAAGCCTTTGCGTATTTTCCAGCAGGTACTGATTCAGGTGTACCAAGTGCGATTTTCTTAATTTTTTCATCTTTTAAATCTTGAATTTTTGTAAGAGAACTATCTTTTGGGACAACTAGAACGAGTTCATTTCCAAGAAGATTTTTCCCTTCTTTTTCATTAATGAATCCTTTTTTAACAAGGGTTTGGAATTTATCTTCGGCTGCTGAGAAGAATAAATCAGCAGGCGCGCCTTGTTCAATTTGTTGTTGAAGTGCACCAGAAGCACCGAAGTTAAAAGAAAGTTTAATATTAGGTTCTTTTTCTTTATATTTTGTTTCAATTTCTTTTAGTGCATCTTGTAAGCTTGCAGCAGCTGATATAGTAAGTTCTACTGCTTTTCCTTCTTTAGCGGTTGATTGCTCTTTCTTTTCGCCGCTTGTACATGCAGCACTAAATATAAGAAGAAAAGAAAGTATAAGTGCTCCGATGGATCGTAATGTAAACTTGTTCATAAAAAATCCCCTTTCGTTTTGACATATTTAATTATAACTAATTATAACTAGATATAAATAGTTATAATTGAATATAATTTGAACGATGTAGTTGTTTTTAAATATAGGAGAAATATTCTTTTCTTTGTTACAATGAAGGAAGAAAGTGAGGAATCGTCTATGGATCATCATTCCTACACAACGGAAGAAGTAGCGAAGCGATTAAAAGTATCAAAATTAACTGTATACGATCTAATTAAAAAAGGAGAGCTGCCTTCTTATAGAATTGGTAGGCAGATGCGCATTGATGCAACGGATTTAGAACAATATATAAAGCAAATGAAAACAGGGAAAATACAAGGTACTCCTGTAAAGAGCGAAGATAGTAGAGGCTTGGATACATGTATTATTAGCGGACAAGAACTAACGTTAGATATGTTGGCAAAACGTATAGAAAATCGCCTGATAGGTTCAAATGTATTAAGGGCATATCAAGGTAGTTTAACGAGTTTAATAAAAATGTATCAAGGAGAAGGAAATATCGTTAGTCTTCATTTGTTTGATGGAGAAACGGGTACATATAATGTTCCTTATGTAAAACGTATTTTAGTTGGACAGCCATGTACGATGATTAATTTACTAGCAAGGAACGTTGGGTTTTATGTGCAAAAGGGAAATCCTAAAAATATAAAAACATGGGCTGATTTATCTCAATCATCTATACGATTTGTAAATCGAGAAAAAGGTTCTGGCATTAGGGTGTTAGTCGATGAACAATTGCGCATTCAAAAGTTAAATAAAGAACGTATTAGTGGATATGAATGGGAAGAATCGAATCATCTTGGTGTTGCCACGCAAGTCGCGAATGGAAAAGCTGATGTGGGAGTAGGATCAGAAAAATTTTCGCAAATTGTAAATGTAGATTTTATTCCAATCATGAAAGAACAGTATGATTTGGTGATTTTGAAGAATAAAGAAAATGAAGAGCTGATTGAAGTCGTGAAAGGCATTCTGCAATCGGAAGAATTTCATAATGAATTAAACGCAATTGGCGGATACGATATGACGAAAACAGGTCAAATTATATATGAAATAAACTAAAAAGCTGCTTGTCTATAAGACGAGCAGCTTTTTCTATATATAAAGGGGTTTGGGGAAACAAAGTATTAAACAAGACCTTGAGCAAGTGTGTAAATGAAAGCTGTAAGAAGAGTAGCTCCACTTGCAAGTCCGATAAAGTCTGATTTGTTGAAAGTAATGTTGTTCATTATAATCTCTCCTTATTTGTTTAATGTAGTTGCAACGGCTTTTGCATCGACAAGTGCGGATAGCACCATGCCCATTGTATTAAAAAAATTGTTTGATTTCATTTTGTTCATCATGCGTATCCGCTCCTTTTCGAATTGTTGTTGCCCTGCTTTATGTCTTAATTATAGGAAATATAATCGCCTGCAACTATCGAATTAGCTTACGGGAGACTTACACTTTTGTAAGAAAAAAAGACATTCATGTAAGAATGTCTATTAAAGCATATTGATATGATGATGCTCGGCAATTGTTTTTAAAAAGCTACGCATTGAATTCGTCATATAGCTATCTTTACGGCGTATGAAAACCGTTGAAATACTGCCATATTTTTCAGGGATTGCATGACAATGTACCTTACCTGCTTTAGAAAGATGGTGGACAGCAGATTGTGGTACGAGTGTAATTCCGAGGCCGAGTGCAACACTGTTTAATATTGTCTCTAATATATTAAATTCCATAATTCTTTTTGGGAGCAGGCCTTCATCTTTAAGCCATCGTTCTAGTTTGGAACGGTATCCACATCCTTGGTTAAAAACGAGTAGGGGCGTTGTTGTAAATTCTTCTATATGAAAAGCTTTATTTTGTGTTACAAGCATTAATTTTTCTGTACTAACATCGTATTGTTCAATTAGTGGATGTTTAATAGGCCCTGATATAAAGGCGCCATCTAATTGATGATCAAGTACTTCTCTAATCAATTCTTCTGTTAAACCCGCTTGTAATGATAAATCGACATTCGGATAGCTTTTATAGTAAGAAGATAAAATGGTAGGTAATGTACTTACTGTTTCGACTGTGCCAATTTTTAATATACCAGACGGTGTTTCACTATCTAAAAATACTTGTTTTAGCTCGTCAACATCTTGCAAAATTTTATTAACATAAACGAGCATTTTTCTTCCTTCAGCTGTTAAAGTCATGCCTCGTTTATGACGATAAAAGAGCGGTGTTTTTAGTTCGTTTTCTAGTTGTTTAATACGTGCAGTTACATTTGATTGTACGTAATTTAATTCCTTTGCTGCACCGCTTACACTACCGCGGTCGGCAACGCTTTGGAAGATTTGTAAGTCTCTTAATTCCATAGTATGATCCTCCTTGATGTTAACTATCATTATAAGTGATAGTTAACATCATTTTGAATCATTTTACGTGATATATTTTTTCTTTTACAATTCTCTTTGTGCAAATAGAAAGAAGCGGGGGAATTGTGTTGAGAAAAGGTCAAATGATAATAGGGGCTTTAGCATGTTTAATTGCAAGTATGTCATGGGGGGCAATGTTTCCGGTTGCTGATCATGCGCTAGAATACATAGATCCATTTTATTTTTCGCTCATTCGCTATGGAGCGGTGGCGATCGTACTTATTGTATTGTTGTTAATGAAAGAAGGAAAACAGGCATTTCGTTTAGAGGGAAGAGGAAAGTTACTCGTCTTTTTCGGAACGATGGCGTTTACTGTATATAATGTACTTATATTTTTAGGTCAGATGTTAATGGGGAAATCAGGCGTGATGGTTGCTTCTATTATGGAAGCACTGATGCCGATGATTTCTATTTGTATTCTATGGGGATATAAGCATGTAAAACCGAAAAAGTATATGATAACGAGCATGATGGTTGCTTTTGTAGGAGCTGTATTCGTTATTACGAAAGGTGATATGAGTTTCTTTTTAACATTGAAAGATAACATGTTTTCACTGGCCTTTATATTTGTTGGTGTTGTAGGTTGGGTTATTTATACGATGGGTGGTCAAACGTGTAGCGATTGGTCAACATTACGTTATTCTACGTTGACGTGTGTATTTGGTACGACTGTCACAGGGATTATAACTGTAATCATTACATCGTTTGGATACGTATCGGTTCCGAGTATGGGAACGATTTCTATCGTGAAATATGATTTATTGTTTATGATGACATTACCAGGTATCGTAGCGTTACTTGCTTGGAACTATGGTGTGAAAATTTTATCGTCCATTAATGGGATTTTATTTATTAATTTTGTACCAATCACGACTTTAATTATTATGATGATGCAAGGATATCGAATAACAATGTTTGATATTATAGGGACTTTACTTGTTATTGCAGCACTTATTCGCAATAACGTTTGTCAGAGAAAAGAAGAAAATATAAACAAGCGAATTTTACAAGAAAAGCAATTACGTCAAGCTGTTTAATAGGCAATTGGAGGATTTCACATGTTAGAAAGTTTATTGTTTTTCTTCGCCGTCGGAGTTGCCTGCGAGCTTGCAGCAATTAACCGAAATGGTCGTAAAAAGATAAAACAACAAGCTGAGCTGATACAGCTTTTAAAAGAATTGAAAGAAAGAAAAATGTAAAAAGCCGACCGGGCATAAACGGTCGGCTTTTTCTATATAAAGGGGAAAGGGGACACAAAGTTATACAAGCGTAGCAGCGTAAATAAAAGCAGTAAGAAGAAGAGAGCCACTAGCTAATCCTAAAAAATCTAATTTGTTAAAAGTGATGTTATTCATAATGCATTCTCCTTACTTGTTTAATGTAGAAGCAACAGATTTTGCATCGATTAGAGCGGAAAATACCATGCCCACTGTATTTGAAAAATTGTTTGATTTCATTTTGTTCATCATATGAATCCGCTCCTTTTCGAATAGTTGTTGTTTCTTTCTGACTTAATTGTATGAAATATTTGGGGAAGTAACTATCGAATTAGCTTACAAGAAAATTACACTTTTGTAAGAATTGAAATGTAACAATTAATACTTAAAATTATTACCAACTCCTAAAACTTAGTGTTATAATCGTTATAAGAAAATGATTATAATTCGGATATTCAGAAAGGAACGAAACAAATGTATAAACCAATTACATTTTTGTTGAAATATATATTTAAAACAGCTGGGAAAGTAGAAGTACAAGGAAGAGAAAAGTTACCAGAAGGTGGTCCATATGTTGTTGCATGTACACATACAAGTTTTATGGATGTATTAATGTTAGCTACAGGGATGTACCCGACTCAAATTCATTACATGGCCAAAAAAGAATTATTTGAAGGGAAGTTCAAAAATTGGTTCTTTAAAAATGTGAATGCATTCCCTGTAGATCGTGCGAATCCAGGACCGAGTACACTTAAAATTCCGTCACGCCTATTAAAAGAAGGGAAAGTAGTAGGGATTTTCCCAAGTGGTACGAGATCAACAGAAGACGTTTCATTAAAAGCTGGGGCTGTTACGATTGCCCTGCGTTCTAACGTTCCGTTAGTACCGGCAGCTTATGTTGGTCCATCAAGTATAAAAGAATTAATAAAAGGGAAAAAGGCGCAATTGATTTTTGGAGACCCAATTCAAATTGATGCTGAAGAACAAATAGATCGAAAGACAGCTATGAAAATGATGACAGATCAATTAAATGAGAAGTTTGATGAGCTAAAGGAAACTTTGCAATCAAATCAAAAGTAAGAAAAGACGACCGGGCATAGACGGTCGTCTTTTCTATTACTATTTATAATAAAGGGGAAAGGGGACACGAAATTTATATAAGCGTAGCGGCGTAAATAAAAGCAGTAAGAAGAACTGATCCGCTAGCTAGTCCTAAAAAATCTAATTTGTTAAAAGTGATATCGTTCATAATGAATTCTCCTTACTTGTTTAATGTGGAAGCAACAGCTTTAGCATCGATTAGAGCGGAAAATACCATGCCCATTGTATTTAAAAAATTGTTTGATTTCATTTTGTTCATCATATGAATCCGCTCCTTTTCGAATAGTTGTTGTCCTGTTTCTGACTTAATTGTATGAAATATTGAGGAGAGTCACTATCGAATTAGCTTACAGGAAAATTACACTTTTGTAAGAAAAACGAATGAAGGTGTAATGATGAGAAAGTTTGACATATGTTCGTGGAATTCATTAAGTTAAAAGTAGAGGTGAGTGTATGGCCAATATTAAAGATATTGCAAAGATGGCGGGAGTTTCAGTTACGACTGTTTCGAGAGTGTTGAATGATCACCCATATGTAAGTGAAGAAAAAAGGGAAGCGGTTATGGAGATAGTTGAGAAGTTGAATTACTCACAAAACGCAAATGCCGTTCATTTATCAAAAGGGAAAACGAATATTGTTGGTGTAATTTTACCGTATATTAATCATCCGTGTTTTGATGCGATGGTGGGCGGGATGATGGAGGTGGCGTTAGCTCATAATTACAGAGTGCTACTTTGCCAAACGAATTATAATAAAAAAGAAGAAATGAAAAGTTTACATATGCTAAAAACAAAACAATTGGATGGCCTTATTATTTGTTCTCGTGCGAATGAATGGGAAACGATAGAGCCGTATGCTTCCTATGGGACGATTGTTGCTTGTGAAGATAATGATATTTCAA
Organism: Bacillus sp. ES1-5; assembly: GCF_022487605.1. NCBI lineage: Bacteria > Bacillati > Bacillota > Bacilli > Caryophanales > Bacillaceae > Bacillus > Bacillus sp. ES1-5. The sequence goes on along the minus strand of NZ_JAKVPU010000013.1, from coordinate 43,409 downwards.
ATATCTCAAGTGTATATACGAATCATTCGGCAGCTTTTCAATTAGGAATGGATTATTTGGTTGAGAAAGGTTATAACAAAATTGGTTATTGTACGGGAAGGAAATTAGGACCGAGTAGTCAAAAGCGTTTTGATGTGTATAAACAGCGATTGCAATCTATAGATGAAGAAGTGAATGAAGAATGGATTTTCACAGAATGTTTTACATTAGAAGATGGTGTGAAAGTGGCTCATAAATTAAAGGGGATGCAGCATCTTCCTGAAGCATTAATAGTAGCAGGAGATGAAGTTGCGATTGGGGTTATGACAGAAGCTGAAAAATTAGGTATTCAAGTTCCTGAGGATTTAGCGATTATTGGCTTTGATAATCAACCTATTTCGCAAGTGTTACAACTTACAACCATTGATCAAAATTTAAAGGAAATAGGTAAAAAGGCTTTTGAAATGTTTTACAGGCAAATACGTGATGAAAGTTCTAAACAAGAAAAGGTGGAAATTCCATATGAACTTGTGGAACGCTCTACCGTTTAGCTTCAATCCGTTATGTGTAAATCACATAACGGATTGTTTTTTTGAAATATCTTTGACAGGAAACGCGTTTCATACTTTATAAAGGAGTTAAACCGGTCTGTAATAATCCATGGATTCTTTTCAAAATAGTATTTGGAGGGATATGCATGAATGAACTTTTATTGAGTATGAAAAAGTATATAGAAGATGATGAAAAGGTTTTGGCTTTTGTCGTAGGGATATTTGAGAAGGATAATTTTACGCTATCGTATCAACATGGGATTTTTGCTGCTACTACTAGACGTCTTCTCTTTTATGGGAAATTTCCATACTATCCCGCAACATTTAAAGATTATTCATATTTGCATATAGATAGCATAGATTTTCGTCCGCATTTCGAATGTACTTGTAATCATGAAACCATTCGAGCTAAGTATATTCAGAAGGGGAATGTGGAGCGATTTGTCCGTACAGTTAGAGCGAATATGAATAATTAATCACCCCTTTGTTTAAACATAATATCCCGATCTTTAAGAGTAAAAATGCGCAATAAAAACAACTTCTAAACCTCTAGGAGATAGTGATACAATGTCAAATGGGGGGAGGTATGAACTATGGTTAATCAACGTATAAAGGAAATAACACTAATTACAATTGGTTCATTATTATTCGCAATTGGTATTAATTATTTTGCAATTCCAAACCGTTTATCAGAGGGTGGAATTATTGGTGTAACGGTTGTTACGTACTATTTATTTGATTGGTCGCCGGGGATTGTGAACTTTGCTATAAATGCAATCTTACTAGCTATTGGTTATAAATTTTTTGATAAAAAAACGATGGTTTATACAATTTTAGGGATTGTAGAAACATCCTTGTTTTTATATGTTACGGAACATATTGAGTATCATGTAAATAGTGATACGTTATTAGCGGCTCTATTCGCTGGCTTATTTGTCGGTGTCGGATTAGGCTGTATGTTCAAAGCTGGAGGTACATCAGGAGGATCGGCAATTTTAGCTCAGTTAGCAAATCAATATTTAGGGTGGAGCGTTGGTAAAGGCGTACTTATTATTGATATTGTTGTAATTGCTGGTTCAGTATTTATCATAGGACAAGAAAAAGCAATGTACACACTTGTTGCAGTATTTATCGGAGCGAAAGTGATTGATTTCATTGTAGAAGGAATGGATACAAAAACAGCTGTTACAATCATCTCAAATCAACCAGATTTAATACGTGAAACTATTACGAAAAACATGACACGCGGTGTCACTGTATTAGAAGGACGCGGCGGATATACTGGTAAAAATAAAGAAGTGTTATATGTTGTTATAAATAAACAAGAGCTTGTTAAGTTAAAGCAGGTTATTAGTCGAGTAGATGAAGATGCTTTCGTTGTTATTCATGATGTACGTGATGTACTTGGCGGTGGCTTTAAAGCGAGCTAAAAGGTGAACGAGTAAATTCGTTCACCTTTTTTAATTCTTACAAAAATGTAAGTGTAATGTAATGAGATTCAATAGTAGATTTTATTCCTTCTTTTTAAAATGGATGTATATATATCCTGCAGAGGAGGAAGATTGATTATGAAGAAAAAAATGATCACTACTATAATAGCGATGATAGTGATAGTAGTAATGTTACTGCCTACGAAACTTGGACCAGTTATCGATAAATATAATCCACTTTATAAGACGAAAGAATACTATACGGTCGTGAATACAATTGGTCAGCATATTGGTGATGAGTGGTATGAATATGAATTTATTGCATTTGACGAACGTGGAAGAGAACAAAAAATAAAGAAGACTGTTAAGCATATGTTAAAGAGAGATGAAGCGTTAAAGGTGTATGCAAAAGGACGCTACGGAGAGGCGATTGAAGAAATTGAAGCTGTAAATATTCCTATTAATGCGAAGAGTAAACTTTTAACGATGAGATAGCGGATTATACCCCTACCTATTTTTTGTCGAAAATAAAAATACTAGGTAGGGGTATTTTAGGGTTCGTAAAAGAGCCTTAGTCCATATGGACTAAGGCTCTTTTTATTATATAAAGGGGAAGGGGGTACATTGAGTAGCATGAGTGAAAGGTATAAGAAGAGTAGCTACTAGCAATGTAATTTGGTTATGTGAGTGTTCTTCTTATTTGGCTTGCTTTCTAACTTTATTGTACGAGATGTAGGTAAGAGAAACTATCGAATTACATTACACATAGCTTACAAACATGTAAGTCTTCTGTAATGTAATTCGATGGTTAAAAGATAGTGAATTTCATATAGTGTAATTAGAAAGTCTCACTGTATTACTTTCTGTTTGTAATATTAATGAAGAATGAAAAACCAACTACTTTTTAATAGCCCTCATCTTTATTTGGATGAGGCTCTTTTTATAAACCTTACAACATTGTAAGGTTTACGTAAGTTAATTCGATAGTAAATTTGTCATATTTTTTGCATAATAGATACAAATAGATAAAATAATTAGGGATATAGTAAGAAGGGAGAAAACTGGGATGCGTAAAGAAGAAGTAGTGAAGTTTCCAATTAAAGATTTCTGTAGCTACTTTACTGTTGCCGTAGTATGTATTGGATTATTTGATATCATAACAAACTTAATTGTTAAATAACATAGATGATAAAACAAGAAGGGAGATCCTTTCTTGTTTTTTTTATGGGGGAATAAAGATGAAATGGATTGATAGTCATATACATGTTGACCAATATAAGGATGAAGAGAAAAGCAGATTACTTAAAAATGTGGAAAATAGTGAAGAGATAAAGGGGCTTATTGCGGTATCTATGAATTATCAATCATGTAAAGAAACTTTATCTTTAGCAAAGCGATATCCTTTTGTACATCCAGCGATAGGTTTTCATCCGGAGCAACCAATTCATAAAGAAGAATGTGAGCAAATTTATAAATTAATTGAAGATCATGTAGAGGACATAGTTGCGATTGGTGAAGTAGGCTTGCCATATTATTTAAGAAAAGAAGATGAGTGTATTGCTATAGATTCGTATATATCAGTGTTGCAACGGTTTGTTGAACTAGCTAGTAAATATGATTTACCAATTATATTACATGCAGTGTATGAAGATGCTGATATTGTATGTGATTTACTGGAGAAATATAAAGTTTCACGTGCACACTTTCATTGGTTTAAAGGAAGTGAAACAACAATGAAACGGATGATGAGGAACGGTTATTATATTTCTATCACACCAGATGTTTTACATAAGGAGAAAATTAGAAAAATTGTTTCGTATTATCCACTTGAATATATGATGGTAGAAACAGATGGACCGTGGGAATTTCACGAGGATGTTATGACGCATCCGAGAATGATTCGAGAGGTATTAAAGGAAATTAGTGTTATAAAAAGCGTATCTGTTGATAGGGTTACGAAAACGATATATGAAAATACAATTCAATTTTACCCCGCATTAACGAGCAGTAAGACTCCCACCTCAAAATTCGACTAATGCGGAGGAGTTAGTTGGGAGATCAACTGCCCGTAAAAGCCCCACTGATTAAAGTTTCACTTTATTTGAAAGGATAGGAGAGTTACTCTTATCCTTTTTATTATGGATATTTTTTCTAATATTTTCTATAATTTATGATGTGTTTAATTTGATGAAGGAAGTAGGGAAGAAAATGGGGAGAGCATATAAAAAAATAGCTATTACAATGATGGTCGGTGCATTTTCACTTGTAGCGTTTGGGTGTGAGGCAGAAAAAAAGGTTATAAATCCAAACACAACACAGGAAAAGAAGGAAGAACAAATTGATCCAGTAGTTGAAAAACAGATGAAAGAAAATGAGAAAAATGGGAATACGGTTGGAAACAGTTCTAATAAAGGAAAGATGGTAGAGAGCAATGGATGGGTTTACTATGCGGTAAATAGTGATAAAAATACAGGAGGCATTTATCGTACGAAAGATCAATTTCAGACTTCGGAACTTGTAGTGGAAGGTGTAAACGCTTCTTACATAAATATAAAAAACAAAGCTTTATATTTTATTCATACGGATGAAGATAAGAATGCGGGATTATCTTCTTTAATGAAGTATGATATATCTAACAAAAAGCTAGACACGTTAAAAGCGGATACAAATTATGTTTATATAAAAGATCAAACTTTATTTTATCCGAAAAAATATTCTGAGCATGGTGGTTTTGATATTGTAGGGATAGTAAAAATGGATTTGAAAACGGGGCAGGAAGAAGAAGCGGCATTTAAAAACTCAGGTTGGTCTCAAACGATAGACGATAGTATTCTACATTGGAATAAAAATCGTGGAACACAATTGACAAAAGATAATAAAACTTGGTCAAAAGAAAATTATGCAACAATATCTAGTGCTACTTATAATAATGAAAAATTATATGCTGTGGTCGACTTTTCGTTACCTTTTGAAACAAATGAAGCTGAGCATGGCATATATGAAATAGACATTCAACAAAATAACGAAAAGTTATTGGTAAAGGATGCTTTGCAGATGAATGTGAAAGGGGATACTTTTTATTATTTAAAAAAGGATGGAGTATATAAGAAGAAAATGAATGGTGGAAATGAAAAGGTAATTTATAATAAAGCGGTTGAACCAACTAAATCCTATTTATATTTTGTAGCAGGAGATATGTATCTTTATACGGTTAATGGAACTATTTTAAATCTAGATACAAAGAAATCAAATGAAGAAAAAGATAAGAAATTAGCAGATGATGTTATGTTACAGAAAGTATGGAATGCACAGAAGGAACTTACTAATGTTCAAATGGCTGCACTAACAGGAAATCCAAAACGATTAGGGGATTTTTCATACGGGGAATTAGTGAATCCTATTTATAATACGAAGGATACTTTAGAGACTACGCTATCTACGTACTTCTCAAAACCATTTATAGCAGAGTATATGAAGAGTAAGTATATTAAAGAGTTAAATGGAAAAATGCACTATGCTGTTGGAGATCCAGGATCAAAAGCAGCAACTAAATTTACAAAAATTATTTCTGCCGAGTTAAAGGATGGAAAAATAAAAGCGCAGGTAGAAACGTATAATGACTATGATAATGTAACGGAAAAAGTAGAAGTTGAATTTATTTATGAAAATAATCAATGGGTTATTAATAATATGCCGCGTTTTGGTTTAAGTTAAAAAAACCACCAAGCATTTTGCTTGGTGGTTTTTTTTTAGGATTCTAATTTTTTCGCACGTCTTAATAACAATAGAAAGACAATGATGAAGAAACCAAGTATAAGGAAGAATCCATATTGTTTTACATAATCCATTACGTCGCTTGCGCTCGTTGTTTTTTCAACGTGAATGCCGTCTTTATTAGTAGTAATATGAATATCTTTCATTTTTACTTCATTTGTTTCTTTTTGTAAATCGATCCATTCTATATTTGGAATGCTTTCTAGATCCTTTAATACTTCTTTTAATGGTTTCACACCTAAGTAGGGATGATAGAATGCACCGATAATGCCGTCAGATAGTTTTGCAACAGATACAGCACGTTCTTTCATTTTAGCAATAGCATGTGGCTTATCTTCTTCAATAAAGCCGACTGTTTCAGGCATTAATTTCATCCCGTGTAAAAATGATGGGGTACTTGTATAAAATGGTGAGTGCATCGATTTCCAAGTTGTATCACTTAACTGTAGTTGTCCTACATAAGTTGAAAAATACCTTGATAATATTTCATACCCTTTTTGAGACATTGTGTAATGAGGTGCTTCAAATGCGACAGGATATAGTTTAGCATCTACAAGTTCTTGAATCCCTTTTTCAATATGATCTGTCGTATATTTTTCTTCAAATTCTGCCCCTTTTTTTACATATGCATTATATGCCTCTATATTAGGGAAATCATCTTTTGTTTTTGGTTGTTCATGATTCGGTTGACGAATTGGTTGATCTGTTTTTACGTCCCAAAATTCAAAACCTTCCCCAGTTTCACTGTCGTAAAATTGGTGCGTATAACCATGCATAATAATTGCTGCGCCATCATCTTGCATAGAGCGTAAAAGGTCGATTAGTTCGGGTTTATCTTTTAAATGCAGTGTTTTACCTGTATCCGGATCTGTATATACAGGAATAACAGTGATCATGTAGGGAATCTTTTTCTCTTTTAGTAATTTAGCAATTTCTTTTAATTGATTTGTATCTGCGGCTGGATGAACATCCTCAAGACGTAAATAAGCCTCTACTTTATTTGTCGTTGGCTTTTGTCCAAAGTAAGAAAATAACATTTCGCCGACATAATGAGACATCCAGTCAAAGAGATTTGACGTTGCAACGTAATAAGATGTTTCGTGCCGAACGATTAGAGGGCTCTTGCTATTTGAACTTAAAGCGTTAGCAAGAACAGTTCCATTTGTATCAAAAGATTGAATCAATCGTTCCTCTTCTAAAGTATTTTTAAGCTTATGACTTGGATATTCGATTTTATTAACGCGTATATCATCAGCCTTTAGGGTAATGAAAGAAAAGCGATTAGATAATTGTTCAATATTTTGTCCTAAAACTAATACTGGGCCTGAGAAATTTTCTAGAAGTTGCTTTGTTTCAATAGGAAACTCTTCTTTTTGTTCACCGATATAAACAATATGTGTATAAGAAGATGAATTAGTAATTTCATTAGCCTTTTTTAAACTTTTCGTAGTTATATCGTTTGTAAAATGTCCTAATTGAGTATTAAGGATTTGAATGTTATTTGTAATTTTATCGTCTTTTGTACTGTATAAAACAAGTACTTTTGGTTTTGATGATGTTTGTGCAGAGGTGTGGATAGGGATAAGTAGTAAAATGCTGAACAAGAGTATTATGCACTTTTTCATTTGGTCTGCTCCTATTCTATATGTAGAGTTCAATTTACAATTATATACAATAAATACGTTGTAGTCTATGAAAGTTACATTTTTGCACGTATTTACCAGCTGTTTTTTCACAAAATCGGTCTAAAGCATGATGATAATATATATAGTTATTTGCTATGATAAAAGGGTAAGAGAATGATAGAATGTGGGTAATTGTAAAGGGAAGAAGGCTGAAAGGGGACAAATTTCAGCGGAGAAAGAGGTAGTGGTAGTGAAGAAATTCTTTGTAGGATTTTTAGTTGTTCTTGGGGTGTACTTATATTTCCAAGGAAAGTCTGAAGGAATGGGCAAGTTAGTGAATGAGACAAGCTATGTTGACTCAGAAGAAGCAAAACAGGTGAAACAAATTATTATAGAGGAAGCAAAGAAAGTCAATCTTCCAGAATGGATACCTCTTACAATTGCCGAACATGAAAGTCGGTTAAATCCAAGAAGTGTTGGAGATAACGGAACTTCATTCGGATTGTTTCAATTGCACCGTGGCGGTGGGCTTGCACCAGAGCATTTAACTGATGAAGAGTTGAAAGATCCGCGCGCAAATGCGCAAATTGCAATGCCGCATTTAATGAAAGGATATAAGCGCGGGGTGCAAAAAGGTTTGACGGATTTTGCATTACTAAAATATGTAGCAAATACATCTGGATGGCCAGGTAATCTGGGTCCAGAGTGGACGGATAATAACATGAAGTATAACATCGGATTAGAAGATGTGTACTATCGAAATAAAGGTGTAATCAAAGAGTAGGTTTTCTATACCTACTCTGTTTTTTTATGAATAATTGCATCTTTTTCGCTCGTGAAGTACGCGGCTAGTTGTATTTTTACCTCTTCTAGTTTTGTAGAAACTTGCGGTATTTTATATCCTACATACAATGGTGAAACGACGAACCTAGGAACAACTTTACAAATGATTTTTCCGTTTAAGTAATAGAAGAATAAGTTATAACTACTACATCCTTTATGGAAATCTTTCAGTATGTAACGTACAGTTTGCTGAATATAATTTGCTAGTTCATCTATACATTCAACATCTTCAATGATGATATTAAATTCAGTAAAACCGATAATAGGACGATCTGAAATATTGAGTTCAATGCGTTCGTTTTTTTGTACAATGACTCCTCGGAAGTTGTCCGGTTCTACGTTACCGAGATAGTCTACATATTTCATTCCGATAATTTGCATGTGTGCATGATGCAAACTCCCGCCTGAGAATGGACCGTGATTTTTGTATAAAATCACAGATGTGAATTCTTCATTCTTCTGTAAGTTTAACCAATGTTGAATGGAGAAACGAATTAGCGATCTCATATGTTCTTCTGTATATGTCGCAATATGGTCTTCACAATTATCTGTTTCAATTAGCACTGTTTGAAATGTATCTTTTAATGTAGGAAATTTGTTTTTCAGCCAAATAATTGAGCCCTCAGTTGCTAAAATATCCGTTAAGTTTTCTCTGTCACAAAAAGGACATGCAGCGCTTCTATTCCGAATGCTTTCTGGTTTTTGTTTGCCAATATCGTTTAAAAAGTATAGTTGTTGTGTATCCATTTGTATATATGCCCCTTTAAAATATGTGTAAAAATCCCGCTTAATACATTCGGGGAAAGGAGAAGGAAATCCTTTAAAGGGAATACGAAAAATAAAAGACAAGATATCCTTATTACAACAGGGTACCTTGTCTTTTATTTTTTCTTTAATAATGTGTATGGATAATATAGAGCGTTTTTATTGTGCTTCTTTTTTCTATTTTTTATTGTGTATAAGGCAATTGCTGTACTTGCGATTACAATAATGGCTTTCTTCATATTCATTTACCCCTTTTTTATTGTTGGTTTAATTCTTGGCTAACTGCTTTTGCATCAACTAGAGCATGTAAAATCATTTTTACCATGTTCATCATATTCCTTCACTCCTTTTATAGTTCATTTAGTTCTTTTACAACTGCTTGTCCGTTCACTAATACCTCAAAGATTGCTTTTACGATTTCTTTCATCATGATCGTTTCCTCCTTTTATTTGGCTCTCTTGTTTACATCTTTATTGTATAGGGAGGCATCTTTTCGTACTATCGCTTTCCATTACGTGAACATAACAGTTTTGTAAGATTTGATGTCACTTATTGAAATGTTTAGTCTATCTTCATTATTTTCAGAAAAATGACTATTCAAACATGAAATGGGAAAGTATAATAAAGAAGTAAGTATTAAATTCCGTACGAAAGAGGTGAATGAGATGAAACGTTCTTTAGCTGCACGTGCCAAATTTTTAGATTATATCTATTTTTGTCGTGCGATTTTTCATGATGTAGTTGTTAACGGGATACGTCTGTCCTTTTTTAACAATTGCATAGTAGCTATTGAACGATAGAAATCTCTTCACCCATTTTTAATAAACGTGTGAAAAGGGAGCTATTTGGCTTCCTTTTTCTATGTCGAAAACCATGGGGAATGTTTCTTTCCCATGGTTTTTTATATTGAAAGGAGTACGGAAAATGACAATTTGTAGTGTAAATAATGTAACGAAATCTTTTGGTGGAAACATCATATTTGAAAATATATCGCTTGAAATAAAGAATGGTGAACGTGTTGGATTAGTTGGTCGTAACGGTAGTGGGAAGACAACAATCTTTCAGCTTATAACTGGAATGGAAAGTTTAGATGTAGGAGCCATTCATATGAAGAAAGGTACACGTATTGGTCATGTGGCACAAATTCCGAAATTTGATGAGGGTATGACTGTATATGATGTATTGAGTTCGGCTTTTAAAGCAGAAAAGGAATTAGAAAGAGAAATGCGTACTTTAGAAAAAAATATGGCGGAAGAACAGGAAACGTTTGCTTTACAAAAATTAATGGAGAGATACGGAGTAATCCAAGAAAAATTTGCGTTTCTCGGTGGTTATGAAATAGAAGCGAATATGATGAAGGTAGCAAATGGCCTACAGGTGACAGAACTATTTCCTCGATCATTTCTGGAGTTAAGTGGTGGGGAACAAACAAAAGTAAGCCTTGCGTACATGCTATTGCATAAACCAGATTTACTTCTATTAGATGAACCAACTAATCATTTAGATTTATTCGCGGTAGAATGGCTAGAGCAATTTTTAAAAGAGTACAATGGAACGGTTATGGTCATTTCACATGATCGTTATTTCCTTGATGAAGTTGTAACGAAGATTTTTGATTTAGAAGATGGAGAGATTCACGTGTATCATACGAACTATTCTCAGTTTGTTGAGGAAAAGGAAGAACGGTTGCTTCAGGAGTTTCAGGCTTATCAAGAACAGCAAAAGAAAATAAAGAAAATGAAAGAAGCAATTAAGCGACTACGTGAATGGGCAAATCAGGCGAATCCTCCGAATGAAGGATTGCATAAGAGAGCGAGAAGTATGGAACGTGCACTGGAACGTATAGAGAAACTAAAGAAACCTATTTTAGAACGAAAACAAATGGGACTTCAGTTTGAAGGGCAAGAGAGAAGTGGGAAAGATGTTGTTGTAATGAAAGAAGTGAGTAAAGGGTTTGCTGACCACCCTTTATTTAACGAAGCGAATTTACATGTTCGTTTTCAAGAGCGTGTGGCGATCGTTGGTCGTAATGGTACAGGAAAGACAACACTACTAAAGTTATTATTAGAAGAAATAGAGCCAGACGTTGGAGAAATCCGGATTGGTAGTAGTGTGAAAATCGGTTATTTATCACAACATGCGTACGGAAATATGAAGAGTAATGTATTAGAGGCTTTCAGAGAATACGTAGCTGTAACAGAGGGAGAAGCGAGACATATATTAGCTAAGTTTTTATTTTATGGTCCAGCGGTGTTTAAGAAAGTAACGCAATTGAGCGGTGGAGAAAAAATGAGGTTAAGACTTGCGCAACTTATGTATCAAGATATCAATTTTTTAATTTTAGATGAGCCGACAAACCATCTCGACATTGAATCAAGGGAAGTTTTAGAGGAAGCTCTTGAGCAATATAACGGGACGATTCTAGCTGTTTCACATGATCGTTATTTTTTAAATAAGTTGTTTGAAAAGACGTATTGGATTGATGATCGTAAATTATTTGAGTTTGTAGGGAACTATGCATGGGCTCGTCAAAAGTGGGAAGAAAAGCTCGAGAAACAAGTAATAAAGCAGCAACGCCAAGGAAGAAAAAGTATGGAAACAGCTCCTGTAAAAAAGAAAGAAGTTAGGAATGTTGAGGGTATTGAAACGGAGTTAATGCATGTAGAAGAGGATATATATACGCTTGAGTGTAAGATGGAACATGTAGTTGATGTTGAAATGCTTGAACAATTGTATGAAGAAAAAACGAAGAAAGAGTTGTTACGAGCGGAGTTATATAATGAGTTAGAGAATATTGTGGAGTAAAAAGTAGAAAGCGAATCCTTTCAGCTTTGCTGAAGGGATTCGCTTTTTTTATACTGATATTTTACTTTAAGAGAAAAATAAAAATTGTGTTTCACGTGAAACAGTAAATTTGATACATCTTTGTTCCGTAATTTACATAGATTGTAAAACATAAATGATATTAGGGGTTTTTTGGATCGATTACTTATTTCCCGAGACATAAGTATGTGAAACGGCGGATCAGGATTGAAAATAAAAAAGCAGAGTTACAGCTTTACGCGCTGAACTCTGCTTTCTTTTTGTGTCGTATCTTCCCTTGTTGAAATGATAATAGCGATCCCGAGCATAATAAAAAAAGCTAAAAAGAGGACGAACTTTGGGAAGAATGGGAATAGTAATAGAGCCCCGACTATCATAATTGTTAATAATACGTAGTGCAGGACGTATTGGAATAGGTTGTCCATGTTTTCGCCCCCTTTTTGGTAATTGGTTATTAGTATTCTATGTTTCATACGGAACGAATAGAAGTGAATTTTTAATTTTTTAATACGAAATAAAAGAGAACGATTGACATGTTTAAAGGAAAGGAATAATCTTGAAATTAATTCATACTATTTTTATAGGAAAAATAAAGATAGTTACAGGGAGGAGGCCTATGTTCCTGCATCGATAAAAATTAGGAAGGTAAAGGTGAGAGGGCAATGAAAAATGCTTTTAAAGGAGCACTTGCTACATTTCTTAGTGTGTCAGTATTACTAGCCGGATGTGGTCAAGAGGAAGCAAGTACAAATGAAGCCGGGAACGTATTAAAAGTAAAAGATGAATTTATTAAGGCGAGCGACAAATCAAAAAGTCCTACAAAAGTAAATGAAAGAAAAGATACTTTTGTAGTTGGAATGCCGAGCCCTGGAGGGATATTCCTTCCGCACTTTATGGAGAATGGATGGGATGGTAACATAACGCAAGCTATCTTTGCCCCTCTTGTTGGACTCGATAAGGAAGGAAAACCAATTCCAATTTTAGCGAAGAAGTGGGATATTTCGGAGGATCAGCTTACATATACGTTCCATTTGAAAGATGATTTAAAGTTTAGTGATGGATCCCCGTTAACTGCAGATGATGTAGCATTTACATTAACGTTATTACATGATCCAACTTATAGTGGTGCGACTGATATAAGCCAAACAGCAATAAAAGGTGGGCAAGCATATAAAGAAGGAAAAGCGAATTCTATTGAGGGAATTCAAGTCATTGATCCGAAAACAATTACGATTACGACTGAAAAGGTAAATGCTCAAACGCTATCATTAATCGGTGGAGAAGTTATATCTAAAGCGTATTACGGGAAAGAGTATAAACAAGGACACTTGGAGTATTTAAAAGAGTTGTATGGGAAGCCGGTGGGAGCAGGAGCTTATAAGTTAGATAAATATATTCCTGGTCAAGAGGTTCGATTTGTAGCAAATGAAAATTATTTTGAAGGAAAGCCGAAGATTGAGCACTTTATTTATAAAATTACAAAAGGTGATACGAAGCTACAACAATTTCAAGCGGGAGAAGTAGATTATGATGGCTTTACGAAAAATGCGGAGACGATTGAACAGTTAAAGGATTTAGGTTTTGCTAATATTAATGTATATACAGGAAGCTCTTACGGCTACATTAAAATGAATTATAAGAAGCCATACTTTAAAGATAAACGTGTTCGCCAAGCGTTTATTTACGGATTAGAGCGTCAAAAGGTTATTGATACGTATTTCCAAGGATATGCGTCACTCGTTAATGTACCGATTACGCCAGTTTCTTGGGCGTATACAGAAGAGGGCATTAATAAATATGAGTATAATTTAGAGAAGGCGAAGAAACTACTGGATGAGGCTGGGTGGAAAGCTGGTTCGGATGGAATTCGTGAAAAGGATGGACAAAAACTGAAAGTAAGTTATTTTGCCTCATCAGCAAGTAAAATAAATGATGTAATGATTCCTGTGATGAAAGAAGATTATAAAAAGCTTGGTGTAGAGTTTAACCCAGAATATATGGACTTTAATACGATGATTTCAAAAGTGATAAAAGGTGATTATGATTTGGCGATGGTATCTACGCCAATGATTGATGATCCGAGTGGAACGATTGAAGAGTTTGTTTCAACAAGTAAACGAAATTATGATGGATACTATAATCCAAAAGTAGATGAATTAGCTAAGCAAGCATTAGAAACGTTGGATATTGAAAAGAGAAAAGAAATTTATAAAAAATTATATCAAGAGTTAAGCGAAGACCCGCCTGTAATCTTCTTAAATAATAGCAAAGTGGTGTCTGCACATAATGCACGAATTCAAGGATTACAAGAAGATAACTATAACGGTATTTTATTAAGTTTACCTAAATTAAAGATAGAATAATAATTCAGGGAGAATTATCAAAATATTTATTCGGAAAGAATTGACAAAATATAACTGACGATATAAGCTAATAACCATAAAGTCTACCGGAAAGGTCGGAATAGGATTGTTACCCCTCAAAAACATCTATTTTTTTTACGATTAAAACCGACTTTTCCGATTGGCTATAAATGTGCTGTGGGAGGCATACATAAGCTAATAAGTTCAAAGGGTATAACTATTAAACAGTTAGGGTGGGGACAATGAAGACAAAGACAAAAAAATGGGCTGGTGTATTTTCGGTATTACTGAGTAGTTCGCTTGTGTTATCTGCTTGTGGGGGACAGGAGGATACGGCTTCTACAGAACCGGTTAAACAACAAGATTTAAAAAATATAAAAGTTGAAAAAATTGCGGCTACAGATAAGACGAAAGTACCTGATAAGGCAAAAAATAGAAAAGATACGTTTATTTCTGGTATCTCAAAGCCTGGGGGAGTTTTCTTACCTTACTTTCAAGAGAACGGTTGGGATGGCAATGTGACATCGGTTATTTTTGCTTCCCTTGTTACAACAGATAAACAAGGAAAACCTATACCAGATCTTGCTGAGAAGTGGGATGTTTCTTCAGACCAATTAACATATACATTTCATTTACGCAAAGACTTGAAATTTAGTGATGGATCGCCATTAACCGCTGACGATGTAGCATTTACATTATCACTTCTACATGATAAAGCGTATGAAGGCGGAGATGATATTTCACAATATGCAATTAAAGGTGGAAAGGAATATAAAGAAGGAAAAGCGACGTCTATTGAAGGAATTCAAGTTGTGGATCCACAAACAATTAAAATTACGGCCGAAAAAGTTAATTCACAAGCGCTAATTGCTTTAGGTGGTCCAGTATTATCGAAAGCTTATTATGGAAAAGAGTATAAACAAAATACTAGTTTAGATTATTTAAAAGAGTTATATGGAAAACCGATAGCTGCGGGTCCATATAAGTTCGAAAAGTATATCCCAGGACAGGAAGTTCGTTTTACAGCAAATGAAAATTATTATGCAGGTAAACCAAAAATCCAAAACTTTATTTATAAGATTACTTCACCGGATACAAAATTCCAATTATTCCAAACAGGTGAGATAGATTATACAGGAGTAGGCTACGGGGATGAAATTTTAGAACAAGTGAAGAGTTTACAGTTTGCAAATGTTGAAATAGAGACAGCTGCTTCATTTAGTTATATAAGAATGAATAGTAAAAAACCGTATTTAAAAGATAAGAAAGTTCGTCAAGCTCTTATTTATGGATTGGATCGTAAAAAATATGTAGATACAGCTTTGAAAGGATACGGTACGGTAGCAAATGTTCCAATTCATCCAACATCTTGGGCTTATACAGAAGAGGGCATTAATAAGTACGAATATAACTTAGATAAGGCGAAGAAATTATTAGATGAAGCTGGATGGAAAGCTGGTTCAGATGGAATTCGTGAAAAAGATGGTCAAAAACTTAAATTAACGTATTATGGTGCAAGCTCAGCAAAAGAAGGTGATTTATTTATTCCGATAGCAAAAGAGAACTATAAAGAATTAGGTGTGGAGTTCAACCCTGAATTTATGGATTTTAATACGATGCTGTCAAAAGTGAAAAAAGGCGATTATGATTTAGCTTCTGTTGCAACACCAATTACAACAGATCCAAGTGAAACTGTAAGTGGTTACTCCTCGGAAGGTGATGATAATACCCTAGGTTATAAAAACGAAAAAGTAGATGAATTAATTAAAAAAGGAATTGAAACTGTAGATATTGAGAAACGTAAACCAATTTACAAAGAACTGTACAAAGAACTAAGTGATGATCCGCCAGTAATTTTATTAAATTATCGTAGAATCATCACAGCTTACAATGGAAACATTAAAGGAATTGATCCTGAGAAGTATGACAGTATTAGTTCGAACTCGCCAGTATTATCTATTGAAAAATAACGAGAAGAATGTATAAGTAGAAGACATTTTTTCATTCGGCTAGTAATATGCTGATTCGAAAAAATGTTCTTCTATTTTAAGCATAAGATTGGAGAGAAAAAGGGTGAAAACGTATATCGTTCGTAGGTTGTTACAAATGATTCCTACACTTTTGGGAACGTCAGTTGTTATTTTTTTCCTGTTCGCACTTCTTCCAGGAGATTATATTGATTCGAATCCTAAGATTACACCGCAAAGGGCGGCAGAGCTTCGGGAATTGTATGGATTAAATAAGCCAATTGTTGAGCGCTATTTTCATTGGTTAGGTAATGCGTTACAAGGGGACTTTGGTTTTTCACTTCAATATCAAGAACCTGTAACATCATTATTAAATAAATTTATTTGGAATTCTTTTAGTGTAGCAATTATTGCATTGTTTTTTATTTGGTTAATTGCACTTATTATCGGTGTATTTTCAGCGACAAAACAACATTCTTTATTCGATAAGCTTGTAACAATTGGTATCTTTGCAGCGATGTCATTTCCTTCATTTTTTATAGGTCTGTTTCTAATTAAGGTGTTCGCAGTTGATCTTAAGTTATTGCCAATAGGTGGAATGATTGATGTTGGTAGTAATTCAACCGGATTCGCTTATGTGATAGAAGTTGCAAAGCATATGGTTTTACCGGTATTTATTTTGACTCTTCTTGGAGTAGGTTCATTAACTCGTTATTTTAGAACGAGTATGTTAGAGGTTGTAAGACAAGATTACATACGGACAGCAAGAGCAAAAGGTTTAAAAGAGAAGACTGTTATTTATAAGCATGCATTAAAAAATGCCATTTTACCGGCTATTACATTGCTTGCGTTTGAGTTACCTGGATTGTTTTCTGGGGCAATTATTATTGAACAAATTTTTAACTGGCCAGGGATTGGTGGTATTCAATTAGAAGCACTAAATTTCCGTGATTATACAGTATTGATGGCATTTACGATGTTTCTTTCTTGTTTAACAATCGTTTCAAATTTTTTCGCAGATATTGTATATGCAGTTGTTGATCCACGAATTCGGTTGAAGTAAGGGGGGAACGAGATGGAAACTGTTACAGCGATTACAGAGAAGAAAGAAAAAAAGAGAAGAAAAAATGAATCATCGCCATGGCGACAAGCTATTAAACGGATAAAGAGAAATAAGATGGCACTCGTAGGATTGTATGCATTAATTTTTATGTTTTTATTTTGTTTTATCGGTCCGTTCTTTTCGCCATATGCATCAGGGAAAATACAAGTTGCGTTAATTAACAAACCACCTAGTTTTTCTCATTGGCTCGGTACAGATCAATTAGGAAGAGATATTTTAACGAGACTTATGCAAGCGGGACGAATTTCATTAACAATTGGCCTAGCTTCAATGGTTTTATCCGTGATACTAGGAGCTGTATTAGGAGCTATTGCAGGTTTTTATCGTGGTATCGTTGATAATATTATTATGCGGCTTGCAGATATTTTAATGTCGATGCCAGGATTACCGTTACTTATTATAATGGGGGCGATTTTATCAGAGTGGAAAGTACCGTCTGATTATCGTCTGTATGTCATTATGATTATTTTAAGTTTAGTAGGTTGGCCAGGGCTTGCACGTCTTGTAAGAGGTCAAATTTTGTCACTCAGGGAGCAAGCGTTTATGCAAGCTGCTGATGTGCTAGGAATAAAAGATTACCGAAAAATTATCTATCACTTAATTCCTAATGTTTTACCGATATTAATTGTTGTATCCACATTAGGCGTTGCAGGTTCTATTTTAGGGGAATCCGCACTAAGTTACTTAGGCCTCGGCGTCGTCCCGCCTACACCATCATGGGGGAGCATGATTAGCGCAGCTAACTCACTAATTGACTTCCAAAAACGTCCGTGGTTGTGGATTCCGCCTGGCTTTGCCATCTTTATAACAGTTGTATCTATTAATTTACTTGGTGATGCACTTCGTGATGCGTTAGATCCAAAGATGAGACGGTAGGTGAGGAAATATGAGTAGAGCGTTAGTAGAACTGAAAGATTTACAAACACACTTTCAGACAGAGGAAGGGACAGTAAAGGCTGTTAATCATGTTAGTTTTGCAGTTCGAGAAGGTGAAACAGTTTGTGTTGTAGGTGAATCAGGGTGCGGGAAGAGTGTAACGGCTTTATCTATTATGGGGCTTATTGCTGAATCGGGCAGTGTAGTAGGTGGCGATATTTTATATGAAGGAAAAAGTCTTTTAGAAATGAAGGAGAAAGAACTTCGTAGTTTAAGAGGCAATGACATTGCGATGATTTTCCAAGAACCGATGACATCGCTAAATCCTGTCTTCACTGTAGGTGAACAAATTGTAGAGACGTTAAGAGAGCATGAATTACTTAGCAAAAATGAAGCGTATAAGAAGGCAATTGAGTTAATTCGTAAAGTTGGTATAGCTCGTGCGGATGAAATCGTCCATTCTTATCCGCACGAACTGAGTGGTGGCATGTTACAACGTATTATGATTGCTGTTGCACTTAGTTGTAATCCGAAGTTACTAATTGCCGATGAGCCAACAACGGCTCTTGATGTTACGATTCAAGCTCAAATATTGGACTTATTAAGACAAGTAAAAGAGGAATTTAAAACATCAATTTTATTAATTACACATGATTTAGGTGTTGTAGCAGAAATGGCTGATTACGTTGTCGTTATGTATGGTGGGAAAGTTATTGAAGAAGCACCAGTACTAGAAATATTCCAAAATCCGAAACACCCGTATACGAAAGGGCTGTTGAAATCAAAACCAGTGATGGGAAAACGAATAGATAAACTATACTCCATTCCAGGGCAAGTTCCTAATTTAGTCGGTTTGGATGAATTTTGCTACTTTAGCGGTCGTTGTGAGCATTGTATGGAAATATGTAAAGAAGAAGCACCGAATCTAAATGTACATGATGAGAATCATAAAGTAGCTTGCTGGTTATATGAGGAGCGTGCGGGACAATGAGTGAACCATTATTAGAAGTAAAAAACTTAAAAACATATTTCCCAATTAAAGGCGGCATATTTAGTAGAACGATTGGACATGTGAAAGCAGTTGATGGAGTAAGTTTTACTATTAATAAAGGCGAAGTGTTCGGTCTCGTTGGTGAATCAGGAAGCGGAAAAACGACGATAGGAAAAACAATTTTACGTCTCGTTCAAAAAACGGAGGGAGAAGTGAAGTTTAAAGGACACGATGTTCATTCTCTATCAAAAGAGGAATTGAGAAAACATCGTCCTAATATGCAGCTTGTGTTTCAAGATCCATTTAGCTCATTAAATCCGAGAATGAGAATTGGAGAAGCACTGGGCGAGCCGATGTTGGCTCACGGACTAGCGACGAAAGAAAATGTTCGTGAAAAAGTGACAGAAGTATTAGAGTTATGTGGCTTAGCCCCATATCATATTGACCGGTATCCTCATGAGTTTTCTGGTGGACAACGTCAGCGTATCGTTATCGCAAGAGCTATGGTATTAAATCCGGAATTTATAGTAGCTGACGAACCTGTGGCAGCACTAGATGTATCTATTCAAGCACAGATCATTAATTTATTTAGTGAGTTACAGGAGAAAAAGGGACTATCTTATTTGTTCATTTCACATGATTTAAGCGTAGTAGAGCACTTATGTACGAAAATTGGAATTATGTATTTAGGAACGATTGTGGAAACAGCGCCGCGTGATGAGTTATTTACGAACCCACTGCATCCGTATACAAAAGCGTTGTTATCAGCTGTGCCAATACCAGATCCAACGGTGAAGCGAGAGCGGATTATACTAGAGGGTGATATTCCAAGTCCAGCAAATCCACCTTCGGGTTGTCGCTTTCATACACGTTGCCCGTTTGCAACAGATATTTGTAAACAAACGGTACCAGAATTCCGTAATGTTGGTGAAGAGCATTTTGTTGCTTGTCATCATGTATAAAAGAAAAGGACCCTTTCAAATTGAAAGAGTCCTTTTTTTATTTACTAGATGAAGTTTGTTTCAATACAAATTTCTCGATTGCGTGAGCAACACCATGCTCATTATTTGTTAATGTTACGACATCACATAGTTTTTTTACATCTTCTTCAGCATTTCCCATTGCAACTGATAAGCCAGCTACTTGTAACATTGGCACATCATTAAAGTTGTCCCCGATCGCAATAGTATCTTCAATTGGTATATTGAAATAAGCAGCCATTTCTTGTAGACCGTTCCCTTTATGACCATGCTTATCCATAATTTCTACATTAGTAGGAGCTGATGCCGTAACTGAAATATCAGTGTCTTCTTGTAACATGCTTAATAGCTGTTCACGATGCGCTGCATTAAATGTCAAAATGAAGAATTTAGATATCTCTAATTCTGGATTATTTACAACATCTTCGATTTTTTGGAAATCAGTAATTAAGTTTGATTTCTTTTGTTTTTCTGTAATTCTTTCAAGTTCTTCAAGTGTAACATCTAGTGCATGCTTGTTTTCTTCGAACGCTTGCATGACTTGATCTTGCCATGTATATGGAGAATAAACTCCTTTATTCGTATATAGCTTATAAGGAAAACCTTCAGATTCTAGTAATTTTGCAAGCTTGTATACTTTATCATTTTGTAAACAACGCGAGTTAATTACTTTTCCATCCGCATAAACAATTGCCCCATTGCTCGCTCCAACTGGAAGAGATAGTTTATATTCTTCCAATAATTTTAAAGCATCCTCTTTTGCACGACCAGAACAAATCATGACTATATGACCAGCCTCTTTTGCAGTTTGGATAGCTTGTAAGTTCTCTTTGGAGATTTCAAGATTAGATGATAGTAGCGTACCATCCATATCTAATGCGATTAATTTCAAAATGACCACCTCTTTGCTTTTATTATACATAGTTATATAGAGGAAACATATAAACTTATCTTGGAAAGATCGTATTTTATCTCGCGTGAACCGTCAGTAAAAATTTGATAGGCGCCATCTTATTACTTTGAATATGCACTTTAATTTGTAATAAAAATAGAGGTAGGTATGAGGGTGTTTCGTTATATGACTGTAATATTACAATAACATTACAAACGTCAACTTAGTAGAAAGTGCATTAAAACAGGGTTTTTAAGGGTGTTTATAAAAAAGGTAAAAAAAGTGTAATAAAATTTACGTAATTATATTGCAACGTAACAATAGTTATGTTACATTAATGTTACAAACGTTACGTTAATAACTTTAATGTAACGCTAACATAAAAACTATGAAATAAACATTTCTTAGAAATTACATATAGATAACTTATTAAAAAGGAGGATACATAAAATGAAAGAGCAAGTATTACAAGTAACAAAAGGTGACTTCGTAGGATCAGCAAGTGGAGCAGTAGTATTAACAGCGTTAATCGTATTTCTATCAAGCGTATTAGTATAATAGAAGTTTTGTAACAAAAGAAAATAGAAGGGAGAATGAAAGATATGAAAGAGCAAGTATTACAAGTAACAAAAGGTGATTTCGTAGGATCGGCAAGTGGAGCAGTAGTGTTAACGGCATTAATCGTATTTCTATCAAGCGTATTAGTATAATAGAAGTTTTGTAACAAAAGAAAAAAGAGAGGAGAATGAAAGATATGAAAGAGCAAGTATTACAAGTAACAAAAGGTGACTTCGTAGGATCAGCAAGTGGGGCGGTAGTATTAACGGCATTAATCGTATTTCTATCAAGCGTATTAGTATAATAGAAGTTTTGTAACAAAAGAAAATAGAAGGGAGAATGAAAGATATGAAAGAGCAAGTATTACAAGTAACAAAAGGTGATTTCGTAGGATCGGCAAGTGGAGCAGTAGTGTTAACGGCATTAATCGTATTTCTATCAAGCGTATTAGTATAATAGAAGTTTTAAATCATACAAAATGAAAGGAGAATGAGGAATATGAACAGCGAACAAGTGTTACAAGTAACAAAAACAGATTTATTAGGATCATTAGGTGGAGCGGTAGTATTAACATCATTTATTTTATTCCTTGCAAATGTATTAGTATGAGACATATAAATACAATCATTCAAAAAAAATAAAGACTCTAGCATATTAGTAAGTAGTTAATATGTTGGGGTCTTTTTTGTTTTCCTCTCCTATATACCTTCAAGTATTAATATTCCCTTCTTCATGTAAAGAGAAAAAAGTCGAATTTTATATGTAAGAAAAAAAGAGGAATTTGACAGAAAAGATAGAAAATTTTAAAGGTCAGAATTTGTTAGCTTGCTAACTAATTTCTATTAATTGATGTTGGAAGCGTTTTCGGTTGGCTTTAAGTATGGACCATTTAATCTATTTACAGGGGGATGAGAATTTTATGAAACAAAAATCTATGGATACGCTAGCTGCACAAATGGAGGACTTTTTTCCGGTACGTGATGTAGATCATTTGGAATTTTATGTAGGAAATGCAAAGCAATCAAGTTATTACCTTGCGAGAGCATTCGGTTTCAAAATTGTGGCTTACTCTGGATTAGAAACTGGTAACCGTGAAAAGGTATCTTATGTTCTTGTGCAAAAAAATATGCGTTTTGTTGTGTCTGGAGCTTTAAGTAGCGATAATCGTATCGCAGAATTTGTAAAGACACATGGTGATGGTGTAAAAGATGTTGCTTTACTTGTTGACGATGTTGACAAAGCATACTCGGAAGCTGTGAAACGTGGTGCCGTTGCGATTGCTCCACCTGTGGAATTAACAGACGAGAACGGTACATTGAAAAAAGCAGTTATTGGTACGTATGGTGATACAATTCACACGCTTGTAGAGCGTAAAAATTATAAAGGAACATTTATGCCAGGATTCCAACAGGTGGAGTTTAATATTCCATTTGAAGAGTCAGGTTTAATTGCTGTAGACCACGTAGTTGGTAATGTTGAGAAAATGGAAGAATGGGTTAGCTATTATGAGAATGTTATGGGCTTTAAACAAATGATTCATTTTGATGATGACGATATTAGTACAGAGTATTCAGCATTAATGTCGAAAGTTATGACAAATGGAAGTCGTATTAAGTTCCCTATTAACGAGCCAGCAGATGGAAAGAGAAAATCGCAAATTCAAGAATATCTAGAATTCTATAATGGAGCAGGTGTACAACATCTTGCTTTATTAACAAGCGATATCGTTAAAACAGTGGAAGCGCTTCGCGAAAATGGCGTGGAGTTTTTAGATACACCTGATACTTATTATGACGAGTTAAGTGCGCGAGTTGGGAAAATTGATGAAGAAATTGATAGGTTAAAAGAATTAAAGATTTTAGTAGATCGCGATGAGGAAGGATACTTACTACAAATCTTTACGAAACCAATTGTAGATCGCCCAACTTTATTTATTGAAATTATTCAACGTAAAGGTTCTCGCGGATTTGGAGAAGGGAACTTTAAAGCATTATTTGAATCAATTGAAAGAGAACAGGAACGTCGCGGAAATTTATAAGATTTGTATCCACCAGCAAAAGTCTCTTTGCTGGTGGAAATTTCATTTTTATAGGGAGGAATCATGATGAAATTTGTTACATTTCGTCTTCCTTCGAAAGAAATGCGAGCTGGATGGCTTGAAGGTGACAAAGTAATTGATATGAATCTTGCTAGTGATGGAAAATTACCTTCTTCTATGTTCGCCTTTTTAGAGAAAGCGGATGAGTATGTAGAAGTATTGCGTAATATGGAGAATCCGGAAAAGGGTATATATTCCTTAGAGGAAGTGCAATTAGCGGCGGCAATTCCTAATCCGAGTAGTATTCGGGATTTTTACGCGTTTGAACAGCATGTAAAAACAGCCCGCGGCCGGAGAGGGCTAGAGGTTGTACCTGAATGGTACGATATCCCGGTTTTTTATTTTACGAACCATCGTGCTGTAATTGGTCCGGATGATTTTGTAATTGGTCCGAAGAAATCTAAAAAGCTTGATTATGAGTTAGAGATCGCTTGCGTAATTGGGAAAGAAGGAAGAAATATTTCTCGTGAACAAGCAGAGGAATACATTTTTGGTTATTGTATTATGAACGACTGGAGTGCAAGGGACTTACAAGCAACAGAAATGAAGGTAGGACTTGGTCCAGCAAAAGGAAAAGATTTTGCAACTTCATTAGGAGCGCACCTTGTTACGAAAGAGGAATTGGATGTTTATCGTAACGGTGACCGTTATGAGTTAGAGATGACTGCTCATGTAAATGGAAAGCTATTATCAAAGGGGAACTTCCAAGATATTTACTATACATTTGCTGAAATGATTGAACGTGCTTCGGAAGACGTTACGTTATATCCAGGCGATGTAATTGGTTCTGGGACAGTAGGAACAGGTTGTGTTTTAGAACTGGGTACGGAAGAGTGGCTGCAAGATGGGGATGTTGTAGAACTTACAATTACTGGTTTAGGTACGTTACGTAATACGGTCAAAAAAGAAATGGAAGCAGGTGATGGGCATGTTTTATCGTCACATGGGGGAGCTACCTCATAAACGACATGTACAATTCCGTAAAAAAGATGGGTCGCTTTATCGCGAACAGGTAATGGGAACAAAAGGTTTTTCTGGTACGCAATCTATTTTGTACCATCATTATATGCCAACGGAAGTAGGTCATGCGGCATTATCTCATTCTTGTCAGTTGCAGTATGAAGAAGATGTAGCTCTTGCTCATCGTCACTTTCGCACGAAAGAAAATAAAAAAACTGGTGATGCAGTAAGCGGAAGAAACTTTATGCTTGGGAATGAGGATTTATTAATTGGAGTGGTGACTCCAACAGAAAAAATGGACTATTTCTACCGTAATGGTGATGGCGATGAAATGTTATTTGTTCATTACGGAACAGGGAAAATTGAAACGATGTTTGGAACAATTCACTATAGAAAAGGTGATTATGTAACGATTCCAATTGGAACGATCTATCGTGTTATTCCAGATGAAGGAGAGACTAAGTTTCTTGTTGTAGAGGCAAATAGTCAAATTACAACGCCGCGTCGCTATCGGAATGAATATGGACAATTGTTAGAGCATAGTCCGTTTTGTGAGAGAGATATTCGTGGTCCTGAAAAATTAGAGACATATGATGACAAAGGTGAGTTTGTCGTAATGACAAAGTCGAGGGGATATATGCATAAGCATGTTTTAGGGCACCATCCGCTAGATGTTGTTGGATGGGATGGCTATTTATATCCGTGGGTCTTTAATGTAGAGGACTTTGAACCAATCACAGGTCGTATTCATCAGCCACCTCCAGTACATCAAACGTTCGAAGGTCACAATTTCGTTATTTGTTCTTTCGTACCACGTTTATACGACTATCATCCAGAATCTATTCCGGCACCATATTATCATAGTAACGTGAATAGTGATGAAGTACTGTACTATGTAGAAGGAAACTTTATGAGCCGGAAAGGTGTGGAAGAAGGTTCTATTACACTTCATCCGAGCGGAATTCCTCATGGGCCGCATCCTGGGAAAACAGAGGGAAGTATAGGGAAGAAAGAAACACTTGAACTAGCTGTTATGATAGACACGTTCCGTCCGCTTCGTATTGTAAAGCAAGCACATGAAACAGAAGATGAAAAATATATGTATAGCTGGATTGAAGAAGGTTCACATACTGTGAAATAGGTGAAAAGAGGCATGCTCAATAAGTGAGCATGCCTCTTTTGTGGAATCGACATGTATAATAATACCAAAAAAAATTACGGAAAGATATATAGAAACAACGATAAGGATATTGTATGTTCCGAAAGATTTCTACTTATTTCGACAAAAGTATTGACTGGGGAAAGTGCAATGAGTAAAATAAAAAAGCGAATTAAAAATTTTCAGAAAATTTAAAACTTGGAGGAGCATGCTATGAAGCAAATTTTTCAAAAGAAGCCTATTGCAAAGCTAATGCAAGAGAGTAAGCAAAAGACGTTAGCAAGAACATTGGGTGCATTGGATTTAACTATGCTTGGAATCGGGGCAATTGTTGGAACAGGTATTTTTGTTCTAACGGGCGTGGTAGCAGCAAAACATTCTGGACCAGCTATTATATTATCATTTGCGATAGCCGCTTTAGCCTGTGCCTTTGCTGCATTTTGTTATGCTGAATTCGCTTCTTCAGTTCCTGTCTCAGGCAGTGTGTATACGTACACATATGCGACGATGGGAGAGGTATTCGCATTTTTAATTGGATGGGACTTAATGCTTGAGTATTTACTCGCTACATCTGCTGTAGCAAACGGTTGGTCCGCTTATTTTCAATCTTTATTAAAGGGATTTGGGATCCATATTCCTACCATTCTCTCCTCGGCCCCTGGTACAGGAAAGGGTGGAATAATTGATTTGCCTGCGGTTCTAATTATTTTAGTGATGACAGTTCTTTTATCTAGAGGTGTTCGTGAAAGTGCACGAATAAATAACATTATGGTGTTTATTAAATTAGCGGTTGTTCTCATATTTATCTTTGCTGGTTTTAATTATGTAAAACCTGAAAATTGGACACCTTTTATGCCGTTTGGCTTAGATGGTGTCATGGCTGGAGCTGCTACAGTGTTCTTTGCATTCATAGGGTTTGATGCAGTTTCAACGGCAGCAGAAGAAGTGAAACGTCCACAACGTGATTTACCAATTGGCATTATTGCATCTTTATTAATTTGTACAGTTCTTTATATTGTTGTTTCACTTATTTTGACAGGAATTGTTCCATACGGACAGTTAAATATATCAGATCCAGTTGCTTTTGCACTTCAATTTATTGGACAAGATAGTTTAGCGGGAGTAATTTCAGTAGGAGCAATTACAGGAATCACAACAGTAATGTTAGTTATGATGTATGGGCAAGTACGTGTTTCGTATGCAATGAGTAGAGATGGATTATTGCCGAAGCGCCTTGCTAAAGTCCATCCAAAATTTAAAACACCATTTTTAAATACATGGACAACAGGAATTATTGCAGCACTTATTTCAGGATTAATAGATTTAAATGTGTTAGCGCATCTTGTAAATATGGGGACTTTATCAGCCTTTGCACTTGTAGCTGTTGCTGTTATTGTAATGAGAAGAACTCACCCTGATTTACCAAGAGCATTTAAGGCACCGCTTGTACCATTTTTACCAGCATTAACGGTGATTTTTTGTTTATATTTAATGCTTCAGTTATCCGGTACTGCTTGGATTAGTTTTGGGGTATGGATGGTTATCGGTATTGCGGTTTACTTCTTATATAGCCGAAAACATAGTGCTTTAAATAATAGTAAAGACGAAGAAGATGCAGCAAATTTATAAGTTGAAAAATCCATTCTAATTCTGTTAGGATGGATTTTTTATTCTGAAAATTTACATTTTTCTGATTGTGTATATAATATAATTGTTGGGGAACTGAGGGGGGGAATGTATGAAAAATACGTGGCGTGAGTTAAGGGAGATGGACCGAAACATATGGATTCGGTTTATTGGCGAAACGTTAAATGGAATTGCAATGATGATGTTGATGCCTTTTTTTGCCCTATATTTAAAAGATAAGGTGGATTCGTTATTGGAAGTAGGGGTTATTATGGCACTTTCTCCGATTGCCGCAAGTTTCGGTTCTCTTCTTGGTGGGAGGATTGCTGATATATATGGAAGAAAGCCAATAATGATTTTTTCAATGGTGAGTAATGCTTTGTTCATGCTAGGTTTTTTATTTATAGAAGGATTTATTCCTTATGCTATTTTATCTATTTTTTTAGGGCTCAGTAATTCATTATTCCATCCCGCTGCATCAGCAATGGTTGCGGATGTAACGGCACCTGAAAAAAGAACAGAAGCATATGGTTTATTACGAATGGGGCACAATATAGGTGCTGCAATTGGCCCGATAATGGGTGCTTCAGTAGTTATGTTGTCAAAGAACCTTGTGTTTATTATTGCCTCGTCTACGATGTTATTTTATGCATTACTTGTATTCATTCTTATTCAAGAGACAATGCCAAAGAGTGCGAATAAAGAAGAGAATAAAGAAAAGGAATCAGGGGCGGTTTGGAAAATTGTAATGAGAGATAAGGCACTAATGATTTATTTGTTAGCAGGTATCATTATTTCGATGGGATTTTCTCAAACAGAAGGCATGTTGCCGCTGCACTTTGATAATGAAATGAAAGGCATTTTTGGAACTAACAATCCATATCCATATTTAATGGCTTTAAATGGACTATTAGTTGTGTTGTTCCAATTTCAAATTTCAAAATGGGCCACAGATAAACCTGTCGGAAAGACGATGTTATATGGTGCATGTTTGTTCGGAGTTGGTTTGTTCTTTATAGGATGGTTACCGAAGTGGTTTGGAGAATTTGATGCAAATGCTACGATTATTTTAATAACGTTGCTGTTCGTTTATGCCATATATACGTTAGGTGAGATGATTATGTCGCCTGTACAGATGACGTTTGTAGCGAATTTGGCCCCTGAGCACTTGAGAGGGACTTATATGGGAGCTGCCAGTTTGCAGTGGATTACAGGAGGCGCATTTGGTCCACTTCTTGGCGGTTTTTTATTGGATCGATTACTTGGCCACTTTCTATTTACAATTTTAGCTGTAGGATGTGTAGTTGCAGGTATTGTATATGTTTCTTTAGATCGTCTCGTTGAGCAAAGGCAAAAAGGCACACTGACCAAACAATCTTCTTAATGAGTAGATGACATACACAAAAAGGGGATTTCTACATATTTTAGGTACATAACTAGATTGGATTGCAATTTTATCCCGCTATTTGTGGGCAGTAAGACTTCCACCTCAAAATTCGGCGGGAGATAACTGCCCGATTGGTGCGGGCTGATAATTAGTGGGGATGGCCCCTCGTTAATTAAAGTTTCACTGTATTTTAGAATTTAATTTTGTATATTTATGAAGAAAGTTAAGTAGAAAAAGTATAGAAAACCAATAAGTGGTGTCATTTAATTATTTGTGGAAGTTACATTTTATTTCAAATAGGAACTACCTATTTTTATAAAAAGTGCTAAAATAGAAAAATGAAAACAATTGGTTAGGGTGATTTCAGTGACAAAAATTAAATTAGGTTTATTATATGGTGGAAAATCAGCTGAGCATCAAGTTTCGCTACAAACGGCTCTTGCTGCTATTAAAGCATTAAATCAAGATAAATTCGAGATTCATCCAATTTATATTACAGAACAAGGTCAATGGGTGCGCGGTGAGCGTATTGAAGGTGAAGTAACAGATGTTGAAGTTCTAAAAATGAGCGACGCAGAAAATGCGATTTCTCCGTTATCATTAAGCACAGAAATCATTCCATCTGCAGCTTCTGAGGAAAATGCTATCGACGTTATTTTCCCATTATTACATGGACCAAATGGTGAAGATGGAACGGTTCAAGGATTATTAGAATTAATGAACATTCCTTATGTAGGAAATGGTGTTCTAGCATCTGCTGCTGGTATGGATAAAGTTGTTATGAAAAACATCTTCGCAGAAGCTGGATTGAAACAAGCGAAGTATGCATCGTTTATTCGTAGTGCATGGGAAAAAGATTGTGAAACAGCATATGAAAAAGTAGAAGAAGTTTTAGGATATCCTTGCTTCGTAAAACCAGCAAACCTTGGTTCAAGTGTTGGTATTAATAAGTGTAAAAATCGTGAAGAGCTTGAGAATGCATTTGAAGAGGCATTCCAATTTGACCGTAAAATTATTGTAGAAGAAAATATCGTTGGACGTGAAGTAGAAGTTGGTGTACTAGGTAATGATGAACCGAAATGTTCAGTTGTAGGTGAAATCGTACCGAAAAAGGACTTCTATGATTATAAGTCGAAATATATCGATGGTGATACAGCGTTAATTATTCCAGCTGAAATGACAGAAGAAGAGTCTAATGTCATTAAGCGAGATGCGATTATTGCATTCCAATCGTTAGATAGTGCTGGCTTAACAAGAGCTGATTTCTTCTTAACGAAAGATGGAGAAGTATATATTAACGAAGTGAATACGATGCCAGGGTTTACGCCGTTTAGTATGTTCCCTCTACTATGGCAACATACTGGATTACCGTATCCGGAATTAATTGAAGAGCTAATTCGTTTAGCGATTGAGCGTCACGAAGAAAAACAAAAAATTAAATATACAATCTAACAAAAAAGGAGGAAGCACTATTCGCAGGAATAGTGCTTCCTCTATGTAAGGAGTGTTCTCATGATAAATCGAACGTTAAAACAAGTAGAACAGATGGTAAATGGTACGGGATTAGCAGAGCAATATGAGGGAATTACTATACAAGGAGTGTCTATTGATACGAGAAAAATCGAAAAAGGCAACCTATATGTTCCGATTCAAGGTGAACGTTTCGATGGACACGCTTTTGTAGATAAAGCCGTTGAAAATGGAGCTGTGGCGACATTATGGATGAAAGATGTAGCAAATCCACCTGAGAATCTTCCCGTTATTTTTGTAGAAGACACGCTATCGGCATTACAAATGTTAGCGAAAAACTATCGCGATCAATTGGATGTGAAAGTTATTGGTGTGACAGGGAGTAATGGTAAAACATCTACAAAAGATATTGTAACAAGTCTTCTTTCGACTAAATTCAAAGTTCAAAAAACAGAAGGAAACTTCAATAACCATATTGGGTTACCTCTTACTATTTTAAACTTAGAAGAAAATACAGAAGTAGCTGTATTAGAGATGGGTATGTCGAGCCGAGGAGAAATTGAATTCTTATCTAAGTTAGCACGTCCAAATGCAGCTATCATTACGAACATCGGTGAGGCACATTTAATGGATTTAGGCTCTCGTGAAGCAATTGCTGAAGCGAAATTAGAAATTGTGACAGGATTACAAGAAGGTGGAGTATTCGTATATAACGGAGATGAGCCATTATTAACAAATCGTGTTCCTGAAATGAATTTAATAGCTGAAACAGTTACATTTGGTGATGCTAGAGCAAATGATTATTATCCAACTACTGTAGCATTACAGGCGACTGGGACACATTTTAAAATGAATAGAGATGAAAATATTTCATTCTACTTACCAGTATTGGGGAAACATAATGTGTATAATACGCTTGCTTCAATGGCAATTGCGAAACATTTTGGTGTAACATGGGAAGAAATGAAACAAGGTTTAGTAACACTTCAAATGACGGGCATGCGTATGGAAATTGTAAAAACGGATAGTGGATTAACAATTATTAATGATGCTTATAATGCAAGTCCGACAGCTATGGAAGCAGCATTCCACTTAATGAACGGTTTAGATGGATTTGCTAAGAAGATCGTTGTACTCGGTGATATGTTAGAGCTTGGAAATCAAGAAGTACAGTTTCATTATGAAGTCGGTAAATTAATCGATCCAGCAAAAATTGCATATGTGTTCACGTATGGTAAATTAGGGGCTCAAATTGCTGAAGGAGCGAAAATTAATTTCCCTATTGAGCGTGTAAAAGCGTATGATAATAAAGAAGAGCTAGTAAAAGAGTTACAAGCAGTAGTTGATGTGAAAGATGTTGTATTAATAAAAGCATCTCGCGGCATGAAATTGGAAGAAGTAATTACGATGTTGAAATAATTGGTGTATATAAATAGGGAT
Organism: Bacillus sp. ES1-5; assembly: GCF_022487605.1. Classification (NCBI taxonomy): domain Bacteria; kingdom Bacillati; phylum Bacillota; class Bacilli; order Caryophanales; family Bacillaceae; genus Bacillus; species Bacillus sp. ES1-5. The sequence goes on along the minus strand of NZ_JAKVPU010000013.1, from coordinate 11,729 downwards.
GATAGATGCGAAAATAGAAGAAACTTATAATAAGCGCTTACAGTAAATATAAAAAAATAAAAGTGAAGAAAAAAACTCTGAATATGAAAATAAGGTAACAGTTGGGTTTGCTTTTTGCACATACAAAACTTATAATTGATAAAGTGTAATAACGTTTAGAAGTATTTTCGCGAAGAATATACGCCCGTTTATATACGTGAGCATTCAGGAAAAGGGCTTTTCCGCAAATTCGGAAAACGCCTTTTTTTAAATGATAAGTATAGGATAGAAAAGGAGAAGTAACATTGACAACATTTCGAGAATTAGGATTAAGTGAGTCTTTACTACAATCTGTTGAAAGTATGGGCTTTGAAGAGGCTACGCCGATTCAAGCTGAAACAATTCCACATGCATTGCAAGGTAAGGATATTATTGGGCAAGCGCAAACAGGTACAGGGAAAACAGCAGCATTCGGATTACCACTATTAGATAAAGTGGATACAAATAAAGAAGCAGTTCAAGGTATTGTTATCGCGCCAACGCGTGAATTAGCAATTCAAGTTGGAGAAGAGCTGTACAAAATTGGTAAACATAAACGCGTTCGTATTTTACCAATCTATGGTGGTCAAGATATTAACCGCCAAATTCGTGCTCTAAAAAAACACCCACACATTATTGTTGGTACGCCGGGTCGTATTTTAGATCATATTAACCGTAAAACACTTCGCTTACAAAACGTAGAGACAGTTGTTCTTGACGAAGCGGATGAAATGTTAAACATGGGCTTCATTGAAGATATTGAAGCGATTTTAACAGATGTGCCAGATACACATCAAACATTATTATTCTCAGCGACAATGCCAGATCCAATCCGTCGTATTGCTGAGCGTTTCATGACTGAGCCTCAACACATTAAAGTAAAAGCAAAAGAAGTAACAATGCCAAACATTCAGCAGTTCTATTTAGAAGTGCAAGAAAAGAAAAAGTTTGACGTGTTAACACGCTTATTAGATATTCAATCTCCAGAGCTTGCAATCGTATTCGGTCGTACAAAGCGTCGTGTTGATGAATTATCAGAAGCATTAAACTTACGTGGTTATGCAGCAGAAGGTATTCACGGTGACTTAACACAAGCGAAGCGTATGTCTGTATTACGTAAATTTAAAGAAGGTGCTATTGAAGTTCTTGTTGCAACAGACGTTGCTGCACGTGGTCTTGATATTTCAGGCGTAACACATGTATATAACTTCGATATCCCACAAGATCCAGAATCATACGTTCACCGTATCGGTCGTACTGGCCGTGCAGGTAAAAAAGGTATTGCAATGTTATTTGTAACACCACGTGAATCAGGACAATTAAAAAATATCGAGCGCACTACAAAACGTAAAGTTGATCGTATGGAAGCACCGACACTTGACGAGGCATTAGAAGGTCAACAACGTTTAATCGCTGAAAAACTTCAAAGCACAATTGAAAATGATAATTTATCATACTACAAGCGTATTGCAGAAGAAATGTTAGAAGAGAATGATTCTGTAACAGTAGTAGCTGCTGCTTTAAAAATGATGACAAAAGAGCCAGATACAACTCCAATCGCTTTAACGTCAGAACCACCAGTTGTTTCAAGAGGTGGCGGTTCTAAAAAACGCGGCGGTAACGGAGGCGGATACCGTGATGGTAACCGTAATCGTAGTCGTGACGGACGCGGCGGTGGCGATGGTCGTAACCGTGATCGCAATCGTGATGGTGGTAGCCGTGGTGGCGATGGCCGTAACCGTGATCGCAATCGTGATGGTGGTAGCCGTGGTCGTAAAGGTGAAGGTCAAGGTCGCCCTGGATCTTCAAATGGACGTGGCGAAAGAAAACATCATAGCCGTCCACAAGCTTAATAAAAAAAGAGAATGCCCTTTGTTGGCATTCTCTTTTTTTATTTCTGTAATTGTACATACTACATAATAACTTGTGTAGAAAAGAGGTGTTACATGCTTGTAAGACTTGGGTATGTTGCGATGAGTGTACATTTAAAGAATGCATCTCCATCTCAAACGATGACATATGCGCAGTTTCAACGAATTGATGATCGGGAGGCTGCAATTCGTAAACTCGAAAGAATTGCTAATTCGAATTTAGAAAATTGTTTACGGTTATTAAAGCATAATAAAGGGCATGATATATCTTTCTTTCGGCTTAGTTCCAAACTTGTTCCTTTGGCGAATCATGAGGAGTTGTTAGAGTGGAACTATATTCGCCCCTTGAAAGAAAATTTAAAAGTGCTAGGTGATTACGCTATTCGAATGAATATGCGTATTGATTTTCATCCAGATCATTTTGTTGTGCTGAATTCACCTGAGAAGAATATTTTTAAACAATCTGTAAAGACATTGCAGATGCATAAAAAATTATTAAAAGGTATGGGAATTGCACATAAGCAACGATGCGTATTACATGTGGGTGGAGGTTATAACGATAAGGAACTCGCATTAGAACGATTTATAGAAAATTGGTCAAGTGTTCCAAGAAGTATCCAAGAGATGATCATATTAGAAAATGATGATACGACTTTTTCTTTAGAAGAAACATTGTATTTAGGTGAAAAATTAGATGTTCCAGTCGTGTTTGATTTGCATCACCATATGATGAATAATGATCGAGAAGATTGGCATGAAGATTGGGCGCGTGTTGTACATACGTGGGAATCGTCTTTGTTACCAGTGAAAATGCACATTTCTAGTCCTAGAGAGGGAAAAGACCCGAGAGCACATGCGGACTTTATTAATGTAGATACTTTTTTATCTTTTTTAAAAAAGATAAAGGGAAGTGTTTCGCAAATTGATTGTATGATTGAGGCGAAGAAGAAGGATGAGTCTTTATTTCAATTAATGAGAGATTTAAGTAAACAAACAGATGTAGAAATTGTCGATGGTGCGAGCTTTTATATTAAATAAGCTCTGCACCATCGGATTTTTTTGTTAATAAAGGGGTGCAAATACCGCCAATGATTAATCCTGTTAAATGGCTTATAGGGTTAGCAGAGGGATTGAAGAAAGTGAATAGTAGTAATATACATATCATGATTGAAAAAATAGCGATGTCTCTTGGATTGGGAGAACGATATCGACTATACAATAGAAATAATTGTGCACCTAGCAATCCGAAAATACCACCAGATGCCCCGGCATGAATATATTCAAGAGGCATAATGAGATAAGAAGAAATATTTCCAAGAATACCAGAAAGGAAAAAAATAATGATGAAAGAAAAGTGTCCTAGTTGTTTTTCAATAGAAGAGCCAAGCACAAATAAACAAATACTATTAGAAAGGAAATGTTGTAAGTCTACATGTACAAGTAAGGAAGTTATGAGACGCCACCATTCTCCTTTAGCGATATATTCATTGTAGGATGCCATAGGAAAAAGAAGGAAGTCGCTTGACATAATCATGACTAATTGTATGAGAAGTAAAGCGATGACGATTGGTTGTAAGGAAATGCGGGCAGAAGGTATTAGCATGTTGTGAGTATCACTCCTTTTGCATCAGAAAGATTCTCTGTTATTCTTACAATATGAAAAAAGAAAGCTAAATAGAAGAAGGGGATTTTGAAATGATTGTAGGGATTGGAATCGATATTATTGAATTGAATCGAATTGAAAAAATGCTAGATGGAAAACTTAAATTTATGGAGCGTATTTTAACTGAAAGTGAACGTAATGTTGCTAAGGAGCTGAAGGGAAGTCGCCTTACAGAGTTTGTAGCTGGAAGATTTGCAGCGAAAGAGGCGTATTCAAAAGCGGTAGGAACTGGTATTGGAAAAGAAGTAAGTTTTTTAGATATTGAAGTAAGGAATGATGATAGAGGTAAGCCGATTCTCGTTACAAGTACAGAGCATATTGTTCATTTATCAATTAGTCATAGTAAGGAATTTGCTGTTGCTCAAGTTGTTTTAGAAAGCTCGTCACGCTAGTCTGCATATTTTATATCTTTGTCTCATATATTTGATGTAGCGATAAGGAAGGTACATCTTCCATTCATTTATAGGGGCAAAGGGGCTGAAGTGATGAAAAGGCGTCTGTTTTTAGTTCTTGTCGGTTTATTAACCGTTTTTGTGTTGGCGGGTTGTATGGAAAAGAAACAAGATGATGTTGTGAGAGATTTAGAGGCGAAAGTAAAAGGGATGAAAAGTTATCAAGCTGAAGCAAAATTATCTATTAAAACAGGGAATGAGCCTCAGGAGTACAAGGTAGAAATATGGCATAAGGAACCTTCTTTTTATCGTGTGAATTTGCAGAATGCGAAAAAAGATCAAAGCCAAATTATTTTAAGAAATGAAGAAGGGGTATTTGTATTAACGCCAGCACTTAATAAGAGTTTCCGTTTCCAAAGTGATTGGCCGCAAAATAGTAGCCAGGCTTACTTATATGAATCCCTTGTGAGAGATATTTTACAGGATAAGAAAAACCTTACTTTTGAAAAAACAGATAAGTATTATATTTTTAAAACAAAAACAAACTATCAACATCAAAACATGTTGCCGAAACAAGAGATTACATTGAAGAAAAGTGATTTAACACCAGTTTCGGTGAAGTTAATGGATAATGATCAAAATGTTCTTGTGAAAGTAGATTTCTCAAAAGTGAAATTTGATGCGAAATTTGATAAAGGTGCATTTGATACGAAACAAAATATGTCTAGGGCGCAAGTAGATGTTCAAACAGCAGCGAAAGAAGACAAACCATTTGCTATTTTGTATCCGCGTGATACGCCGCAAGGTATGGTTTTGAAAGATGAAAAAGAGTTGAAGACAGACAGTGGCAAGCGTGCGATACTCACATACACTGGAAGTAAGAAATCCTTTACTTTGATACAAGAAAAGGCAAAAGTTGCAGAGGCTTCGTCAGCGATAAGTGTGAGCGGAGAATTGGTTGATCTTGGCTTTACAATTGGGGCATTGACGAAAGATTCTTTAACGTGGTCGCATAACGGAGTAGAATATATGCTCGTGTCTAAAGGTTTAGAGCCGAAGGAGCTATTAATGGTTGCTCGTTCAGTTACAGAGAAGCAAGTGAAGTAAACTTCTTAGACGTGGTGATATATGTGCACCACGTCTTTTCTTAGTTTGAAGGGTGGATTTCATAAAAGAAGCATATAAAAGAATAAGCTTCGCATATCGTGTATAAGGAAGTGTATTTATGGAAGAAGCACCATTTTACCGTGACACTTGGGTGGAAGTGGATTTAGATGCGATCTATAACAATATTACACACATTAAAGATTTCATTCCAAGTGATGTAGAGATTTTTGCTGTAGTCAAAGCGAATGCATATGGACACGATTATGTACCGGTAGCTAAAACGGCATTAGAAGCAGGGGCGACAAGGTTAGCGGTTGCTTTTTTAGATGAAGCTCTAGTGCTTCGAAGGGCTGGTATTACTGTGCCGATTTTAGTGTTAGGTCCTTCCCCGCCTCGTGATGTCAATGTAGCTGCTGAAAATGATGTAGCGTTAACTGTTTTTCAAAAAGAATGGGTGGATGAAGCGATCAAACTTTGGGATGGTTCATCTACAATGAAATACCATATTAATTTCGATAGTGGTATGGGAAGAATTGGAATACGCGAACGAAAAGAATTAAAAGGATTTTTAAAGAGTTTAGAAGGTGCGCCATTTTTAGAATTAGAAGGAGTTTATACACATTTTGCAACAGCGGATGAGGTGGAGACTTCTTACTTTGATAAGCAATATAACACATTTTTGCAGCAGTTAAGTTGGTTGAAAGAGTTCGGAGTGGATCCTAAATTTGTCCATACAGCTAATAGTGCTGCAACGCTACGTTTTCAAGGGATTACATTTAATGCAGTACGAATTGGCATTGCGATGTATGGGTTATCCCCGTCTGTAGAAATACGCCCTTTTTTACCGTTTAAATTAGAACCAGCGCTATCACTGCATACGAAAGTTGCTCATATTAAACAGGTGATTAAAGGGGATGGGATTAGTTATAACGTCACTTACCGAACGAAGACGGAGGAATGGATTGCAACTGTTGCGATTGGATATGCAGATGGATGGCTTAGAAGATTACAAGGGTTCGAAGTGCTTATAAATGGTAAAAGGGTACCGATTGTAGGTCGAGTAACAATGGATCAATTCATGATACACCTTCCTTGTGAAGTACCGCTTGGTACGAAAGTTACACTCATTGGAAAACAAGGTGATGAGTATATTAGTGCTACTGAGGTTGCTGAATATTCTGGGACTATTAATTATGAAATTATTGCAACGATAAGCTTCCGTGTGCCGAGAATATTCATACGGCACGGCAAGGTTGTAGAAGTAATCAATTATTTGAACAATATATAGAAGGTAGTATGATTTGCTTCTTGTCATTTGAGAGGACTGTTCATTGGTTAAGAATAAGCTCATTTTTGATGAGAAGCTTTTTACTTATCATTACTTTTAACATAATTTAAAGTGAATTTTGCTGGGAAACTCTTTCGTTTCTTGTTTGTAATAAGATAAAAATAAAAGAATATGAATGTTTTGTTTGTGAATTGGAAAACATAAGCAAGGAATAAGGAAGTCTTTGCAACAGGCCCCATACAATGGTATTATTACAATAGGTGTCATATATATATTTGGGTGTGTAGTTGACGGTGGAGGTGTATTTTTGTGTCCGAATCAAGTGTAACTACTGAAATCGTGGTTCGGTTGCCAAAGCAAATGGTAACGGAATTGGACGGAATTGGAAAACAAGAGAATAAGAATCGCCATGAACTAATTTGCCAGGCAACACAACTGTTATTGCGTCAACATAAGACGAAGAAACGCTACCAACATGAATCAATGCGACGTGGGTACATTGAAATGGGAAAAATTAATCTTGGTATTGCATCGGAAGCTTTCTTAGCAGAGTATGAAGCAGCTCATACAGTAGAACGCTTAGTTAGCGGGGGGTAATATTTTGATTGTAAAACGCGGCGACGTGTATTTTGCAGACCTTTCCCCAGTTGTTGGTTCTGAGCAAGGAGGCGTTCGTCCGGTTCTTGTCATTCAAAATGACATCGGAAATCGTTTTAGTCCAACGGTGATTGTAGCGGCTATTACTGCACAGATTCAAAAAGCTAAATTACCCACTCATGTGGAAATTGATGCGAAAAAGTATGGTTTTGAGAGAGATTCTGTTATTTTACTTGAGCAGATTCGAACAATCGATAAGCAGCGCTTAACGGACAAAATCACTCACTTAGATGAAGTGATGATGATTCGTGTAGATGAAGCGCTACAAATTAGTTTAGGACTAATAGATTTTTAAATCGGCAGTTTAAGTTGCTCTCTTTACAGGGCAACTTTTTTTTATTATAGAGGAGGTTACGGTTGTATATGGAAATGGTAGATAATCGACAAGCGTTAATGAAAATGTTAGTGAAGGAATTAGGCTTTACCGAAAAGCAAGTTCGTCATGTTATTCAATTAACAGAAGAAGGTAACACAGTTCCATTTATTGCTCGTTACCGAAAAGAATGGACAGGCTCTTTAGATGAGGTGCAAATTCGTACAATTTTAGAGAGATGGCAATATATGATGCAGCTTGAAGATAGGAAAGAAGAGGTTCTTCGTCTTATTGATGAGAAGGGGAAACTGACAGGAGAGTTACGTCAGCAAATTGTTAAAGCTGTAAAGTTGCAAGAAGTAGAAGATTTATATCGTCCATATAAAGAGAAAAGAAGAACGAAAGCAACGATTGCAAAAGAAAAAGGACTAGAGCCGTTAGCTGAATGGTTATTGTTATATAAGAAAGAAGATCCAAATCAGAAGGCAATGGAGTTTATTAACGCAGAGAAAGAAGTGCAATCTGCAGAAGAAGCATTACAAGGTGCCCAAGACATTATTGCAGAAATCATTTCAGATGAAGCAGCTTATCGTAGTTGGATTCGGAATGTTACTTTTAGAAAAGGTGTTATGTCTTCGTCCGTAAAAGATGAAGAGAAAGATGAAAAGAATATATATGAAATGTATTACAGTTATGAAGAACCGTTGCAGAAAGTAGTACCGCATCGTGTATTAGCGATGAATCGCGGTGAGAAAGAAGCTATATTGAGAGTTTCTGTTGTTCCACCAGTAGATGAGATAGTAACTTTCTTATATAAGAGAGTAATTCGTGATAACGATTCTAAAAGTGCACATTATGTAAAGTTAGCAATTGAGGATGGTTATAAACGATTAATTCAATCCTCCATTGAAAGAGAGATTCGAAAAGAATTAACAGAAACCGCTGAGGAACAAGCGATACATATTTTCTCTGAGAACTTACGTAATTTGTTATTACAACCTCCAATGAAAGGAAAGGTTGTGTTAGCTGTAGATCCTGCATATAGAACGGGTTGTAAATTAGCTGTTGTAGATGATACGGGGAAGGTTCTATATATTGATGTTATTTATCCGCATCCACCTGTTCGTAAATATGAAGATGCAAAAACGAAAGTTCTTTCTATTATAGATAAATATCAAGTTGAAATGATTGCGATTGGGAATGGTACAGCTTCTAGAGAATCGGAAGAATTTATAGTTGATGTATTACAAAATGTGAAACAAGAAGTCTTCTATATTATTGTGAACGAAGCTGGTGCGAGTGTATATTCGGCCTCTGATTTAGCTCGTGAGGAATTTCCGAATTTACAGGTTGAAGAAAGAAGTGCTGTTTCTATTGGGAGACGTCTGCAAGATCCACTTGCTGAACTTGTGAAGATTGATCCTAAATCAGTTGGGGTTGGACAATACCAACATGATGTATCTCAAAAGAGGTTGAATGAATCATTAACATTTGTAGTAGAGACGGCAGTTAACCAAGTCGGTGTGAATGTAAATACAGCCTCAGTTGCGTTATTGCAATATGTTTCGGGTTTATCGAAAACCGTTGCGAAAAATATTGTGGCAAAGCGTGAAGAAGAAGGGAAATTTACAAAACGAACAGACTTAAAGAAAATACCGCGTCTAGGTGCGAAGACATATGAACAATGCATAGGTTTCTTACGTATATTAGAAGGGGCAAATCCGTTAGATCGAACGGGTATTCATCCAGAACAATATAAAAATGTTGAAGTGTTATTGAAGAGTCTAGGGTTATCAAAAGATGACGTAGGGCAATTGCAATTACAAAAGAGCTTAGAAGAAGTGGAGATTTCTAAATTATCGCAAGAAACGGGAGTTGGGGAGCCAACATTAGTTGATATTATAGATGCGCTCATTAGTCCAGAGCGAGACATGAGGGATGAGTTGCCTAAACCGCTTCTGAAAAAAGGGATTTTGAAATTAGAAGATTTAAAACGTGGTATGGAACTGGAAGGAACAGTTCGTAACGTTGTTGATTTTGGTGCTTTTGTTGATGTAGGTGTAAAACAAGATGGTTTAGTACATATTTCTAAACTAAGCAAACAGTATGTGAAGCATCCGTTAGATATTGTATCTGTCGGACAAATCGTAAAGGTATGGGTAGATGATATTGATACGAAAAAAGGTCGCGTTGCACTATCTATGTTGCCGATAGAATAGTAAGAGAAGAGAGCGGATGAAACTGCTCTCTTTTTTTATGGGATAAAACGTGTAATGGATTATGAGCTTTGATGTATTTTGCTATAATAAAACCAGCATTCATTTAGTAATTTAATTTGATACCGGTTTTTTTCAAAATATGCGCGTTGCATTTGTTTTTTTAGCCACGTAGGCATAGGAATCCCTCCTTGTTTAATCCTACTCTCAACAATCTAAGGTACTATTGATGAGAGGTTGGTGAGTGGATTTCTATTCATGCTATATTTTTAGAAACCACGCTTCTTGAATGAGGATGGGTATATGTACTATTTAATATATGTATAAGGGAGGAGAAAAGTGTAAAAATATTTTTTAGTTTAGGAGGAATGAGAGTGGATAAGCAAGAGATACAGCGTCTGGTGGAAGAAGTATCACTACAATACTTCGGAATGCCATTTTTACATAAAGCTATGTTCAATAGTAGGTTGCGTACAACTGGTGGGCGTTATCTATTGAATACACACAATATTGAACTGAATTATCGATATTACGAAATGTATGGGAAAGAAGAGTTAGTTGGAATCATTAAACATGAGCTTTGTCATTATCACTTGCATATTACAGGAAGGGGCTATAAGCACCGGGATAGAGATTTTCGTGAATTGTTAAAAGAAGTTGATGCGCCACGCTTTTGTAAACGAATAATTAATGAAGAAAAGGAAAAAAAGGTTTATACGTATGAATGTATGGGCTGTTCGCTTCAATATGTAAGAAGACGTCAAATAAATACAAAAAGATATGTCTGTGGAAAGTGTAAAGGGAAACTGAACCTGATAAAGAAAACATCTTGACAGTGAAAACGCAATCCAGTATATTATAAACATGTCACGTTTGTACAAGATGTTGTGAAAAAACATCTTGACTTACGATAAGAAATTTTATAAGATACAAATTGTCTTTATTATTCCGCAGTAGCTCAGTGGTAGAGCTATCGGCTGTTAACCGATCGGTCGTAGGTTCGAGTCCTACCTGCGGAGCCATACAGAGAAGTACCCAAGTGGCTCAAGGGGCTCCCCTGCTAAGGGAGTAGATCGCTAACGCGGTGCGAGGGTTCGAATCCCTTCTTCTCTGCCATACATACTGGCCCGTTGGTCAAGTGGTTAAGACACCGCCCTTTCACGGCGGTAACACGGGTTCGAATCCCGTACGGGTCACCACTTCGGAGGATTAGCTCAGCTGGGAGAGCACCTGCCTTACAAGCAGGGGGTCGGCGGTTCGATCCCGTCATCCTCCACCATATAAAATATATAAGTAATATCATCGCGGGGTGGAGCAGCACGGTAGCTCGTCGGGCTCATAACCCGAAGGTCGCAGGTTCAAATCCTGTCCCCGCAACCAAATGGTCCCGTGGTGTAGTGGTTAACATGCCTGCCTGTCACGCAGGAGATCGCCGGTTCGACCCCGGTCGGGACCGCCATTTTAACTTCTGCTATTTGGCAGTTGTTTTTTATTGGACATTATGTTACAATAACATTTGTCTTTGAAAAGAAGATAAATATTTCGATGGGCTATAGCCAAGCGGTAAGGCAACGGACTTTGACTCCGTCATGCGCTGGTTCGAATCCAGCTAGCCCAGCCATTTACGAGCCATTAGCTCAGTTGGTAGAGCATCTGACTTTTAATCAGAGGGTCGAAGGTTCGAATCCTTCATGGCTCACTTTTGTTTTTTCCGCGCGGTCGTGGCGGAACGGCAGACGCGCTAGGTTGAGGGCCTAGTGGGGGAAACCCCGTGGAGGTTCAAGTCCTCTCGGCCGCATCAAAAATCTTTTTTAAAAAAGTACTTGCATTTGAAAATGTAGTATGATAAGATAATTGAGTCGCCAAAATACAACGACGAAAAAACATCATGAATAAGCGCCCGTAGCTCAATTGGATAGAGCGTTTGACTACGGATCAAGAGGTTAGGGGTTCGACTCCTCTCGGGCGCGCCATAACGGGAAGTGGCTCAGCTTGGTAGAGCACCTGGTTTGGGACCAGGGGGTCGCAGGTTCAAATCCTGTCTTCCCGACCACGCGGGTGTAGTTTAGTGGTAAAACAAGAGCCTTCCAAGCTCTGGTCGAGAGTTCGATTCTCTTCACCCGCTTTTAGTTCTTTGAAAACTGAACGAAACAAACAACGTGAAACGTCAATTTTTATTTTTAGATGCTAGACAAACTAACTTT
>NZ_JAKVPU010000012.1:0-158216 GCF_022487605.1 Bacillus sp. ES1-5 | reverse complement strand
GGAACCACAAGTGGAAGAGAAACCAATGCAGCAAGTAGTGGTGGAATCACGAGTAGAAGAGAAACCAATGCAGCAAGAGGTAGTAAAACCACAAGTGGAAGAACAACCAGTGCAGCAAGTAGTGGCAGAGCAAGTACAAAAGCCAACTTCAAGTACGGAAGTACAAGAGAAAGCATATGTTGTAAATCAAAGAGAGAACGATATGCGAAATGTATTGCAAACACCACCGACATATGCAATTCCGCCATTAACATTGTTGTCAATTCCGCAGCAGGCAGCGTTAGATAATACGGAATGGTTGGATGAACAGAAAGAATTATTAAATACAACATTTAATAATTTCCACGTTGGTGCACATGTTATTAACGTATCGCAAGGTCCAGCGGTAACTCGTTTCGAAGTGCAGCCAGACCCAGGTGTGAAAGTAAATAAAATTACAAACTTAAGTGATGATATTAAACTGAGTTTAGCAGCGAAAGATATTCGTATTGAAGCACCAATTCCAGGGAAGAGTGCGATTGGAATCGAAGTTCCAAATAAAGAAAGTAAGCCAGTATTTCTTCGTGAAATTTTACGAAGTCCTGTGTTTACAAAGAGCGAATCACCGCTTACAGTTGCGCTAGGACTTGATATTTCAGGCGATCCAATTGTAACGGATATTCGGAAAATGCCACATGGACTTATTGCGGGTGCAACAGGTTCTGGTAAAAGTGTGTGTATTAACGCAATTTTAACGAGCATTTTATATAAAGCGAAACCGCATGAAGTGAAGTTAATGTTAATCGATCCGAAGATGGTTGAGCTTGCACCATACAATTCTGTTCCACATCTTGTAGCACCTGTTATTACGGATGTAAAGGCAGCGACAGCTGCATTAAAGTGGGCAGTTGAAGAAATGGAGCGTCGTTATGAATTGTTTGCGCACGCGGGTGCTCGTGATTTAACTCGTTACAATACCATTGTAAGTGGACGAGAAATTCCAGGAGAGACATTACCTTATATCGTTATCGTTATTGACGAGTTAGCTGACTTAATGATGGTTGCTCCTGGTGATGTTGAGGAAGCGATTTGTCGTATTGCACAAAAAGCTCGTGCTTGTGGTATTCACTTATTAGTTGCGACGCAGAGACCATCTGTAGACGTTATTACAGGTTTAATTAAATCAAACATTCCAACGCGTATTGCGTTTACAGTATCATCTCAAGTTGATTCGCGTACGATTATTGATATTGGGGGCGCGGAGAAATTACTTGGTCGTGGTGATATGTTATTCTTAGGAAACGGTACGTCTAAACCGGTTCGTGTACAAGGTGTATATGTATCGGATGATGAGATTGAGAAAACAGTTGATCATGTGAGAAAGCAAATGAAGCCGAACTACTTATTTAAGCAAGAGGATTTATTAGCGAAAACAGAACAAGCTGAGTCGGAAGACGAATTGTTCTTTGATGCATGTCAATTTGTTGTAGAACAAGGGGGAGCGTCCACATCTTCTGTACAGCGAAAATTCCGCATCGGTTATAATCGCGCGGCACGTCTCATTGAAGAGATGGAATCGCAAGGGATTATTTCTGAAGGAAGAGGAACGAAACCGAGAGATGTCCTTATTTCTGAGGATGAATTCGCTGCTATGCAGGAAACAAATGTATAGTAAACGGTTTTGCTGTATACTAATAGAAAATGTTGGATAGTAAAGTAGGGAGTAAAGCGACATGAAAGAAATTGAATTAAAATTAAAAGGTGAAATAAATAGACTAACAAATAGAACATTTAAATTTGACGAACGTGTTGGAGAAGGTTGGTTCTCTGCCGTTTACTTTTTAAAGACTAGAGAAATCATTGAAGAATTTCGCCCGAAAAGTGTTGTGACGATGCAATTTTTCCAAAAGGAAAATGCAGTTCTTTGCGGAACAGATGAAGTGATTGCATTGCTACAAACATTCGCAAAAAATCCTGAGGAACTTGAAATTAACTCTTTAAAAGATGGCGATAATATTAGTCCGTTTGAAACAGTGTTAACAATTCATGGTCCTTATGAAAATTTCGGATTTTTAGAAGGTGTCATTGATGGGATTTTAGCCCGTCGTACATCAGTTGCGACAAACGTATATAACGTTGTCCAAGCTGCACGTAGTGTAGATAAAGAAAAACCAGTTATTTTCATGGGAGATCGTGACGATCATTATACGCAACAAGCTGGTGACGGTTATGCAGCATACATCGGAGGTATGAGCGCACAAGCGACGCATGCGATGAATGAATGGTGGGGCAGAAGTGGTATGGGGACAATGCCTCACGCTTTAATTCAAATGTTTAATGGTGATGTTGTGGAAGCGGCAAAAGCATATCATAAGAAATTCCCAGAAGATGAATTAGTTGTATTAATTGATTACAACAATGATGTCATTACAGATGCACTTCGCGTAGCGCGTGAATTTGGATCAACATTAAAAGGTGTACGTGTAGATACGTCGCGCACGATGATTGATCAATACTTCATTCGCCACCCAGAAGTACTTGGAACATTCGATCCACGTGGTGTAAACCCATCGCTTGTATTCGCACTTCGTAAAGCACTTGATGAAGAAGGATTCCAGCATGTAGACATCGTTGTAACTGGTGGATTTGATGAGAAGCGTATTCGTGAATTTGAAGCTCAAAACGTACCTGTTGATATATACGGAGTAGGAAGTAGCTTATTAAAAATGAATATTGGCTTTACTGGTGATAACGTAGAATTAAATGGAAAACCAGAAGCGAAAGCTGGTCGTAAATATCGTCCAAACCCACGTTTAGAGCGTGTTCAATTAGAAAAAAGAGAAGATATGTAAAAGAGAGAAAAACTGATAGGTGATTGACCCTATCAGTTTTTCTGTTATCATAGTATAGCGGCTTCTTTTTTGCTATAATGGATTTGTTATGGACATAAAAAAGAAGTACGTACGAGTTTATCCTGATAGGTGAAGGGAAGAATAACTTCACTACATCAAAAATGTATGATGATTACCAAAATAAGAAAAGATTCATATACTGTCTTATAGATAGGCCGTTGTATTAGTTCGAAATGTTGGAGGTTCTTTAAGATGACAGTTTACCATTTTGTAGGAATTAAAGGAACAGGAATGAGTTCGTTAGCTCAAATTCTTCATGACATGAAGCATACTGTTCAAGGGTCTGATTATGAAAAGCGTTTCTTTACACAAACAGCGTTGGAAAAGCGTAATATCTCGATCCTTCCTTTTGATAAAAATAATGTAAAAGAAGGACAAGTGATTATTGCAGGAAATGCATTTCCTGATACGCATGAAGAAATCGTAGCAGCAAAAGAATTAAACATCCCAGTACATCGTTACCATCACTTCTTAGGTGACCTTATGAACCAATACACAAGTGTTGCTGTAACTGGTGCACATGGAAAAACATCAACAACTGGTTTGTTAGCCCATGTAATGCAAGGTGCACACCCTACATCTTACCTTATTGGAGATGGAACAGGGCATGGGGTAGAAAATAGTAAGTATTTTGTATTTGAAGCTTGTGAGTATCGTCGTCATTTCTTGTCTTACAATCCAGACTATGCGATTATGACAAACATTGATTTTGATCATCCAGATTATTTCTCAGATATCAATGATGTATTCAATGCATTCCAAGAGATGGCATTGCAAGTGAAAAAAGGCATTATTGCATGTGGAGATGATGAAGAACTTCAAAAAATTCAAGCGAAAGTACCTGTTATTTTCTATGGATTTGGAGAAGATAATGATTTCCAAGCACGTAACATTCAAAAGAGAACAGATGGTACTATTTTCGATGTATTCGTTCGTAATACGTACTATGACACGTTCAAAATTACAGGATACGGCAATCACAGCGTATTAAATGCATTAGCAGTAATCGCGCTTTGCCACTATGAAAACGTTGATGTAGAAGCAGTTAAGCATCAGCTAACAACTTTTGAAGGCGTAAAACGTCGCTTTAATGAAAAGCCAATGGGAGAGCAAGTTATTATCGATGACTACGCACACCATCCGACAGAAATTAATGCAACGATTGAAGCAGCTCGTCAAAAACACCCAGAGCGTGAAGTTGTCGCTGTATTCCAGCCACATACATTCTCACGTACAGAAAAATTCTTAGATGAGTTCGCTGAAAGTCTAAGCAAAGCTGACCAAGTATACTTATGTGATATTTTCGGATCAGCACGCGAAAACAAAGGTGAATTAACAATTGAAGATCTGCAAAAGCGTATTGACGGTGCAGAACTAATTACAGATACAACAACGGATGTATTAAAGAAACATAAAAACGGCGTTCTAATTTTCATGGGCGCAGGCGACATCCAAAAATTCGAAGCAGCTTACGTAAAAGAAGTTCAAGTTGCAGAGAAGTAAGAAAAAAGACGCATAGCTGTGGCTGTGCGTCTTTTTTTTTGTGTTCAATTTTTATTTCCGTATTGACCTAGAGCTAACTCTAGGTTGTAAGATGAAAATGCAAAAACAAGGGGGAGAGAACATGTATAAAATCGGTGAAGTAGCAGAATTAACAGGGATGGGCATTCACACTTTGCGCTACTATGAGAAATTAGGTTTATTACCACCACCAACACGAAATAGTGGTATTCGTCAGTATACAGAAGGTGATGTACGTTTATTAAAATTTTTATATTCATTAAAACAAACTGGGATGTCATTAGAAGAGATGGCTGAGTTTGCAAGTGACGGATGCATTATAGAGGAAATTAGGCAGAAGAAAGAGGAAGTACCAGCGAAAGTAAAAAAGAGAATTTCCATTTTAACAACTCACTTGGAGCGATTAAAAGAACAGCAGGAACAATTACAAAAAGTTGTTCAGTTAACGGAGGAGAAGTTAGAAATTTATTACGGTTTTCTAGAAGAAAAAGTCTTGGAGGCCGGCGATGAAAAATAAAGTATATGCGCAGTTATTAGGTTTTGCGATATTTACTGGTGGGACATTTAATGCTTCGAAATATGCGGTGCAGTATTTCGAAGCAATTCATATAGCAGCATGGCGTTTTGGGATTGCTGCATTTGTGATGTTATGTTTGTTAAAAATACGAAAAGATTTTGATTTGGAAGTATGGATGCAGAATAGGACCTATTACCTTTTGCTAGGCATTGTTGGTGTATTCGGCTTTAACTTCTTTTTCTTTTCGGGAATGAAATATACAGAAGCTATTAATGGTGCACTTATTATGGCGACAAATCCTCTCGTTACGACGCTGTTAGCAAGTGTCATTTTACGAGAGAAAATAGTGAAGCGCCAAGCAATTGGAATGTTACTTGCACTAATTGGCGTTGTTTTTGTACTTACACAGGGTTCGTTTACAATACTACAACATTTATCATTTTCAAAAGGGGATTTTTATATTTTATTAGGGAATATTTGCTGGGCATTATACGGTGTACTAGGCAGAAGGTTTATTAAAACTGGTAATCCAATACAAACGACGACATATACAATGATTATTGGTGCACTTGCCTTTATTATCATATCTTCTACACAAAAAAGTATAGTACCAATTTTGGAAATTCCTTTGTTGGCATGGGGAGCGATTCTCTTTATGGCAATTGGAATGAGTGTGCTTGGTTACTTATGGTGGAATAATGGAATTGCTCAAATTGGGGCAGCAAGGACATCTTTATTTTTTAATCTAGTGCCTGTTGTTACAATGCTTATTTCTTTTATTGAAGGAGTCAATATAACATCTGCACAATCTGTAGGAATGATATTAGTTATTACGGGAGTATTGTATTCTTCTGGTTTTATACAAAGAAAATCAAAAGAAAGTGTGAATATTTAACATTTTACATCTATAAGTGTTAGAATAATAAGAAAACTAAAAGGGGACTAAAAAACATGTTCACACTCCGAGTAGACGACGATATCGAACTACAATTATTTGAAAAACATCATAAAGAGGAATTATATCAATTATTAGATCAAAACCGTAATCATTTACGAAAATGGCTCCCTTGGGTAGATGGAACGAAATCTGCTGATGCTTATGATGAGATTTTTCCGATGTGGTTAAAGAAGTTTGCAGAGGGAGATGGTTTTGAAAGTGGCATACGTTACAAAGGAAAGCTTGTTGGGATGGTAGGTATTCATCCAGTAAGTTGGGGGAAGAAAGCGGCGAGTCTTGGATATTATCTTGCAGAAGATGCTGGTGGGACAGGTATTATGACGCGTAGCGTGAAAGCTGTACTTCACTATGCATTTGAGAATTTAAAATTAAATAAAATGGAAATTCGGTGCGGTGTTGAGAATGTGAAAAGCCGAGCTATTCCAGAGCGTTTAGGATTTAAGTTAGATGGTATTTTAAGAGGTGAAGAATGGTTATATGATCATTTTCATGATATCGCTGTATATAGTTTACTAGCTTCAGAGTGGAAGGAGATCCGATGAACGAGAAGATACGCATTATTCCGTATGAAAGTACGTTTCAAGATGAAGTAGTAGACCTTATCGTTCATATTCAGCAAAAAGAGTACAATGTTCCCATTACGAAAGAAGAGCAGCCAGACTTACTTGAAATAGAAACGTTCTATCAAAGGGATTATGGAAACTTTTGGGTAGCAACTTATGATGATAAAGTAGTTGGAACAGTAGCTTTATTAGATATTGAGAATCAGCAAGTAGCGCTAAGAAAAATGTTCGTAAAAAAAGAATTTCGCGGAAAAGGGTGGGGCGCATCACATAAGTTGCTCCAAACAGCAATTTCCTGGGCTGAGAATAAAAAGCTGAAAGATATTTACTTAGGAACGACAGTGAAGTTTTTAGCAGCGCATCGCTTTTATGAAAAGAATGATTTCCAAAGTGTGAGTATAGATGAGTTGCCAAAAAGTTTTCCAGTGTTACAGGTAGATAAGAAATTCTATAGGTATATCGTTTAAGAAGGTCATTCAGAAATGGCCTTTTTTCATGACTAAAATGGAAAAAGTGGTATAATTTAGGTTAGGAGGTGTAGGTATGGACTTTCCGATTCAAAGAAGTAAGTCAGTAGTAATTTTCGTTTGTCTCACGTTAGTTTTTATGTTTGTATATCCACTTGTCATGATTATCTCAAATAAAGAGCAGTGGATGTCAGCGTTAATTGGAATGGGCTTATGCTTCCTTGTAAATGTACCACTCGTTTGGGAAGTATTTATTAAAAAGCATAAAGTAGAAAATGGTGTGTTAAAGTACGGTATTTTAAATGATGATGTTGTATTAAAAGATATAAGAGTTGTTCGTCAAGTTGGAAAATACCTTGAAATTACGACGAATGCATACAAAGTACATATGGTTGCGATGCCGCAAGATATGAATGAATTTCTGGCGCTTATCGAGAAAGAGAATCCAAATGTAAAAATAGAAATGGTGGGTAAGAAATGAAATATGTAAAACCTTTATTTTGCTTGGAAATATTTCTTGTGCTTGCTATTTGCACTAGAGTATATATGAAATGGGATCTGCCCTTATATGAACCAATATTAATAAGTACTATCGCAGTGGCGCTTTTATATTATTTTCATTTTCAGCAAACAAAAAGCGAGAAAAGTAGTTCTATATAGTACAGGAGGGATATAGAAATGAAAAAAATCTGTATGTTGTTTATATTTTTGCTAACAGCATCCTTTCTTGTAATAGGGTGTAGTGCGAAGAAGGAAAAGGCTGATATGAACTTAGAAAAGGCACAAAAGGTTGAGATTGAATCACTTACGGATTCAAGTGATAAAAAAGTAATTACTGATAAGAAAGAAATTGAAAAGCTGTTTGAAGTCATGAAAATGGATAAGTGGGAAATGGAATCGGCTCCTATGGATACTCCGCAAGGGAAAATATTTAAAATGTACCAAGAGGATACAAAAAAATTATCGGAGTCGAGTAATGATAAAAAAGAGTTACATGAAATTGGTACTATGACAGTATATAAAGATGTCCCTTATGTCGAAGTTGAAATGAAAAATAAGAAAATGAGTTTTAAAGTGCCAGAAGATGTGGCGAAAGATTTATTACAATATTAATAAAAAAACGCTCGGAGAAAATTCCGAGCGTTTTTCATTATTTTAAGTTCTCTGGGTTTAAAGCTTCTAGTTCAGATACAACGAAGCGTCCGTCTTTACGGATTAGTACGTCGTCGAAGTAAATTTCGCCGCCGCCGTATTCAGGGCGCTGGATGCATACTAAATCCCAGTGAATGTTCGAGTTGTTGCCGTTCCATGCATCTTCGTAAGCTTGTCCAGGTGTAAAGTGGAAGCTGCCATCAATTTTTTCATCGAATAGGATGTCTCCCATTGGATGTAAGATGTATGGGTTTACGCCAATTGCGAACTCACCAACGAAGCGTGCGCCTTCGTCTGTATCGAAGATTTTGTTAATGCGCTCTGTATCATTTGCAGTTGCTTCAACGATTTGGCCATTCTCAAACTTAAGTTGTACATTTTCAAATGTATAACCGTTGTAAGGAGATGGTGTGTTGTAAGAAACTGTACCGTTAACAGAATCGCGAACTGGTGCAGAGTATACTTCACCGTCTGGAATGTTTAAATGACCTGAGCATTTAATAGCTGGAATGTCTTTAATAGAGAATGTTAAGTCAGTTCCAGGGCCAGTTAGGCGAACTTTATCTGTTTTATTCATTAATGTAACAAGGCTATCCATCGCCTTATCCATTTTACCGTAGTCTAAGTTACAAACTTCGAAGTAGAAGTCTTCGAAAGCTTCTGTGCTCATTTTAGCAAGCTGCGCCATAGAAGCATTTGGGTAGCGAAGAACAACCCAGCGCGTTTTCGGAACGCGGATGTCTCTATGAACTTTCTTACCAACTGTTTGACCGTGAATTTGCATTCTTTCACTTGGCACGTCAGCTTGTTCGTTAATGTTATCGCCAGAGCGAAGACCGATATAAGCGTCCATATCTTTCATTACGCTTGCTTCATATGCAGCGATTTGTTCAAAATGTTCTTCAGTAGCACCCATTAATAAAGAGCGATCTACTTGATGATCTTTTAAAGAAACGAATGGGAAACCACCAGCTGCATATGCTTCTTTTACAAGTGCAGTTACAAGTTCTTTTTGTAAGCCAAAGTTTTCAATTAATACTTTTTCGCCTTTTTGTAAGCGGATAGAGTAGTTAATTAAATTGTATGCTAACTTTTCAATGCGTGGATCTTTCATATGTAAAGCCTCCCTACTAATTATGTATCCTCTCCTATTGTAACCTACTTAGTGGAATTTGTTGAATCATTTATGTTAAAGTTAACGAATAAGTATGAAAATTCTAATGAAAAGATAGGGATTAGAACGAAACGGAAAATGATTGTATAATAGGGGAAAGTATGAAAAAGATAAAGGAAGTGATGAAATGCAAGTTCTTTTATATGTAAGTGCGGCTATTATCGCGGTTGCTTTCGCTGTATTAGTAGTGTATGTATGTAGAACGTTGTTATCGGTTCAAAAGACGTTAGAAAACGTTGCAAGCACGTTAGAAGGTTTAGAAAAGCAAATGCAAGGGATTAGCGTAGAGACGGAGCAATTATTACATAAAACAAATGCGTTAGCTGATGACATTCAACAGAAGTCACAATCATTAAATAAAGTAGTATCGGGTGTAGATGGAATTGGAACGACAATCCATTCTTTAAATACGAAACTTCGTAATGTATCAGATTCTGTTACGGACGAAATTGAAAACAATGCAGATAAAGTAGCGCAAGTTGTACAGTGGAGTAGCGCAGCAATTGAAGTATACAATCATTATCGTTCGACAAGACAAGAGAAAAAGGTTGAAAAAGAAGAGCGTAAATTAGAGAGACTTGAGAAAAAAGCTGAAAAGAAAGAGAAGCGCTCTAGACTTCGCATGAGAGGTGAATCGTGATGAATATGACAAAACTTGAAGCAATTGAAGAGCTTGAAGTATTAGTAGAAAAAAACGAGCCGTATGTTCTTTTTAAACATAGTACGACATGCCCGATCAGTCACGGTGCATATACAGAATTTCAAGCGTATTGTAGTGAAGAAAGAGCAGTACCAGCGTATTACTTATACGTACAAGATGCGAGAGATGTTTCGAATCGTGTTGCAGAACAGTACAGCATTAAACATGAATCTCCGCAAGTGTTATACATAAATGATGGGATGGTAGTATGGAATACGTCTCATTGGAACATTAAAAAAGACGCTTTAGAAGAGAATATTAAGTAAAAAGAAGCAAGCGAAAGGTGCTTGCTTCTTTTTTTTGTTTTTGTTGAAATATATTTAATGGTACACTGTTAATAGTTCAAATTAAATAATTAGATTGTTGAAAGTAGGTTTTAAGTAATGAAGAAAATGGCATTATCCTTCGCGGTCGTAAGTTTATTACTGGGAGCTTGTAGTAATAATACGATTAGTAAGAAGGATGAAGTTATACAGAAGGATACGAAAGAAAAAAGCATGATCCCGAGAACTGCTGTTTCGAAAGATTATTATAGAACTGTAATTCCTTTAAAAGAACAAAAGGTTATAAATACAGCTAATATAAAAACAAATTCTAAATTAGATTTAGCAGAGTATGAAAATGGTTTAATGAATATTGCAGCGCAGCAATTTGATACAGAAAATCATGTACTACAATTAAATCAGTATATTCCGGAGAAGTTAGTTGATGAACTAGTCGCAAAAGTAGAAGCGCCAGTTTTGACAAATATTATAGAACAAGACTATTTCGGAAAACAGAATTCAAACGAACTAAGTTTATCTGGTATTATGATCGGTTTAGCTATGTCTTCCAGTGTATCGAATGAAGAAGCTATGTCTAAAGGTACTGAAGTTGCCAAGCAACTTATTGAAGCGATTCATAAAAATGACAAGTATAATAAGTCTCCAATTACGTTTGCTATCTTTAAGCAAGAAAGTACAAGTTCTTTAAAAAATGGTACGTATATTGCTAGTGCTACTGTTCAAAAGAATGATACGAACCTTGGAAATTGGAGTACGATCGATGAACAAGCGTATTCATATCCTTCTGATGAATTTAAACAAGCACATGGAGAAGATAATACAAAAATAACTGATTTTGCTAAGGCAATAAAAGATTTTTCTCCGGCAGATTTTATCCCAGTAAATGCTAAAGTTTCTTACAAGAAAAACCAGATGGATACATTAAATATGAATATCGTTATTAAATACAATGGTAAAACAGAATTAATGGCTCTTACTCAAATGGCTGCTCAAAGTATGTTAGAAAAATTACCTAAAGATGCGAAAGTACAATTGCAGATAAAGTCCGAGAGTAAAATCGAGGCAATTATTATAAAAGAGAAAAACAGCGAAAAACCGTTTGTTTCCTTCTTGTAAAAAAGACAGTGTTTACACTGTCTTTTTTATTGTAAGTGAAAAGGTACGATGGGAAGGAGCTCCGCGTAATACGCTTCCTATATCCGCTGCGCTGATTTTAAAGAAAGCAACACATTTACCTGTCGTGGCCGATGTAACGCATTCTAAAGGGCGCCGCGCACCTCCAAATCCAGCGCATCAAATGACTACCATTGTCGTTTTCTGTCGGTAAGTCGATATATTTAAAAAATCGCTGATATAATTGGAGTTGTGGTCGATATATTTGGAAAAGCGCTCATATATTTCGAGTTGCGATTGATATATTTGGAAAAGCGCTCATATATTTCGAGTTGCGATTGATATATTAGAAAAAGCGCCGATATAAATTTCATTTACTATCGTACTGCTTAAAATAGGGTTTCTACTTATGAGATATCTATTTTTTTACAAAAAATGCCCTTTTTTTCATAAAAAATACGAAAATACGAGAAAAGAAGCGAATTTTTTCGAAACTTTGAGGGAAAATATTGTATGAGCCTGCGTTTTTATCGTATCATTAGTAAAAGGAAGAACTCGGGACGATTGGTGGCATCTGCAAATAGAGTTGATGTCTTTTTTTCATTCAAGTAACCGATACATAAAAATAGATAACAAAAATAGAAGGAGTGTGCGATGAGATGAACGTAACAATTTATGATGTAGCGCGTGAAGCAAACGTTTCAATGGCTACCGTATCACGCGTTGTGAACGGTAATCCAAATGTAAAGCCTACAACAAGAAAGAAAGTATTAGAAGCAATTGATCGTTTAGGGTACCGCCCAAATGCGGTAGCACGTGGACTAGCAAGTAAGAAGACAACTACAGTAGGTGTTATTATTCCTGATATCTCAAATACGTTTTATGCAGAACTTGCTCGTGGAATTGAAGATATCGCAACAATGTACAAATATAACATCATTTTAAGTAACTCTGACCAAAACAAAGAGAAAGAGTTCCATTTATTAAATACGATGCTTGGAAAACAAGTGGACGGAATTGTTTTCATGGGTGAAGATATTACAGACATTCACATTGAAGAATTCAAAAAGTCGCCAGTACCAATCGTATTAGCAGCGTCATTTGATGAGCAAAATGAAACGCCATCAGTAAATATTGATTATACACAAGCAGCTTACGACGCAATGAAGCACTTTATTGAGCAAGGACATACGCGTATCGGCTTCGTCTCTGGTCCTTTCATTAATAAAGCGGGAAGCGCGAAGAAGTTACAAGGTTATAAAAAAGCTTTAGAAGAAGCAGGTATTTCATATGATGAAAATCTTATAATCGATGGAGATTACACATATGATTCAGGTATCGAAGCATTCGAAAAGCTTTGGAGCAGTGATGAAAAGCCAACAGCAATCTTCGTATCTTCTGACGAAATGGCACTAGGTGTAATCCATGCAGCACAAGACGCTGGATTAAACGTACCAACTGATGTAGAAGTACTTGGTTTCGATAATACACGCCTTGCATTAATGGTTCGTCCGCAACTTTCAACAGTTGTACAACCGATGTATGATATCGGTGCAGTAGCAATGCGTCTATTAACAAAGTATATGAACAAAGAAAAAGTGGAAGATCACACTGTTATCTTACCTCACCGCATCCAATTTAGAGATTCAACGAAGTAAGTATAAAAAAGCTCACAGCGATTGCTGTGAGCTTTTATTCGTATTCAGGATAGTATGTTTTAACTACTGTATCTACCGTTTCATTTTTTTTAACGTGTAAAAACCTTGCGTATAGTTCTTTTCCAGTTTCAAATGGTGTATCGTCTAATTCAAACACATGCAACACTTTTCGAAACGTCCATGTCACTTGTTCACCGTACATATTATTGTATGTATCTTTAGATTGTATAGCGATTTTTTTACCTAATTCGTGAGCTCCCTCTATACTGTTTGCCTTAACAAGAATAATACTTTCTTCAAAAAGTGTATCGTGATTCTCTTCATAATGCTCATCAATTTTCGTAGGATCAGGCTCACCAGAATGAACAGATTCAAACAATAATTTTACAGCGTACATATTATGCTGCATGTTTCACCTTATAAATAATACTTGCGACAAGCGAAGCAGGTATTGTAAATACGTTACTTTGATAATGATAGTGTATTTGGGATTCTTCATAAGACATGTTGTCGTATAGTTTGGTTTGTGACCTGTTCATTTTTTTCTGTTTTGTCTTGAGCATCTTAATATAGTTATACTGTATTGGGACGAGAATGATGAAATAGGCTAATACGATTAGTGAAATCCAAATCATTATGAACACTCCCTTATAAAGAATATTTGTATATGATAATTATATCGATTAATAGAAAAATAACCATTTTTAATTGGAGCTAATTTTCTTCTAGAAATGCGAACAGTTCCTCTTGGTTGCTTAAATTGCGATCAATACATGTTTGTGCAATACATTTTAACCCTTGTAATAATGCTTCTATGTACAAAGTATCGTACTGAATTGTATTTCCCTCTATCATCGTTTCGTCTTTTTCTAAGTTAATTGATATTTTTAGTACAGCTTTATTGCTTTGTAGATTTACAACTTCGATATAAAAAAACTGTTTGTCTAAGTCAATCGTAACATAATCGAATCGTTCGACTAACTCTAAATCCCCTACAGTAGTATATTCCAAATGAACCACTCCTCATTGTGTAAGTGTATGTTGTAATGCTTTCGCTACAGCTGGGGTTATATTCCTTGTTATATGTCACATAAGTGCAAATTTAACTATTATAGGGCAATGTCATGTATAATAGAAAGAAAAGGCTTGTGAGGGGGGAGAAGAGATGATCGTTCTTTGGATAATTACGCTTTGTATGACTGCTATTTTTGCATATATGACGTTAAAACAAAATGGCTTAAAGCGATTTGTTCCAGGAAGTATTCTTGCAGGAATTGCCCTTATCACGTATGTAATTTCTATTTTTATTGAAAGTGTATCAGTGGACATGAGTACAAGTTTAATGTTTATGGGTATTACACTATTTGCAGGTAGTATTATGGTACTTATGGTTGCAGGTATTATTTTATTTATTCATATGAATTCGGAAACGTTATAGCATATAGAAAAGGCATGTCCTAGAGGGACATGCCTTTTTATCCGTTCAATTATGCTCTATCTTTAGAAGAATTTTGTTGTTTTAATAAGTCGCGAATTTCGCTAAGAAGAACTTCTTCTTTTGTTGGTTCTGGAATTTCTTCTGTCTTTTCTTCTTCTTCTCTTTTAGATGTTAGTTTGTTGAACA
Organism: Bacillus sp. ES1-5; assembly: GCF_022487605.1. NCBI lineage: Bacteria > Bacillati > Bacillota > Bacilli > Caryophanales > Bacillaceae > Bacillus > Bacillus sp. ES1-5. Next base: position 143,594 of record NZ_JAKVPU010000012.1, on the reverse strand, counting down.
CTTTAACGAACATAAAGATAGAAGCTGCAATAATTAAGAAATCAAAAATAGTTTGGATGAAGTTACCATACATAACAGCGGATTTACCATATCCAAAATGTAAATCTGTAAAGTTAACGCCACCTAATACCATACCAAGTAACGGTGTGATAATATCTTTTACTAAAGAACTAACGATTTTACCGAATGCAGCACCGATTACAACCCCGACAGCTAAATCGATTACATTCCCTTTGAATGCGAATTTTTTAAACTCGTTCCACATGTGTTAATCCCACCCTTTCCACGATTCAATATGAAATTTATAATTCCTATCAACATATTCTATAGAAATTTGTGAGAGAAATAAAGGGGAAATGGGAATGAAAGTAAATTCTGAAAAATGTATCCGTTTTAATTTTTGTTTACATTCTCCAGTAGAGATTGCAACAGCTGCTGCGTTTTTAATGCTTCTAATCCATCTACAACAGGCTTTGTATCACCGTGTACACATTCAATAAAATGATGAACAGCATCTTCAAAACCGCGCTGTTTTAACGTCGTATCCCATGATGGTGAACCGCTTTGTGAAATAGAGTTTTCCTGTTCGACTTCAAATGTATTCATATTTTTTACACGAATGATTTTCCCTGTCGTTACAAGTTCAATTTGTTCTAAATTTGTACCGGCATGGCGATGCATCGCGGTAGAAAGTAACAGTCCATTTGCAGTTGTATATGTATGATGTCCGTAAAGAAGTTCATTCTTTTCATTGATTTGCATCATATTATGAACGACGTTAAGATCATCATTGGCTAACCAGCGAGCAGTATCTACAATATGTAAGTAATCATCTAACATAGTAAAGTCGTACGTATATGGCCCAACCTTATTTGTGCGATGCTTTTCAATTCGAATCCATGAAATATCATGGGCTTGCTCTTTGGCGGCAACATACATAGGAACGAAGCGGCGATTAAATCCGACCATTAATTTTCGGTTATACTTTTCGCTCAACTCGACTAGTTTCTCAGCTTGTTCCACTGTAGCAGCTAGCGGCTTATCAACATAAACGTCGATTCCTTTTTTCAGAAGTTCAGAAACGATTTCATAATGTGTAGCAGTTGAACTATGGACGAAGATTGCATCGCATTCCGAAGCTAACGTTTCAATAGAATGAAAGTCTTGCATGCGGTATTGTTGGCAAACTTGTTTCCTTTTCTCTGCGTTAGGTGTAAACGCCCCTACAAAATTCCAATCTGTTTCTTTTGTAAGTGTTGGAAGATAGGCTTTTTGTGCGATACTTCCAAGTCCAATCATCCCAATTTTAGGTTTGTTCATGTTTATCCCCACCCTATTCATATTGATGTAACGGGTTAAATGTAGCATAGGGTGGGAGAGGATGGCAAAAAATAGCTTTTTATTTACGTCCCTCTAACAAAATCTTCTCTATCTCTTCAAAGTTATGAGCGCGCGCATGCTCTAGCGGGGTAACACCGTCGTTGTCTGGAATATTTACATCCGCACCGTGTTCAATAAGAACCTGAATGACTTGTTGTTGTGTTTCGTTTCCATTACTTAGTACGATGGCTTCCATTAAAGCGGTCCACCCGAGATTATTTACATGGTTAACATCAATAGTTGTTCGCGTAAGGAGTTCTTTAATAACATCAATATAGCCATGTTCTGAGGCGGGGATAAGAGCTGTTCCACCGTAACGATTTGTAAGCGAGGGATCTGCGCCGGCATCAATTGTTAGTTTTAAAATATCCAAGTAACCTTCTGCACTGGCGTATAGAAAGGGATTGTTTTTCATATCATCTTGTATATTTACGTCAGCACCTGCTTCAATAAGCGCTTTGGCGGTTTTTACATCATTTTTGTATGTAGCAATCATAAGAGGGGTACGTCCTTTACTGTCCGTTATATTTATGTCAGCCCCTTTTTTGAGTAACGATATAACAGTATTCGTTTCTTGTTTCTCAGTAGCTGTTAGTAGCGCTGTCTCCATGTTTGTCATCTCCTTTTTAACCTCTTGTTCTTGCGAGCATCCTTGCAAAAAAATTACGCAACATATCATGCTTAATGTTTTTTTGAACATGGAATTTCAACCTCCTCATTTCAACTGTAGAATAAAAACATTAAATTTTCATAAACTGAAGCTAAAATTACTATAAAATCGCTTGAGTATTTGAACATATATTTCTATGCTTATAAATAATAAGGTTTGATAAAGTGAAACTTTAATCAGTGGGGGTTTTGTTCATCCCCCACTGATTATTAGTTGAACCAATCGGGCTTTTATGGGCAGTTGATCCCCTACTTAACTTCTTTGCTTTCTCTGAATTTTGAGGTGGGGATCTTACTGCCCGTTAATGCGGGGTAAAGTGAGGATGTAACATATGTCTATTAAAACAAGATTTTTATTCTCTTATATTGCTGTTATTCTCGTTTCCATTACGCTCATATTAGTCGCGGGATTTTTAATTGTTTTTTCCATAACAGGAGACTTGGAATCAGTGAAAAATTTCTATAAAAGTTCCTATATTCAAAAGCCGCTTACGCCAGAAGAAGAGAATACGTATATTGAATTGAAATTAGCGGCAAAGAAAAATCAATCTCAACTATTAGATGAATCGTTCGTTTCAACACTTGAAAAAGAAGGTGTGAAAATAGTTGTAAGAAAGGGAGAAACCATTTCTTATGCTACAAAAATATTTGAAAATGTATCTTTAAAAGAAGCCCTTCCGAAATTTGAATCAGCAAATATTAATAGTCGTGGTACAACGGAACTAGGCGATACATTTTATCGATATGTAAAATTTGATTTTTATTTTCCTCAGGAAGAAGAGGGGAGTATATTTGTATTAAAGAAGCAAAGTTCATTTGTAGATCTTACACAAAAGTTATTTCCGATTTTGTTTGTATCGCTTTTACTATTAGCTATTTTACTTATTGGATTATTAAGTTACCTCGTCTCAAGAAGTGTGATAAAACCAATTTCTGTACTGAAAGATGCGACTGGGAGAATTAAAGAAGGGGATTTAGATTTTCAAATTCCAGTTACATCCCATGATGAGATTGGGCAATTAAATCAAGGATTTGAGGAAATGAGGAAGAGATTAAAAGAGTCGATAGAGATGCAAACGCAGTATGAAGAAAATCGAAAAGAGCTCATTTCAAACATATCTCATGATTTAAAAACACCGATTACATCTATTATTGGATATGTAGAAGGCATAAAAGATGGAGTCGCAAATACGCCAGAAAAAATGGATAAGTATTTAACGACCATTCATACGAAGGCAAAGCATATGGATACACTCATTGATGAGCTCTTTTTGTTTTCAAAGCTTGATTTGAATCGAGTTCCCTTTCAGTTTGAAACGATAGAGTTAAACGTGTTTATGCAAGAATTATTAGAAGAGATGCAGATGGATTTAAGTGAGGAAGGTATAGAAGTTTACTTACAATTACATTCATCACCACTATATGTAACGGCTGATTGCGAAAAGATAAATAGAGTGATATCAAATTTAATTCATAATAGTGTGAAATACATGGATAAAGAAGCGAAGAAAATTACTGTAACAGTATTAAGTGATAACAATACAGTCATTGTGAAAGTGATGGACAATGGATCAGGTATAGAAGCTGATACGCTGCCGTATATATTTGAGCGGTTTTATCGTGCAGAGCAATCGCGAAATTCTAGCACAGGTGGAAGTGGACTTGGCTTAGCGATAGCGAAACAAATTGTTGAAGAACATGGCGGAGAAATTTGGGCGGAAAGTAAGCTTGGGGAAGGTACAAGTATTTTCTTCTCCTTGAAAAAAGTACAGGAATGTGGTGAGTAGAATGAAGAGAATTTTACTAGTAGAAGATGAAATAAGTATCGCAGAATTACAGCGAGATTATTTAGAAATTAGTGATTTTCATGTTGATGTAGAGCATTCAGGAGAAATAGGTCTACAAATGGCTCTTCAGGAAGACTATGACTTAATTATTTTAGATATTATGCTTCCGAAAATGAACGGATTCGAAATTTGTAAACAAATACGTGCTATAAAAGACATTCCAATTTTACTTGTTTCAGCAAAGAAGGAAGATATAGATAAAATTCGCGGACTTGGTTTAGGAGCGGATGATTATATAACGAAACCGTTTAGCCCGAGTGAATTAGTAGCAAGAGTAAAGGCGCATATTTCTCGTTATGAAAGATTATCAGGAAATGTGAGTAAGCAACGCGATACGTTGTATATTCATGGGATTTCTATCGATCAGCGAGCGAGAAAAGTTTTTATAAACAATGAAGAAATTGCGTTTACAACGAAGGAATTTGATTTATTAACATTCTTTGTAACGCATCCAAACCAAGTGTTAAATAAAGAACAGTTATTTGAACGTATTTGGGGATTAGACTCAGCTGGCGATTTAGCCACTGTCGTTGTTCACATTAGAAAGCTACGTGAAAAAATTGAAAGAGATCCTGCTCACCCGCAATATATTGAAACAGTGTGGGGCGCTGGTTATCGCTTTAACGTGTAATGTACCTGCCGAGTAATTGGCAGGTTTTTTATGTTATTCGAATGAAAAGGAAATAATAGGTAATTCATGTTAAAATATAAAGAGAGATAAAACATAGGAGAGCATGAGAGGGCGTGCTACATTTTGGGAGATACATTAAAAGATAATAAATTAAACAAGGCTTTAAAGATTGGAACGAATATCGTACTTATCTTATTAATTATCGGTGCAATACAAATGTTTTATGATGAAGATTCTACGAATGATCACTTCGGTGGGTTATTTATGATGGTCTTTTTTGGAATTAAAATAATTTCTAATTTTATGATGAGTATAAAAGAAGGAGATAAAAAGGCAGTATTACTTGATATAGGTTTAATGATTTTTTTGTTCTTCTTGTTGTTTCTAGTGTGAAATATTTCTTTTGAAGGTTAATATATTCATTAACGAGGCTTTAATGGAATAAGCCTCGTATCTTTCTATGTTATTTAATACTTACGTCTGATTGTAAAAAATCACTCTATATTAGGTATTTTTCTTTGAAAATAGGACTTAATTCACTCCAAACATCAAATTTATTACCATCTAAATCATAAAAAACAAAATTCTTCCCAGCATGCCCTCTGTTTTCAATCTCTCCAACTAGAATTTCCTTTTCAATAAATTCACTATGAATTGATTCTAGTACATGTAATCCGTTAACTTCGAATGTTATAGAAAAGCGTTCTTCACCGTGAAAATCAAAAAAATTTAAGGTTTGATTATCTTGGGATTTAACTAGAAAAAAGCTTTGATTTGCAAAGTTAATAATAGCTTTGTCTTCGTCTTTAAAGTTCAACTCTGCTCCCAATTTGTTTACATACCAGTTTAAAGAAAGCTCTACGTTGGTAACTGGAATATAAGTCGTTCCAACTCTTAATAATTTTTCTTTCACCCTATTTTCCTCCTTTAGCAAAACAGCACTAATAAACTTGTTCTCTCTTCCTAGACTTATTGCCTTTGCGAGTCCTTAATTTTCTTTTTAATCCCAAAAAATTCTTGAGTAATAGAAATAAACCGACTGGCTTGTTCTAAAAAAGGATAATGGTTACTGTCCTCAAACGGCACAAAAATAGCATTACGTATGCGATCATGCATCTCAATAGAATACTGGATCGGGCACTGTACATCATGTCTTCCGCATATAATGAGGGTCTTTGTTTGGATGGAAGGTAAATGCTCTCTTAAATCAAATGAAGGATATTCATTTGATTTAAGAGAGCATTCATACGGCTAGAAGACATTGTTTTTTTGATTGGTTTACAAAAATAAGAGTTGTAGTTTTCAGGTTTATACAAAGATAATTTTGTCCTCTTAGTAGAGAGTTCCATTCGTTCTTCATTAGTAAGGTAAGGGTTTTTTTAAGTTTTCGATGAGCTTTTGCATATAATGAAACTGTGGATGTTCTCGGTGATAAATACAAAATGGTGTTTCGGTATAGTTACTTGCTGCAGCTCCGGCCACGACTAATGATTGCAAGGAAGTTGGATATGTAATCGCATATAAAAGTCCAAGCATACCACCTGTTGAATGACCGGCGAAATGCCATATTGGAAGGTGCAATGCTTCTCGTATTACTTCTAAGTCGTGAACTGTTTCAATCATACTTAATTCTTTTTCTGAATTGGCTTTTGCTGAGTTACCAGCGTCTCGTAAATTAATGAGGAATACACGATGCGTAGTAGTGAAAACATCCGCAAAGTAATCACCAGTTTCATTAAATTGTGAATAGTGATGTGTAATGCAAAGCGGTTCGCCATTTCCTTTTGTAAAGATTTCAAATGTGCCACGTTTCGTGTTGATTATTTGTTGTGTCCACATAATATCACGACCTTTTCTCATAAAAGTTGGACCAGTTAATTATGAAATAAAATATATCAGCGCAACTCGAAATATATCGATTTACCGCCAAAAGTCGACAATAAATAAAAGGAGGCTATTCAAAAACGAGCCTCCTTTTCGTTTAGTACAAAGATTTTGTCATATTATTCCGAATAATTTCAAGGGATTTCGTTACAGTTAATGCATTCTTTTCTTCAATTTCTGGTTTACGGGGGATCGGTTTATACATGTTGTCTGGATCTTCCCATGTGAGGGGAAGTTCTGTTTCAGCTTGTCCTTTCCAAGCGTCAATCCATTCTGGAGGGAGATAACCTGAGATGTTTTGGATGTTGTTCATTTCGAGCCAAATGAGTGCCCAAGCTCTTGGGACGACGCGCCAGTGGTCATAGCCACCGCCGCCGACAGCGATCCAGCGACCTTCGCAATATTCATTGGCGATCTCGCGAGCAAGCTTTGGTATTTCACGGTAAATATTCATCGTTGCGCAAAGGTGTGTAAGTGGGTCGTAATAATGTGCGTCAGCGCCATTTTGCGTTAAAATAATATCCGGTTTAAAGTATGCGGCAACTTCTTTTACGACAGTTCGATATGAATTTAAAAACGATTCGTCTTCTGTAAAGGCATCGAGTGGAACGTTAAAAGAATAGCTATAGCCATTACCTTGTCCGCGTTCATTTACAGCGCCAGTTCCAGGGAATAAATAACGCCCAGTTTCATGTAGTGAAATAGTGCATACGTTAGGATCGTCATAAAAAGACCACTGTACACCATCACCGTGATGAGCATCTGTATCAATATATAAAACACGTAAACCATATTTCTTCTGAATATATTTCATTGCGATGGAACTATCGTTATAAATACAAAAGCCAGATGCCTTGCCGCGAAAGCCGTGATGTAAGCCGCCGCCTAAATTAAGCGCGTGTTTTACTTTTCCGGAAAGAACAGCATCGACAGCAGTTAACGTACCGCCAACGAGTAATGCGCTTGCTTCGTGCATATTTGGAAACATCGGTGTATCTTCTGTTCCGAGTCCATATGTCATCGCAATTGATTTTTCTAACTTACCTTCTCCAGCACGTTTTACCGCATTTATGTATTCCTCTGTATGAACGTAGGCGATCTCTTCATCTGTAGCCATTCGTGGTGAGATGATTTGGGAGGGAGAGATAAAACCGCCCTTTTGTAATAAATCATACGTGAGTGTGACGCGCAGTTGGTTAAAAGGATGATCAGGGCTAAATGAATAGCCCCGAAAGTCATCCGAATAAATAAACGCGCTACTCATGCTTGCATCCCCATGATATTCGGCCATAATACGCGGTAGCCTTCTGCTTCAAGTGCATCAATCACTTTTAGCGGATTCATCGTTTGAATGCGGAAAACGAGTACTTTATCATTCTCATCTTTTGCTGGGTAGACGAGAACGCTCACGATATTGATTTGTAACTCACTAAAAATAGCAACGACTTTTCCAAGAATACCAGGTTCATTTTTTACTTGAATTTCAATTTGTGAACTCGGTTGATGTGCTCCTGTTAATTTCACTAACGTGTGCAGGACAGTAGATTCAGAAATGATTCCAACTAACTTTCCTGCCTTTGTAACAGGAAGACAGCCGATTTTATTTTCAAAAAATAAAGTAGCAATTTCTTCAACGAAATCGAGAGGATGGCAAGTCATTACAGGATGTTTCATAATAAGTTTAAGTGGTTGCTTCAGCATATCGAGTGAAACTTGTTCATCTAAAATAGACGGACTTGCATCTCTTACATCCCGATCAGAAATAATGCCTACGACATGATTATTTTGATCGACAATTGGAATGTGCCGAATGCCTTTCGTGCGTATCGTTCGGATTGCTGTTTCGATTGTATCGTTTGGATGTAGTGTCACCACATCTTGATTCATAATTTCTTCTACAATCATTCCAGTTGCCCCCTTTATTAATACATAAAACGATTGTGAAAACGTAGACGATCAAATGCTTGAATAGAATCCGTATCAACGCGTTTCCCGATGCGGACCATTAAACAGTTAGCAGGATGTGAACAAATTTCAGGATCATCTGTAGCCATCCATTGTAAGCCACCAGCATTCATCATTTTTTCCATTACTTTTCGGTACTCCCAAACATTTAAGCCTGTTTGTTTTAAATCCCAGTGCCAATAATATTCAGTCGTCAATATAATGTAATCTTCCATATGGTCGTCCATCATGGAAACTTCTAATAAGTTTTTTCCGACAGCGCAACCGCGGAAGGCAGGGACAACTTCAATCGCCCCTAGTTCAATTAAGTTTGCTATCTTTCCTTCTGACCATCGTTCGAGTGGATCAGGATACAAGTATGTAACATATCCAACAATCGTTTGGTCATGTCTAGCAATAATGAGACGAGCTTCTGGTAATTTAGAAATTTCGACAATTGCTTTATATTGCTGCTCGGCAGGACGAAACGCAACTAAATCGGGATGAAATTCATATATTTCTAAGTTATGTGTAGAGACAGGACCTTCAATAATTAAAGTGCCTTTCGCTGTTTTTAAGTTTCTAGCATTATATATTTTTTTATGAATCAATGTATTACTCACCACCTTGAGGGTTTGTGAATCTATTAATATCGTACTTTATAATATATGCGATGTGAATCGAAATTTGTCATTAAAAATTTGTCTAAAAATCAACAAAAATACTGAAAATTTTAAATAATGTCATTATAATAGATAATAGAATACATAGGAGGGGGATGTAAAGTATGAAAGTAGAAACGCTTCCTGTCATTAAAGGAGAAAATAATTTGCCGAATTATGATGAGGCATACGCGAATTTTAACTGGGAAGAGGTTAATAAAAACTTTACTTGGAATGAAACAGGCCGAGTAAATATGGCGTATGAGGCAATTGATAAGCATGCGAAATCCGATCGTAAAAATAAAGTAGCCCTTTATTATCAAGATGGATCGCGAAAAGAGAAGTATACATTTAAGGAAATGAAGGATTTTTCTAATAAAGCAGGAAACGTCCTGAAAAATTATGGCGATGTAGAAAAAGGCGATCGCGTTTTTATTTTTATGCCGCGTTCTCCAGAATTATATTTTGCACTTCTTGGTGCAGTGAAATTAGGGGCGATCGTTGGTCCGCTATTTGAAGCATTTATGGAAGGCGCAGTTCGCGATCGTTTAGAAGATAGTGAAGCGAAGGTGTTAATTACAACGCCTGAATTGTTAGAGCGCGTACCATTAAATGATTTACCTGCTTTAAAAACAGTCTTCCTTGTTGGAGATAATGTAGAAGAAGGCGGTAAAACAGTAGCGTTCAATCCTTTATTTGAACAAGCTTCAAAAGAATTACATATTGAATGGTTAGGCCGTGAAGACGGTTTAATTTTACATTACACGTCTGGTTCTACTGGTAAGCCAAAGGGTGTGCTTCATGCGCAAAATGCAATGGTGCAGCACCATCAAACGGCGAAATGGGTATTAGATTTAAAAGAAGACGATGTATATTGGTGCACAGCTGATCCAGGCTGGGTAACTGGAACAGCTTACGGTATTTTTGCACCGTGGTTAGTTGGGGCATCAAATGTTGTTTTAGGCGGGCGCTTTAGTCCAGAAGCATGGTATGAAGCATTGCAAGATTACGGTGTAACAGTTTGGTATAGCGCGCCAACAGCGTTCCGTATGTTAATGGGAGCTGGACAAGATACAATTAAAAAATATGATTTATCACAAGTGCGCCACGTATTAAGCGTTGGTGAGCCATTAAATCCAGAAGTAATTCGCTGGGGTATGAACGCATTTGGACTTCGTATTCATGATACGTGGTGGATGACAGAAACAGGTGGACAAGTTATTTGTAACTACCCTTGTATGGAAATTCGTCCAGGTTCAATGGGTAAACCAATTCCAGGTGTGAAAGCAGCGATTGTTGATAATGAAGGAAATGAAGTTCCTCCATACACAATGGGTAACTTAGCAATTGGTAAAGGTTGGCCAGCGATGATGCGTGGAATCTGGAATAACCAGCAAAAGTATGAATCTTACTTTATGCCGGGAGATTGGTACGTATCAGGTGACTCTGCTTATATGGATGAAGATGGATACTTCTGGTTCCAAGGGCGTATTGATGATGTAATTATGACGTCAGGTGAGCGAGTTGGTCCGTTTGAAGTAGAAAGCAAATTAATCGAGCATGCGGCTGTTGCGGAAGCTGGTGTAATCGGCATTCCAGATCCAGTACGTGGTGAAATCATTAAAGCATTTATCGCGCTTCGCGTTGGATATGAACCATCTGATGAATTAAAAGAAGAGATTCGTCAATTTGTAAAAAAAGGCCTAGCAGCTCATGCAGCGCCACGACAAATTGAATTTAAAGATAAATTACCGAAAACGAGAAGTGGTAAAATTATGCGCCGCGTATTAAAAGCGTGGGAATTAAACTTACCGACAGGTGACTTATCAACGATGGAAGATTAAGAAAGGAAGGTCTGAACGAAATAACGTTCAGACCTTTCTTTTTTATGGTATCATAAACTTATATATACGAGTTAAAGGGGATAGTGGGATGAAAACAGAAAAAGAAAAGATGATATTAGGAGAAATGTACATACCGGCTGATCCAGTTTTAGTACGAGAGAGAGCGCAAGCACGTGTATTAACGAGAAAATTCAATGATACGCCAGAAGTACAATTAAAAGAGCGTAGCGAAATCGTAAAAGAATTATTCGGAACGACTGGAGATAACATTTATCTTGAATCTTCTTTCAGATGTGATTACGGCTATAACATTCACGTTGGCGAAAATTTTTACGCGAACTTTGATTGTACGATTTTAGACGTATGCCCGGTGACAATCGGAGTGAATTGCATGTTAGCTCCAGGTGTTCACATTTATACAGCGACACACCCGCTTGATCCGGTAGAGCGCATAAGCGGATCAGAATACGGAAAACCAGTTACAATTGGTGATAACGTATGGATTGGCGGAAGAGCGATTATTAATCCTGGTGTAACAATTGGAGACAACGCGGTGATCGCATCTGGCGCCGTCGTAACGAAAGATGTGCCGGACAATGTAGTAGTTGGCGGAAATCCTGCAAAGATTATTAAAAAAATAAAATAATATTTGAACGAAGTGCCTTCCTCGTCTGTATACATTTATGAAAGAATAGATGAGGGAGGCTTTTTTATGTCTAATAAATTACTTCTTGCTTTTGCTTTACTTGGAATTATAGTCGTATTTTCTTGTGGTTTGCTATTACCGATGCCAATCGGATTTAAAGTTTCAATGATTACAGCTGGCGTGATGATGATTGTTATGTTTTCAATCATTATTCCGTTTGATAGAAAACATATAGTACGGAAAAAAGGATATAAAATTGATTTTACAAAAACAAAAGTGTACTTTCGCTGGAATGTATTTGATACGATTTCAGCTTGTCTGGCAGTGTATGCATGCATATGTGTGCAAGCATTAAATATTTTAGTTTTAAGTGGTCATACAATACAAAATCCATATGTTCAATTTTTTACGCTTCAATCACAAACATGGATTATTGTCGCAAGTTGCTATTTAATTTCCCGTATTTCGTTAACGTTAAAAGGAATAAAGGAGATCAAAAATCATGGCGCAGATTGGGATTGAGGAAGAGCTCATGCTTGCGTACAAAAATGGAGATAAGCAGGCGGGAGAAAAACTATATGTTTTAATCAAACCAGCGCTATACACATTTTTGTATCGATTTAACCGAGATGAACAATTGAGTATCGACCTTGTGCAAGATACGTTTTTGACGCTAGAGCGTAAGAAACATATGTATGAACTTGAAAAAGGTAAAATAAAAACGTATTTATTTCAAATTGGTTATCGTCTTATGATTAATAAATTAAATAGAAGAAAAAAGTGGCGTACGCTTTTGCCATTTTTAGTGCCGATTCAGGAAAAAGAATTTTCTCACGAAGATCGGCTTACAGTAAGAGAAGCAATTTTGAAAGTTCCCGAAGAGCAAAGGGCGGTCCTAATCCTTTCTTATTATCATGATATGCAGCAAAAAGAGATTGCAGAGATATTAAACATTCCGATTGGAACAGTAAAGTCGAGACTTCATAACGGAATAAAGAAATTAAAACAATTGCTGGAGGTGGATGAAATTGAGCGAAAATCCCTTTAAGAATGAACATAAATTACAGCAGCATTTAGATAGTGACCATGTAGGAATACCAGATTTTCCAAAAACGGTAAGTCGCTTCGATCGATTAATCGGATTTCTTGGTTCTCCAGTGAAAGACCCTGTGGAGGCTACGATTGGGAATGATTTATCTGTTGTGTTTCATGTATCGTTATTAGTTGGAGTTCCAATTTTTTCTCTTATTACGATACTCTTTATGGCGTTGTAAAGGATTGGCAAGAAGAGAAATCCGGCCCTTATTTGACACGCCTATATAAATGATGGTATAAAGAAAAGTATATGAATAATTGAGCGTGGAAAGGGAGAAGTAGTGATCATTTCCCTGTTTTAGAGAGCTGATGGCCGGTGAAAATCAGCACATAGATGATCGCGAATTACGCCCCTAGAGCATCTTTTTTCGATTGAATTGTATTCAAAAGGGAAAAGACGGTGCTAAGCCGTTATGTAAATAAGGTGGTAGGCTTTTTTTTGCCTGCAACTAGGGTGGTAACGCGATAATCAAAATCGTCCCTTATTTAAAGGGGCGATTTTTTTATGTTTTCAACCTTCACGCCAGTAATGAACTTAAAGGAGAGTATGTAGGATATGGGTATTTTACAAGATCTTGAATTTCGCGGTCTAATTAATCAGCAAACAGACGCTGAGGGACTTGAGCAATTATTAGAAAAAGAAAGCGTTAAATTATACTGTGGTTTCGATCCGACAGCGGATAGCTTACACATCGGTCATATGTTACCAGTATTAATGTTACGTCGTTTCCAATTAGCTGGTCACCAACCAATCGCACTTGTTGGCGGTGGTACTGGTATGATCGGTGACCCAAGTGGTAAAAAAGCAGAACGTACATTAAATACGAAAGATACAGTTGCTTACTACACAGAAAGCATTAAAAACCAACTTTCAAACTTCTTAGAGTTCGAAAACGTGGACAACCCAGCAACAATGGCTAACAACTATGACTGGCTTGGTAACTTAGATGTCATTTCATTCTTACGCGATATCGGTAAAAACTTCGGTTTAAACTATATGTTAGCAAAAGATACAGTAGCATCTCGTTTAGATACTGGTATTTCATTCACTGAGTTTAGTTATATGATTTTACAATCATACGACTTCTTAAACTTATACCAAAACCATAATTGTCGCTTGCAAATCGGTGGTAGTGACCAATGGGGTAACATTACAGCTGGTCTTGAATTAATCCGTAAATCAGAAGAAGATGCGAAAGCATTCGGTTTAACAATTCCACTAGTTACAAAATCTGACGGTACGAAGTTTGGTAAAACAGAAGGCGGCGCAATTTGGTTAGACCCAGAAAAAACAACTCCTTACGAGTTCTACCAATTCTGGATCAACACAGATGACCGCGACGTTGTTAAATACTTAAAATACTTCACATTCTTATCTCATGAAGAAATTCTTGAGCTTGAAAAGCAAGTAGCTGAAGCACCAGAAAAACGTGCAGCACAAAAAGCATTAGGTTCTGAAATGACAAAACTTGTTCACGGTGAAGAAGCATTAGAGCAAGCGATTAAAATTTCAGCTGCATTATTCAGCGGTTCTGTAGCAGAACTAACTGCAAGCGAAATCGAGCAAGGATTCAAAGACGTACCATCTGTAGAACGTACTGCAGAAGATACAGTATTAATCGACTTACTTGTAGAAAGCAAAATCTCTCCATCAAAACGTCAAGCACGTGAAGATGTAACGAACGGCGCAATCTACGTAAACGGTGAACGTACACAAGCATTAGACTACGTTGTAACAGAAAACGACCGCATCGAAGGTAACTTCACAATCATTCGCCGCGGTAAAAAGAAATATTTCTTAATTCGTTACTAATCAGAAACGAATATAAAACAAATAGTACCCCGGATTGTAGGCTGAAAAGTTTATGATTCGGGGTTTTTATGTATGAATTTAGATTGCCGGATCTTTTCTTTTAAATAGAATATAAAGAATTAATATGAGCATATAAAGTAAGCTAATTAGCATAACGATAAATGCCGCCGGATAAAATTTTGCTGCATATATAAAGAAATCGAGTTGATAAATATCTTGGTAATTTGAAACGGTGCCTTTAAAGTAATTCGTAAACTTAGCGCTATATTTCCATTCATCGGGATCATCTATCAAATTACTCCCCTGATACCAATTAATAAGTGCGGAAGTAATAAACAACATACATGCACTACCTAATTGAACCATTTGATTTATTGTCAAAATGAATCGACCTCCTATTTAATGGTTATTATAGCGTGCATTCACATGCCTGTAACCTTTTTGTTGTAATCTCCTTTTCGAGTTCATACGGAAATCACATGTAAGCGGTATGATAAATGTATAACAACTAGAAAGGAGTGGTAAAACAAAATGTCACTAGAAGCGCTCATTATTTTTTCTTTGCTAAACGCGGGTCAGCTTGCAGAGAATTCGAAGGTTGATGTACATAAAGAGCAGAAAGATGCTTATGTATATGTTCAGAAAGAGGAAAATAAATAATTTTATTTTATATATAAACGAAAAAAGCCAATCCAGAGGATTGGCTTTTTTAGGTTGTTATAAGAAGAGTGAAAATTTATCTTTTTTAAGCATTAGCTAAAATTTGGTCATAGCACGAAATAATAAGTGGTTCCAAATCTTTTAAATCAGTAACATTATCAATGAAAATTCTACTCACTCCCTGTGATTTTGGAGCCTGTTCAACTGCAAAATTAGGGCATAGCTGTTTAGTAGCTTCTAAATCTAATCTTACAACTAAGGATTTTGCTTCTCCATCGAGGAAGAGACGTATAAACCATTTTGTGATTACACGATTCATGATGCAAAAATAACTAATGGTATCTTTATATTTAAGGTCGCTGATGTTTCTTTGATTTTCAGTTAATATCTCTTTAACAATGTTAAAGGCAGTCAGTTCATCTTCGGTAGTGAAAACTCTATCTGTTTTGTCTTCTTTGCTAATATCTTTAATTATTTCGGTAGAAGCGGCTGCAACTAGGCTTGTTTCTATTTTCTCCGATGTTTTTGTTTCTTTTGGTGTTAAACCATCACTGATTATTTCTAATAGTGTTCGATTAATTGCTTTTTTAACAATTGGTCGAAATCGTTCTAAAACGTTATTTGTAATTCTAGTTGAGCTAAAGTCTTTAATTAGAAAACGAAGGAAGTCATCTGAAGGATTTTTAAATAATTCTTTAATTGTAGAGTTTAAATTGGTCATATAAATAAGCTCTTCGGCATATTTTACGATTTCTTCAGCTTCAAAATTTTCTTTTGTAAAAGTTTCAATTGTTTCAATATCTAAATTGGTTAAATTATCCATTCCGAATGTGAAGAATGGTTTTTCATCCATCACATTGTCATTTGTTAAATCAGTATAAAACTTGTATTCTACACCATTAGTTAGTACCCCTACTTTGACATCAGGTAAGGCATTGAAATACCTAGATAGTTGCGCATCGTGTTTAAGGAGATTTTCTGTTACAGATTTTGCCTCAATTAAAATAATTGGAACTCCATTTTTGAAAACCGCATAATCGACTTTTTCTCCCTTTTTAGTTCCAAAATCTGCAATATATTCAGGTCTAACTTCTAAAGGGCTAAAAACGTCATAACCTAGCTTTTGAAGAAAAGGAATAATTAATGATTGCTTGGTCATTTCTTCATTAGTTATGTACTCTTTTCGCTCTAAGATTTGGTTAGCTATTTTGTTTATGTCATTTCTGAATTCCATATCAATGTCTCCTCGTTATAAAGTTTAAAAAACCTTAATATTATTGTTATTCTGGGAAATTTCATAATATAACAGGAGTTCTGTATGAAAATAGGAAGGTTATTCTTTTTGTTTGAATTTGATTAAATAAAAAATATTTGTTTTAGAGGGGAGTATAGGGTATTGGGATTTTTGTGTTACGTGGGATATAAAAATTATGGTGAGAATTGAAAAAAGCCAATCCAGAGGATTGGCTTTTTGTCATTAACGAGAGTAGAACTCTACGATTAATGCTTCGTTGATTTCAGCTGCTAACTCAGAACGCTCAGCGTGACGAGTGTAAGTAGCTTCTAATTTATCAGCATCGAAAGTTAAGTATTCTGGTACGAAGTTGTTAACTTCGATCGCTTCTTTAACAACAACAAGGCTGTTAGATTTTTCGCGAACGCTGATAGTTTGACCAGGTTTAACGCGGTAAGATGGGATATCTACGCGAGATCCATCAACCGTGATGTGACCGTGGTTTACTAATTGGCGAGCTGCACGACGAGTGCGAGCTAAGCCCATACGGTAAACTAAGTTGTCAAGACGAGCTTCAAGAAGGATCATGAAGTTTTCGCCGTGCTTACCAGGCATTTTACCTGCTTGGTCAAATGTGCGACGGAATTGACGCTCAGTCATGCCGTACATGTGACGAAGTTTTTGTTTCTCTTGTAATTGTAAACCGTATTCTGAAAGTTTCTTACGTTGGTTAGGACCGTGAGGACCTGGTGCGTAAGGGCGTTTTTCTAATTCTTTTCCTGTGCCGCTTAGAGAGATTCCAAGACGACGAGACAGTTTCCAAGCTGGACCTGTATAACGAGCCATAGTTGACTCCTCCTTTAAAAATGTTTTTATTTACGTAAAATAAAAACAGACGTAATCGATATTTACGGGCATTTTGTTTTCATGTACCTTCGCTCCAGCAGCAGGGAGTTACGAGATACACCTCCGTAGAGGAACAAAATACAAACGATAAACTCACATTACAAGGCTGCCTTTTTATTTTACACAAACGCTATTATATCTTTTACCCAGAGTTTCGTCAAGCGAGTACGTTTTTGTTTTATGCATATAAATTTTGGAAATTAATATAAGAAGGAATTTAAAACAATATAAAAGAAGAGATAGAAACACAAATAAAACGCTTACATAAAATGTAGTAAAAACGTTCATCAGTTTTTACTGGTGAATATGCGGCAATAAAAACATAAAGGGGATGTTTTTATGAAAAAGAAGCATATGGAGACAGCGTTAATTCATCACGGGTATACATCAGAGGAACATAAAGGAAGTTTAACACCACCGTTATTTCAAACGTCTACATTTACATTTGAGACTGCGCAGCAAGGAGAGGCGAGTTTTGCGGGAGTGGATCCGTCTTATATTTACTCAAGACTTGGAAATCCAACTGTAAAATTATTTGAAGAACGTATGGCGGTGTTAGAAGAAGGAGAAGAAGCACTTGCTTTCGGATCAGGAATGGCAGCTATTTCAGCAACGTTAATTGGCTTTCTAAAAGCTGGAGATCATATTATTTGTTCAAATGGATTATACGGGTGCACGTACGGTTTTTTAGAAGTGTTAGAAGAGAAATTTATGATTACGCATTCGTTTTGTGATATGGAGACAGAGGATGATGTCGAAAATAAAATCCGTCCAAATACAAAGGTTATTTTCGTTGAAACACCGATTAATCCAACGATGAAATTAATCGATTTAAAACAAGTTATTCGGGTTGCGAAGCGAAATGGCTTACTTGTCGTTGTTGATAATACGTTTTGTTCACCTTATTTACAAAGACCGCTTGAGCTTGGTTGTGACGCGGTCGTTCATAGTGCGACAAAATATATTGGCGGTCATGGTGATGTTGTGGCGGGTGTAACGATTTGTAAAACGAAAGCGTTAGCTGAAAAAATTCGCCCGATGCGAAAAGATATCGGCGGTATTATGGCGCCGTTTGATGCATGGTTATTATTACGCGGATTAAAGACGTTAGCGGTAAGAATGGACCGCCATTGTGATAATGCCGAAAAAATTGTATCGTTTCTGAAAAATCATGATGCGGTAGAAGGTGTTTGGTATCCAGAAGGGGAGTTAGCATCTCGCCAAATGAAACGAGGCGGCGGTGTGATTTCTTTTTCAGTAAAAGGCGGAAAAGAAGAGACGCAAGCGTTTATCAATGATCTTCATTTTATTACAATTGCGGTAAGTTTAGGGGATACAGAAACGTTAATTCAGCATCCGGCAACGATGACGCACGCTGCGATTCCAGCTGAGCTAAGACAAGAAATGGGTATTTACGATAATTTAATACGTTTATCTGTCGGTTTAGAATCATGGGAGGATATCGTTTCTGATTTAGAGGAGGCACTAAAGAAGATATCTACTGTTAGTAACCAATAAAAAAGAGTGAGCTATCGGTTTCGTACGGGATGTACGCAATCGATAACTCGCTCTTTTCTTTTTTAAATATGTTTTAGGAGTGTTTCCACAAATTTTTCTAAATAGCGCTGATCTACTTCATCAAAACGATTTTTTTCAGGGCTATCAATATCAAGTACACCAATAACAGTTTCTTCTTTCACAATCGGTACAACGATTTCTGAATTAGAAGCACTATCACAAGCGATATGTCCTGAGAATTGGTGAACGTCTGCTACAAGCTGCGTTGTTTTTGTTTCAGCTGCAACGCCGCAAACGCCTCGTCCAAATGGAATGCGCACGCAAGCAGGCATTCCTTGGAAAGGTCCAAGAACAAGCTGATTTCCTTCTGTTACATAAAAGCCAACCCAATTCACACGATCTAAAAATTGATTTAATAATGCGGACGCATTTGATAAGTTTGCGACTACGTTCGGTTCGCCAGTTAATAATGCATCCAGTTGTTTAATTACTGTCTCGTATTGCTCTTCACGAGAACCTGCATAACTTTCTTTTGTAAACATGGAAACAACTCCCTTTTTATCGAGATGTGTAAAATATTAGCAAAATACGATGTATTTCACATGACTTTGTCGATAGAAAATTAAAGGAATTTGTCTTAAAAGTCAAGAAATTTAAACTATAGCTGTTCAGTGAGAGGAAGTGAGCGCATGAAACAGACGAAACAAAAAGTAATTGATGCGGCAATATCGTTGTTTAACACGAAAGGTTATGATGGAACGTCGGTGCGAGACATTGCAAAGCGAGCGGATGTGAATGTAGCGAATATTTCATATTATTTTGCTGGAAAGCAAGGGCTATTAGAACAGCTTATTACTGACTTTTTAGAAGGATATATTCATGTGATTGAAACGTCCTTTGAACAAAGAGAATATTTGTCGGCTAAAGATGTGATGGTGCACATGGTGCGCGGGATTTTACGATATCAATTTGAAAATAGGGAACTGACACGTTTCTTCTACCGAGAGCTTTCACTTGATACGACATTAATTCGCGAAGTGATGACCATTTACTTTTCTAAAGAAAGATATTATATAGAGCAAATGATTAGACAGGGACAAGTGAAGCAAGAGTTTAAGAAGGTATCTTTTACAATGTTTATGACGCAATTAAAAGGCATGATGAATATGCCGTTTTTATATCCACAATATATATCAGAAGTGCTGCATTCTTTTCCGTCTGAGACATTTTTCATAGAAATGTACACGAAAGAAATTGAACAATGGATGGAGCAAACATTATGTATAACGAATATATACTATGAATTGCCAAGAGCTGTTCATATTTGAAAAATCCCCACCTAACGAACTGAGGTGGGGATTTTTGTGCTTTCTTTCCTTTGCCATACATTGTTGCATAATAGCGCGATAATTGTTAATGAGGCTCCGGCAATTTCAATTTTGTCGACTGTATAACCTCGAAAGATGGAACCGATAAGTGCAAGTACAGGAACTAAATTCATAAATAATATGCCGTTAATAGATGAAATATAGCGATTTCCTGTGTTCCAGCAAAATACAGCGATAACACCTGCAATAATTGACATATAAAGGAGTTCAAAACGAACGTTCATAATTGTACGTAACGACGGTACAGTAACGATGTTTGTATAAGTGAAGAAAGTGACAATCACGATGAGTGAAATCGAGCCGAATAAACAAGTTAACGTCGTATATCGAAGTGGTGACCAAGATTGAAAACGAGCACCGCCGTTCGTATAAATGACCCAGCAAGTAACGCCGCATAGCATAAGTATATTTGTTGAGAGGTGACTGGCAGCTCCAAATAATAAGTGAATATTTCCTTTTGAAATGACAAGCATAACACCGAGCAATGCAACGAACATACAAAGGAATGTGTAGTTTTGTGGGCGTTTGTTTTTTGTTATCCACTGCAATAATAAAGCGATGAGCGGCATAAGAGACTGAATCATCGCAGCATGAATGGCCCCAGAAGGCCCGGCAAGTTGTTGGCCGTAAAAAATGAGAAAACCATATCCAGCGAAACCGACTGTTCCGTAAAAGAATAGCGAAAGTGTTCTTTTTTCTAAGTGGAGTGAAGTTTTTCCTTCAGTAATGAATAGCAAAATAAGAAAAATAATAGCTGCTGATCCGTATCGGATAGTTGTGAAGAAGAACGGATCGATAAACTGCAGGGCATTTGCCATGACAGGAAACATAAATCCCCAAGCAGTTACGGCAAGTAAGCATAGGAGGGATCCGAGTAGCATTTGTTTTTTGTCCAAGAGTATCTTTCCCCTTTTCATTTCGTTATAGTAAGTTGATGAAATAAGTATAAAGAGTAATTGTTTATAGAAGGAAATATCGATTTTTTATGACAGTTATAACTTTTTGTTAGAGGTGTGTACGATGGATTTGGAAGCAGTACGATCGTTTATTGAAGTGAAGAATACGCGAAGTTTATCAAAGGCGAGTAAGCTTTTACATATTTCTCAACCGGCGCTTAGTAAGCAAATTCAAAGGTTAGAAGCGGATTTAGAGGTTACTTTACTCAAGCGTTCCGCGCAAGGAGTGGAATTAACAGAGGCTGGAGAGTTATTTATAACAAGGATGTTACCGGTTTTGGAACACATATATGAAGTGAAAGCCGAAATGAAGAATTTTCAAGAGAAGCGGAAAATTTTTATAGGCATATTGCCAAGTTTGGCAGCACATTATATATCAAGATATAAAGATGTGATAGGTGATGGATTCGAAGTAGAATGGAAAATTGAGCATACGAAAGTACTAATAGGACTTTTTAAAGAACGGAAGATTGAAGCGATGTTCGTCGATTCAGTAGTAGAAGACGCTACGTGTATAAAAGAAATGCGAGAAGAAAAAATTGTTTGTGTAGTTTCAAGGGATCATCTTTATAAAGAGAAAATGGTAATCCGAATGGAAGATTTGCAAAATGAAAAGTTAATCGTATATCCAGAAATTTGTGATGTAAGGAAAATGATTACGAATATGTTTCAAGGGATAGGTGCGAAACCAATCATTGCATTTGAAACTTCTTATGCAGAACCGATGCTTGCGATGGTCGGAGCTGGACTGGGTATTACGTTACTTCCAGAAATGGCAGTAGAGCAAGCGGTAAAGCAAGGGAATGTGCATGCGATTTCTATTGAACCATCACTTGTGCGCAAAATTTATTTCGTATCTCATATGAAAGAGAACCTGTTATTACAATCATTTGATGATGGGAGATAATCCAAACAGAAGATTGAGAAAGATTACAATTGCATTGAAAGAAACATGAAATTTTAAAAAAAACTAGGTCAAAAACAAGCCATTACATGGTATGATTAGTACATTGTTAGTTGTTAAATATAGGGGAATTCCCTTTTTATACATAATGCCTTCCATTTCATAAACGGAACGGACAAAAAAAGAGATATAACTAGGAGGCTTTTTTGCATGGATTCTATCCTGACGATCGTTATCATTGTAGTAAGCTCTATTCTAGTGCTGCTCATGATAGAGCTTGTGATAAGAAATCGTTCATATAAAGATATTGAAGCACTGGAGCAGTGGAAACAAGAGATAAAAGATAAGCCTGTGGCAGATGAATTAAAACGGGTGAAAGATTTAAATATGACAGGTCAAACAGAAGAACTGTTTGGTAAATGGCGTGAAGAATGGGATGAGATTGTATCAACAACCCTTCCGAAAGCAGACAAAGATTTAGCGCAAGCGCGAAAATTCGCCTCGCAATTCTCCTTCCGAAAAGCAAAGCATGCGATGAATGAATCCATAAGTGGTTTAGATGACGCTGATAATCGTATTACAGACATTTTAAATGAATTACAGCAATTGTTAGAAAGCCATGAAAAAAACAGCTCGGAAATTGAAGGGTTACGTGATACATATCGTAGTATGAAGAAGAGTGTTCTTGCTCATAGACATATGTATGGAGCAGCAGAGCAGAAAATCGAAGAAATGCTAGACGCTGAATCTAATAAGTTTAAAAGCTTTGAAGAGGCAACAGATAATGGCGACTATTTAAAAGCGAGAGAAATTGTTATTAGTTTGGAAGAAGGTTTGGCAAACTTAGAAATCATTATTCACCAAATTCCAGATTTATTGGTAGAGTGTCAAGCGACGTTACCAGTTCAGCTGGAAGATTTATTGCACGGACATAATGATATGGTAAGACAAGGTTATGTATTAGAGTATTTGGAAGTCCCTAAAGAAGTTCGTGATATGACGACGCAACTACAAACATGTTTAATGGATATACAAGAGCTTCATATAACGGAAGCAGCTGAAAAAGTAGAAAACTTAAAAACGCGTTTAGATGGCTTCTATGATCAACTGGAACAAGAAGTACATGCGAGACATTATGTCGAGCAAAAAACACTTTCTGTTTATGAAGACTTAGAAGAAATTCGCATTGAAACGATTGAAACAAAAGCAGAAACACAACTTGTGAAACAAAGTTATCAGTTACAAGATAAGGACATTGAGTCTCAAAAAGTAATTGAAAAGCAAATGCACATTTTAACGAAACGTTTTGAAATGCTCCAATTACGCGTTGCGGAACAAGATATTGCCTTTTCTATTATTCGTGAGGAACTAGAAGAGGTTTATGAGCAATGTGAAACGTTAAAAGTGCTTCATGCAGAATATAAAGAAATGCTGCAAACGATGCGTAAAGAGGAATTTGAAGCGCGTGAGAAGTTACAAGAAATGCGAAATATCATTTTTGAAACGAAACGTTTTATGCAAAAGTCGAATTTGCCAGGTCTTCCAGAGAGCATTATGGAAGATTTAAAAAGAGGACAAATGGCAATGCAAGCTGTATATGAACAGTTAGAAGTGAAACCGTTAAATATGAACGCTGTAAATAGCAGTTTAGAAGAAGCGTACACAACTGTTAATGGTGTAGCTGAAATGACAGAAGAGTTAATTGGACAAGCGTATTTAGTTGAAAAATTAATTCAATACGGTAATCGTTACCGCAGTCACGATGAGAACCTTGCAGAGAGCTTAAATTATGCGGAGAAATTATTCCGTGAATATCAATACGATGCAGCTTTAGAACAAGCGGCTTCTATACTAGAGCAACTTGAACCTGGCGTTGTTCAAAAAATAGCTGAATATGTAGACAATGAACAAACCCTTTCATAAGGGTTTGTTTTTTTGTGTAATTTTGGGGACGATGTTGCTATAATGAATAGCAGAATACAGTAAGGTTATTCGTTTTAAAATATAGTGAAACTGTAGTCAGTAGGGTCATCCTCGCTAATTATCGGCCTTCACAATCGGGATAAAATGGAACCTTTGAGTAGTCTTAGCGTAATTACACGTATTTGTGATATGATTATATGATGTGATAGCGCTGAAAGGGGAAGAACGATGATCTATTTTGATAATAGTGCGACGACGAAGCCATATCCAGAAGCCCTTCAATCGTACGTAACGGTTGCTGGAAAATATTTTGGAAACCCTTCTTCTATTCATTCGCTTGGGGGAGAGGCAGAGCGTCTATTAACACAATCAAGAACGATTGCAGCGCAGCTTCTTCATGTTAAACCTTCTGAGATTATTTTCACATCAGGTGGAACGGAAGGGAATAACCTTGCGATTAAAGGAATAGCGATGAGGAATCGTTCGCGCGGTAAACATATCATTACAACAAATATTGAACACGCGTCTGTGTTTGAAGCATATAAACAATTAGAAGATCTCGGTTTTGATGTAACATATTTACCGGTTAATGAGCATGGTGTTGTATCGGTAGAGGATGTAAAACGAGCACTTCGTGAAGATACGATTCTTGTGTCAATTATTCACGTGAACAACGAGACTGGAGCAATTCAGCCTGTTGCTGAAATTGGAACGTTATTATCGAACTATCCGAAAATAAGATTCCATGTGGACCATGTACAAGGGATAGGAAAAGTACCGCTTGATTTATATGCTTCTCATATTGATCTTTGCTCAATATCTGGACATAAATTCCACAGTGTAAAAGGAACGGGTCTTCTTTATGTGCGTGATGGCGTAAGGTTAGATCCAATTTTATCAGGTGGTCAACAAGAGCTTAAATATCGCTCTGGTACAGAAAACTTACCTGGCATTGTAGCGATGGTGAAAGCACTTCGCATGACAATGGAACAAGTGAAAGAAAAGATAGCTCATTTGCACAATTTACAAACAGAGCTTGTCCGTTTCTTTAAAGAGATGGAAGATGTAACGATTAATACGTCGCTTGCATATGCAGCACCGCACATTTTAAATGTATCATTTGTTGGTTTAAAACCAGAAGTGGTCGTTCATGCTTTAGAAGAGCACGGTATATATGTATCGACGAAGTCTGCTTGTTCTTCAAAAGCAAATGAAGTGAGCAGAGTGTTAGTGTCAATGGGAGTACCGCATGCCGCTGCTGCAAGTGCTATTCGCATTAGTTTGGCACCAGAAAACACGATGGAAGAAGTAAAACAATTTGAAGGTATTGTGAAAGAGACGATGCCAAAATTATATGAAGTGATGAGGTAAAGAAATATGATGACATATGAATATATTTTAGTTCGTTATGGAGAGATGACGACTAAAGGTAAGAACCGCTCTAAATTTGTAAGCACATTAAAAGATAACGTAAAGTTCAAACTGAAAAAGTTCCCAAATATTAAAATCGATGCAACGCATGACCGTATGTACATCCAATTAAATGGCGAAGACCATGAAGCAATTTCTGAAAGATTGAAAGATGTATTCGGTATTC
The DNA here is from genome assembly GCF_022487605.1 of Bacillus sp. ES1-5. Classification (NCBI taxonomy): domain Bacteria; kingdom Bacillati; phylum Bacillota; class Bacilli; order Caryophanales; family Bacillaceae; genus Bacillus; species Bacillus sp. ES1-5. The sequence goes on along the minus strand of NZ_JAKVPU010000012.1, from coordinate 118,093 downwards.
ATAAGTTTAACTTAGCGATGAAAGTACCATCAGAATTAGAAGATATTAAAAAAGGTGCATTAGCAGCTTTCTTACAAGTAAAAGGTGATGTAAAAACATTTAAAATTACAGTGCACCGTTCTGATAAGCGCTTCCCAATGAAGACGATGGAGTTACTTCCAGAAATCGGTGGACACATTTTAGAAAATACAGAGGATATCACAGTAGATGTTCATAATCCAGATGTGAATGTACGTATAGAAATTCGCAGTGGTTACAGCTATATTATGTGTGGTGAGCATATGGGAGCTGGTGGTTTACCAGTTGGCGTTGGCGGAAAAGTAATGGTACTTCTTTCTGGTGGTATCGATAGCCCAGTAGCAACGTACTTAACGATGAAACGAGGCGTTTCTGTGGAAGCAGTTCATTTCCATAGCCCACCTTTCACAAGCGAGCGTGCAAAACAAAAAGTAATCGATTTAGCACAAGAGTTAACGAAGTACTGTAAACGTGTAACGCTTCACCTTGTTCCATTTACAGAAGTGCAAAAAACGATTAATAAAGAAATTCCATCTAGCTATTCAATGACAGTTATGCGCCGTATGATGATGCGTATTACAGAGCGTATCGCAGAGGAGCGTAATGCACTTGCAATTACGACTGGTGAAAGTCTTGGACAAGTAGCAAGCCAAACATTAGATAGTATGCATACAATTAACGAAGTAACAAATTATCCAGTTATTCGTCCGCTTATTACGATGGATAAATTAGAAATTATTAAAATCGCTGAAGAAATCGGCACATATGATATTTCAATTCGTCCGTACGAAGATTGCTGTACAGTATTCACACCAGCAAGCCCAGCGACGAAGCCGAAGCGTGAAAAAGCGAATCGTTTTGAAGCGAAATATGATTTCGCACCATTAATCGATGAAGCTGTAGCGAACAAAGAAACAATGGTATTACAAACGATAGAAGTAGTAGCGGAAGAAGAAAAATTCGAAGAACTTTTCTAAAACCATAAATTACCATATATAAAACGTGTATGAAGTCATGTTATTTATCACACTCTATACTCACAAGGAGGTGATATAACATGTCACGTAGCACAAATAAATTAGCGGTTCCTGGTGCTGAATCAGCATTAGACCAAATGAAATACGAAATCGCTCAAGAGTTTGGTGTTCAACTTGGAGCAGATGCAACAGCTCGCGCTAACGGTTCTGTTGGTGGTGAAATCACTAAACGTCTAGTTTCACTAGCTGAGCAACAATTAGGCGGTTACCAAAAATAATCCCATATAAGATGGCTTAGAAAGAGCGGGTTCTCCCGCTCTTTCTTTTTGTTGTTTGCACCGCTATACATTCATTTCGACATAGACATAAAAAATTTGTCAAAAGAAGAGGGTTCAAAATTGACTGAAAATTCTTTATTATATAAGGGAGGCATAGAAATGGAGGAGGATATTGTATGAAGAGAGAAGAATTGTTGGCGCCGCCGTCTTATAATTTAGTTTCTGAAATAGAGAAATATACAAGTGATAAAGAGAAGCTTGCTTTAATTTGGCAAGATGATAAAGGGAATAGACGAGAAGTTACATACGCTGAGTTAATGAAAGGTGCGAATAAAATTGGAAACGCTTTTATAAAGAGTGGTCTGCAAAAAGGGGACAAGCTCCTCATTATGATGCCACGTTTAATTGAAGCGTACATGACGTATATCGCTGCGATTAAAGCAGGATTTGTCGTAATTCCGAGTTCGGAAATGTTGCGCAAAAAGGATATAGAATATCGCATTGGGCACGGGGAAGTAAAAGCAATCGTAAGTTATGAGCCATACATCGGACAGTTTGATGACATAGAGGCGATGGAATCTCTTCAAAAGTTCGTTCTGAGCGAGCAGTCAGTAGACGGATGGATCAATTTAAAAACAGCATTAGAAACAGAAAGTGACATGTTAGAAATGGCGAAAACAGATAAAGAAGATATGGTCTTTTTATCTTACACGTCAGGGACGACAGGAAATCCAAAAGGTGTTGTTCATACGCATGCATGGGCATACGCTCATTTACGTACGAGCGCTCCAAATTGGCTCGGGATTGAAGAGAATGATGTTGTATGGGCGACGGCTAGTCCAGGTTGGCAAAAGTGGATTTGGAGCCCGTTTGTAGCAACTCTCGGTTCAGGTGCAACAGGATTTGTATACCACGGTAAGTTTGAATCAAAAACGTATTTAAACTTATTAGGTGATAATAGGGTGAATGTGCTTTGTTGTACGCCGACTGAGTATAGATTAATGGCAAAAGTAGAAGACTTAAGTGAGTACAATTTAGAAGCGTTACATAGCGCTGTATCCGCAGGTGAGCCGTTAAATAGAGAAGTCATTGAAACGTTCCAAAAACACTTTAATATTACAGTAAGAGACGGCTATGGGCAAACGGAAAACACATTACTTGTTGGTGTAATGAAAGGAATGGATATTAGACCAGGATCAATGGGAAAACCAACGCCAGGCAACCACGTTGATATTGTAGATGAGGCAGGTATTCCGGTAAAGGTAGGAGAAGTTGGTGATATTGCAGTTCACTTTGAAACACCAGCCCTCTTTAAACAATATTATAAAGACGATGAGCGAACAGCGATGCAATTCCGCGGTGATTATTATATTACCGGTGATAAAGCGAAGAAAGATGAAGAAGGCTATTTCTGGTTTGAAGGGCGCGGTGATGATATTATTATTAGCTCTGGTTATACAATTGGGCCGTTTGAAGTGGAAGATGCGCTCGTAAAACATCCTTACGTAAGAGAGTGCGCAGTTGTCGCAAGTCCTGATGAAATTCGCGGAAGTGTCGTGAAGGCATTTATCGTATTAAGAGAGAATATAGAAAAGAACGAAGAAACATTAATTCCAATACTTCAACAACACGTCAAAGAACTTACTGCACCATATAAATATCCTCGTAAAATTGAATTTGTAGATGAACTACCAAAAACGATTTCTGGAAAAATTCGCCGTATTGAACTTAGAAAACAAGAGATGGAGATTCCTTCAAAATAATTTTGAAAATAGTTGAATGAACTGTAAACCGTATGGTATTATAAAAACGAACGTAAGTTCGGTTTTATAAATTAAAAAAAGAGGTGTCCGTATGATTTTAGGTATTAATCCGTACTTAGTTTTAGATGGTAGTGGGCAAGAGGCTGTACAGTTTTATAAAGAAGCGTTAGATGCAAAAGTAGAAGTCATGCAAACTTTTGGTGACATGCCTGAAAATCCAGAATATCCGATTCCAGCTGAAGCGAAAGAGCGCGTTTTACATGCTACTTTAAAAGTTGGTAATACGGACCTTATGATTTCTGATACATTCCCAGGTCAAGGGCATGCAATCGGATCTCAAGTAACAATTGCAATTCAAATTAGTAATGCAGAAAAAGCAAAAGAAGTATTCGAAAAGTTACAAGAGGGTGGAGAAGTTATTATGCCACTTCAAGAAACGTTCTGGAGCCCAGCATACGGACAACTAAAAGATAAATTTAGCATTGAATGGCAAATTACAACGAACCCTACTGAACAAAAATAATTTTTGGGAAAGCACCATTTTTAATTCAAATGGTGCTTTTTTTATACGGATTAATCTCGTAGACTAAAGGGAAAAAGGGGATGAGCATATGGGAGAAATTTGGTATGGCGGCACCATTTACACGATGAGAGAAGAAAATGAAAAAGTGGACGCTGTTTACGTTGAAAATGGCAGGATTATTGATATAGGGGAGAAACAAGAGTTAGAAGATCGATATTCTACGGAGAAGTTGCATGATTTAGAAGGCAAAACGATGATTCCAGGTCTCGTTGATAGTCATATGCATCTGATTGGTCATGGGGAGAGATTACTTCGATTAGATCTATCGAATTGTACATCTTATAGTGAAGTGCTTACTCTCGTTCAGAGGCGAGTAGAAGAAGCGCCAAAAGGTTCTTGGATTATTGGAGAAGGTTGGAATGAAAATAACTTTACAGATACAAAACAAGTTCACGTACGTGATCTAGATAAAATCTCTAAAGAACATCCGATATTATTAAAGCGTGTTTGTCGCCACGTTACATGGGTGAACTCATACATACTGCAAGAAGCGAACATAACAGAAATGACACAAGACCCGAAAGGCGGGAAAATTGGCCGGGATTCATCAAATATGTTAACAGGCCTTTTATATGAACAAGGGCAAGAATTAATTAAACATGTGCAGCCAGAAATTGATGAAGCTTATTTACAAAGCGCTTTGCAAACAGCGATTAAAGACTGCTGGCAATATGGACTCGTTGGCGGGCATACGGAAGATTTAAATTATTACGGTGGTTTTAGAAAAACGCACAATGCGTTCTCTCATGTTATAAAAGAAATGTCATTTAAAGCACATTTACTCGTTCACCATGAAGTAGCACATGAACGAAAAGAATATGAAAATGAGCATTATATTGAATTTGGGGCGATGAAAATTTTTTCTGATGGCTCTTTTGGCGGAAGAACAGCTTTATTAAGTGAACCGTATGAAGATGCGAAGGAAACAAATGGAGTTGCAATCTTCTCACGTGAAGAACTTGCGGAGTTAGTGAAAAAAGCACGAGATTTACATATGCCAGTAGCGATTCATACAATCGGTGACTTATCGCTAGAATATGTCATTGATGCACTTGAATTATATCCACCAGCAGAAGGATTACGTGACCGCATTATTCATTGTCAGCTCGCTCGTGAAGAGTTGATTGAGAGAATGAAACCTTTGCTGGCTATTATTGATATTCAGCCCGTCTTTGTATCATCGGATTTCCCATCAGTCATTGAAAAACTAGGCGAGCATCGTCTTCGTTATGCGTACGCTTGGAAGACGTTACTGGAAGCAGGATTACACTGCAATGGTGGATCTGACGCGCCAATTGAACAAGTAAATCCGTTTTTAGGCATATATAGCGCTGTTACACGCAGAAGCTTTATTGACGGTGTATGTTATATGCCGGAAGAGAGATTAACGGCATATGAGGCTGTCTCTTTATTTACAACAGGAAGTGCCTATGCAATCGGAAAAGAAGCGAAGCGAGGACAAATTGCAAAAGGATATGAAGCGGACTTTACGATAGTAGATCGCAATATTTTTGAAATAAAGGCAGAAGAAATAAAAGAAGTGCAAGCAGAAATGACCGTAATTGATGGGAAGGTTGTGTATAGGAAAGACGTGTGAAAATATATCGACTTACCAACAAAAGCTACCAATATTGGTCGATAGCGAGAGGAATAAAAAACCGCCGCATTATGAGATTCCATAATGCGGCGGTTTTCTTATGCTATAAAAACGTTCTCTGCACTTTTTCCCAGAAGGAATTGTTTTTCAATTTAACTGTTTTAATTTGTTTATCGCTTAAGCGTACAACAGCTTTTTCTACTTGCTTAATGCTAAGCGCTTCATTATCCAGACCGATAACAGGATAATCGTTACCGTCTGGTTTTAGTTTTAAAGTTAATGTACGTTCGTGATTTAAAATGAATGGTGAACCGAGCGTACGGTATGTGTTGTTATTTAATGATGCTAGTTCGCTCACTTGGAAGCACGGAATAAGTGGGTCAACAACCGCGCCATGTAATGATTTATTGTAAGCTGTACTTCCTGTTGGGGTAGAAACAACTAAACCGTCCCCTCTAAATGTTTCGAAATATAGATCATCAACGTGAACATCTACAACGAATGTTTTAATGATGCTAGAGCGTAATGAGAACTCATTTAAACAATAGAAAGATGTACTGTGATCTACATCTACCTGAATTGTTGGATATTTACGCACTTCAATTTCATTTTTTGTAATTTCTTGAAGGGCTGTATCAACGTGATCAATATGGAAATCGCAGTAGAAAGAAATCTCATCTTTCGTAGAAATCCCTGCGTATAAGCAATCTTCTCTAAAACCAGTTTTACGAACGGCTTGTAAGAAAGTTGCATCATCTCCAACACTGACGATAGCGTTTGCATTTTTTGGATGATCTAATATGGTAAATCCATTCTCTTCTAAAATACGATAGATTGGTTTCATTTTTTCAACGAGCGTTGCTTTGTCATCACCATAAAAGAAAAATAAATTGCGACGATCTGCCATTATGTATCCCTCCACTGCAGTTAAATTTTCTGTTCTTTGTGCTACATATCACCCAAATACATTCTTGAAGATATGTTCAAATAATATATTTCGATATAAAATGTCAAAATCCTTTTTTATTTTTAGAAAAATTTTTATATTCAATCTTATGGAATTCTGTTTAATGATGAATAAACTTGTCGATAATGGGTACGGAGTGAAAGGATGATAAGTATGAAGTGGCTCGTAATTGGAATAATAATTCTTCTCCTTTTTATTTTGCTTATACTATTGTCGAAAATAAAGCTTAAAGTGACATTTTTATATTCAGAAATGGAAAAGCAATGTTTGTTTCAAGTGAAAATATGGACGATTCGATATACGTTTGATGTATTGGAAAGAATTGAAAAACAACAGAAAAAGACAGGGCAGAAAATCGAAAAAGCTGAAAAAGAAGGTGGATTAGATAATAAAATTATGGCGCAACTTGATAGTATGGGGGAGCTGATAAAAAAGCTACAAGAAGTTCATACTATTGTTAAAGATTTTCTCAAACGAGTGAAAATCAATGGGTGGAAATGGCACACGCAAATTGGAGCAGGCGACGCAGCTAGCACTGGAATTGTCACTGGATATGCATGGGGGACAAAAGGAATGGCTGCTGGAGTTGTGGGACAATATATGCATATTGTCGACGTACCAGAATTTGAAATCACCCCTGTTTTTCAAGGGAAAGGATTTGCATCAAGGTGTGAGTTAACAGCATCTTTTCGTATATTTCGTGCTATAAAAACGGGTATCAAATTACTCACGTTTATGAGAAGACAAAGATCTGGTACGAATGAAAAATCAGTTCAAGCATAGGGGGGATATAAAGTGGACCATCCAATTCAAGGTTTAATGACAACCGCAATGCAGCATTTAAAACAAATGACTGATGTAAATACAATTGTTGGTGACCCAATTAAAGCGGCAGATGGAAGTGTAATTCTTACCGTTTCGAAAGTTAGTTTCGGATTCGCCGCTGGTGGAAGTGAATTTGGTAAAGTAGAACATTCAGGCCGTCATCCATTTGGCGGGGGAAGTGGTGGAGGAGTTTCTATTAATCCTGTTGCTTTTCTTGTTATAAATGGAGACGGTGTAAAAGTGTTGCATTTAGATAAGCAAACACACGTCATCGATAAAATAATTGAATTAGCGCCACAAGCTGTTGATAAAGTGAAGGAAATGATGGATAAACGAAAAGAAGACGATCCTGAATTTCAAATTTAATGAGTAAAGAAGCTAATCAATGGATTAGCTTCTTTAATTTTTTTGTAAATAAAGCGATTTTATTTGCATTATCGATAGGGACAAACTATCATTTACATTGTACATATTTTGTTTAAATAAGGGAGGATTCTCAAGTGGCAAACGTAACTTTTAAAGGTAATCCAATGACTTTAGTTGGAACAGAAGTTAAAGTTGGCGATCAAGCGCCAAACTTCCAAGTATTAGCAAACGACTTATCTCCGGTAAGTTTAGAAACATACAAAGGTGAAGTAAAATTAATTAGTGTTGTACCTTCAATCGACACAGGAGTGTGTGATGCACAAACACGTCGTTTTAACCAAGATGCAGCAGGTATTGAAAACGCGAAAGTATTAACAATTAGCGCTGACTTACCATTCGCTCAAAAACGCTGGTGTGCAGCAAACGGTTTAGAAAATGTTGTAACACTTTCTGACCACCGTGACCTTTCATTCGGTGAAGCTTACGGCTTAGTTATGAAAGAGCTTCGTTTACTTGCTCGTGCAGTATTCGTAGTAGATAGCAACGACAAAGTAGTTTACGCAGAATACGTAAGCGAAGGTACAAGCCATCCAAACTATGAAGCAGCATTAGAAGCAGCTAAATCGGCAAAATAATGTGAAGGAAATGACCTCTTATAAAGAGGTCGTTTTTTCTCATATATTGCTGCGTAATGGTACCAATATATGAGAAAAAACGTTATATCATATATAACTGAAAGGGGAGCTCTTTGCAGGAGGTCGCTTTTTCTTTTTGGAAAAAAACACTTTGTGGTATGATATAAGTTATGTGTAAAAGAGAGAAGGAGGAATATACGTGGGTCAGACAGTAGAAACATTATTTTCTATTTTTGATTCTTCTGCGGTAGTTTTACGTAAAGAATTAGATGTAACATATTTAGAGGCGCTTGTAGAAACAGGTGATAACTTGTTTGAAGGAGCGATTTTACAAGAGGAATTATCCGAATCAGCAATTGAAAGGCTGAATCGTGAATATAGTACGTTTAATGAAGAAACATATAAAGGTGAAGAAATTCGTAAAGCATTTCAGTTAGCCATTTTAAAAGGAATGAAAGAAGGCGTACAAGCGAATCATGAAATGACGCCTGATGCAGTTGGCATGTTCATGAGCTACTTATTCCATAAATTTATGCAAGGTCAAAATGAAATTACTGTGTTAGATCCTGCAATTGGAACAGGTAACTTAATGACTACAGTGTTTAATAGCGCCAAAGAAGGACTAGCAATGAGTGGATTTGGTGTAGAAGTGGATGAAGTGCTAATTAAACTTGCTTTAGTAAATGCGAATTTACAAAAGCATGCAATCGAATTCTTCCATCAAGATGGACTAGCGCCACTTTATATCGATCCAGTTGATGCAGTCATTTCAGACTTACCGATTGGTTACTATCCAAATGAAATTGGTGCAAGTGAATATAAGTTAAAAGCAGATGAAGGAATGTCGTATGCCCATCACCTATTTATTGAACAAAGTGTGAAACATACGAAAGAAGGCGGATACTTATTCTTCCTAGTACCAAACTTCATGTTTGAAAGTGATCAAGCACCAAAATTACATGCATTTATTAAAGAAACATGTTTTATTCAAGGGCTATTACAGCTACCTGTTTCCATGTTTAAAAACGAGAAAAATGCAAAAAGTATATTTGTTCTCCAAAAGAAAGGTCCTAGTGTAACAATGCCAAAACAGGCGTTATTAGTGGAGTTACCTAAATTCTCCAACATGAAGGCGATGGAGAACATTATGGATCAATTAAATACTTGGTTTGCAACCCACAAATAAGGCAGGGTATATGTAACAGGGTTAGTAATTCATGTAGTACAGTTTTATATGAAATGTCATATTTTTAAATATATACTAGATTAAACTGAATTTTTTTGAAATCTGTAATATATATTTTTTCTTGGTGTTACAATTTTTTCACTTGAAATATATGTCGGACGATGTTTAAATTAAAATCGTGAGTATAAAATTTACTAATGATGAAACGTTTTCATATTGAGTGAATTTAATTAGATAAAATCGAGCGGTTTGTGGACATATCCACACAACTACCAAGAGAAAAAGGGGCGAAAGACTAGATGTCAAAAATCATCGCGATTAACGCAGGAAGCTCTTCCTTAAAGTTCCAATTATTTGAAATGCCAAGTGAAACAGTATTAACAAAAGGTTTAGTAGAACGTATCGGTTTAGAAGATAGTGTCTTCTCAATTACTGTAAATGGCGAAAAACAAAAAGAAATTACAAACATCCCAGATCATGCAGTAGCGGTTAACATGCTTCTTAAGAAATTAACTGAAAACGGAATCGTAAAATCTCTTGATGAGATTGGCGGTATCGGTCACCGTGTTGTACACGGCGGCGAAAAATTTGCTGATTCTGTTTTAATTACTGATGAAGTATTAGCTGATATCGAAGAATTAAGCGATTTAGCACCACTTCATAACCCAGCAAACCTTGTTGGTATTAAATCATTCCAAGAAGTATTACCAAACGTACCAGCAGTAGCAGTATTCGATACAGCATTCCACCAAACAATGCCGGAATCTGCATTCCTATACAGCTTACCATATGAGTACTATGAGAAATTTGGCATCCGTAAATACGGTTTCCACGGAACTTCTCATAAATACGTAACTGAGCGTGCGGCTGAATTATTAGGTCGTCCACTTGAAAGCTTAAGCTTACTTTCTTGTCACTTAGGTAACGGTGCAAGTATCGCAGCAGTAGAAGGCGGTAAATCTATCGATACTTCTATGGGCTTCACTCCACTTGCTGGTGTAACAATGGGTACACGTTCTGGTAACCTTGACCCTGCGTTAATTCCATACATCATGGAAAAAACAGGTCAAACAGTAGAAGAAGTAGTTAACGTATTAAACAAGAAGAGTGGTATGTTAGGTCTTACTGGTTATTCTAGTGACCTACGTGACATCATTGCGAAAGAAGAAGAAGGCGACCACCGTGCGAAAGTAGCACTTGATGTATTCGTAAGCCGTATCCACAAATACATCGGTTCTTACACTGCTCGTATGAAAGGTGTAGACGCAATCATCTTCACAGCTGGTGTAGGTGAAAACAGTGCAATTATTCGTGAGCGCGTATTAGAAGGCCTTGAGTACATGGGCGTATACTTTGACGTGAAACGTAATAACGTATTTGGTGAAGAAGCATTCATCAGCTTCCCACACTCTCCAGTAAAAATTATCGTAATTCCAACTGACGAAGAAGTTATGATCGCTCGTGACGTACTACGTCTTGGAGATATTGGTTAATATACTATATGAAAAAAGACGAGATCCTATAGGGTTTCGTCTTTTTTTGTTGGATATATTTCAAGATTCCATCTGGATATAGTGCTTTCTCTTTTTGAATGAATGCTGTCATGGGAATCCATTTCGCATATGATGCTGTTTGCTCATCTTGTATATTCAGTATTTCTATTTCATATAGTGACATGTCTAATAAGCGTAAAGAATATAGCTGAATGATTTCATGACCAATTTCTCCATCAAGGTGAAAGATGTTTTCTAAGCAACCTAAATAATTAGTGATTTCTACTTCTGTATGAAGCTCTTCTTGAAATTCACGAATAACGGTATGTGCTGATTTTTCACCAAGTTCAATTGAACCGCCAAGAGGTCGGTAATATGTTTCATCACCTGTATGATATTCTTGTACGAGAAGGCGATCGTGATGTATAGCAATGCCAAAAGCTTTTGCACGTGGATACATATATAATCACTCCTTATTTCTTTTGTATAAGGATGATTATAAGGCAGTGTGTAATAAAAAGTATCGTGTATTTAAGCCTATGGTCTAATCGTAATCCCATCAAATAGGTCATTCCAAAATGCTTCATTGTATTGGTATACATCCATAATAGGGCATTTTATAATGCAAATATTTTGTAATCCCCAATCTTCTTCGACAACAGTTGGTACATCTGCAGGAAGTAGTGATAGGACAGAGAATGTATGTTTAACTATTTGAGATAAAATTTGTTCCAAGGAACGTGCTTCTTCGTATGTTCCTCCCGTTCGAATAAACAATGTGGATTCTGCCGTTTCGATTGTAGTTAGAAAACGATTAATTCGATGCTCATAGTTTAACTTAATTTCTGTATAAGAAGGCCAAGAAGTTGGTGTGTTTACATCTGTTTTAAAGTCGTGGCAGGAGTCGATTTCATATAGGGTGTCACGGAGTCTTAATTTCGCACCATCATCCCAAAATGAGATGAAAGATAAGTTTTCGAACTGTAGAAAACGGTCAAATCGATTTTGTAATAATACATTCACTTTTTCTAATGAAGGACTTAGCATAAAATCGATAACGCCAAAAAAGGGTGATAATTCGAATTGATATAACGCCCAAGCAGGCCAACAGTTCTGTCCTAAGCTGAATACTGCATTATATTCTTTTTTTATATTGGATAGATTCATGTGATTTATCTCATCCTTTTTGCTAATATTTTATGTCATTAAAAAATGGTATGTGAATAAAGATAGACAAGCATATTTGCAAAGAATAAGCAGAAATATGTTACAATAGAAAAAAATCGAACGAGGTGGTTGTTACGATGCGATCGAAGCGAGAACAAGCCATTTTAGACAATATAAAAGAATGGGAATCGCAATTATTTGAGCAAGAAGCGACTGATTTTCAAAAAATGTTTGATAAATGGGTACATACTACAATTGCGAAATTGCCTGAGAAAAAACGAAAAGATTTCTTTACGAAAGCAGATGGATGGCTCTTTCATTTGCATGCATTGATTCAAAGCTCACAATCACAGTTAGATGCACGTAATCGTATTTTAGGAACGTCGAGATTATTTGATGAATCGATTGAACAACTAGAAGATTTAAAAGCTTTATCTATTGATCAGTTAACATACATAGCAGAGCAGCAAACAGCACGACATCGCTTATATTCATTCGTACAAGGCGGAGCAACGGGTGCTGGAGGTTTATTATTATTAACAGCTGATTTTCCGGTTATGATTACGTTAAATGTGAAGGCAGTCCAACTTATTGCCACATCATTTGGGCATGATGTGAACAAGCCTTATGAAATGATGCTTGCACTAAAGGTGTTTCATGCGTCATTGCTACCAGGAAGGCTTCAGCAATACGCATGGTACAATTTACTGCAAGAGCTAGAGCAAGAAGATTCATTCTTCTATGAAGGAGACGAAGCGGTATTACAGCCAGCTTCTACTGAAGTTGTGTTAAAACAAATTTTGAAAACATTTTCGATTTATGCTCTTCGTCGTAAATTATTCCAAGGTATTCCGGTCATTGGAATGGCAATCGGGTCTACAGTGAACTATCGTTTAACAAGAAGCGTTACTGAATTTGCAAATAGATTTTATCAAGTGCGCCACATAGTCGAGAAGGAAAAAAGAGCGTAAAAAAAGCGAGAGGCCGAAGCCTTTCGCTTTTTTAATTTGTTGCATGCTTTTTGGACATTGGAATAGATACTGGTTGCTTTTCTGCTTTCTTCTCTGCTTTTGGATAATAAATTAAATCCAATGTTTTTGCCTGTACGGCAATCGAAAGAATAGTAAAAGCAATTTCTGTCCAATTTAAATAATATAATGAAAGCGCAAGAACAATCGCGTCAAAGACGAAGAAAATTTGCCCAATTGTAAAACGAGTTCGTTTACTTAATACAATTGTTAAAATATCGTCTCCGCCGGTTGCACCGCCAAATCGCAATATAAAACCGAGTCCAATACCAGCTAACGCACCGCCAACTACTGCAGCTATAAATAAATTATTTGATAAATCGACCGTAAATGGAGAATAATTTTCCATAAGAGAATAAAATACTCCGAATGAAATCGAACCTAGGAATGAATAGCCAACCATTTTTTTACCTAAAAATGAAGCACATAGTAAAATAATTGGGATATCCATAATTACAGTTGAAATAGAGGGTGAAATATCATAAAAATTTTGGATGAATAGTGCAATTCCTACAAAGCCACCTTCTGTTAAGTGGTTTTGGAAGTGAATGTGATATAGCGCTGCTGCTAAAATAAATGAACCGATTAAAACCATAAAAATTTCTTTAATAATTTGTCGACTTTGGATGTTCCTCATCGTTATTCCTTCTTTCCGTAGTTAGTAGTCCTTGTTGTGTTGTAAACTAACTACGAGCTCACATGTAGCTTTCAGTTAGTTTACGAAAAAACTAACTACGCTATATGTCGCTGAAGAAATAACGAATAATCCTCTCGTCCATCAATTCTCCCTACCTTCGTTTTAGTTTAAGTCTTAAAACGACTAAACAAAACGTGGAGTAGGATTCTTCATTTAGCAATCCTGCTCTTCTTTGTTTTGTTTAGCTAGTAACAATTAAGTCCTAAACAAAACGCTATGTGTAAGAAGAGTCTTTTTTTTGCCAAATTATCCTTCGGGCAATCATAATTTCCCCACTCTCGTATTTTTTTCGCTAGACTAAAGTATCTGAGCTGAAAAATACGCTACGTGTATGATTCGTCAATACGATGCCACATGCTCCTTCGAGCGATCATGATATCAAAATCCCTTCCTTCAAGATTTATATTATTATATCATACTTTCAAAAAATGTATGCGGATGGAAACCGACAATAAACGGAGGGAATCTACAAAAATTGTTATGTTTAAATATTTTTGTAGAAAAGCCTAAGTTATTTCGTAAAATCGGACAGTTTTTAAAAGTTTGTCCAATAAGTAAGAAAGAGATGGCATTTATTCAGTTGTATCTTTCTGGTCACCTTTATCTTTAAAAAACGCATCCCAGCTAATCACACTTAAAAAAGTTAAAGCGATAATAATGAAAGCTCGCATAAAAGTGAGACCTCCTTTTGTACATAGTATATGAATAATTTGTTTCAGAATGTGTAATTTTTTTACAAGTCTTAATTGTTATGAGATTATATCAGTGTAGGTAGATGAAAGAGAGAGAAGATATGCTAAAAGACATGTTCAAAAGAAAAGAATTAACATGCGTTTCATGTAAGAAAAAGATTCAATATGAAGAAGAACTTGTCGCTTTTGTAAAGTTGCCGAAAGAAAGAAGTATGTTAGTCGGCCCGTTTGATGTGTGTTTGGCGAAAACAGCACAAGAAATATATTGTAAATCGTGTTACGACAAAAAAGCATGACCCAAAGTAATTGAGGGGCATGCTTTTTTCATTGGTGTGCCTTCCCCTCAGATACATTTTGAGTGAGTCGATACCAAAGCCAAAGGTCATTAATGATGGAAGCGAGATCGGCAATTTCTGAATTAAGTTTGCAAGAAATTTCGAAGTCTTCTTCGTTATTTAAATGATGCTGTTTGGCATTAATAGAGTGTTCGAGTTCTTTTATACGATCAGGAATCTTTCCACGAACTTGTTCCCATTTTAATAAAATAGCATGCTGCATTTTTTCGGGGATACTTTCCCAGTCTTCTTGTAAATGAGGAATTTCAATTCCTAGATGTTCATCGTATAAGAAATACTTTTCCATCAGTTCACCCCCGTTTTCCTGCTTATATTGTACATGAAAACAGAAATAAGCTCGACGAAATTGTTTGAAAAAATTTGAAAATGACTCTTGATACATTTTATAAAAGGTGTTAAAGTGTGTATTATTATAAAAGAAAATGAATATTTATTCTTTAGGGGGATGCAAAATGGAGAAGAAAAAAGTGGTATTAGCATATTCCGGAGGTCTTGATACTTCCGTTGCAATTAAATGGTTACAAGAGAAGAATTATGATATTATCGCGCTTTGTTTAGACTTAGGGGAAGGCAAAGACTTAGCATTCGTAAAAGAAAAGGCACTTTCAGTAGGTGCAATTAAATCATATATGATTGATGTTCAAGAGGAATTTGCAAATGAATATGCATTGATGGCTATGCAAGCACACACGTTATATGAAGGGAAATACCCTCTTGTTTCTGCATTATCTCGTCCACTTATCGCTAAGAAATTAGTAGAAATTGCAGAACAAGAAGGGGCGACTGCAGTTGCACATGGATGTACAGGGAAAGGGAATGATCAAGTTCGTTTTGAAGTTTCTATTCAAGCATTAAATCCTTACTTAGAAGTGATTGCACCTGTACGTGAATGGAAATGGTCACGTGAAGAAGAAATTGCATATGCAAAAGAAAACGATGTTCCAATTCCTATTAATTTAGATAGCCCATTTTCAATCGATCAAAACTTATGGGGACGCAGCAACGAATGTGGAATTCTAGAAGATCCATGGGCAGCGCCGCCAGAAGATGCATATGAGATGACATTGGCATTAGAAGATACACCGAATAAACCAGATTTTGTAGAAATTGGATTTGAAGCAGGGGTACCGACGACTTTAAATGGCACTGCATATTCACTTTCAGAATTAATTAAAACGTTAAATGCACTTGCTGGAAAACATGGCGTTGGACGTATCGATCACGTAGAAAATCGTCTTGTTGGTATTAAATCGCGTGAAGTATACGAATGTCCAGCGGCAATGACGTTAATCACAGCACATAAAGAGCTGGAAGATTTAACGCACGTAAAAGAAGTAGCACATTTTAAACCGGTGATTGAGCAGAAAATAACAGAACTTATTTATAACGGTTTATGGTTCTCTCCTTTAAAACAAGCGCTTCATGCTTTCTTACAAGAAACGCAAAAGAATGTAACAGGTACAGTGCGTGTGAAATTATTTAAAGGCCATGCGATTGTAGAAGGACGTAAATCTGAGTACTCTTTATATGACGAAAAATTAGCAACATATACTGCTCAGGACGAATTTAATCATGATGCAGCAGTTGGATTCATTTCATTATTCGGTTTACCGACGAAAGTATACAGCCAAGTGAATCAAAAGAAGGTGGAAGCGTGAGCAAACTTTGGGGCGGACGTTTTACAGAAGAAGCGGAAGCATGGGTTGAAGAGTTTGGAGCATCCATCTCCTTCGACCAACAATTAGTAAATCAAGATATAAAGGGAAGTATTGCACACGTAACGATGCTAGCAAAGCAAGGCATCGTTACGAAAGAGGAAGCAGAGAAAATAAAGGTAGGTCTTCAGTATTTATTAAAAGAAGCAAAAGAGAATAAGCTTCAATTCTCAGTAGAAGCAGAAGATATTCACTTAAACATTGAAAAAATGTTAATTGAACAAATTGGCGAAGTAGGAGGGAAACTTCATACAGGCCGAAGCCGTAATGATCAAGTAGCGATTGATATGCATTTATATTTAAAAGAAAAAGTAGAACATATTATTAAAGCTACAAAACAATTGCAAACGGTTCTTGTTCATCAAGCAGAAAATAATATTGAAACCATTATGCCTGGCTATACGCATTTGCAGCGTGCCCAGCCAATTTCATTTGCGCATCATATTCTCGCTTACTTTTGGATGTTAGAGCGTGATGTGAATCGTTATGAAGATTCATTAAAGCGCATTAACATTTCACCATTAGGAGCAGGAGCATTAGCTGGGACAACATTCCCGATTGACCGAGAATATAGTGCGGAGCTTCTTGGATTTAATGGAATCTATGAAAATAGTTTAGATGCAGTAAGCGATCGTGATTTCATACTGGAGTTCCTAAGTAACTCATCTATGCTCATGATGCACTTATCACGCTTCTGCGAAGAACTTATTTTATGGAGTAGCCAAGAGTTTCAATTTATTGAAATGAGCGATCAATACGCAACGGGAAGCAGCATTATGCCGCAAAAGAAAAATCCAGATATGGCGGAACTAATCCGCGGTAAAACAGGCAGAGTGTACGGTAATTTATTTAGTTTACTTACAGTCATGAAAGGATTACCGCTCGCTTACAATAAAGACTTGCAAGAAGATAAAGAAGGAATGTTTGATACAGTAAAAACAGTAGAAGGATGCCTTCATATTATGGCAGGCATGCTAGAGACGATGACTGTCAACAAAGAAAAGATGGGGCAAGCTGTAACGCAAGATTTCTCAAACGCAACAGAAATTGCTGACTACTTGGCAAGCAAAGGACTACCATTCCGTCAAGCTCATGAAATTGTTGGGAAACTAGTGCTACACTGCACACAAAAAGGAATTTATTTACTAGATGTACCACTTGCAACTTATAAAGAAATGAGCTCATTATTTGAAGAAGATTTATATGAAGTTCTTTCACCATATGCAGCTGTAAAGCGTCGTAACAGTGCTGGCGGGACAGGGTTTGAGCAAATTGAGAAAGCTTTGGAGAAGGCGAAGGGGTTCATTAAAGAAGTTATTAGGAATTGAGTTGGAAAGTACGCCAGTCTGTTAAAGTCTGGCGTACTTTATTTTTTACTAGTATTTAAGTTACAATATAGTGAAAAATAACAATTTAGGGGAAATCTATGAAAAAAATAGTATTTATCGTGTTACTATTAATTAGCTTAATTGCAAATGTTAAAGTATTTCTTTTGGACAAATATATGCTTGTTGGTGAAAAAGAGAAGAGAGAAGAAGCGATTATCGCAACGATGTGGCATTTGCAAGAGAAAGGATATAAAGAAAGTGATATTTCATACATAAAACCGGCATTTTATAGCAAAATCGGTTCATACGGTATGAATGTACAATTTAAAGATGAACCAAATGAATCATACACATATAGAGTTTTGAAAGATGCTAAAACAAATAAACTAACTGTACACCAAGATAGCAATGAGCCAGGTGGTATGGGCGGAAAGCATCAAGAGCTTAAATAAAGAAAACGACTGACGGCATTCGCCTGCAGTCGTTTTCTTTTAATCATACTTATGTCGATCTTCCGTAATTCGAATATACTCAATATCCATCAAATCTCGCAGCAATGCACCATTACTTAGTTCAACGCCATGTTTCTCTTTAAAATGAGTACGAATCATATCTAGCATTTCGAGTTCTTTCCCATTCACGTCTAAAATAATACGCTCAGAATCATTCATATAGCATCCTCCTTTTTTAACATATATATATATTGCCCGTCTATTTCTAAAAAATGTATGTTAACCTAAAGTTAGGAAATAAGAAAGGAATGGAAAATGAGACGTATTTATTTTATAGGGATAATTTTGTACACGCTAATTGTATTACACGTTGTATTCCCAAATATCTTTTCATTTGAGGATGTAGAAACAGTACACGTTGGGATATTTATCTTTATTCTATTTATAGTAGATTGCTGTATTTCAATATGGCTTTCGAAAAGAAAATATGTACAAGATAAAAAAGAAATGGAACGGAAAAAGAGAAAACGTTCATTTTGGATGACGACGTATTGTTTTTCTTTAGCGATTGCTGCTGCTTTTTTTAGTGAGAATATTCCATTGAAAAGATTAGATATTGGATTTGGAGCGTTCGTATTCGCATACTATTTTTTCGTGCACTTTCTTCCTTATATGAAAGAAAAGCGAGGAGAAGAGGAAGATCCGCTTGTAGAAGAAGCGAGAGAGCAAGAGCATAAGAGAATAGAAGAAGATATACAGAAACTCGGAGAACAAAAATGGTATTTAAAATCTAAAATCATATATGTTCTTTGCTTTATTACGCCGCCAATCGGTTATTTGTATGTGTTCTTGCTTCGTAAAAAAATGACAGAAGATGCAAAGCAAACGTACTTAACGGTTGCGACGATCATGATGGCATTATGGTCTTTGAAGTTCTTACCGCCATATGTGCTGGCAGTAGCTGTTGTAGTGGTTGTTTGTCTTGTATTTATAGTGAAGTATGTGAAATGAAGAAAAACAAGAGCCTGTGTTATTAAGCTAATAGATGGATTAAAGTAAGAAATGTTATACTATGATTTGATTGTTCAGTAATAATAGGAGGAATAATAATGATTCAATCAATAGTTCATATCGCATTAGTAGTAAAAGACTACGATGAGGCAATAGAGTTCTATACAAAAAAACTAAATTTCACATTAGTCCAAGATATATATCAGCCAGAACAAAACAAAAGATGGGTAGTGGTATCTCCTCCTGGTTCAGTCGGCACCACAATATTACTGGCTAGAGCATCTAAACCTGAGCAAGACTCCTTTATCGGTAACCAGTCAGGCGGCAGAGTTTTTCTTTTCTTAAATACTGACGATTTTTGGAGAGATTATAATGAAATGATTTCAAGAGGAATAGAATTTGTGAGAGAACCGAAAGAGCAAGAATATGGAATAGTTGCGGTATTCAAGGATTTGTACGGGAATTTATGGGATTTGTTACAACTAAAAGATGACCATCCAATTGCTCAAAGAATTAAGTAGAATACAGTTTGAAATTTATTAAACAATCAGTTGAAAAATGAGGATTTTAAAATCCATGTAAGAGTGGAGAAAAACAGAGAAGATTTATTTTTATGAGTAACATTAAACATCTTTATTCTTCTTACACAGTCGTGAAAAAAAGGAGTGGATTACCCACTCCTTTTTATTTTTTATCATTGTTTAACAACATGTATTTATCGTTCATTCAAGCCTAAAGCTTCATTTCCCTTATCCACCAGTACAACATGTGGACTTGGTGTCTTATTTATGAATTAAAGATCACCTTGCTCCTCATCACCACGAACAACAAGGACATCGCATTTCGCATAGCGAATAATATGTTCAGAGACGCTACCAATTAGGAAACGCTCAACAGCATTTAAACCAGTTGCACCACACATAATTAAATCTACTTTATGGTTTGGAGCGATTTCTTTTGAAATTTTAGATTTAGGATTACCAAATTCTAATACAGTTTCAATTTTTTCAAGGCCAGCTTCAAGCGCAGTTTTTTTGTAGTCTTCTAATAAGTCTTCTGCAAATAGATTTGCACGTTCAGCAATTGCCCGGCTATAAGCTTCTACTGCTGAGTATGCTTTTACATCAACGATATGAGCAATTGTTAATGTTGCATTGTTGCGTTTTGCGACTTGAATTGCTTTTTTAAAAGCTCTTTCTGCTTCTTTAGAACCGTCCACCGCGATTAAAATATTTGTATATGTATTATTCATAGTAAATTCCTCCCAATCATTTTTATTACCGTTTACAACTTTATTATAAAACAAATTTTGGTAATGTGCTTGTTGGAAACGTTACAGAATTTTGAAAACTTTGCTTTAATTCATTTTAGTTGTAATTGGGGCGAGAACTTGTTACATATGAAGTATAGCAATTTAAAAGGAGGCATGTTTGTGAGACACGCGCTCATTACAGCCGGTACGAAAGGTTTAGGAAAGCAAGTAACAGAAAAGTTATTGGCTAAAGGATATTCAGTAACAGTAACATACCATAGCGATATGGCGGCTATGGAAACGATGAAAGAAACATATAAAAATATGGAAGAGCGTCTACAATTCGTGCAAGCGGATGTCACGAAAAAGGAAGATTTACATAAAATAGTAGAAGAAGCGATAAGCCGTTTTGGCAAAATTGACTTTTTAATTAATAATGCTGGTCCATATGTATTTGAACGAAAAAAGTTAGTCGATTATGAAGAAGACGAATGGAATGAAATGATTCAGGGTAATTTAACAGCGGTGTTTCGTTTGTTGAAACTTGTCGTTCCGGTTATGAGAAAACAGAACTTTGGCCGTATTATTAATTACGGATTCCAAGGGGCAGATAGCGCACCGGGATGGATTTATCGTTCAGCATTTGCAGCAGCGAAAGTAGGACTTGTTTCATTAACGAAAACAGTTGCTTACGAAGAAGCAGAATATGGTATTACTGCAAATATGGTATGTCCGGGTGATATTATTGGTGAAATGAAAGAAGCGACAATTCAAGAAGCACGTCAATTGAAAGAACATAACACACCAATTGGTAGATCTGGAACAGGTGAAGATATCGCAAGAACGATTTCGTTTTTATGTGAGGACGATTCCGATATGATTACCGGTACAATTATTGAAGTAACTGGTGCAGTAGATGTTATTCATAGACATCGATAGTGAAATAAAGTGAAGTTTCGAATAATTGGACAGTTTATCCTGTATGCTGAGAGGTGCGGATAATACTGTCCTTTAATTTAAGATTAAATCTATCGGAAAACTTGTATTATTTTTTGTCAAATATTGAGATATTATGTTAAAATATAAGAGCGTAGAAAGCGCTTTAAAAAATGATTCAGGGGTCATTTCATAACTCAAGGGGGAACTAATAATGCGTATCGGTATTCCAACAGAAATTAAAAACAATGAAAACCGCGTGGCGATGACGCCAGCGGGAGCTGTACATTTAGTACAAAATGGTCATGAAGTTTTTGTTCAAAAAGGAGCAGGTATAGGATCAGGCTTTACAGATGAAGAATACGTACAAGCTGGTGCGAAACTTGTTGAAACTGCTGAAGAAGCATGGAACCAAGATATGGTTATGAAGGTAAAAGAGCCAGTTGCAAGTGAATACGGCTATTTCCGCGAAGGTTTAATTTTATTCACATACTTACACTTAGCTCCAGAACCAGAATTAACGAAAGCATTAATTGATAACAAAGTTGCATCAATTGCATACGAAACAGTGCAATTAGACAATCGTTCTTTACCATTACTTGCACCTATGAGTGAAGTAGCTGGTCGTATGTCTGCACAAATCGGTGCACAGTTCCTTGAGAAAAACAAAGGTGGTAAAGGTATTTTACTTGCAGGCGTTCCAGGGGTAAAACGCGGAAAAGTAACAATTATCGGCGGTGGTCAAGCTGGTACAAACGCAGCGAAGATTGCAGTAGGTTTAGGTGCAGATGTAACAATCATTGACTTAAGCGCAGAACGTCTTCGTCAACTAGATGACATTTTCGGTAACCAAGTAAAAACGTTAATGTCTAATCCATACAACATTGCAGAAGCTGTAAAAGAATCTGACCTTGTTATTGGAGCAGTATTAATTCCAGGTGCAAAAGCGCCAAAACTTGTAACAGAAGAAATGATTCAATCAATGGAACCAGGTTCTGTCGTTGTAGATATCGCGATTGACCAAGGTGGTATTTTCGAAACAACTGACCGTATTACAACTCACGACAACCCAACTTACGAAAAACATGGCGTTGTTCATTATGCAGTTGCTAATATGCCAGGAGCAGTTCCACGTACATCAACTCTTGCATTAACAAACGTAACAGTACCATATGCAGTACAAATTGCGAACAAAGGCTACAAAGATGCTTGCTTAGGCAACACTGCATTACTAAAAGGTATTAACACATTAGATGGCTATGTAACATTTGAAGCAGTTGCAGAAGCTCACGGCTTACAATACGCTGATGCGAAAGAGCTTCTTGAAAAAGCTCCTGCTTTATCATAATAGAGATACATTAGAGACCTTCCTCTTATGAGGAGGGTCTTTTTTTTAGGGAATAATATGTAAAAAATTGTTACTTATTGATGTTAATAGATATTCGTTGTGATAATTTAGAATTATACAATAAAAAGAGGGGATTCAATGGGGAGAAAAAATAAGAAGGAAAAGCAAGCTAAGAGACAAAAATATATAAAGAAAAAACAGGAACAGAACATTCTAACTTCAAAAAAAATAGTCATTATGATAGAAAAAACGTTTCGGTATGTTTGTATGGTTATGTATGTGATTTTGTGTATGGGTTCATTTTGGGTGCTTTACAGTTTTGGGATAACCCCGAATATTATTGAGAGTATTTCAGAGGTTATACTTGCCGTAATAGAATTAGTTTTATTCGTTATATTCTTTGATACAGTGTGGCCTAGTCATGAAGGTAAGAAAGATAAGCAAAGAAACATGAGCAAAAAATCTTCATACGCTTCAAGTTCATCAAGTGGATTCGGTGACTACAGTAGCAGTGATTGTAGTAGTTCAAGTGATGGTGGAGGAGATTGCGGAGGTGGTGGAGACTAAGTTAATTTTTCAGAAGAACGACTAATGAAAGGATGAGACGAAAGATGGAAACTGTGAACTTAATAGAATTAACAAAGGACATTCAAGATCAACATAAAAACTTCGTCGTTTCAAATGTAAATAGTCATTGCTTACGAATCGCTGTATTTACTGGTGAATATGATTGGCACTACCATTCTAATTCGGATGAATTATTTATTGTGTTAGAGGGAGAATTACTTATTGATTTTGAAGATGGAGAAACAAAGGTATTAAAGCCAAATGATTCTATTTTAATTCCAGCATGTACGATTCATAGAACGAGAGCATTCAAGAGAACGGTAAATCTTTGTTTTGAAAATATAGAGGCTGATACGATTAAAGTGGAGCAATTATGAAAAAAATATCTGTAGCCCAGTATAGAAAAATCCTTCCGATTTTAGAAAGTCTTACAAGAACGACGACGTTTGCTTATGCGGTATGTGATCAAATGATAGATGGTGAGGTTTTTGCAAACGAGAAATTAACAGCAGGACTAATTCGTACAGCTAATGGTATTTATTATTTATTTGGTAATACTGATGATCAAAATTATAACGAAGATTTATTTTCGTTTATAAAAAAGGCGATTGAAAAAACAGAGAAGAGATTTACATTGTTCACTTCGAGTGAAGAGTGGGAAATGATGATAGAGGAGCGTTTTAGTAATGTACTTCGGAACATCCCGCGAATGAAATTTCAAAGAGTAACCTTTGAAGAGAGAAAACGAGATTGTAACAAAAATACATATGAAGTGAAGCGTATTGATAGAAGAGATATAGAACGAAGCAATGAATTTACAGAGGAGTACTACAAAGAATATTGGGGATCAAAAGAAACGTTCTTAAACGGTGGTTTTGGATTTTGTATAGAACAAGAGGGAATGATTGTAGCGGAATGTGTTTCGATATTTAGCGGGGATGGTTTTGCTGAAATTGATATTGCAACGCATAAAGCATATCAAGGGAAAGGATTAGCCCAAGCTGTTGCAACGCGGTTCATTAAACATTGCATACAAAATGATATTACACCGTGCTGGGATTGTTATGTAGACAATATTCCTTCGCAAAAATTAGCTAGTAAATTAAGTTTTCATCATCCAATAGAATATAGTTTGTTTGTACGTAAGAGAACGGGGGAATAAAAATGAATGTGGAGTTAACGAGATTTAAAGTGAAACAAGGTAAAAGTCATCGTGTAGATGAATGGATGCAGCTTCTTAATGACAATATGAAAGAAGTGCTTTTGACACTAAACGACGAGAAAATGTACGTAGAGACAATTTTCCGGGAAATAAGAGATGGAGAAGAGTACTTATATTGGTATTCTGTGCAAGGAGAAGGCGGGGCTCTTGTCGAAAATTCTCATCATGAAATTGATAAAAAGCACTTGGAATTTTGGTATGAATGTATTGATGAAGAAGCACCGTCTGTTGATATGAAAACAGAAGTTGTTATGATTCAGGATATTGTGAAGGACACGATGAAATAATAGATTGGTATTTTGTAACCGTAAGACGGTCTTCTTTTTTGTTGAAATATATATTAGTGGAGATGCTGTAGGATGAGAATTAGTAATAAATATATCACTCTCGATGAAATAGAGATAGTAAGAGACCACTTAGATAAATTGCATGAATATCATAACAGTAAATCAAAATATTTTTCTGGTGATTATCCAAGAATGACATTTGAGGAACGTATTGAGGATTATAAAAAAAATTCAAAGTACCGAGAATATAGAATTGAATTATTAGTTGAGGCGGAAACAACTGATATATTAGGATTTTGTATAGCGTATAGTAAAAGTGTAAGCGGAAAGATTGAAGTTTTATTCGTTGATGAAAAATACCGAAGAAACGGATTTGGTTTAAAATTAATGAATAGTACAGTGGAATGGTTTAAAGCGAAGAAGATAGATGAAATTGAATTAACAGTAGTGTACGGAAATGAAGCTGTATCGTTTTATGAAAAGCTGGGGTTTTATCCTCGTTCAATTATTATGGCAACTAAGTCATAACGATAGTTTGGGGAAAGATGAGTGGGAGTTTTTGTTTCAAAAAAATGATTTATATGTTAATAAAATATATGTGAAGGGCGCATCAAAATAGATGTGCTTTTTATTATGATAAAAATTTAGAAAGCTGTATTTTGGATATCTTTAAGTGAAAATAAAAGGGGATATTAAGAATCTTTTAGGACAAACTATAAAGAAATAAAAAAGCAAAAAAACCAAAAACCAAAAAACATATGAATATACGGTGTAGTCGTAACAGGAAAAACAGAGGATTTACAAAGTTTACAAGGAGCACCATATATTAAGGCTGCTGTTAGAGGTGTAACAGTTGAGAAATATTGATTACAAGTGATTAATGTGAATAATCAGAAAATTTATGTTATAATATGGGAAAAGGAGGTTCATATGAGGCAAATACATGGAGCAATTTATATTTACATAACAATGTTTTTCGTGGCGATATCCTATGGATTAGGGCACGTGTATTCGCATCCTATACTAACTTTTTTAAGCGGAGCATGTATGGCGTTTGCGCTTCTTGTCCACCTTTTCTCAGTTTGGATCGTGAAATTTCAATTAAATATTAGTGAAATAGAAGAAGGCACTTTTTAAGTGGCCTTCTTTTTTTAATAATATTTTGGAAGTTCTCGTAGCAATTTTTCAATTTCGCATTCGGTTTCTTTACATATAGAAAGTGTGCGTAGTCTGAAAAATAAGCTACGTAAGAAAGATTTTATATTTCCGTATAGAAACTCGTACGATTCAATATGTAGTGTTTGTTTTTGGACTGGTAATCGAGCTACTAAGTCATGAAGGGCTAATATGAGTACTTCTTCCTTTAGACCATTTTGCAGCATTGTGACAATAGGATAAACGAGACGCTCATCTTCTTCGTATTTGTAATAGATGGAATGAACACAAACTTTGTTTAATAAAGTTTGTAATATTTCTTCGTAATATAAAGTTTCCAGTTTAGGACTACGAACAAGCGCTTCAAATGTATCGGAAGCATGAGCGATACTATGTGCCCAGCCGTGGTCTTGCACATATCCACGGAAATCATGTTCATTGTTCATATATAGAATTAATTGATCTTTTACATGTAAAAGATCAGCCTGTGATAAGAAATTATAATTTGTATCCGCATCAATAATGAGCGCAATTAATAATGTCGTAAATGCACGGGTAAATACAGCATCTTCGTCATCTGAATGAATTTTATAAAATAAATATTTTTCGCTGATGCTTTCTAATAATAATTTCTGTAAGTGTGCATGTGAAATGTAGTCCTTTTTGATGAGATGATAAAAAGTAGAGTAAATAAGTTTATCCCTTAAATAACTATCAGTAACACCGATATGTTCAAGCATATTGGAACTTAAAGAATCAATATGAAGTGTATTATCTATGATGTAATTATTATTACGAATTTCTTCTAACTGTTGTTGTAACATGTAAACCCTCCCGTTTTAGAAAATTCTGTATTTTAATAGTATAATAAGAGGAAGAAATAGACAATAAAGTGAAACTTTAATCAGTGGGGGGATCCCCCACTGATTATTAGCTTTCCCAATCGGACTTTTACGGACAGTTGATACCCCACCTAACTTCTTTGCTTTCACCGAATTTTGATGTAGGGATCTTACTGCCCGTTAATGTGGGATAAATAAGTGCTTTTGAATGGAGGGCATTATGAAGAGAGCATTATTCTTTTTTATTTGTATTTTCTTTTTAGGAAGTTGTTCGATTTCGTATGTTACTTTTTCTAGTGAGAGCAAAAGTTGGACAGGGCAATATAAAGGGCATATTAAGGATGACAGTGAAGACGGAATATTTACGTTTCAGTATAAGGGCGGAGATGGAAATACAGAATTTAAAAATTTAGAGATTGCTATTAATGGAGCCTTTAGTGCAATGACAGAAACGTCAGAAAGTCATAAAGGAGCAAAGATTGAAATGAAATCTTCTTGTGTAAGTTGTGCACCTCTATCTAAAGATGAACCGATAGAGGTTGTGATTAAATGGAATGATAAGTATGAGGAGAAGATGGTGTTAAATCAGAAATAGCAAAATAGAGTAGGGAGTTAAAAATGAATAGGAATATGAAATTTTCTATGTATATATTTTTAAGTGTCTTTCTACTTGTATTATCAGCGTGTACTACAAAACAAGTAGAGCAAGTAGCGGTAAAAGCAGTACCTAAAGAAGGATATATTATAGTAAGAAATGACACTGTGTTTTTTGTCGGTGATAAGACGTTTGAAACAAAAGTAGAGTTGCGAAATTATATGGAACAACAAATGAATAAAGAGCATCCATCAGATATAGTGTTGAGCTTTAAGGAGAAAAACGCATCTAATCAATTAAAAACAGGGGATAAAATAAAAGTATGGTCTTCTCACATACTTGAAAGTTACCCAGGGCAAATGATTGTAGAGAAATTTGAAGTAGTAGAAAAATAGAAAAAGGCAGCAATTAAGCTGCCTTTTTCTTATTTTACAAATTGTAATTCTTTCGGGAATTTCGTTAAAATTTCTGATCCGTCTTTTGTGATGTAAATATCATCTTCAATACGAACGCCACCTACGTTTGGTACGTAAATACCTGGTTCGATTGTGAAGACCATACCTTCTTTTAATAGAGAATCGTTGCCTTCTTTTACATCTGGATATTCGTGAACGCTAATTCCAAGTCCGTGACCAAGTCGGTGTGGGAAGAAGTCTCCGTAACCTGCATCTGCGATAACAGAACGAGCAGCATTATCGATTGCACCAAGTGTAACGCCTGGTTTACATGCTTCAACTGCTTGTAATTGTCCAGCAAGTACAGTGTTGTAAATGCGAGTTTGTTCTTCAGAAAGTTCACCGAATGCTACTGTACGTGTAATGTCAGAGCAATAACCGTCAATAATTACACCTAAATCAAATAGTACGAAATCGCCGCGTTTCATTTTGTTTGCACCTGGAATACCATGTGGAAGAGCAGAGTTTGCACCTGCTAATACCATCGTATCAAATGACATTTTATGTATGCCTTTTGTTTTTAATTCGTGTTCAATAATTGCTAATACTTCTAGCTCACTACGATCTTCTTTAATTGCATTTACACCAACTTCAACAGCATAATCTGCCATTTTAGCTGCTTCACGTAAAATAGAAAGTTCTTTTTCATCTTTAATTAAACGAAGCTCGCGAACTTTCTCTTCAGCTGATCTGAAAGCTGCATTTGGGAATAATTTTGTTAATTCTTCGTAACGTTCTACGTTTAAATGTTCTTTTTCAATTGCAACTGCATTTGGATTGATGCCACGGTCTTTAATTGCTTTTGCAATCATATCCCATGGTCTGTCAGTATCAGTAAATCCGATAATTTCATGTGCCCAGCCAGCGTTACGTGCTTGGCCTTCTTCCATTTTAGGGCAAATTAAAATAGGCTCTTTTTCTTGGAATACAAACATACCAAGTAGTCTTTCATGTGGTTCACAGTGGAAGTTTGTCATGTAGAAAACGTTTGGTGTAGAAGTTAAGAACGCAGCTTCTACGTTTTTTTCTTTTAGCCATTGCATTAAATTTTCTAATCTAGCATTCATCGATTGGCACCCCCGAGATATTTAATTACAAATATAACTTTACCTCGGAAGAAAGCGTTATGACAAGTAAATAGATGTTAGAAAAGACAGGGAATTGAAAAATCATGTAGAATAAAAGTGAGAATGTGAATAAGGGGAGGAATGTAATAATGAAAGTATCTTATCATGGACATTCAGTTGTGAAAATTGAGGCGAATGGAAAAGTTATTTTAATTGACCCGTTTTTAACAGGAAATCCGAAAACGGATTTAAAGGCTGAAGATGTAAAAGTAGATGCGATTCTTTTGTCACATGGACATGGTGATCATGTTGGAGATACAGTAGAGCTTGCGAAAAAAAATAATGCGGTTGTCGTAGCACCATTTGAACTAGCAACATTTTTAAGTTGGCAAGGAGTACATACACATCCGATGCATATTGGAGGTTCGCATGAATTTGATTTCGGAAAAGTGAAGTTTACACAAGCTTTCCACGGCTCTAGTTATATTGATGAAGAAAATAAGACGATTACATATACAGGTATGCCCGCTGGTATTTTGTTTACAGCAGAAGAGAAAACTGTTTACCATGCAGGGGATACGGCTCTATTCTCTGATATGAAGTTAATTGGGGAACTGAATGATATAGATATAGCATTTTTACCAATTGGTGATAATTTCACAATGGGACCAGAAGATGCTGTTTTAGCAGCAAAATGGACTCAGGCGAAAACTGTTGTACCGATGCATTACAATACGTTCCCAGTAATTGAACAAGATCCATATCAATTTGTAGAAAAGCTACAAAATTGTACAGGGAAAGTACTAGAAGCTGGAGAAAGTATTACACTATAGAAAAGAAACCCTTCATTTGAAAAGACAAGTGGAGGGTTTTTTACGTGTGTAGGACAGCTTTTAAAGTTTGTACTTGTTTTGGTGATTCTTTTCTTTTTGGAAGTGGCTGTTCAGGTGTTTCATTCAATTCCATTGCAACTTTTTTTCCGTCTACGAAAGCTAAAAATACAGCACCTACAACTTCTAATAATTTTTTCATCATGTATCCGCTCCTTTGTTTCATTTCTTGTCTTAATTGTATATTGAAGCGGCTGGACAAACTATCGAACGGGATGACAATACCATTACATTGTTGTAATAGAAGAAGTGGTGTAATGTAAGGTGTATTTTGTTATAAAAAAAATAGTACAGATATATAAAGAGAGAGTGTAACAGTTTTGAAAATATAGTATACTGAAAATACAACACATGAAGAATTTAGGGAAAAGAAAGTATGGTGAAACCATTTGGCTACCAAGCATAACCAAATTTTAGAACATATTAATGGCCTACCAGTAGGGCATAAAATTTCTGTAAGGCAAATTGCGAAAGATTTGAGTGTAAGTGAAGGGACAGCTTACCGTGCAATTAAAGATGCAGAAAATAAAGGATATGTTAGTACGATTGAACGTGTCGGAACAATTCGAATTGAACAAAAGAAGAAAGAGAATATTGAAAAACTGACATATGCAGAAGTCGTTAACATTGTCGATGGTCAAGTACTTGGGGGCAGAGAAGGACTACATAAAACGTTAAATAAATTCGTAATCGGGGCAATGAAATTAGAAGCGATGATGCGCTATACAGAAGCTGGAAACTTACTTATTATTGGTAACCGTACGAACGCACATCAATTAGCGTTAGAAGCCGGAGCTGCGGTATTAATTACGGGCGGATTTGATACGGAAGATCATGTGAAGAAATTAGCAGATGAATTAAAATTGCCGATTATTTCAAGTAGTTACGATACATTTACAGTTGCGACGTTAATTAACCGTGCAATTTACGATCAGCTTATTAAGAAAGAAATTGTACTCGTTGAAGATATTTTAACCCCCATTGAAGAGACATTATATTTAAAACCAGGTGATACAGTGCAGCAATGGCATGCGTATAACGAAGAGACGATGCACGGAAGATATCCAATTATTGATGAAAATAAAAAGGTGTTAGGTATCGTAACTTCAAAAGATATGATTGGTGTCATGAAAGAAACACCAATTGATAAAGTGATGACAAAGCATCCGATTACGGTAAACGGTAAAATGTCTGTCGCAGCTGCAGCACGTATGATGGTGTGGGAAGGTATTGAGTTACTTCCAGTTGTTGATGAAGGAAATAAACTGCAAGGAATTATTAGTCGTCAAGATGTACTTCAGGCGCTGCAAATGATTCAGCGTCAACCACAAGTCGGCGAAACAATCGATGATATTGTAACGAATCAATTTATGACGCCGAAAGAAGCGAAAAATGAACATTTATATCAATTTTCAGTGACGCCGCAAATGACGAATTCAATCGGAACGTTATCTTACGGTGTATTCACAACAATTGTGACGGAAGCAACGAATCGCGTTATTCGTGCGCAAAAGAAGAGTGATTTAATTGTTGAGAACTTAACAATTTATTTCGTAAAACCAGTTCAAATTGATAATGTTGTATCAGTTCATCCGAAAGTGTTAGAAATTGGACGTAAGTTTGGTAAGGTTGATGTAGAAGTGCATCATGAAGGTAATGTTGTCGGGAAAGCATTACTTATGGTGCAGTTGATCGATAAATAAAAAGATGGAGCAGACCGCTTTGGTTTGTTCTATTTTTTTTGTTAAAGGGATAGAAACAAAAAATAAATAGCGTATCATTTCATATTTATAATAAAAATACTAAAAAATTTGAAGATATGGAAATGGAATAGCGATAAGGAGGAAGCGAATGGGAGGAATACTTTTCTTTTTAGTGGTCGTATGTTTCATCATTATTCATGTGTTAACGCATAGAAGAATGAATGGTCTTAAAAAGAGGTTGTATTTTGTAAGTTTGACTCTTACTAGTATAGGTGCCTTTATTCCCATATCAGGAGAAAATGAGCCGGATTTTCTTTACTTTGGTGTACCAGCTGAAACGTTTGTTTATTATGGTGGATGGGAATGTTGGTTTAATCCATTAGGCTTTTTCTTTAACTTTATTTTGTTTTATTGGATTTTGAAGCTGTTGCTAAAGATGAGGGAGGGTTTTAGGGGGAACGCAAAGGAGTAGCAGGATATATATATGGAGAGGTAATTATACAGTTAAAAAACAGAATATTAATTTAATTAGAGTTTATACTATGTTATAATTGAATTGTAATAAAATGGATTTCAGGAAGGTGGTATGCAATATGTCATCAGAAGTGCTCTTCTTTGGTGGGATCGCACTATTTTACTTTCTTGTGATGATACCGTTTCAATATTTATACTTACAAAGTTTACATGAAAAAAAGAAACGAACAGGATTATCTCAGCGAGAACTATATGAAAAAATGTCTTTTGAAGAAGAACAATTACATTTTCACGTACAAGGCAACCCCTTTAATATACCTTCTGCTTTTGTTGCATATATGATTTTAAAAGTTAAGGGACGTAAAAAAGCATCACAATATTGATGCTTTTTTATGTTGCTTCAGACAGATTCAGCTTCTTCAACTGCTAATGGTAAGAAATGTTTATATTGGCGAAATCCATTAAATACACTTGCACTACCAAATAGAACAAATAAAACACCAACGATAATTCGAGCGGTTGAAAGTTCTAAAAAGAATTGGTTTATCCCAAAGAATAAGACGAATGAACCAAGTGCCATTGCGGATTTTCCTGAGAGCCAACCTTTCTCCATTGGGCGGTTTGTACGAAAGTATTTTGTTTTGTAGAAGAGGTACAACATAAATGAGACGATAATACAGAAGACTAATACTGGCATAATGAACACTCCCATCGCTTTTTGAAAAATAATAGTGGAGAAAAAAGAAATGTCTAAACTTTCTAATTTTTATTATAAAGCAATTGTTCGCATGTATGAAATAATTTCCGTTATAATGGAGGCTAAAGTGAAACTTTAATTAGTGTGAGGATGTTTCTACGCTAATGATTTGCCCGCACCAATTGGGCTTTTACTGCACGTTAAAGTGAAGAAATTGAGTAAAAAGGAGATTATACATATGCATGAGCAAATTTTAGGAGCAATTAAAGAGTTTGATACAATTATTATTCATCGTCATGTGCGTCCAGATCCAGATGCATTAGGTTCACAGGGCGGTCTTGGTACAATTCTACAAGAATCGTTTCCAGAGAAAAATATTTATACGGTTGGGTACAATGAACCGTCACTAGAATATTTACGAGTAATGGATGATATTGAAGATAGTGTATATGAAAATGCACTTGTTATCGTATGTGATACTGCGAACCAAGAACGTGTTGACGATCAACGCTATGCAAAAGGGAAGATGTTAATTAAAATTGATCATCATCCGAATGAAGATCCGTACGGAGATATTACGTGGGTAGATACGAAAGCAAGTTCTACAAGTGAAATGATTTATGAGTTTTACAGTTATGGAAAAGATAAAGGATTACAGATAACGAAAGAAGCAGCTCGTCTTATTTTAGCGGGTATTGTTGGGGATACAGGTCGTTTCTTATTCCCGAATACAACAGCGAAAACACTTCGTTACGTGAGTGAGCTTGTTGATATGGATGTGAAGTTCACAGATTTATACAATGAAATGTATAAGACGAAAGAAAAGATTGCTCGTTTAAACGGCTATATTTTACAAAACTTTACGATGGTAGAAGAAGGAGCAGCTTACATTAAATTAACGAAAGAAGTATTAGAAAAGTTTGATGTACTTCCTTCTGAGGCATCTGGCGTTGTTGGAGCACTTGGTAATATTGATGGATTAAAGTCGTGGGTTCTATTTTTAGAGGAAGACGATGTGATTCGTGTTCGTCTTCGCTCAAAAGGACCAGTGATAAATAAATTAGCGATGCAATATAATGGCGGAGGGCATCCGATGGCTTCTGGTGCAAAAGCATCTTCTTGGGAAGAAGCGGATCGTCTGTTTGCTGATTTACGTGAGATTTGTAAATAAGAGAGTATATGTTAGAACGAAAAGAAGGAGAGGCGCTAAAGCCCTCCTTCTTTATTTTTCTTTCTCTATAGCAATGCTAATTTCAAGCACGGTATCAAAAGATATTGTATCAACTTTAAAACGATATAGACGATCGTAATGTTTATACGTTTTATTTTCGATTGCTTTTTTGAGTAGGTCTTTATTTTTTGCGATACTTTGAATGTTTTTCGTTAAAAGATGCTGGAGGTCATTATGGATAGAAGTGGTCATATTTTCGAGTGTAAGATTGTCTAAATCGTATTTTTCTCGATTGATTATTTTTATTTTAATCTCTTGAATAGTTAAGAGTCGTTTATTTTCTGTATTCAATTTTTCTTGATCTTCGAGAAGGACGTGGAGCTTTGCTTCTTGTTTTTCAATAATTTCTCGTTGCTCTGCTATTTTACTAGCTTGTTCTTCTTGAAAAACACCGTATATGTACAAAAAAACAAACCAGCTCAACACGCCTCCAACAGCAGCACCAGCTAAAACTAAATACCATTTTTTTGCTGTATTGGCACTTGGTACTCTCATACATGTTCCTGCGTTAGCCATTTAATAATAGTAAGACCTGTTTGCATACCACCCGTTGCGAAAAAAATAAGGAGAATTTGTTTTACAATATCTTTCATATCTCCGCCAAAGAAACTTCTTTCAAAGCTATAAAAAGTATCAAATGTTCCGCCAATTGCTGCGACGAGTGCCCAAATTCTTAAATTTTGGGCGAATTGATTAATGTAAGTTAGAGTTGGTTTTCCGATAAGAAATGCACCAAAGCCGCCAATTAATGAGCCACCGAGTATAACCCCAAAGGCAATAAAATAACTAATAATAAGCAGAGAGAAAAAAGTGTGTTCTCTTACATCCATCGTCATTCCCCTTTCTTCTTCATATATATGGACAAAGTATAAGAAGTATGTTTTGATTTCCGCTTTCCTCATCACCTATAATAAAAGTAGTCAAATTGGTAAAGAGAGGGTACAACAGTGAAGTTTGTGCATTTACAATGTCAAACCGTTTTTAGTTTATTAAAAAGTGCTTGTAAAATTGATGAGCTTGTAGTCAGGGCGAAAGAACTTGGTTTTTCATCACTCGCTATTACGGATGAAAATGTTATGTATGGCGTTATTCCGTTTTATAAAGCATGTAAGAAACATGGTATACAGCCTATTATCGGCTTAACAGCTTCTATTTTTAGTGAAGAAGACGAAAAATCTTATCCGCTTGTTTTACTTGCTGAAAATGAAATAGGCTATCAAAATTTATTAAAGATTTCTAGTAGCATTATGACGAAGTCAAAAGAAGGTATTCCGAAAAAGTGGCTTGCCCATTATGCGAAAGGATTAATTGCTATTTCACCAGGTAAAGATGGGGAAATTGAACAATTATTATTAGAAGACAAAGAGAGTGAAGCTGAAGAAGTAGCTCGCATGTATCAAAGCATGTTCGGCAATTTTTATATGAGTTTGCAGCATCATGCGATTCAAGATGAGCTGTTGCTGCAAGAGAAATTACCTGCATTTATGAGTAGGATAAATGTTCCAGTCGTTGCAACAAACGATGTACGCTACATCAATCAAAGTGACGCACTTGTTCATGAGTGCTTATTATCTGTTGAAAGTGGATCGAAAATGACGGATCCAGATAGGCCGAGGCTGAAAACAGATCAATATTATTTAAAATCATCAGATGAAATGGAAGCACTATTTTCTCATGTAGAAGAGGCGATTTACAATACAGTAGAAATTGCAGAACGTTGCAGAGTAGAAATACCGTTTCATATAAATCAATTACCGAAATTTCCTGTTCCAGCTAACGAGACGAATGATATGTATTTACGCCGTGTTTGTGAAGAAGGGTTGCAGAAACGATATGGTACGCCGAAAGAAGTACATATAAAGCGTTTGAATCATGAATTAAACGTTATTTCTAGTATGGGGTTTAGTGATTATTTCCTCATCGTATGGGATTTTATGAAGTATGCGCATGAAAATCATATTTTAACAGGACCAGGACGTGGATCGGCAGCTGGTTCACTCGTTTCTTACGTATTAGAAATTACGGATATTGATCCGATTGAATACGATTTATTATTTGAAAGATTTTTAAACCCTGAACGTGTGACGCTTCCAGATATTGATATCGATTTTCCAGATATAAGACGTGATGAGATGATTCGATATGTGAAAGATAAATATGGTCAGCTTCGTGTTGCACAAATTGTAACGTTTGGGACGCTTGCGGCGAAAGCGGCAATTAGAGATATTGCGCGTGTAATGGGGGTTCCACCGCGAGATATTGACATATTCTCAAAACTTATCCCATCAAAGCTCGGTATAACGTTAAAGGATGCATATGAGGAATCGCAATCACTCCGTGAGTTCATACAAGGGAATCTGTTACATGAGCGTGTGTTTGAAATTGCAAAACGTGTAGAAGGCTTACCACGTCATACGTCTATTCATGCAGCTGGCGTTATTATGAGCCAAGAGCCGTTAACAGGAAGTGTTGCAATTCAAGAAGGGCATAACGATGTGTATGTTACGCAATATCCAGCTGATGCATTAGAAGAACTTGGTTTGTTAAAGATGGACTTTTTAGGATTACGTAATTTAACGTTACTTGAAAATATTATAAAGTTTATCGTGAAAAAGACGGGGACACAAATTGATTTAAGAAATTTACCACTTCAAGATGAAAAGACGTTCCAATTGTTAGGTAGAGGGGATACAACAGGTGTATTCCAGCTTGAATCAGGTGGTATGCGAAATGTACTTCGTGGGTTAAAACCGAATGAATTCGAAGATATTGTCGCTGTTAACTCGTTATATAGACCAGGACCAATGGAACAAATTCCGACCTTTATTGAATCAAAGCATGGAAAAAGAAAAATTGAATATTTACATCCGGACTTAAAGCCAATTTTAGAAAGAACGTACGGTGTAATTGTATACCAAGAACAAATTATGCAAATTGCGTCGAAATTAGCAGGATTCTCGCTCGGAGAAGCAGATTTATTACGCCGTGCAGTGAGTAAAAAAAATCGTGATATTTTAGATCAAGAACGTAAGCATTTTGTACAAGGTTGTTTACAAAATGGTTATGATGAGACATCTGCAGAGAAAATTTATGATTTAATTGTAAGATTTGCGAATTACGGTTTTAACCGAAGTCACGCTGTAGCTTACAGTATGATTGGGTACCAGCTTGCTTACTTAAAAGCGAATTATACGCTGGAATTTATGACAGCATTATTATCAAGTGCAATTGGAAATGAAGATAAGATTGTACAGTATATACGAGAAACGAAGCGAAAAGGTTTTCATGTTTTGCCGCCGTCTCTTCAGAGAAGTGGTTACAATTTCCAAATAGAAGGCAATGCGATACGTTACAGCTTACTTTCCATTCGAAACATCGGAATGGCTACAGTGACAGCATTACTTGAAGAACGAGAGAAAAAAATGTTTGAAGATTTATTTGAATTTTGTCTTCGCATGCCATCAAAGTTTGTAACAGAGCGAAATTTAGAGGCGTTCGTCTGGTCGGGGTGTTTTGACGATTTTGGTGTTTCGAGAACAAATTTATGGAAAAGCCTTAAAGGAGCGTTAGAGTACGCAAATCTTGCGCGTGATTTAGGAGATGCTGTTCCGAAATCAAAATACGTACAAGGAGAAGAGCTCTCTTTTATTGAACAGTTAAATAAAGAAAAGGAAGCATTAGGCTTTTATTTATCAAGCTATCCGACAGCGCAGTATGTAAAGTTAGCGAAAGAATTAGAAATTCCATCTCTCGCTCAGGCAATGCGACATAAGAAAAAAGTACAAAGGGCTATCGTGTATATAACAAGCGTGAGAGTGATTCGTACGAAAAAGTTACAAAAGATGGCGTTTATTACATTTTGTGATCAAAATGATGAAATGGAAGCAGTTCTTTTCCCTGAAACGTATATACATTTCTCAGATAAGTTACAAGAAGGAGCAATTATTTTAGTTGACGGCATGATTGAGCTAAGAAATCATAAGTTACAATGGATTGTAAATGGACTATATCCATTAGAAGAAATGGATGTGTATGAAGAAAAGAAAGACGCATCTGTTTACGTGAAATTGCCGTCTCAGTATGAGAAAAAGCTTTTAAATCAGGTTACTAAAATATTGTTTGACTATTCAGGTTTTGCGAAAGTACTAATTTATTATGAAAAGGAACATAAAATGGTACAATTATCTCGAAGTTTATCGATTCATCCAAGTGAAGAATGTTTAGGAGCACTTCGTGAAATTGTCGGGGAAGAAAATGTGGTTGTGAAAATATAATGGACAATTTCCCTACACTTCGATTATTATAGTAGTAGTGTTCGTGGTCAGACCACTTGGAGAAATTGATATCAGCTAGAATAATTTGAGGAGAGTGGATAGTTTGTCAACACTTCGTGAAGAAGCACTTCACATGCATAAAGTGCATCAAGGAAAATTAGAAACTGTATCAAAAGTAAAAGTAGAAAATGCAAAAGATTTAAGTCTTGCATATTCTCCAGGGGTTGCAGAACCTTGTAAAGAAATTTATGACGATAAAAGTAAGGTATATGAATATACGATGAAGGGAAATATGGTAGCAGTTGTGACAGATGGCACGGCTGTACTTGGTCTTGGTAACATTGGACCTGAAGCATCTCTTCCAGTAATGGAAGGTAAAGCTGTATTATTCAAGAGCTTTGCTGGTGTAGATGCATTCCCAATTGCCTTAAATACAAACGATGTAGATAAAATTGTTGAAACTGTAAAATTAATGGAGCCAACTTTTGGCGGCGTTAACTTAGAGGATATCGCAGCACCAAACTGCTTCATTATTGAAGAACGTTTGAAAAAAGAAACAAATATTCCTATCTTCCATGATGATCAACACGGAACAGCTATCGTAACAGTAGCAGGTCTTGTGAACGCGCTAAAATTAGTTGGAAAGAAAATGTCTGATATTAAAGTTGTCGCAAATGGCGCAGGTGCAGCAGGTATTGCAATTATTAAACTTTTATATCGCTATGGTGTACGCGACATTATTATGTGTGACCGTAAAGGCGCAATCTATGATGGTCGTCCTACAGGTATGAATCCGGTGAAGGATGAAGTTGCAAAATATACAAATAAGAATCGTATCGAAGGTTCTTTAGCTGACGTTGTACAAGGTGCGGACGTATTCATTGGTGTATCTGCAGAAGGTGCATTAACAGAAGAGATGGTTCGTACAATGAATGACGATGCAATTATTTTTGCAATGGCGAATCCAGTTCCAGAAATTATGCCAGAATTGGCAAAAGCAGCGGGCGCAGCTGTTGTTGGAACGGGTCGTTCTGACTTCGCGAACCAAGTAAATAATGTACTAGCGTTCCCTGGTATTTTCCGTGGTGCACTTGACGTACATGCGACACAAATTAACGAAGAAATGAAGATGGCAGCTGTACAGGCTATTGCTGAGCTTGTAGCAGAAGATGAGTTGAATGCAGATTATATCATTCCGGCACCGTTTGACGCGCGTGTAGCGCCTCAAGTGGCATCTTACGTTGCGAAAGCTGCAATGGAGACAGGAGTAGCTCGCCGTCAAGTAGACCCAAATGAGATTGCTGAGAAAACAAAACAATTAGCGCTGATTGGTAAAGAATAAGCGAGGAATTTCCATTGACATCATCAAATACAAAAGTATATCTCGAAATTGTAAAAAAAATCCGTTCCATTATGGAAGAAGATGGATTGGTGGCGGGGGATCGTTTGCCGTCTGAGCGTGAGTTAAGTTCACGTTTAAACGTAGGGCGTTCCTCTGTAAGAGAAGCATTGCGTGCTTTAGAACTGGTAGGATTGATTGAAACGAGACGTGGTGAAGGTACGTTTATTCGAAACTTTTACGATAACGGTCTTGTACAATTGATTGCGCCGTTCTTGCTGCAAGATGAGAAAACAATTCGTGATTTATTACAAACAAAACGATTGCTTGAGAAAGATATGATTCGAATTGTATGTAATTTACCGAAAGAAACGTTTTCTAAAGTGCTAAGAAAATTAAATCAAGTGCTTGAAGAAAATGAAAACTCAATTCCGATGCTTCATCAAACGTTCTTTAAAACACTCATTGAACAAGTCGATAATTATTTACTATATCGCATTTGGATGATCGTAAATGATTACGTATCAACTCTTTCTTGTGAAGTTTCAGGAGATTCTATCGATATGTATAGAAAGCTTTATGCTACTTTGGAAGAAAAACAAGAAAATGATGCACTAAAAATTTACGATGAATTAGTAGAGAATATACAGTTTCACTCGTAATGTATAAAATTTGTCGAAATGACCATGACACGTTATGACAAACATTCTATCGCGTAGCGGTTAAAGT
This sequence comes from Bacillus sp. ES1-5, assembly GCF_022487605.1. NCBI lineage: Bacteria > Bacillati > Bacillota > Bacilli > Caryophanales > Bacillaceae > Bacillus > Bacillus sp. ES1-5. Next base: position 77,896 of record NZ_JAKVPU010000012.1, on the reverse strand, counting down.
TAAACGTAAAGAGTGAGGTTATTAGACAGATTGAGAAGATAAGGCTAACATCAAACTTTGGTGTTAGCCCAATTTTCTTCTTGCGCTAACCTTAGCTCTCAATGAAGGGGGTCAAATTGTGCTAAGAGATTTATTCGTGAAAAAGAAAAAGTACGCTGCAATACCTTCAGAACAAGTACGAAAAGATGTACCGGATGGCGTTATGACGAAATGTCCGAATTGTAAAAAAATCATGTATACGAAAGAGCTTCTAAAAAATTTAAAAGTATGTGTGAATTGTGGATATCATCATCCTATGAATGCATGGGAACGTCTTGATAGTATATTGGATGAAGGGTCATTCCGTGAGTATGACAAAGAAATGGTTTCATTAAATCCACTCGAGTTTCCAGGATACGAAGAGAAGCTAGAGAGCGATCGTAAGAAGACTGAATTGAACGAAGCGGTTGTAACTGGTGAAGGAACAATTGATGACATGCTTGTTGTTGTTGCAGTAATGGATTCTCGTTTTCGAATGGGTAGCATGGGCTCTGTTGTAGGAGAGAAAATTGCCCGTGCAGTTGAAAAAGCATACGACTTACAAGTTCCATTTATTATCTTTACTGCGTCGGGTGGTGCCCGTATGCAAGAAGGGATATTAAGTTTAATGCAAATGGCAAAAACAAGCGTAGCTTTGAAAAAGCATAGTAATGCAGGAGGGTTATTTATTTCTGTTATGACTCACCCAACGACGGGCGGGGTTTCAGCGAGTTTCGCTTCACTTGGTGATTATAATCTTGCAGAACCAGGTGCGCTTATCGGATTTGCCGGTAGACGTGTAATTGAACAAACTGTGCGTGAGAAACTACCGGAAGATTTCCAAACGGCAGAATTCTTACTAGACCATGGTCAATTAGATGCGGTTGTGCATCGTGATGATATGAGAGAATCGCTCCGTAAGATTTTAGAAGTTCATCAAGGAGGGGAAATGGCTGTATGGCAGAGCTAGAATTTGAGAAACCGGTTGTTGAGCTAAGAAATAAGATTCGTGAACTGAAAGACTATACGAAAAACAGCCAGATGGACTTCAGTGAGGAGATTCGTATTTTGGAAGACAAGCTAGAAAAATTAGAGGAAGATATATACGGCAATATGAAAGTATGGGACCGTGTTCAAATTGCTCGTCATGCAGAACGACCGACAACGCTCGATTATATTGAGCACTTATTTACTAATTTTTTTGAATGTCATGGAGATCGCCTATTTGGCGACGATGCAGCGATTGTCGGCGGCATTGCGAAATATAAAGGGATGCCTGTAACTGTAATTGGGCACCAACGCGGAAAAGATACGAAAGAAAATATTCGTCGTAATTTTGGGATGCCTCATCCAGAAGGATATCGAAAAGCACTGCGTCTAATGAAACAAGCGGAAAAGTTTAATCGTCCTATTATTTGTTTCATCGATACGAAGGGAGCTTATCCTGGTAAAGCAGCTGAAGAACGTGGACAAAGTGAGGCGATTGCCCGTAATTTATTTGAAATGGCGGGTTTAACTGTCCCTGTTATTTGTATTGTTATCGGTGAAGGTGGTAGTGGTGGTGCGTTAGGTCTTGGAGTAGGAGATTACATTCATATGCTGGAAAATTCCACGTATTCTGTTATTACACCAGAGGGTGCGGCGGCAATTCTTTGGAAAGACGCTGGTAAAGCAAAAGAAGCTGCAGAAGCGATGAAAATTACAGCATTAGATTTGAAGGAATTAGGTGTAATTGACGAAATTATTCCAGAGGCAAAAGGTGGAGCGCATCGTAATATTTTAAAACAATCAGAAAATATAGATTTAATGCTTAAGAAAACTTTTGAACAATTAAGCGGAATTTCGAAAGATGAATTAATCGAAAAACGTTATGAAAAATATATGAAAATTGGGCAAGTTTCGTTTTCAAACGCTTCCATTGGGATAAAATAATAAAAGCGTGCGTTCCTCTTCGCGAATGCACGTTTTTATTATGAAAAGACACATCTTCTCCATTGTGTTTTTATATTTTTTCGTGTTATTTTATTATAAGGCAAATAATCTTTATGAGGTGAGTACAAATGAAACGTATTGGTGTATTAACAAGTGGTGGAGATTCACCTGGTATGAATGCTGCCATTCGTGCAGTTGTTCGTAAAGCGATTTTCCATGATATTGAAGTATATGGTATTTACCATGGATACGCTGGTTTAATTTCTGGTCATATTGAAAAATTAGAACTTGGTTCTGTTGGCGATATTATCCACCGTGGTGGTACGAAATTATATACAGCAAGATGTCCTGAGTTTAAAGATCCAGAAGTACGACTAAAAGGTATCGAGCAATTAAAGAAACACGGTATCGAAGGACTTGTTGTTATTGGTGGAGATGGCTCTTACCAAGGTGCTAAAAAATTAACTGAACAAGGATTCCCATGTGTTGGTGTACCGGGTACAATCGACAATGATATTCCTGGAACAGACTTCACAATTGGTTTCGATACAGCTTTAAATACTGTTATTGATGCAATTGATAAAATTCGTGACACAGCTACGTCTCATGAACGTACATATGTTATTGAAGTAATGGGACGTCATGCTGGAGATATCGCATTATGGGCTGGTTTAGCTGATGGTGCCGAAACAATCTTAATTCCAGAAGAAGAGTATGACATGGAAGATGTTATTGCTCGTCTGAAGCGCGGTAGTGAACGTGGTAAAAAACACAGTATTATCATTGTGGCTGAAGGTGTTGGAAGTGCAATTGACATCGGTAAGCACATTGAAGAAGCAACAAACTTTGATACTCGTGTAACTGTATTAGGTCACGTACAACGTGGTGGATCACCAAGTGCACAAGACCGTGTATTAGCAAGTCGTCTTGGCGCAAGAGCAGTTGAATTGTTAATTGCTGGTAGAGGTGGACGTTGTGTAGGTATTCAAGATAATAAACTTGTTGATCATGATATTATCGAAGCGTTAGCTCAAAAGCATACAATCGATAAAGATATGTATCAATTATCTAAAGAATTATCCATCTAATCGGCTTAATGTCGGATATTTGGGAACGGTTTCATAATTTTCGGAGGTGCAATATGCGTAAAACTAAAATTGTATGTACTATAGGTCCTGCTAGTGAAAGTATTGAGAAATTAGAACAATTAATCGAAGCGGGTATGAACGTTGCTCGTTTAAACTTCTCTCATGGTAGCCATGAAGAGCACGGCGCTCGTATTAAAAACATTCGTGAAGCTTCAAAGAAAACTGGTAAAACAGTTGGTATTTTACTTGATACAAAAGGTCCAGAAATCCGTACTCACGACTTCGTAGACGGACAAGCTGAGCTTGTAACAGGTGCGGAAGTAGTTCTTTCTACTGAGCAAGTATTAGGTACTGCAGAGAAGTTCTCTGTATCTTATGCTGGTCTTTATGACGATGTAGACCCAGGTTCTCGTATTCTAATCGATGACGGTCTTATTGAACTAGAAGTAATCGAAAAAGCTGACGGAAACATCCGTACAAAAGTTTTAAACAGCGGAACTGTAAAAAATAAAAAAGGTGTTAACGTACCAAACGTAAGCATTAAGCTTCCTGGTATCACTGAAAAAGACGTAAAAGATATCGTTTTCGGTATCGAGCAAAAAGTTGATTTCATCGCAGCTTCATTCGTACGTAAAGCATCTGACGTATTAGAAATCCGTGAATTATTAGAAGGGCATAACGCTCAATACATCCAAATCGTACCAAAAATCGAAAACCAAGAGGGTATCGATAACATCGATTCAATCTTAGAAGTTTCTGACGGTTTAATGGTAGCTCGTGGTGATATGGGTGTAGAAATTCCACCAGAAGAAGTACCATTAGTGCAAAAACGTCTAATCAAAAAATGTAACGTGTTAGGTAAACCAGTTATTACTGCGACACAAATGTTAGATTCTATGCAACGTAACCCACGTCCAACTCGTGCGGAAGCAAGTGACGTAGCTAACGCAATCTTCGATGGTACAGATGCAATCATGCTTTCAGGTGAAACAGCTGCTGGTCAATACCCAGTAGAATCAGTAACAATGATGGCTAACATTGCAGTACGTGTTGAAAAATCATTACAATATGAAGATATGTTCAAAAAACGTATTAAAGAGTTCACTCCAACAATTACAGATGCAATTAGCCAATCTGTTGCGCATACAGCGCTTGCTCTTGATGTAGCTGCAATCGTAGCTCCAACAGAAAGTGGACATACTGCGAAAATGATCTCTAAATACCGTCCGAAATCTCCAATCGTAGCTGTAACATCTGACGAGCAAGTAGGACGTCGTCTTGCACTTGTTTGGGGTGTACAAGCATTTATGGCTGGAAAACGTGCAGCGTCTACTGACGAAATGTTAGATACTGCAATTCAAACAGGTATGGATGCAGGTCTAATTGGACTTGGAGACACTGTAGTAATCACTGCTGGTGTTCCAGTTGCTGAAACTGGTACAACAAACTTAATGAAAATCCATGTTGTTGGTGAAGAAGTTGCGAAAGGACAAGGAATCGGTCGTAAAGCTGCAAAAGGTAAAGTAGTTGTAGCGAAAACAGCTGCTGAAGCTGTAGCGAACGTAAACAAAGGTGATATCCTTGTTACAACAAGCACTGATAAAGATATGATTCCTGCAATCGAAAAAGCTGCTGCTCTAGTTGTAGAAGAAGGCGGTCTAACAAGCCACGCGGCTGTTGTAGGTGTATCAATCGGTATTCCTGTTATCGTTGGTGTAAACGGCGTAACAGCAACTTTAAAAAATGGCCAAGAAGTAACAGTTGATGCAGCACGCGGAATTGTTTATAATGGACATGCGGAAGTGCTATAAGTAATACGAAGAGAAGGATCGGAGTCCTTCTCTTTTTTTTACACAAAAACGAGGTGGATCCAGCTTGAAACGCCTGGAATTGCGTTTAGAAGCCGTTTGTTACGAGCTTCAATAGGGAAAGGTGTTTAGTTTTTGTGTAGTGTATATGGGGGCTCTGGGTTCGTTTAAAGTGATGCGTGAGAGGAGTGTAGAACTATGAAATGGTTACTATTCTTGTTTATTTTAATACCGGCGATTGAGATTACAGTCTTAATTGGATCGAGTCATGTAATAGGTTTATGGTCTACGTTCGCCATGATTATATTTACGGGTGTTGTAGGTGTCTATTTGGCGAAAAGACAAGGATTTAAAGTGCTTAGAGAGATTCAATCTAAGTTGAATAGAGGAGAAATGCCAGGAGGAGCGGTACTGGATGGTATTTTTATCTTTGTAGGAGGTATTCTTTTGGTACTTCCTGGATACGTAACGGATATAATAGGTTTGATCTTCGTTATCCCTATGACGAGGGCTTTGTTGAAGCCATTTGTTATGAAGTGGATGGAATGGAAGTTTAGAAAGAGTTCTACTATTATTGTGCAGAAATAGTGCTTAGATTATAGCAATCTAAGCACTATTTTTTTTTTGCCCGCAAAAGGATGGGAGATGGATGAAGTTCTGTTAATTAAAGTTTTGTTGTATCATGCCTTACAATTTGGTGAATGCGAAGGAGTTACGTGGAAATCAGACTGCTCATATAAGTCTGGTTGGTGAAAGTTAATAATCGGTGGTGGGCAAAATCCTTACTAATCGTAGTTTTGCCTTATTATATTTGCTATGTATTTTTCGATTGGATATGTAGGTAGTTCTTACCGAGTATGCTGTAGGGAAATTCATGTGAACTCAAGCTGGTTTTTGCATATAAAAAGAATCAATTGGTATGGAAAAGTTAGATACGAACAGGAAAATTGTTAGTTTAAGTCTTATTTTATACCATTTTGTATATTTATTCATTTACATAAAAAGTAATAAATGTAAGTAATAATTATAAAAATAGTAGAATAAATATGTAAAAATACCTCGGAATATGCGTTTTCTATGCAAAAAAACAAGAGTATTATCCTTTTTCTAGGGGATTCTCTTGTTGTATGTAATGAGTGTGAAAAATAAGTATAAGGAATAATCAGTGGGAAATTCCCACTGATTACATGTAAGTTTTTTGTTGTATATGAATTAGAAACTATTATTTTGAAGGTGAGCCTTTAATATATTTCCACAAATCATGGAATACACGAGCTTTGTGCAATGTATTAAGTAGTACTAAGATGACTGGACCGATGATTAATCCTAAAAAGCCAAAAAGCTTAAAGCCGACAAATAGAGCAATCAGTGTTGCTAATGGATCGAGGCCGATATTAGATGAAAGTACTTTAGGCTCCATAATTTGTCTTTGGACAATCACGACGATGTATAAGATGAGAAGACCGATGGCGAAAGCAGTGTCGCCAGTGAAAAATACGTATATAACCCAAGGAACGAAGACGGCGCCTGTTCCTAAATACGGGAGTAAATCTACAACTCCTGTAATAATCGCGATAGTGATGGCATATGGTACGCGCAATATTAACAGTCCGATTAGTACAATAACAGTTGTCATAGATACGAGTGTAAGTTGCGCTTTAACAAAACCAAATAAAGCTTTTCTTAAATCGACAAAAATAGTTTTTCCATAGCCATGAACACGATTCGGCAAAAATTTTCTTACTTTCTGAGCAAGAAGGTGCCAATCGTAACTAATGAAGAAAGTGGCTAATAAAACGAATACAAGGACAGTTAAAGTTGTTGGTAATGCACTAATGAAATTTGTTAACCCGCTTATAATAGCAGTTAGAAGTTCTTTCATTTGCGTCGTTGCTTCGGTTCCTAAGTTTTGAATGTTTTGTGTAATCGTATAGCGCTGTGGTTCCCCAAGATGATTAAATTTAGAAATTAAATCATCATAGAGAGGCATAATATGATTAAGTGCAAATTGCTCTGCGAATTTAACGATATCCGGAAACTTTACTGTAACAAGTTGTAGTAAGTATGTTGTGGCAGATATTGCTTCCGTTACAAGATATGTAACGAGCCCGACGATAGCTCCGAATACGAGAATTAAGCTAACGAGTACTGCTAGTGCGCGAGGGAATTGTAGTTTTTGATTAAGGAAATTGACGACGGGATTAATCAAATAAGCAAATGCGAAAGCGATAATAAAAGGGTAGATAAGTCCTGACATATATAGTAATGCATAGAACCCGGCTACCGTTGCTACAATGACAAATATGAGTCGCAATATCATATATAGTAAGTTTCGGTTCAAAGATGTATACCTCCCATTCCAATTTGGATTATCCTAATTCGTTCAACTTATAACGAGTGTGCCGCCACTGATTAAAGTTTCACTTTATGTTATAGTGGAATGATGGATTTTCCCTGCTTTTTCAGTACATGAGTGACTGTAAAAGCTTGGTGTTAATGCTTCTACTATATGGTAAAAACTTCATTTTCTCTTCTTTTTATTTTACCTGTTTCTCATTAGAAAAGAAAGGAGAGACAATCGTTTTCAAAATTGTATACATGCTTAAAATTTTGATGATGAAAGTCTCAGTTTGTCATTTTAAAATACATAAAAAATGAAGTGGTTATTGTTGAATATACATCGATATAGCATGTATAACGATAGGTTTAAAGGTATTTTTGTTTGGAAATGAGTTCATTATTTTCAGAAAGGAAGTGCAAACATGATTAGTCAGTCAACGTTATTTTTATTCATACTACTTATTATAGGACTTGTTGCTAAAAACCAATCGCTTACTGTAGCCATTGGTGTGTTATTTTTATTGAAATTTACGTTCCTAGGAGATAAAGTCTTTCCTTATCTACAAACGAAAGGGATTAACCTCGGTGTAACGGTTATTACAATAGCAGTACTCGTACCGATTGCAACGGGGGAAATAGGTTTTAAACAACTTGGAGAAGCGGCGAAATCGTACTATGCATGGATTGCTTTAGCTTCAGGGGTAGCGGTTGCTTTGTTAGCGAAAGGCGGCGTACAATTATTGACGACGGATCCTCATATTACAACTGCGCTCGTTTTCGGGACAATTATAGCGGTTGCTTTATTTAATGGAGTTGCTGTAGGTCCATTAATTGGAGCTGGAATTGCCTATGCAGTTATGAGTATTATACAGATGTTTAAATAAGAAATTTTATAGTAATATAAATTTTTTGAATTCTTTCTGTTCACAAAAGTCAGATAATTGTTTATAATAGGATTAGAAACTTTGAAAAGTTACATAACAGCAGAGACTTTACACCAGATAAAATAAAAACAACATAAAACAATTTTATAATGATATTGTTTTATGTTGTTTTTATCATAAAACTCTTCGGAATTAATTTTCCTCACTAACTTGTTGTTTTGAGCGTGAGGATTCGGGGAGACATTCACGCTCATGCTTTCCATGTAGACAATGGACATAAGAGGGGAACATCGCAACAAATTTGCATGATCGTGCATTTTGCTTGCCTAAAGAGTGAACGGGCGTTCATAATTCAAAAGGGGAGCAAATAGATATAAGGAGCAAGGTTGGGAGAATTTTCAGGAAAAGGAGAGAATGTCATGACTGTTATTCGAGGTTTAGAAGGGGTAGTAGCAACAACGTCATCTGTGAGCTCTATTATTGATGATACATTAACTTATGTTGGGTATGATATTGATGATTTAGCTGAGAATGCTACATTTGAAGAAGTAGTGTACTTATTATGGCATCGCAAGCTTCCTAATGAACAAGAACTAGCGAAATTTAAAGAGACTGTATCGGAATACTATAAAGTTCCAGGTGAGATTTTAACATATTTGAAACAAGTAGATTTAAAAATCGCACATCCGATGTCTGTTTTACGAACTGCAATTTCCATGCTATCATTATACGATGAGAGCGCTGAAATTATGGATGAAAACTCCAATTATTTGAAAGCGGTTAAATTGCAGGCTCAAGTGGGAACTTTAGTTGCTGCCTATGCAAGAATTCGTAAAGGTTTAGATGTTGTTGAGCCTAGAAACGATTTATCATTAGCTGCAAACTTCTTGTACATGTTAAATGATCGCGAGCCAAATGAAGTTGAAATTGAAGCTTTTGATAAGGCGCTTGTACTTCACGCAGATCATGAGTTAAACGCTTCTACATTTACTGCACGTGTTTGTGTAGCTACACTTTCAGATGTATATTCTGGTATTACAGCAGCAATCGGTGCGTTAAAAGGTCCTCTTCACGGCGGGGCAAATGAAAATGTAATGAAGATGCTAACTGAAATTGGCGAAGAAGAAAATGTAGAATCATATATTCATAATGCTCTTCAAAATAAAGTGAAAATCATGGGCTTTGGCCACCGTGTATATGAGCAGGGTGATCCGCGTGCAAAACATTTACGCGAAATGTCTAAGAGATTATGCGTGCTTTTAGGAGAAGACAAATGGTATAATATGTCTATCAAAATTGAAGACATTGTAACAAAAGAAAAAGGTCTTCCACCAAATGTTGATTTCTATTCAGCTTCTGTATACCATTGTTTAGGAATTGACCATGACTTATTTACACCTATCTTTGCAATTAGCCGTATGTCAGGCTGGTTAGCTCATATTCTAGAACAATATGAAAACAACCGTTTAATCCGTCCGCGTGCTGATTATAATGGACCAACACATCAAGTGTACGTTCCAATTGCACAACGATAAGCGAAAAACACTATTTTGATAGTGAAAATACGCTTTCAAAAGTCTGATTTTTTAGGGAAGACGTAATGATTAGAATATTTTAATTTAAATAACGGTTTGAACTGAGGGGTTATTCCCTCAGTTTCATACATATGAAATTTCAAACATGGGGGTTATCACATTGACGACAGGTGAAAAAATTACTGTAACTAATGGTGTTATGAATGTACCAAACAATCCGATTATTCCATTTATCGAAGGAGATGGAATTGGTCCTGATATTTGGGCAGCTGCATCTCGTGTACTAGAAGCAGCAGTTGAAAAAGCTTATGATGGTGAGAAGAAAATCGTTTGGAAAGAAGTGCTTGCAGGGGAAAAAGCATTCAACCAAACAGGCGAGTGGTTACCAGAAGAAACTTTAAATTTAATCCGTGAATATTTAATCGCGATTAAAGGTCCACTTACAACTCCAGTTGGCGGTGGTATTCGTTCTCTAAACGTAGCACTTCGTCAAGAATTAGATTTATATGTATGTCTACGTCCAGTTCGTTATTTTGATGGTGTTCCTTCACCTGTAAAACGTCCGGAAGATACTGATATGGTTATTTTCCGTGAGAATACAGAAGACATTTATGCTGGAATTGAATATGCACAAGGATCTCCAGAAGCAGAAAAAGTTCTTGCTTTCTTAAAAGAAGCAATGGGTGTTAATAAAATCCGCTTCCCAGAAACATCTGGTATTGGTATTAAACCAATCTCAGAAGAAGGGACAAAGCGTCTTGTTCGTGCTGCAATTCAATATGCAATTAACGAAAAACGTTCTTCTGTTACATTAGTTCATAAAGGAAACATTATGAAATTTACAGAAGGTGCTTTCAAAAACTGGGGTTACGAAGTAGCGGAACAAGAATTCGGCGACAAAGTATTTACTTGGGCTGAATATGACCGTATCGTTGAGAAAGATGGTAAAGATGCAGCGAATAAAGCGATGGCAGATGCTGAAGTGGCTGGAAAAATCATCGTAAAAGATTCTATTGCAGACATCTTCTTACAACAAATTTTAACTCGTCCACGTGAGTTCGACGTTGTTGCAACAATGAACTTAAACGGAGACTACATCTCTGATGCACTTGCTGCACAAGTAGGTGGAATTGGTATTGCACCTGGTGCAAACATTAACTATGTGACTGGACATGCTATCTTTGAAGCTACACATGGTACAGCTCCAAAATATGCAGGTTTAGACAAAGTAAACCCATCTTCAGTTCTTCTTTCTGGTGTATTATTATTAGAGCACTTAGGATGGAACGAAGCTGCGCAATTAGTAACTGCTTCTGTTGAGAACACAATTGCTTCAAAAGTAGTAACTTATGATTTCGCACGCTTAATGGAAGGTGCAACAGAAGTGAAATGTTCTGAGTTCGCTAATGAACTTATTAAAAACATGGATGTAGCGATAATCAAAAACGCATAATTAAAGCGGGGGGTAAATTATGACAATCAAACGCAAGAAAGTTTCAGTCATCGGTGCAGGATTTACAGGAGCAACAACAGCATTCTTACTAGCGCAAAAAGAACTTGCAGATGTTGTATTAGTGGACATTCCACAACTGGAAAATCCAACAAAAGGGAAAGCGTTAGATATGTTAGAAGCGAGCCCAGTACAAGGTTTTGATGCTAACATTATTGGAACATCTGATTACGCAGATACTGCTGATTCTGACGTTGTCGTTATTACAGCAGGTATTGCACGTAAGCCTGGTATGAGCCGTGATGACTTAGTAGCAACAAACTCTAAAATTATGAAAAGTATTACGCGCGACATTGCAAAACATTCACCAAATGCGATTATTGTTGTATTAACAAATCCAGTTGATGCAATGACATATTCTGTATTTAAAGAAGCAGGATTCCCGAAAGAGCGTGTTATCGGTCAATCGGGCGTATTAGATACAGCTCGTTTCCGTACATTTATTGCACAAGAATTAAATCTTTCTGTGAAAGACATTACAGGATTTGTTCTTGGTGGACACGGTGACGATATGGTACCTCTTGTACGTTATTCTTATGCAGGTGGCATTCCGTTAGAAACGTTAATTCCGAAAGAGCGTTTAGAAGCAATCGTAGAACGTACCCGTAAAGGTGGCGGCGAGATTGTAGGCTTATTAGGAAACGGTAGTGCATATTACGCACCAGCTGCTTCTTTAGTTGAAATGACAGAAGCAATCTTAAAAGATCAACGCCGTGTATTACCAGCTATTGCGTACCTTGAAGGTGAATATGGTTATAGCGACCTTTACTTAGGGGTACCAGTAATTCTAGGTGGTAACGGAATTGAAAAAATTATTGAGTTAGAACTTCTTACAGATGAAAGAGAAGCGTTAGATCGCTCTGTAGAATCTGTACGTAATGTTATGAAGGTTCTTGTTTAATAATTAAATATAAGCGGAAAAAGATTCGGGGCCCCGAATCTTTTTCTACTATTTATTCAAATGTTTTTTTGAAATAATATGAAAACGCTATCATTTGGTGTATCCTATAATGAAACTATAGATTTATACTATACATTGCCCTCATCATAGTAAATTTCGGATAAGGTATCGCTATTAGTAGGATAATAAGGTGAAAAAATCGGAGGGGGTTGTAACATGTTAAAGAAAAAAGTTCAAATTGGTCGTAGAATGGATGAAATTACAGTAGGAGAGAAATTATCTATCACTGAAAAAATTGAGGATAAAGATTTGTTATTGTACTTAGGGTTAACGAATGATGCCAATCCATTATATATTCAGCATGATTACGCATCCCAAACTCCGTATGAAAAGCCGATTGTACCAAGCATTATGCTAACTGGAATGATTACAACGGCAGTTACGAAATATTTACCAGGTCCAGGCAGTCATATTACTAGGAAGGACCTTACGTTCGTGAAGCATGTTCACCATTATGAAACGTTACAAATCCACTTTGAAGTTGTGGCTGTTTCTGAGGAGGAACATACAATTGATATGCTTGTATCTGCTCATGATGAAAAAGGAGAAACGGTTGTAAAAGGTTCCTTAACAGTAACACCGCCTTTTAAATCGGTTTCTATTATGGAAAAAGCATTAGATAATTTTTAAAACATGAAAATATGAATAGCGCTAGCATACCTTTCTATAAGGGGGCTAGCGCTATTTTTAGTTGAAGAATCCTTGTGTGAATCCTTCGGCGAAATCGGAACAACCTGTTTTAATCGTGTCCCAGCTTGGGGCGTTGAATGTAAGAATGCACGTTACTATTAAAGATAGAATAGGTAGCACTAGTCGCATAATAGAGTCTCCTTATCTTTTATATTAGGATTTCTAGATTAACAATATTTACTATATCGTGATTTGATAATTGAAGTCAATTGAAGGAGTGGTTTTTTAAGATGAGATGGAAAAGAGAAGACGTTATCTTTGAAACGATAAGAGAAGCTGAAGTGTGGGCAGACGGGGTCGCGAATGAAATGTACGGAAGAGTATTTAATGGATATGAAACACTAGACTATAAAATAGCGTATGCTCTAGCGTTTTTTTAGCACAAAATCGAGAATTTAATATTTATACGAATGTTGAGTTTAATAACGATATAGAAGTGTATAAAGTATGGATAACAACAAGTTAATTAAGCCGAGTGGAATTGTTTTTAGGAATAATGTTAGTACAAATGAGCTCCATGTATAGACAATTATATTGAGAGGGACCTTGTTTTCTAGTATGATGAGAATAACGGGGAAAATACTAGGATGAAGAAGGTTTCAAGTCTATAACTTGGAGGAAAAGAATGAACAATCGTATTTTAGTAGTTGATGATGAGGAATTTATCTTAACTTTAATTGAATTTAATCTACAACAAGCTGGGTTTGAAGTGATAACAGCGATGGATGGAGAAATGGCGCTTCAAAAAGCGACAACAGAACGCCCAGATTTAATTATATTAGATTTAATGCTTCCGAAAATGGATGGTATGGAAGTGTGTAAAGAATTACGATTGCAGCGCGTTATGACGCCTATTTTAATGTTAACAGCAAAAGATGATGAATTTGATAAGGTGCTAGGTCTTGAACTTGGGGCAGATGATTATATGACGAAGCCATTTAGCCCAAGGGAAGTTGTTGCGCGTGTGAAGGCAATTCTGCGCCGCACGAAATTACAACAAGAAGAACAAGTGAAAGAAGCGTCAGATGAAGAGAGCATCACAATTGCTGAACTTAAAATTTTGCCGGAATTTTATGAGGCTTATTTCCAAGGAAGAAAGCTTGAATTAACACCAAAAGAATTTGAACTACTTGTTTATCTTGCGAAAAATAAAAGTCGCGTGTTGACACGTGATCAATTATTAAGTGCTGTATGGAACTATGATTTTGCTGGTGATACACGAATTGTTGACGTTCATATTAGCCATTTGCGCGATAAAATTGAACAAAATACGAAAAAACCGACGTACATTAAAACGATACGTGGTTTAGGATATAAATTAGAGGAGCCAAAAGGGGATGAATAAATTTCGTTCCAGGCTTCTTTTTACATTTGTTTCTCTTATTGTTTTTATTTTAGTTGGACTAGGTTTATTACTGGAAACCGTGTTTGAAAACTACTATATAGATCATGCCAAAGAGAGAATGGTAAAAGAGACAGAGTATGTTGCGGTATTAGCAGAAGAACAGGGTTTTGATGATGTTTTAAAAAATCCATATGTATTTGAAAAGTTAGAAGAAAAAATACAGGCTTCTATTGCATTTGTAGATGAAAAAAAGAAAGTTCAATATAGCGGAGGAGAACAGTCTGCTTTTAGCCAAGGAATAATTAAAGAACTTACTTCTGAAACAACGAAACAAAGAAATAAAGTCATTACGAAAGAAACAGAGCAGAATAATGAATTTTACCATGCGGTGTTCGTTCAAGATGTAGCAGGAAAACAAGGGTACATTTTGGTGAAAAGTACAATTGAGCCTTTGAAATCTGTTCATCAAAAAACGTGGGGATTATTAATTATCGGATTTGTTATCGCTTGTCTCGTAGTCGTATTTTTAGGTATGAAAATTACAGGGCAATATATTAGGCCGATTGAATCCGTTACGAAAGTTGCTATCGAATTAGCGAAGGGAAATTATAAAGCACGCGCTTATGAAAGTCATTCGGATGAAACGGGAATGCTGAGTAAAGCGATTAATATTTTAGCCCGTAATTTACAAGAGATGACACTTGAGCAAGAAATGCAACAAGATCGTCTGCATACGTTAATTGAAAATATGGGAAGCGGAATGATTTTAATTGATAGCCGCGGTTATATAAACCTTGTAAACCGTTCTTATAAGGAGACTTTCCACGTAACAGATGAAGAATATTTAGATCGTTTATATTATGAGTCGTTTCATCATACAGAAATTATAGAGCTCGTGGAAGAAATCTTTATGACAGAAGTGAAAGTGCGTAAACAAATGTTGCTGCCGCTTGGAATTGAGCGAAAGCATTTCGAAGTATATGGAGCACCGATTATCGGGACGAACCATGAATGGAAAGGGATTGTCCTTGTATTCCATGACATTACTGAGCTAAAGAAATTAGAACAAATGAGAAAAGACTTTTTAGCGAATGTTTCTCATGAACTAAAGACACCGATTACTTCTATTAAAGGTTTTTCAGAAACGCTCTTGGATGGAGCGATGGATAATAAAAAATTCTGCGAACATTTCTTGCACATTATTTTAAAAGAAAGTGAACGCATGCAAGGGTTAATTGAAGATTTATTAGATTTATCAAAGATTGAGCAACAAGGATTTAAATTGAGTATGGGGACCGTTGATATGAAGGGACTTCTTGAAGACATTCATATGGTGCTTGATAACAAAGCAGGAGAAAAAGAAATTTCTTTACAAGTAAATGCGCTAAAAGGAGTCTCGGTCATTGGAGATCCAAGTCGTTTAAAGCAAATCTTTATTAATTTAATGAATAACGCAATCGTATATACGCCGGCTGGAGGCGTTGTTTCTGTAGAATTAGCAGAAGATAAATATAATGCTTATATAAAAGTATCAGATACGGGGATTGGTATTAGTAAAGATGAAATTCCGCGTATTTTTGAACGCTTTTACCGAGTGGATAAAGCGAGAAGTAGAAATACTGGTGGTACAGGCCTTGGATTATCGATTGTAAAGCATTTAGTTGAGGCACATCACGGTACGATTACAGTGGATAGTGAAGTTGGGGAAGGGACAACATTTACAGTTGTTTTACCAAAATCAGCAACTGAAAAATAGGATGAAGGATGTTTACAATATATTAACAATGGCTTAATTAAATATTAATAAAGGTCTGTTAATATAATACATGAAAACCCCTTCATCCAAGGAGTAATTTTGGACGAGAATAGTTATGCTGTTCTCGTCACTTCCCTTTTATGTTAGTAAACGTTTGTATATATGATAGAAAATAGCCGTTATTTTTCTTCTCTCTATTAGTCATGTTAATATAGAGAGAGGAAAGGAACGGTTTTTTTTCTGTGAAAAAAATCATTTCAAATTTGTATGGGGAGGTTTCTGGTTTGGAAAAAAAGGTCGTATTAGTAGATGGTAATAATATCGCGTATCGTGCTTTCTTTGCACTACCGCTTTTAAATAACGACAAAGGTATACATACGAACGCAATTTACGGTTTTACAATGATGTTAATGAGAATATTAGAGGAAGAAAAACCAACGCATATGTTAGTAGCGTTTGATGCGGGTAAAACGACATTCCGTCATAAAACGTATAGTGAGTATAAAGGAGGACGTCAAAAGACTCCACCTGAATTATCAGAGCAATTCCCGTTTATTCGTGAGATGCTTGATGCATTCAACGTACCGCGTTATGAATTAGAAAATTATGAAGCGGATGACATTATGGGGACGTTAGCGAAAGAAGCGAGTGAACAAGGGTTTCATGTAAAAGTTATTTCAGGAGATAAAGACTTACTGCAACTTGTTTCAGATAATACACTCGTATGTATTCCACGCAAAGGGATTACAGAAGTGGATGAATATACGAAAGAAGCTTTATTTGAGAAATACAGCTTATCACCAAAGCAAATTATCGATATGAAAGGTTTAATGGGAGACCAGTCAGATAATATTCCAGGTGTACCAGGAGTTGGTGAAAAAACTGCGATTAAATTGTTAACACAGTTTGAAACGGTCGAGGCAGTGTATGAAAATATAGATCAAGTAAGCGGGAAGAAATTAAAAGAAAAGCTAGAAGCAAATAAAGATCAAGCTCTTATGAGTAAAGATCTTGCAACTATTATTACAGATGCACCGATTACAGTGCATGTGGATGATATGGAGTATAAAGGGTATGAAGCAAGTGATGTGATTCCGATGTTCGAGAATTTAGGATTTACATCCCTCTTAAATAAATTAGGTGTTACGCCAGAAGAAACGACTCCAGCTGAATTAGATGATATTACATTTGATATTGTGGAAGAAGTTACAGAAGAAATGCTTCAGCAAGATAGTGCGCTTATCGTTGAAGTACAAGAAGATAACTATCATAGAGCGGACATTCAAGGTTTTGGTATTCAAAATGAAAATGGCTGTTACTTTATTCAAACAGACATTGCTCTTAAGTCAGACGCTTTTAAAGAGTGGCTTGCAGATGGAGAAATGAGAAAGCATACATTTGATGCGAAGCGCGCAATCGTTGCACTTAAATGGAACGGGATAGATATGCAAGGGATTGACTTTGATCTATTAATCGCTGCTTATTTACTTGACCCGGCTGATACGGATAAAGATTTCCGTACTGTAGCAAAAATGAAAGAAACACATGCTGTGAAATCCGACGAAGAAGTTTATGGAAAAGGTGCGAAGCGTGCTGTTCCAGAGCTAGAAGTAGTAGCGGAGCATGTAGCTCGTAAAGTGCACGTATTATATGATGTAAAGCAAACATTCGTAGAAGAGTTACAAAAGAATGAGCAATATGAACTGTTTACAGAGTTAGAATTACCACTTGCGCGTGTATTAGCTGATATGGAAGTAAAAGGTGTCAAAGTTGATACGGAGCGTCTTCGTAATATGGGAGAAGAACTTGCAGGTAGATTAAAGGAAATGGAACAGGAAATTTATAAGCTTGCGGGAACAGAATTTAATATTAATTCACCGAAGCAGCTTGGTGTTATTCTATTTGAGAACTTAAACTTACCAGTTATTAAAAAGACGAAAACAGGTTATTCTACGTCAGCTGATGTACTAGAAAAGCTTATGGATCGTCATGAAATCATTCCAAACATTTTACATTATCGTCAATTAGGGAAACTAAATTCAACTTATATTGAAGGTTTATTAAAAGTTGTACATGAAGATTCATCTAAAATCCATACTCGTTTCAATCAAGTATTAACGCAAACAGGTCGATTAAGTTCAACGGATCCGAACTTGCAAAATATCCCGATTCGATTAGAAGAAGGAAGAAAGATTCGTCAGGCATTTGTTCCATCAGAAGAAGGATGGATTATGTACGCGGCAGATTATTCACAAATTGAACTTCGCGTATTAGCTCATATTGCAAATGATAAAGGGCTAGTTGACGCGTTCCAACATGATATGGATATTCATACGAAAACAGCGATGGATGTATTTGGCGTTGAAAAAGATGAAGTAACTTCAAATATGAGACGACAAGCGAAAGCTGTTAACTTCGGAATTGTGTATGGTATTAGTGATTATGGTCTTTCACAAAACTTAGGAATTACAAGAAAAGCAGCAGCGGAATTTATTGAAAAGTATTTAGAAAGCTTCCCTGGTGTACAAGATTACATGAGTGACATCGTAAAAGATGCGAAACAAAAAGGATATGTGGCTACATTATTAAATCGCCGCCGTTATATTCCGGAAATTACGAGTCGTAATTTCAATTTACGTAGCTTTGCTGAGCGTACAGCTATGAATACACCAATTCAAGGTACTGCAGCAGATATTATTAAAAAAGCGATGATTATTATGGCAGATCGTTTAGAAGAAGAAGGATTACAAGCTCGTCTTCTTCTGCAAGTACACGATGAATTGATATTTGAAGCACCACAAGAAGAAATTGAAAAATTAGAGAAGCTTGTACCAGAAGTAATGGAGCATGCAATTGAACTCGCAGTTCCGCTGAAAGTTGATTATTCTTACGGTCCAACTTGGTACGACGCAAAATAAGGAAGTGATGAAATGCCTGAATTACCAGAGGTTGAAAACGTCAGACGGACACTTGAAAATCTTGTGACAGGAAAAACAATTGAAGATGTCATTGTTACTTATCCGAAAATAGTAAAACGACCGGATGATGCAGAAATTTTTAAAGAAATGCTAAGAGGCGAGAAGATTGAAAGTATAAAGCGAAGAGGAAAGTTTTTACTTTTATATGTAACGAATTATGTTATTGTTTCACACTTACGTATGGAAGGTAAGTTTTTACTGCATCAAGAGGGTGAACTAATTGATAAGCATACGCACGTCCGTTTCTTATTTACAGATGGAACTGAATTACATTATAAAGATGTGAGAAAGTTTGGTACGATGCATCTCTTTAAGAAAGGTGAAGAATTGAATCAAATGCCTCTTGCTGACTTAGGTCCGGAGCCGTTTGATGCTGAATTGACACCGCAGTATTTACAAGAAAGATTGCAAAAGACCAATCGTAAAATAAAAGTCGTATTATTAGACCAGCGTCTTTTAGTAGGGCTTGGAAATATATATGTAGATGAAGTTTTATTCCGTTCTCAAATTCATCCGGAACGAGAAGCTTCGTCTTTAACAGCAGAAGAAATTGAACGAATTTATGAGGCGACTGTTACAACGTTAGGCGAAGCAGTGAAGCGTGGCGGAAGTACAATTCGAACGTATATCAACTCGCAAGGGCAAATTGGTTCGTTCCAAGAACTTCTAAATGTATATGGAAAAAAGGGAGAACCGTGTGTAACTTGCGGTACGATATTAGAAAAAACAGTTGTTGGCGGAAGAGGAACGCATTACTGCCCGATTTGTCAGCCAAGAATATAGAAAAGAGATAACATCGGATAGGCATTTGTCATATACATACAGCAGGGCTATGTATAAGGGAGGAGCTTACCGATGTACCTTTATTTATCTCTTATTTTATTAGCTTTTACATTAAGCTTAGATAGCTGTAGTGTAGGGCTAACATATGGTTTAAGAAGCGTAAGAATTCCACTAAGATCAATTATAATTATCGGAATGTGTTCAGCGGCTGTTATGCTTGTTTCAATGGGAATTGGACATATGATCGCGAAAATATTTTCACCTGTTATCGCAACGCGTATCGGTGGGCTTGTTCTTATTGGAATAGGAATTTGGGTATTATACCAATTTTTTCGAAGTGAGAAAAAAGAAGAACCAAAGCAAGAGGAGAAGGTTTGGAAATTAGAAATTGCTTCGCTCGGGCTAGTGATTCAAATTTTACGGAAACCGACTGTTGCAGATTTTGATAAATCAGGCACCATTTCTGCAGGAGAAGCGTTACTTCTTGGTATCGCTCTTTCTATAGATTCGTTCGGTGCTGGAATTGGTGCATCTTTATTAGGGTATGCGCCCGCTATGATGGCAATATTGGTTGCGGTTATGAGTTCTTTGTTTTTATTTATTGGAATGAAACTTGGAACGGTTTTATCGAATATGAAATGGTTACAAAAATTTACATTCCTGCCTGGGGTATTACTCATTATTATTGGAATTTGGAAAATGTAAGTATGGGCGTGGAACATTAGTTTCGCGCCTTTTATTATGAGGAGGAGAAGTATTATGACAGTGGTAATTGGATTAACGGGAGGCATTGCAAGTGGAAAAAGTACAGTGTCTCAAATGTTTCGTGAACTGAGTATACCAGTTATTGATGCAGATATTATCGCGCGAGAAGTTGTAGAGCGAGGGAAACCAGCATATAACAAAATAGTAGAAGTGTTTGGAACGGAAGTATTACAAGAAGATGGAGAACTGGATCGTCCAAAATTAGGAAGTGTCGTTTTCTATAATGAAGAAAAACGATTGCAGTTAAATAAAATTGTTCATCCTGCAGTGCGTGAGGAAATGAATAAACAAAAGGAAATGTACATAAATGAAGGTATGCAAGCGGTTGTGTTAGATATTCCTCTCTTATTTGAAAGCAAATTAACAAGTCTCGTTGACCGTGTTTTAGTTGTAGCAGTTAAGCCACATATGCAATTAGAGCGTTTAATGAAACGAAATAATTTTTTAGAAGAAGAAGCAAAAGCTCGTATTCAATCTCAAATGCCGTTAGAAGAAAAAGTGAAGAATGCAGATGAAGTGATCAATAATGATGGCACAATTATGGGAACGAAAACACAATTACAGGTGATTTTAAAGAATTGGAACATTATTGACTAAAAAATTGTGAAATTAATGAAAATGCTTAGTGACATATCCCCTTTTTGTGTTATACTATTATTGGGATTGGAGATAAATAGTATAACGCATTCAAGGGGGATAACATATTATGACTCGTGTGGCAATTAATGGATTTGGACGTATTGGGAGAATGGTATTTCGTCAGGCAATAAAAGAAAGCGCATTCGAAATTGTAGCAATCAATGCAAGCTATCCATCTGAAACGTTAGCACATTTAATTAAATATGATACAGTTCACGGCAAGTTTGACGGAACAGTAGAAGCATTTGAAGATCACTTATTAGTTGATGGGAAAATGATTCGCCTTTTAAACAACCGCGATCCAAAGGAATTGCCTTGGACAGATCTAGGTGTTGAAGTTGTAATTGAAGCAACTGGTAAATTTAATTCAAAAGAAAAAGCAATTCTTCATGTTGAAGCTGGAGCGAAAAAAGTTATTTTAACAGCGCCTGGTAAAAATGAAGATGTAACAATTGTAGTTGGTGTGAACGAAGACCAATTAGATATTACAAAACATACTGTTATTTCAAATGCATCTTGCACAACAAACTGTTTAGCGCCTGTTGTTAAGGTGTTAGATGAGCAGTTTGGAATTGAAAACGGTTTAATGACAACTGTTCATGCTTATACAAATGACCAAAAAAATATTGATAACCCACATAAAGATTTAAGAAGAGCACGTGCTTGCGGACAATCGATCATTCCGACAACGACAGGTGCCGCGAAAGCGCTTGCAAAAGTTCTTCCGCACTTAAACGGAAAACTTCATGGTATGGCACTTCGTGTACCAACGCCAAACGTGTCTCTTGTTGACTTAGTAGTAGATGTAAAGCGTGATGTGACAGTTGAAGCTATTAATGAAGCATTCAAAACTGTTGCAAACGGTGCGTTAAAAGGCATTGTAGAATTCAGCGAAGAGCCTTTAGTATCTATTGACTTTAATACAAATACACACTCAGCTATTATTGATGGTTTATCTACAATGGTAATGGGTGATCGTAAAGTGAAAGTACTTGCTTGGTATGATAACGAGTGGGGCTACTCTCGTCGTGTTGTAGATCTTGTAACGTTAGTTGTTGACGAATTAGCGAAACAAAAAAATGTGCAACATATTTAAGTGAATAAGGGAGAGGGCAAGTGGATATTTGCCTTCTTTTTTTTATTTTTTTCTGAAAAGGAAAAAAATTATATAAGTATATTTTTGAAAGTGGACATACCACGAAACGTTGTGATTACTGTATTTGTGAATCGTTTATTTTTTTTAGGGAAAAGTAAAGAGGAAAATATGACAGAAAATCGAAAAAACTGTTGTTGCAAAATGAAAATAAACAAAGTATACTAACACTCGTAAACTTAAGAGCTGAGGTACGTAGTCACTACTTAAAGGGTTAGGACCTCTCTGGACTAACTTTCCCCCGTGGTAGTGGAGCAAGCCAAATTGCAAATTAGTTTTCAATTCGAACAGTTAGAATAAATTTACAAGGGGGAACTGTAGAATGGATACTATGGATACGATGGGTCGTCACGTAATCGCTGAACTTTGGGATTGTGATTTCGACAAGCTTAATGACATGCCGTATATTGAACAATTATTTGTGGATGCAGCACTGAGAGCCGGTGCTGAAGTGCGTGAGGTTGCTTTCCATAAATTTGCACCACAAGGTGTAAGTGGAGTAGTAATTATCTCGGAATCACATTTAACAATTCATAGCTTTCCGGAGCACGGTTACGCAAGTATTGATGTTTATACTTGTGGGGATCGTATTGATCCAAATGTTGCTGCAGAATATATTGCAGAAGGTTTAAACGCGAAAACGCGTGAGAGCATCGAGCTTCCTCGAGGCACTGGTAGCTTCGAAATTAAGCAGAGAGAAACAAAAGCTCTTTAAAAAAGAACATAATTGATTTAAAATGTAAAGAGGTGTATAATGCACCTCTTTTTTAGTTTATAAAAAAGGAAAAATATAACGTACTCGTTAGTTAATAAATTGAGCTCTTATGAATAAGTTAGCACCACATCTACCATCTTATTTTTGAAAACGAGATGATAAAATAATGTGCTTAAACTTAAAGTGGTAAGAGAGTTAGAATGAGTTATATAATATTGTATATATATTGTCAGATGAAGTAAGTAGAGAAAAAATAAAGAGTATAGTGTAAAGGAGTGAATATATTGCGTTGTCCATCCTGTTCTCATAATGGTACAAGAGTGTTAGATTCGCGTCCGGTAGACGAGGGGCGCTCTATTCGAAGAAGGAGAGAGTGTGAAAGTTGTTTAAGTCGCTTTACGACATTTGAAAGAGTAGAAGAGTCACCTCTTATCGTTGTAAAAAAAGAAGGCACACGAGAAGAGTTTAATAAAGAAAAGATTTTGCGCGGCTTAATTAAAGCGTGCGAAAAAAGACCAGTATCTTTAAGACAATTAGAAGAAGTAACTCAAAGTGTGGAACGTGAACTTCGTAATTTAGGTATATCAGAAGTGAAAAGTGATATGATTGGTGAAATTGTTATGGAAGAACTGCGTGATATTGATGATGTTGCTTACGTGCGTTTTGCTTCTGTATATCGCCAATTTAAAGATTTAAATGTATTTATTGAAGAATTAAAAGATATACTGCAAAAAGAAAGAGAGTAGAAGCTGTATTTTATTCTCTTTACATACCGTAAGTAATGAGATAAGAGAGCTAGAAGCGAAAGCTAATAGCTCTTTTTCGCTAAGGAATTATATAATGAAGATAGAACGAATGAAGTAGAGGATAGATTGGATGAGAGAAAGGAAAAGCAAGAATGGAAAAACAGTCATGGATGGAGCTATTGCCAATTGATCGTTATAAAGTAAGTGCGAAAGGGTTACTGCATAATTACGACCGAAAAGTGTTAACGATGTTGTATCAGCCGTTAGTAGGTAGTAGAGCTTTTAGCTTGTACATGACGCTATGGGGAGAGTTAGAGCAAGATCGTGTGTTTGGAAAAGAGAATACACATCATTCCCTTATGGTGACCATGCAAATGCAGCTTCCCGAAATATATGAGGAACGAGTAAAGTTAGAGGCAATTGGGCTTTTGAAGGTATATATTAAGAAAGAAAAAGATATTCGAATGTTTATATACGAATTGCAACCACCTTTATCTCCGAAGCAATTTTTTGATGATATTGTGTTAAGCATCTTTTTATACAATCGATTGAGTAGGACAAAATATAATCAAGTAAAGCAATATTTCTTAGAAGAAGAATTTGATTTTGTTTCTTATGAGAATGTTACGCGTTCTTTCAATGATGTGTTTGGTTCGTTTAATCCAGGACAGCTTGAGCATGCGCAAGAAGATCTTCGTATTCCAAAAACGACAGTTATGCCAAGTAACGAGAAGGGAGACGCTCCGAAAGTTTGGAATGATTTCTTTGATTTCTCCTTATTTGTAGATGGCTTGTCCGCTCTTGTCCCTAAAAAGGCGATTACAGATCAAGTGCGGGAATGTGTCATTACACTTGCTTACGTGTACGATGTAGATGTGTTATCGATGCAAAATATCGTTCTTGGTACGGTGACAGAGATGCAGACAATTGATATCGAAAGGCTTAGAAAAGGAGCACGTGATTGGTATCAGTTCGAAAACGGTCAAGCGTTACCTGTATTAAGTGAAAGGGTACAGCCTCACGCTGCACGTATGATGAAAGGGAAAGAGCCTTCTACGCAAGAAGAGATGTTAATCAAACAGTTAGAGGAAATCTCACCAAAACAACTATTGAAAGAAATCTCTGGTGGTGCAGAGGCGACAAAGGCTGACTTGCAGATCGTTGAAGATGTAATGATCAATCAAAAATTAACGCCAGGTGTTGTGAATGTACTTATTTATTACGTTATGCTACGCTCAGATATGAAGCTTGCGAAAACGTATGTGGAGAAAATTGCTGGGCATTGGGCACGTAAAAAGGTCGGTACAGTAGCTGAAGCAATGGCGTTAGCGAAAGAAGAAAATCGTCAATATCAAGAATGGGCTGAGACGAAGAAAAAAGGCCGTACGTCGAAGAAAACGATACGAAAAGAAATGGTACCAGATTGGCTGAAAGAAGAGCCGAAAGAACAAGAGAAAGAAACAGTGAAGAAAGATGTAAGTAAGAAAAAAGATGCGAGTACGTTAGATGATGAACGAAAACGACTAGAAGAAGTGTTAAAAAAATATAAGCGTGATTAATAGAAGAGAATGAACGCTCTTTGAGGTGAGAAAATGGAGCATATTCAAAATTCATTTGCAAAGTTAATGGAAAATAAAAATTTTAAAAATAGATATGAAGTATTAAAGGCGGAAGTAATGGCACATCCGCGTGTGAAAGAATTTATAGACGAACATCAAGGTGAAGTAACAACTTCTATGATTGAGCGCAGCCTTGTGAAGTTATACGAATATATTGGACAAAGTGTAGGTTGCGCAGATTGTCCGGATCTAGGTTCGTGTAAAAATATGCTGCAAGGATATGAGCCAAAGCTCGTTATCCAAGGGAAGATGATTGATATTCAATACGATCGTTGCGTTAGAAAAGTAGCGTATGACGAGAGAAAGAAATATGAAAAACTCGTTCAAAGTGTATATATGCCAACTGACATTTTACAGGCAACGATGGAAAACTTAGATCCTTCAGATTTAGATGCGCGTATTGATGCAATTGGTGCAGCTAATGAATTTTTAAGTACATATGAACCTGGTAAAAAAGTACAAGGTTTATATTTGTACGGTAAATTTGGTGTAGGGAAAACATATTTGTTAGGAGCAATGGCGAATGAACTTGCTCAAAAGAAAATAAGTTCGATGCTCGTATACTTCCCTGAATTTTTACGTGAAATTAAAAGTTCGATTCAAGATAATTCGATTGGGGAAAAGATTGATGCGGTGAAACGCGTACAAGTTTTAATGCTAGATGATATCGGAGCAGAAGCGATGTCAAGCTTTGTGCGTGACGATGTGCTTGGTGCAATTTTGCAATTCCGTATGTTAGAAAACTTACCGACGTTCTTTACGTCTAACTTTGATTTCAAGGAATTGGAACATCATTTAACGTATACACAGCGTGGTGAAGCAGAACAAATGAAAGCAGCACGTATTATGGAACGAATTAAATATTTAGCGAAGCCAATTCCGATTGGCGGGAAAAACCGACGTCATAAGTAAAGAGTAAGCTGAAAAGCTTGCTCTTTTTTCGTTTTGAACATTTTTCAGACTAGGTGAATTGTAAAACGAAAAGTTCTTATGGAAAATTCATTGTAGCTTGTATCATTTTTTTCTCCCTCCCTTAATATATATAAAATTAGCAAGCCATATCGAGTGGATTTTCTAACGATAGGAAATGTAATTCTACTAAGAGTGAACTTCCACGGGACGGACTCTTATAGGATTTGTAACGTATAGATACAATCCTTTAGAGCAGGGATAAAAGGGGGGACAAAAGTGATTGAAATTTGCTTCGAAGAAAAAAATGATGCTATGCATGTATATAGACAACTATTGAAAAGAGCGGAACTGTTATATAAGGAAACGAGTGTGTATTTACAGGAACAAAAAGTGGTGATTCACATACCAGTATGTGAATCGAATTATATTGAAAAGATTTTATTGCCGGTAATGGTATATTTCATTGTGAATGTAAAGCAAAATGAGTGGATTTATACAATCTTAAAAGAGAAGTTTTTTTATGAAGAAGAGGAAGAGTGTCATCAAATATTGCATATGGCACAAGAGATTTTAAAGGGAAGAAGAAAAGAGATTGCTCGAGAATTAACACGTCACGCATTTGAATCATATATTAAATCTTCTTTAAATAACTGGCTTTGTGATCCGCTTTCGTTCTCGTTTTCATCATATGTTCGTTTTCGCCTTCGTACATATAGGGAAATGGTAGCTAAGCTTGCTGAAGTGTCGATTGATGAGTATAAGTTGGAACAAGAATATCAAATGTTTATTGAGACGCTAAGGCAACAAGTGCGTAGCCGAAAATCACGTTTGTCCTGTGTGCATCTTATTTTTGATGAAAGCTTTATTTTCTATGATGATAAAGGTAGACGTTTAAAACAGGAGAAATTGGTCCAATATATAGATGAGGAATTATTAAAGCAAAAGGATGTATATATTGATACGAAAGTAATTGCACCCCTTCTTTCTATTTCGCCGAAAAAAATTTATTTATATACGAAAGAACAAGACCATAATATGATTATTACTTTGCGAAATGTATTTCAAGAACGGGTCCAATTACATGGATTACATGAGTTTGAGCGCAATGTGAAAAATTTAAAAAATAAAGGTAACGCCCTTGATTTTCTAAGTTTTTGAGCATATAATTACCTACATAAATGAAATATATTGAAATGTCATGATGAGGACATGAGTAGTTTTCTACGATTTTCAGAGAGGGAAGCCTTAGGGTGTGAGCTTCCTAGTACGGGATTATTACTTACCACCTCTAAACTTTAGCAGTGAACGGTTTTTTCTAGTAATTGCTAACGGACAACACCGTTATGTTGAACTTGAGCAATTAACAATAATGTTAATTGGAACAAGGGTGGAACCACGAATTCAACACTCGTCCCTTTTTACGGGATGAGTGTTTTTTATTTTGAAAAAAAAGAGGAGTGACCAGTGATGGCAGATGTAGTTAAAATTACTTTCCCTGATGGAGCTGTGAAGGAGTTTCCAAAAGGCGTAACAACTGAAGAAATCGCAGCTTCTATTAGCCCAGGCTTAAAGAAAAAAGCTGTGGCTGGAAAATTAAACGATGAGATGATCGATCTTGTTACACCAATCGAAGAAGATGGTGCAGTTTCTATTATTACATTAGATTCTGAAGATGGCTTATACATTTTACGCCATTCAACAGCCCACCTATTAGCACAAGCGTTAAAACGTTTATATAAAGATGCTAAGCTTGAGCTTGGCATTGGTCCAGTAATTGAAAATGGCTTCTACTACGATATTGATATGGAAGAAGCAATTACAGTTGAAGACTTCAAGAAAATCGAAAAAGAAATGCAAAAAATCGTGAACGAAAACTTAGAAATCGTTCGTCATGAAGTACCACGTGCAGAAGCACTTCGTCGCTTTGAAGAAATCGGCGATGAGTTAAAATTAGATTTAATTAACGATCTTCCAGAGGATGCAGTTATTTCAATCTATGAGCAAGGCGAATTCTTCGACCTTTGCCGTGGTGTTCACCTTCCATCTACAGGGAAAATTAAAGTGTTTAAATTATTAAGCGTTGCGGGTGCTTACTGGCGCGGCGATAGCAATAATAAAATGCTACAACGTATTTACGGTACTGCATTCGTTAAGAAAGCAGAATTAGATGAGCACTTACGTATGCTTGAAGAAGCGAAAGAGCGTGATCACCGTAAATTAGGTAAAGAATTAAAACTATTTACTAATAGCCAAAAAGTAGGACAAGGTTTACCACTTTGGTTACCAAAAGGTGCAACAATCCGCCGTATTATCGAGCGTTACATCGTTGATAAAGAAGCAAGCTTAGGCTATGATCACGTATACACTCCAGTACTAGGAAGCAGAGAGCTTTATGAAACTTCTGGTCACTGGAATCACTACCGTGATGGTATGTTCCCATCAATGGAAATGGATAATGAAGAGTTAGTTCTTCGTCCAATGAACTGCCCTCACCACATGATGGTTTATAAAAATGATATTCACAGCTATCGTGAATTACCAATCCGTATTGCGGAACTTGGAACAATGCACCGCTATGAAATGTCAGGTGCATTATCTGGATTACAACGTGTACGCGGAATGACTTTAAACGATGCGCACATTTTCGTTCGCCCAGATCAAATTAAAGAAGAGCTAAAACGTGTTGTAAACTTAACTCTAGAAGTGTACAAAGATTTCGGTTTAGAGAACTATTCATTCCGTCTATCTTATCGTGACCCAGCTGATACTAAAAAGTACTATGCTGATGATGAGATGTGGGAAAAAGCACAAGGTATGTTAAAAGAAGCTATGGATGAAATGGGTCTTGATTACTATGAAGCTGAAGGTGAAGCGGCATTCTACGGTCCAAAACTTGACGTTCAAGTTCGTACTGCTCTTGGAAAAGACGAAACACTTTCAACTGTACAATTAGACTTCTTACTTCCAGAACGCTTTGAATTATCTTACGTTGGTGAAGACGGTAAACAACATCGTCCAGTTGTAATTCACCGTGGTGTTGTATCAACTATGGAACGTTTCGTAGCCTTCTTAATTGAAGAATACAAAGGTGCATTCCCAACTTGGTTAGCTCCAGTTCAAGCGCAAGTAATTCCAGTTTCTCCGCAAGTACATTTAGACTATGCGAAGAAAGTACAAGATGAATTACGTCGTGCTGGTATCCGTGTTGAATTAGATACTCGTGAAGAGAAAATTGGTTATAAAATCCGTGAAGCACAAATGCAAAAAATTCCGTACATGCTTGTAGTAGGTGACAATGAAGTAACTGAAAATGGCGTAAACGTACGTAAATACGGTGAACAAAAATCAGAAACAATTGCATTAGATGCTTTTGTTGATATGATTAAAGTAGAAGGAAAACGATAAGACAGAGCCGCGGTATACCGCGGCTTTCGTATGTATTATAAAAAAGAAAAACTAGAAAAAATAACCAAACTATACTTATCATAAAAAAGTATTGCAAGTATGTTAGTTGTTTGTTACAATATTTCTTGTTGTTAGTAAAACACATCGCGTCTTCTTGACAGACGTCATGTCCTATGATAAACTCATCAAGGATAATAGAATATTGTTTTGTGGAACAAGTAGAAGCACCCGCTTCTCACCTGATGGACGCATTCGCAGTTTACAGGTAAATGTATTTCTTACTTAAGAATTTACAAGTGTGGGTGTCGTATGCCCGCACTTTTTTTGTCGGGTTCTATGACTACAAAAGATGTTCTGAAAAAACCTTGGAGGTGGCTTACTATTAGCAAGGATATGATGATTAACGAGCAAATTCGTGCACGTGAAGTACGTTTAGTTGGTGCAAATGGCGATCAACTTGGAATCAAGTCTCGTAATGACGCTTTAGACTTAGCTGCAAATCTTAATCTTGATTTAGTATTAGTTGCTCCAAATGCGAAACCGCCAGTATGCCGCATTATGGACTACGGTAAATTCCGCTTTGAGCAACAGAAGAAAGAAAAAGAACAGCGCAAAAATCAAAAAGTAATTAGCATGAAAGAAGTTCGTTTAAGTCCAACAATTGATGAACACGACTTTAACACAAAACTTCGTAATGCTATCAAGTTTTTAGAGAAAGGCGACAAGGTTAAAGCGTCAATTCGCTTTAAAGGACGTGCCATTACTCATAAAGAAATCGGTCAACGTGTTTTAGATCGCTTCTCAGAAGCTTGTGCTGAAGTTAGTACAATTGAATCTAAGCCTAAAATGGAAGGACGTAGTATGTTCTTAGTTTTAGCACCGAAAAACGATAAGTAATAGATAGAGGAGGAAATACCTATGCCTAAACAAAAAACTCATCGCGGCTCTGCAAAGCGTTTCAAAAAGACTGGATCAGGTAAACTGAAACGTTCTCACGCTTACACAAGCCATTTATTCGCTAACAAATCTACAAAAGCTAAACGTAAACTACGTAAAGCTGGTGTAGTAAGCGCTGGTGACTTCAAACGCATTCGTCAAATGCTTGACAACTTAAAATAAGTTCGGCTGATATATAGAACAATTAGGAGGTAATATTATGCCAAGAGTAAAAGGTGGTACAGTTACTCGTCAACGTCGTAAAAAAGTTATAAAATTAGCAAAAGGTTACTACGGTTCTAAGAGTACATTATTCAAGGTTGCTAACCAACAGGTTATGAAATCTCTAATGTATGCATTCCGTGACCGTCGTCAAAAGAAACGTGACTTCCGTAAATTATGGATTACACGTATCAACGCAGCAGCTCGTATGAATGGTCTTTCTTACAGCCGTTTAATGCACGGTCTTAAAAATGCTGGCATCGAAGTTAACCGCAAGATGCTTGCTGACTTAGCTGTTCATGACGAAAAAGCTTTCGCTGAATTAGCAACAGTTGCAAAAAACAACATTAACTAATTAATTAGTTGAAACCTTAGAAGATTTTTCTTCTAAGGTTTTTTTATTTGTATTCAAAGAAAAGTATGTCGTTATCGATATGACAAAATCAATATAAAAGCTATAGCGATATAGAAGAATATATATATGAAGTCAGGAGAATTCTCCTGGCTTTTTTCAATTATCCCCCTTTGGAAAGAAGAGTATCTTTCCTACCTGAAACGACACTGCTATAATGGAAAGATGATATGGAACTTTCATCAGATAAAATAAATTTTTTATCAGTGGACAATCCCCGGATAATGATTAACTATCACCAATCGGAGTGAACAATCTAATAGTGATGATTGAAACGTATTTGTAAATTAAGGACAAGCTATTTTGTAAAGAGATAAATGGCTGACTTATTAATAAGAAACGAAAAATAATAATGAACTTTGAGATGAAACAACATTGTTGCGTAAAATGCGATGTTGGAGGAGGACAATAGAATGGACTTACTACAACTATTTAAATTACAAAAAGAATTAGACGACCGTATTGTGAAAGAGCATGATTTACAACCGAAAAAGTTGTTAAAAGAAAAAATGTTAGCTCTTCTTGTAGAAATTGGAGAACTTGCAAATGAAACACGTTGTTTTAAATATTGGAGCAACAAACCAGCATCAGAACGTGAAGTAATATTAGAAGAATACGTAGATGGCTTGCATTTTATTTTATCAATCGGAATTGATTTAGGTATTGATAAAAACTTCCTATTCTATAAATGTGCACAAACGAATAAAACACAAGTAGAAATTTTCTTAGACACATATGCGAAAGTAATTCGTTTTACAGATCAACCATCTATTACGAACTATATTGAATTATTTACAAGCTATCTTCGACTTGGACAAGCGCTAGAGTTTGAGCAAGAAGAGATTGAAAAGGCATATTTAGATAAAAATGAAGTAAATCATCAGCGTCAAACACAAGGATACTAATTTAATTTTTGAATATTTCAATTTCGTTTTGTATAATGAAGTGACTGAAGAAAAAGGAGGGTGTTGGCAATGACAAAATTAGACGCGACATTGACAATGCTAAAAGAATTAACAGATGCACGTGGTATTGCGGGTAACGAGCGTGAACCACGCGAAGTAATGAAGAAATATATTGAGCCGTTTGCGGACGAACTTTCTACTGATAATTTAGGAAGCTTAGTTGCGAAAAAAGTAGGGGAAGAAAACGGCCCGAAAATTATGGTTGCAGGTCATTTAGATGAAGTCGGCTTTATGATCACGCAAATTGATGACAAAGGTTTCCTTCGTTTCCAAACGGTTGGTGGCTGGTGGTCACAAGTTATGCTTGCGCAGCGCGTGACAATTGTAACGCGTAAAGGAGATGTAACAGGTGTAATTGGTTCAAAACCACCGCACATCTTACCTCCAGAAGCGCGTAAAAAGCCAGTTGAAATTAAAGACATGTTCATCGATATTGGTGCTTCTAGCCAAGAAGAGGCAATGGAGTGGGGCGTACGACCAGGAGATCAAGTTGTACCTTACTTTGAATTCCAAGTGATGAAAAATGAAAAAATGTTACTTGCAAAAGCATGGGATAACCGAATTGGTTGTGCAATTGCAATTGACGTATTAAAACAATTAAAAGATGAAAAGCATCCAAACGTTGTATACGGCGTAGGGACTGTACAAGAAGAAGTTGGCCTTCGTGGCGCGAAAACATCTGCGAATTATATTAAACCAGATATCGCATTCGCAGTAGATGTTGGCATCGCTGGAGATACGCCAGGTGTAACGGCAAAAGAAGCGCAAAGTAAAATGGGCGATGGACCACAGATTATTTTATATGATGCGTCTGTTATTGGTCATACTGGTTTACGTGACTTTGTAGTTGATGTTGCTGACGAATTAGAAATTCCGTATCAATATGATTCAGTAGCGGGCGGAGGAACGGATGCAGGTGCCATTCATATTGCTGTAAATGGTATTCCGTCTATGGCAATTACGATTGCGACGCGCTACATTCATTCTCATGCGGCAATGTTACACCGTGATGACTATGAAAATGCAGTGAAGTTAATTGTAGAAGTTATTAAACGTCTTGATAAAGAGGCTGTACATAACATTACATTTAATTAATAGAAAAAGCGAAGGAGGTTCTCCTTCGCTTTTTTATGTTTTAAAAAGGTCGTTCTAATCCTGCAGCAGTATGAGCTCCTAAAATAATTAAACGAGTTAATTGCATGGCCATAAAATGCGGGGTATAAATCATCCCTCTTTTTAACCATGACATAATCATCCCGATATGAGCTCCTGTCACATAACTAATTAAAATATCACGAGGAACCATAAGATCTTTATCATCTGGCTGTGAAATAGACAAGCTTAATGTTAAATGTGTTTGTATTGTTTTCATCATTTTATAAGAGTAGTTTCCAGCGGCTTTATCACCAAGCATAACGTTATAGAAGTTCACATTTTCTGCGATATGTTCGAACAAAGCTAAAAAAGTTGGATTTGGTGAATCAAATGTAAGTTGAAACTCTTCTTTATTTTTATTTTTTGGTTTAATAACTTCTGTTAACTTCTCTAACATTTCTTCAATGCTTTTGTCTAATAGGTCATATTTATCATGGTAATGGCTATAAAACGTAGCACGATTTACAGGAGCACGTTCTGCGATATGTTGAACAGTTACATCATCAAATCCTTTTTCGCCTACTAAAGCGACAAAAGCATCCTGTATGAGTTGTCTCGTCCGCTTTACACGTGGATCATTTGTATTTTTAATAGACATTTTTACTTCCCCTCGTTTAATTTTCTATACTTAAACAACATATAGGTATTATATTGTTGTTTAAGCGACATTTCATACGTAAATTGTTGGTTGTAGATTCAAAATAATTATTTATAATTATAAACGATAGTCCTTCAGAAATCAGCACCGCTCGCAGGTAGATAAATTTCGATTTACACCGCAGATGGTGTGATTTTTTTGTTTAAAAGTTAATATAATTAACAATTAAACAGTCTAAACAATAAGGACGTAAATAGTTTAGAAAAAAATTATATGCGATATAAGGAGAGGAATGCAATGAATCAGTTTCGAAGAATGGTGATTATCAACATTATCACATTAATTGTACTAGTTGGCGGCGGTATTGGCGGTTATTACTATTACAATCAAGCGGAAAATTATTTAAAAACAGAAAATGCAAAAATTGATGGAAAAGTAATTCCGATTGCATCACCAGTAGCAGGTAAATTAACTGACTGGAAAGCTGAAGTAGGAAAGAATTACAATGAAAATGATAAATTAGGTGCTGTTACTGTAGTGGCAGCAAATGGAGAACAAACAGTAGATGTAACAATTCCACAAAATGCAACAGTTGTACAATCAAATGCAACAACAAATGCTTTCGTTGGAGCAGGTAGCCCAATTGCTTATGCATTTGATATGAACAATTTATGGGTAACAGCAAACATTGAAGAAACAGATGTTGACGATGTACAAAAAGGTCAAGATGTAGATGTGTATGTAGATGCATACCCAGATACAACGTTATCAGGAAAAGTAGAGCAAGTTGGATTAACAACAGCGAATACATTCTCTATGTTACCATCAAGCAACGCAACAGCGAACTATACGAAAGTAACACAAGTAGTACCAGTTAAAATTTCTTTAGATCATAGTAAATCAGTAAATATTGTTCCTGGAATGAATGTGTCAGTTCGTATTCATAAGTAAGGGGGAGATGAGATGTCCTCAATTGCAATTGCAGGATATGCACTATTTTGTATAATCGTCTTCTTCCTTGTAAATCGTCTTTTACGAAAGAAAAAAACGAACGTGGGAGAAGAACAAGTCCCAGCCGTAAATAAAATAGAAGTAAGTAAGGTAGAAACAGAAGAGAAAGAAATTGAACGAAAGCAAGAAGCAGAAATTTCTAATGTAGTTGAGTTAGAAACAGGAAAGCAAGAAGAAGTAAAACAAGAAAAAGAAGTGCCGAAAAAACAAATGTTTACGCCTGCAGAGAATGTGAACGTAAAAGCAGTTGTAGCTGTATTAATTCTCGGTATGTTCGTTTCTATTTTAAACCAAACAATCATTAACGTTGCATTGCCTCCGTTAATGAATGAATTTAACGTATCAACTTCAACAGCACAATGGTTAATTACAGGCTTCATGCTTGTAAATGGTATTTTAGTACCGATTAGTGCCTTTTTAGTTTCACGATTTACGTATCGTAAATTATTCGTAGCGGCAATGTTATTCTTCACGGTAGGATCTATCATTTGTGCTATTTCAGGAAACTTTACAATGATGATGACGGGCCGCGTTATTCAGGCGGTGGGTGCAGGTATTTTAATGCCGGTTGGTATGAATATTTTCATGACATTATTCCCGCCTCATAAGCGCGGAGCAGCGATGGGATTACTAGGTGTAGCGATGATTTTAGCACCAGCTATCGGACCAACTGTAACGGGCTGGGTGATTGAAAACTATAGCTGGAACTTAATGTTCTATGCGATGTTTATTATCGGTTTAATTATTACATTCCTATCTTTAAAATTCTTTACACTAGCTCAGCCAGTATCTAAAACGAAGTTAGATGTATTCGGTGTTGTTAGTTCAAGTATTGGACTAGGTAGCTTATTGTACGGATTTAGTGAAGCAGGAAATAATAGTTGGACTAGTGCAGAGGTTGTTATTTCACTTATCATTGGTGTAGTAGGTATTGCGGTATTTATTTGGAGAGAGCTAACAACGGACAATAAAATGCTTGATTTACAAGTGTTTAAATACCCAGTATTTACTTTTACTTTAGTAATTAATGCAATTGTTACGATGGCATTATTCGGAGGTATGTTATTACTTCCGGTATATCTGCAAAACATTCGCGGTTTCACACCGATAGAATCAGGTTTATTACTACTGCCAGGATCATTAATTATGGGGATCATGGGACCTATTGCAGGTAAACTATTTGATAAGTATGGTATTCGTCCGTTAGCAATTGTCGGTTTAGCCATTACAACGTTTGCGACATATGAATTCACAACGTTATCGATGGATACACCGTATAGCGTTATTATGACGGATTATATTATACGTTCGATTGGTATGTCATTCATTATGATGCCAATTATGACAGCAGGTATGAACGCACTGCCGATGAAATTAATTTCTCACGGTACAGCAACGCAAAATACGTCAAGACAAGTAGCTGGTTCAATTGGAACAGCGATTTTAATCACACTTATGACGCAGCAAACGACTGCTCACGTAGCAGATTATGGAAATATGTTAACAACATCAAACCCAATTTTAGTTGATAAAGTACACGGCATGGGGCAAAGTTTAGCAGCGATTGCTGGATCAGCTCAAGCAGGAGATGCGATGAGCACGCAACTATTATTTGGACAAATTTCAAAGCTATCTGCAATTAACGGTATTAACGATGCCTTCTTAATTGCAACAATATTAGCTGGTATTGCTTGGGTGTTATCGTTCTTCTTACCGTCAGGCAATAAACCAAGTAGAAAAGCAGGGAATTAATTTCCCTGCTTTTTTGTCTTGTTAAAGAGTGAGATATAAAAAATGATAACCAGTTACGGAGCACAATCCTGTTATAAACAAAACCATTCCCAAGGCACGAATACTTGATATTTGTCTTCCGCTTATAATAGCCAATAGTCCAGCTAAAGAGAAGAAACACCAATATAAAGTTCCTCAAATTGGAACCATCCCCTCTAAATCTATTCCATAACCTATACAAATGATAGGAACAAAGATAAGCGATATACTAATCAAACCAGCCATAATAGTAAATGGTTTATTACATTTAATTCCAGTGATAATTTAAAAAATGCCGACGACGAGCTCGTATAACATCAAAGTAAGAGCGAAAATCATCCAAGTTAATATTCCGAACACTTTTGTATTGCCTCCGATTTATGTGTTTCTAAAAAATATTATATATAGTATGAATCACCTACAGTCATGAGTAACCAGAAAATAACCCCTAATATACCAGCGATAAAAATAATGAGTCCCATATTACGTATACTTTTAATTTTGGCTTGGACTCCACTTACCCCTGCTAATAATCCAGTTAAAGAAAACAGTATCCAATATAAAGTTGTTGAAATAGGGAGGATTGTATTGCTATCCACTCCCATGCCCCAAAAAACAAAAGGTAGTGTGACAAAGGAGAAGCTAAGTAGCCCCATTAAACCGACAAATAATTTACGATGTTTCATACTAGTAATAATTAAGAAAATACCACCGAAAAATCCACATAACACAAGGAGTGGCATATAAACAACCCAAAGTAAGCTCAACATATATAGTCTCCTTCTATGTAATCAGTTATATTTTACTACATGAGGTTTATTTTGGATATTATTAATGAATATGTATAAATTGATAGAAATGAGAAGTAATGATACGAATTAATAGATATAGAGAACGTTAGAGAGGAGGGTGCATATGAAAATTACAGAGGAGAACGTTGCAATGCAAATACGGAAAAGGAACGAAAAAGCACTATACTTTATTATCGACCAGTACGACGGACTTATAAAAAGTATTATTCAGAAGCATTTAGCTTCGTTTCAAGATGTACAAGAGGAATGTATGGATGATGTTTTATTGGCAATTTGAAAAACTAGAGGATAATGTAACGAAAATTATACTGACACCTGTCCTAACTTCTGGTGAAGAAGGAGAAAAGAAAACGGATTATCGAAAAGTGCTAACGGAAGAAGAGTTTGAAGTTGTGATAAAAGAGTAAAGAGGGGTATCGTGATGATACCTCTTTTTAGCTTAAAAATGCCAACATATTATTCAGAATATGAAATAACATAGCTGGAATTGGGGTGTCACTAATAAATTTGATTTTTAAGTAAGAAGTAATCAGTGTAGGATAAAGAATCCACTACTGATGGAAGTTTTATAACAATGCAATGGTATTATTCAGCATGTGTAATAAAATAGCTGGAATAATGGAATTTGTTCTTTTACATAAAATAGCCATAAATAGACCTAGTATGAACATGCTAAACATCACACCAGTTGAGTACATATGACCTATTCCGAAGAGAAAGCTAGACCCAAGTGCTGCAATCCAAAAAGGGAAGCGCTGTTGTAGGAAGTGAAGAATAATACCACGGAATATAAGTTCTTCAAAAATAGGTACAAATATAGCAGTACCTAGTAGCAATACTAGTTTGTATTGTTTTAACATTTCTAGGTTTAAAGTGGATGATTGCTCTTTTACCGCATCAGGGAAAAGATTACTAATTATAAATATGTCATTAACAATATATAGTCCGTAAAAAAGAATGATATAGATGTATGTGCTTACTTTTTTTAATGCTGTAAAGTTTAGTGTTGGGACAATTAAATTTCTTAATGGCTTATATGCATAAATTAAAATTAATAAAATGCACAATACAAATAAATGCCTCCCAAAAGTAGTAAGTGATTTTGTTAAAGCAATTTGTTTTGGATCGGTTAAACCTTCTGTATAAATAACGGTAGGAAGACCTATAAAGAGGTCGGCTAGAAATCCTGTTCCCCAAATCGCAAAAACGAGTGAAAATAGAAATTGTGAGAGTGACATAGGGTGTTTTTGTGGGTAAGTTAGTTGCGTGGCTTGTATAATAGTGAATCACCTATCCTTGTTTATTTTATAGTTATATATAAAGATTATAGAATATTTATACAAAAAAGTCATCAGTGTAGTAAAAATGATATTTTGAAGCTAATATTTACAGACAGTAATGATTTTACATTGATGTTCTGTGCAAACGGAAGAGTTTGAAGTTGTGATAAAAGAGTAAAAAGAGGTATCGCGATGATATCTCTTTTTAGCTCAAAAATGCCAACATATTATTCATAATATGAAATAACATAGCTGGAATAATGGATTTTGTTTTTTTACATAAAATAGCCATTAATAATCCCATGAAGAAAGTAATTACCATTACGCCAAGTGAGTATGTATGAGCGATACCGAAGAAGAAGCTTGTTATGATGGCTGCAATCCAAAATGGAAATCGCTCTGAGAAGAAGCGAAGTATAAAGCCACGGAAAATAAGTTCTTCAAAAATTGGTGTGAGTATTGCGAAGCCGAGAAGTAATAATATTTGATACTGCTTAAAAACGTCTAAGTTAAGTGCGGAAGATTGCTGCTTTGTTGCGTCTTGGAACATATAATTTAACAAGATGTAATTGAGTATAATGTTTATAGTGAAGAAAAGAAGTAAGTATACGTATGTACGCCATTCTTTAAGTGCTTTAAAGTTAAAAGATTTTAGTAGTAATTTTTTTGCGGGTTCGAATTTAAAAATGAAGAATAACAACACGGCTAGTTGTAATACGATACTTGCAGTATTTGCAATAGATTCATACAGGGCAATTTGTTTTTTATCTGTAAGACCGGCTGTATAAATTGTTAAGGGCATTGCGAGGAACACAGTAATAAGTCCGGTTCCGAAAAAAGTAAATAAAACGGAGCTAATAAATTGTCCCCATGACATAGAGTATTTCTGTTCATTAGAAAGTTGTGTAGCGGGTTGCATTTGTAAAATCACCTCTTTATATTTATATATTTAATTATAAAGTATTTTGTTTTTATATGTAATATTTAAATATTACATATAAAGTGAAACTTTAATCAGTGGGGAGGTTCATCCCCCACTGATTATTAGTTGAACCAATCGGGCTTTTACGGGCAGTTGATTCCCTGCTTAACTTCCTCGTATTTGCTGAATTTCGAGGTGGGGGTCTTACTGCCCGTTAATGCGGGGTAAAGGTGTATTTTCCATAAAATAATAAAAGAGGTATCACCCTATAGTGATGCCTCTTTCTCATTGATAACTATGCTCTGCCTTGTTCTTAGATTTTGATTGCTCTATTTGTAATTCACGTTCTACCAATCGGTCTAACTGCTGAATAGCTTTAAGTGCTTTTTCATAAGAAATTGTTCTATAATGGTGCGCTCCGCCCGGTTCTTCATCTGCTTCGTCTGCCCATTTAATAATGTTTTGAAGAGATGTTCTTTCAATTTCTTGCTGTACTAAGAAAGAATCTGTATGAAGAAGAATCGCGATAGAAATTTCTTTTGCTAGTTTAGGATGTTCTCCTAATCTAATAAGCAATTTATGAGCTCTTTCTGCTCCTTTAATCGCATGTATATCATTCTTTTTATACAAGTCATAGTCCCATTCTCCCTCACTGTACCATGTGTGATGTCCGATATCATGAAGGAAACCAGCTTTTGTTGCAGCATCGACTGAGGCATGATGCTTTTTCGCTAAGTGAAACGCATGGTAAGCGACAGCAATCGCGTGGACCATTCCAGAACGGTTTACATATTTTTGTGTAATGTGATGTTTAAAAACTTGTTCAAGCGTAATACGTTGCATAAAACATTCACTCCTTTTTATCTAATGGTGTCTATAAGAAAATCGATCGGTTTAAATGTATTTTGAACATTGTACTCCATCGGGATAGCGTTAGTAAAGTAGAAATGTTTAGGAGAAGAAAAATTTTATAGACATAAAAGGTCACCTTAGTTTTTTTTCTAAGGTGACCTTTTATTGTTTATTTTTTTAAACCTTGCTCCAGTGTTCCTAACATTTCGTGTTTTTCATTTTCATCAGCATTTTTCCAAATGACTTCGAATAAAACGCCAAGACCTGGAAGCATTTTTTCTTCACCGCTTTGAATTGCATCGACAATCGTTTCTTGTAATTGATCTTGTGAATTTCCAGATACATTCGCTAATACAGCACCGCGTAAATTAAAACTCATTATCTTCACCTCTTCTTCAGAATTGAAACTGACGTTAGTTTTTGTTCTTTTTTATGTAAATATGTATGAAAAATAGGCTATAATGATAAGACAAGAAGAGAGGGAAATACATATTATGAAAAACATTGATTCAGTGCAAAATCCGCGTGTGAAGCAGTGGAAAAAGCTGCAGACGAAAAAAGAGCGCGATAAAAAAGGTTTATTTTTTGTAGAAGGATTCCACTTAGTGGAGGAAGCTTTAAAAGCAGGAGTTGTAACAGAACTTATCGTTTCTGATCAGACAGATCTTCCGAAAGATTGGACAGTTAATGATGTGGAAATGTATATCGTACCTGAAGCAATCGTAAAAGTACTCCGTGAAACAGAAACGACGCAAGGGGTATTTGCTGTTTGTGAGAAACACGAGAGTGAAGTAGCTCTTGCAGATGGAAAGTTTCTTTTATTAGATGGTCTTCAAGACCCGGGCAACTTAGGGACAATTATTCGTACAGCGGATGCAGCTGGTATTCATGCTGTTGTGCTTGGAGAAGGATGCGTTGATGCATATAATAGTAAAGTGCTTCGCTCTACACAAGGTTCTATTTTCCATTTACCAGTTGTAAAAGGGAACTTAGAAGAGTGGGTAGACAAGTTAAAAGAACAAAACGTCCCTGTATATGGAACAGCTCTTGAAAATGGAGTTCCGTATGGTGAAGTAACACCAGTTGGTAGTTTTGCATTAATTGTAGGAAATGAAGGAAGCGGCGTAAGCGAAGAAATTCTTGCAAAAAGTGATCAAAACTTGTATATTCCAATTTACGGCGGGGCAGAATCATTAAATGTTGCGGTTGCAGCAGGGATTTTAACGTATTATTTGCAAAGCCCAGTTGCGAACAAATAAAAAACTTCTTATAATAAGTTGAAGTATATTATATTAAAAGTTAAATAACGAAAAACGTTGATAGAGAAGAGTAACTTACAAAATCGCCATAAAGGGAGAGAATGCCTTAGACTGAAAGTATTCTTATGGTAGACGGAAGTGAATTCACCTCTGGAGTTGACGCCAGGACCATATATATATGTAAAGGCGTTCCGGTCAGAATTGATCGTTATAACTAATGAGTGGGCAGACCTGGTCTGTCAATTTAGGGTGGTACCGCGAATTTACCTCGTCCCTTTTTGGGAGCGAGGTTTTTTTATTTTTAAAATTAGGAGGGTTCCAAATGGAAGCACGTTTAAAAGAGCTAAAGCAAAAAGCGTTAGAGCTTATTGAAGAAGCGAAAGAGCTAAAGGGCTTAAACGACGTACGCGTAGCGTATTTAGGAAAAAAAGGTCCAATTACAGAAGTATTACGTGGCATGGGAAAATTATCAGCAGAAGAGCGTCCACGTATGGGAGCATTAGTAAACGAAGTACGTGAAGCGATCCAAACGCGTTTAGAAGACAAAATTGGTAACTTAGAAAAAGCAGTAATTGAAGCGAAATTGGCTACGGAAACAATTGATGTTACACTACCAGGCCGTCCTGTTGAAACAGGTTGTCACCATCCGTTAACAGCTGTTGTTGAACAAATTGAAGATGTATTCATCGGTATGGGTTATGAAGTAGCTGAAGGAACAGAAGTAGAAAAAGACTACTACAACTTCGAAGCATTAAACTTACCGAAAGATCACCCAGCGCGTGATATGCAAGATACATTCTACATTACAGAAGAAACGTTACTACGTACACATACATCTTCTGTGCAAGCACGTACGATGGAAAATAATAAAGAAAAAGGCCCAATTAAAATTATTTGTCCTGGTAAAGTGTATCGCCGCGATGACGATGATGCGACGCATTCACACCAGTTCATGCAAATTGAAGGTCTTGTAATTGATAAAAACATTCGCATGAGTGACTTAAAAGGTACACTGCAAGTATTCGTGAAAAAGATGTTCGGTGAAGATCGTGAAATCCGTCTTCGTCCAAGTTTCTTCCCATTCACAGAGCCATCTGTAGAGATGGATATTTCTTGTATGATGTGTCACGGCAAAGGTTGCGGCACTTGTAAAGGAACTGGCTGGATCGAAATTTTAGGCGCAGGTATGGTTCATCCGAACGTACTTGAAATGGCTGGTTATGATTCAAAAGAATATCAAGGTTTCGCATTCGGTATGGGCGCAGAGCGTATCGCAATGTTGAAATACGGCGTAGATGACAT
Source organism: Bacillus sp. ES1-5 (assembly GCF_022487605.1). Taxonomy (NCBI): domain Bacteria; kingdom Bacillati; phylum Bacillota; class Bacilli; order Caryophanales; family Bacillaceae; genus Bacillus; species Bacillus sp. ES1-5. The sequence goes on along the minus strand of NZ_JAKVPU010000012.1, from coordinate 34,818 downwards.
TCGTCATTTCTATACAAATGATGTACGTTTCTTACAACAATTCAAACGAGCGTAAGGGAAGGAGAGGATAAGTATGTTCGTATCATATCGTTGGTTACAAGAGTATGTAGATATTAAAGATGTAACAGCACAAGAACTAGCAGACAAAATCACGAAAAGTGGTATTGAAGTAGAAGGTGTTGAAGTATTAAATAAAGGTGTAAAAGGTGTTGTAGTTGGTCACGTATTAGAATGTGAAAAACACCCAGAAGCTGATAAATTAAGTAAATGCTTAATCGATATCGGTGAAGAAGAGCCAGTTCAAATTATTTGTGGAGCTGCTAACATTGCAAAAGGTTTAAAAGTACCAGTTGCAAAAGTTGGTGCTGTACTTCCTGGCAACTTCAAAATTAAAAAAGCAAAACTACGCGGTGAAGCTTCTCACGGTATGGTTTGTGCGCTTCAAGAGCTTGGCATTGATGGAAAGTTAGTTTCAAAAGAATATGCAGACGGTATCTTCATCTTCCCAAGTGACGCTGAAGTTGGTGCAGACGCACTTGAAATTTTAAACTTACATGATGAAGTACTTGAGCTTGGTTTAACACCAAACCGTGCAGATTGCTTAAACATGCTAGGTGTTGCATATGAAGTCGCTGCTATTTACGGCCGTGAAGTAAAACTTCCAGCTATCAGCTTACAAGAAACAGCAGAAAAAACTTCTGATTACATTTCTGTAAGTGTAGAAGCGAAAGAAGAAAACCCATTATATATTGCAAAAATGGTGAAGAACGTAAAGATTGGTCCATCACCAATGTGGATGCAAACGCGCCTTATGGCAGCTGGCATTCGTCCGATTAGCAATGTAGTTGATATTACAAACTACATTTTAATGGAATACGGTCAACCGTTACATGCATTCGATTACGATAAATTAGGTTCAAAAGAAATCGTTGTTCGTCTTGCAAAAGAAGGCGAAAAAATTGAAACGTTAGATGATCAAGAGCGTACGTTACAAAGCCACCACCTTGTAATTACAAACGGAACAAAAGCTTTAGCTGTTGCTGGTGTAATGGGCGGAGCGGATTCTGAAGTTACAAATGAGACAGTAAACGTTTTAATTGAATCTGCATACTTTGCAGGTCAAACAGTACGCCGTACATCAAAAGACTTAGGTCTTCGCAGTGAATCAAGTGCACGTTTTGAAAAAGGAATTGACCCAACACGTACATTTGAAGCAATTCAACATGCAGCTGCTTTAATGGCGAAATACGCTGGCGGAGAAGCACTTGAAGGTGTAGTAGAAGCTGACAACTTACAAGTACAAGAGCGTACAGTATCTGTTACTGCTGAAAAAGTAAACCGTGTATTAGGTACAAATATTTCTGCAATTGAAATGGGTACAATGTTCACAAACTTAAAATTCCCATTCACAGAAGTAGAAGGAACATTCCATGTGAATGTACCAGCACGTCGTCCTGATATTACAATTTCAGAAGACTTAGTAGAAGAAGTGGGTCGTCTATACGGTTATGACCACATTCCAGTTACATTACCTTCTGGAACAATGACTCGTGGTAAATTAACATCAGCACAAACGAAACGTCGTAAAGTACGTCGCTTCTTAGAAGGTGCTGGTTTATATGAAGCAATCACGTATTCATTAACAAGTGCTGACAAAGCGAAACAATATATGGTTGAGCCAAACGAAAAGGCACCTGTAAATCTTGCACTTCCAATGAGTGAAGAGCGTAGCCAACTTCGTTTAAGCTTAGTGCCACAATTGTTAGAAGCTGTTTCATACAATGTTGCACGTAAAAACGATAGCGTTGCTTTATACGAAGTAGGTTCTGTCTTCTTACCAACAGAAGCAGGAGAACTTCCGAAAGAAGAACAACATCTTGCAGGTGTTATGACAGGTCTTGCTCTTCACCATGCATGGCAAGGTGAGAAGAAAGTAGTAGACTTCTTCGTTGTGAAAGGTGTACTAGAAGGGTTATTCGACGTACTTGGCGTTGCAAACCAAATCACATATGTACCAGCAAAACGTGAAGGTATGCACCCAGGTCGTACAGCTGACATCGTATTAGATGGCGAAGTAATTGGTTTCATCGGTCAATTGCACCCAGAAGCAGAAAAACAATTAGATGTGAAAAATACATTCGTATTCGAACTCTCTCTTGTAAAAGTGTTCGGTGCAGACGCAGAAGAAACTTACTACTCAGCAATTCCACGTTTCCCATCTATGACACGTGATATGGCTGTTGTCGTAACAAAAGAAACAAAAGCTGGCGAAATGAAGCAAGTCATTGCTGAAGCTGGCGGAGAACTTCTGAAAGACGTAGCGCTATTCGACTTATACGAAGGTGAAAAAATGGAAGAAGGCAAGAAATCACTTGCATTCTCTATGACCTACTTCGATGCAGAACGCACGTTAACAGACGAAGAAGTAACAGAAGCACATAACCGTGTATTAACAACGGTAGAAGAGAAATTTGGTGCGGAGTTACGTAAGTAATAAAAGATTGCCGGATTCAGTCCGGCAATTTTTTTATGGCACGATTGTCGGAAAATCGATATATGACAAAAATCGCTGATATATTTTTTGGTATCTTGCATCTTTCTCTCGAATGTAGTACATTAATTTTAGTTTAACAAAATGAAAGACGATGATAAGGAAAAGTAGTATATACTATAATCCAAAGCGAGTCAGGGACGGTGAGAGCCTGATGAGACGGTATATGTGAAGAACACCTTGGAGTTGCTAACCGAAATTGAATCTTGTATTCAAGAGTAGACTTAGACGGGAATCCGGCCTGTTACAAACCGGGAAGTATGTATTACATACGAGTTAAAGTTGGTCTTTATGACAAATTGGGTGGTACCGCGAAGTTTAACCTTTCGTCCCTTTATGGATGAAAGGTTTTTTTGTATTTAAATATATGTGCAAAGGAGAATTTCACTATGGAAAACACATTAGTAAAAAGTCTGTATAGAGATACAGATAAATACGCAGGTCAAACAGTACAAGTATCAGGGTGGATTCGTAACTTACGTGATTCAAAATCATTTGGTTTCATCGAATTAAACGACGGTAGCTTCTTCAAAAGCGTTCAAATCGTTTTCGATACAGAGTTAGAAAACTTCAAAGAAATTGCAAAACTTCCACTTAGCTCTTCAGTTAAAGTAGAAGGTAAAGTAATTGCAACGCCTGGAGCGAAGCAACCATTTGAAATTAAAGCAGAAAAAATTGATATCGAGGGCTTATCAGATTCTGATTACCCACTTCAAAAGAAACGTCACACGTTTGAGTACTTACGTACAATCGCTCACTTACGTCCAAGAACAAATGCATTCTCTGCAACGTTCCGTGTACGTTCTGTCGCAGCATTTGCGATTCACCAGTTCTTCCAAGAGCGTGGATTTGTACATGTTCACACACCAATTATCACTGGTAGTGATACAGAAGGTGCAGGCGAAATGTTCCGCGTAACAACGCAAGATTTAAACAATGTACCAAAAGGTGAAGACGGACAGGTTGATGAGTCAAAAGACTTCTTCGGTAAAGAAACAAACTTAACAGTAAGTGGACAGCTGAACGCTGAAGCTTATGCATTAGCATTCCGTGACGTATACACATTCGGACCTACATTCCGTGCAGAAAACTCAAACACAACTCGCCACGCTGCTGAGTTCTGGATGGTTGAGCCGGAGATTGCATTCGCTGAATTAGGCGATGTAATGGATCTTACAGAAGATATGCTGAAATATGCAATGAAATACGTACTAGAGCATGCACCAGAAGAAATGGAATTCTTCAACAGCTTCGTTGATAAAACAGTTCTAGAGCGCATGAACAACGTAATCAACTCTGACTTCGGTCGTATCACATATACAGAAGCAATTAAAGTGCTTCAAGAGTCAGGTGCTGACTTCAAATACCCAGTAGAATGGGGTATTGACTTACAAACAGAGCACGAAAGATACTTATCAGAAGAAATCTTCAAACGCCCTGTATTCGTAACTGACTATCCGAAAGACATTAAAGCGTTCTACATGCGTATGAATGAAGATGGAAAAACAGTAGCTGCTACTGACCTTCTAGTTCCTGGCATCGGCGAATTAATCGGCGGAAGTCAACGTGAAGAAAGAATGGACGTTTTAGTAGATAGAATTAAAGAACTAGGTATGAACGAAGAGGACTACTGGTGGTACTTAGAGCTTAGAAAATACGGCGGTACAAAACACGCTGGATTCGGTCTAGGTTTCGAGCGCTTCCTAATGTACATCACTGGCATGGCTAACATCCGTGACGTAATTCCATTCCCAAGAACTCCAGGTTCTTCTGAATTCTAAAATATAAAAAAGCGAGAGGATTTCCTCTCGCTTTTTTGTTTGCATAGTTTATTACCCCGTAGCCAAAAGTAACGTGAAGGGGTGAATATAAATGAGTAAAAAAGTGAAAAAAGATCATTCAAGATCAAGCCTTGGTTCTCCAGAAGTAGAAGGACAAGGAACGACGACACATGAAACAGGTTCTCATAAAGTATCTTCATCAAATAAGAAGCAGAAAAGAAGTTAACATAAAAAAGGAGAGTCTTGGCGGCTCTCCTTTTTTATATGTATTACACCTTATTATCATTAATTTCTTTTGTAATTTTATCTACATCTTTGTCTAATCGATCTAAATAGAAAAACCATAGTAAGCTCATGAGCACGTAATAAATGGCCATCACACAAAGACTATCAGATAAATTTTCGAATGTGGATTTAGAGGTGAAAAAAGCTCCCCAAATGATAGAAATAGTGAGGAAAGAAAGTGGGCCTACGAGGTGTACAAAAACATATAATAACTTTTTAATTTTCACAGCGTTCATATGAATTCTCTCCTTATGTAAATAATCCTTTTTTTCTAATCATAGATTCAAGTTCCTCACAGAAGTGTTGTAGTTTTGCTGGATTGTGTATTAACAAGCGGGCATCGTGTTTCCCGATAAATCTTCGAATCCGAAAGTTTAATAAGAAAGATCGGCCGTAGCGCTCTATTAAATCGTTGAATTCTCGTTGTTCACTTAGTAGCTGAATGTTTTCTCTAATTTCAAACTGTCTTTCGTGTGGATCGCCTAGTAAAATATTTAGAATCATTTGTAGAAGTAGCAATGGGAATCTCCTCCTGTGTTAGAATAATCTGTATATTTTAATTGTAACAAAAATAAAAGGACAATAGTAGAGTGAAACAAAAAACAGGAGTTTGTAGGCTCCTGTTTTTGTCGATACTATTTTAATAAGCGAAACGCCTTATCCTTATTAGCGAAATGCATTTTCACAAACTCAGGTAATCTTTCTTTACCAAGTTTCTGAATTAACTTAGCGGCAGCAATATCAACTTGTTTACCAGCACCTTTCGGAAGTGGCATACCAGCTTTTTTACTTAGCTCGTCAAACTGTTTTACGAATGAGTAACGAGCTAAAATAGAAGCAGCGGCTACTGCTAAATGGACGCTTTCACCTTTCGTAGCGAAGTAAACATTTTCACGCTGTACCTGCTTTTGTTTTGCTAAATATTTGTAGTATGTATCAGGTTGTGTGAATTGATCAATTAAGACGCCTTCAGGTTTTGTAGGTGCAATTTTAGCTAATAAGTTTGTAATAGCTTTATTATGTAGTAAAGCTTTTAACTTACCTTGGTTGTTCCCTTTATCAAATAGCTCGTTATATTTTTCATTATGAAGGACAAGAGAGCTGTAAGGAACAACGTGTAGAAGTTGTTTCGCAATGGCAGTAATTTGATCGTCATTTAAGTTTTTAGAGTCTTTTACACCAAGTTCTTTTAAAAGTGGAATTTGCTTAGCGTCCACATATACAGCAACTACTGTCATCGGTCCGAAGAAATCACCAGTACCAACTTCATCTGACCCTACGATAGACATTGTACCGATGGAAGCGGGCGGTGCATAACGGTGTGAATCGACAGATTTTTTTACAGCTGTTTTCGGTGTTTGAGAGACAGTTTGCCAACGAGAAGCTTCTGCTTCAGCACGGCCACCTTGGAACATTACTTTTCCAGATTTATACGCTGTAATTGTGCAAGATGGCACCTTTGCCATGAAGATTCCGCCTTGTGGAATTTTCGGGCTAAGCGCTTGTTTATATTGTTGTTTCATGTCTTCAATTACTGTAGAATTTGTTTGAATTACGATAGAATTTGACATAGTGGTCGCCCCTTTTTTTATATTGTTATTTTTATCATATCGGATTGTTCTTTCTGTTTCCATAATATGATGGTTCATGGTATGATAAACTTTAGGATTCTGTACGTGATTGGAGGCCGGTGAGTTGTCACAACAAAAGGGAAAGAAAAGTCGAATTAATGTAGAAATCTATGGTCAACAATATTCAGTTGTTGGCGATGAAAGTACAAGTCATATCCGCATGGTAGCAGCGATTGTGGATGATAAAATGCGCGAACTCAATGCCAAGAATCCTTCGCTTGACACGAGTAGACTAGCGGTATTGACGGCGGTAAACGTCATACACGATTACATAAAATTAAAAGAAGAACATGAGAAATTGAAAGAAAGTATGACAAAAAAAGGAATGGAATAACATGATTGATATTATTATCATTTTACTGCTTGTTATGGGATTTTTCCTCGGCTTACGCAGAGGGTTTATTCTGCAACTTGTAAAGTTAACAAGCTTTATTATCGCATACCTTGTTGCATACTGGTACTGTAAAGATTTAGCGCCAGCACTTGCGAAATTTATTCCGTATCCATTTGATAAAAACGTATCTGTTCCAGAATGGATTGATGCAAATAATATTGAAACAGTATTTTATCAAGCGCTTGCGTTTATCATATTGTTTATTATTACAAAAATTGCACTTTCATTACTTGGTAATTTGTTAAATATGTTTGCAGAAATACCGGTTTTAAAGCAAGTCAATGCGTTTGCGGGGGCAATCCTCGGATTTTTAGAAGTATATATTATTTTGTTTGTTTTAATTATCGTTGGAAATATCCTTCCAATTGAACAAATACAAACACCATTACAAAAATCATCAATTAGCAAAATAATTGTAGACGATACACCGATTCTTTCTGAAAAGGTGAAGGAACTATGGCAGACAGGTAGCAGAGTATAACTTCTCTTTTTTCGGAAAGAGGAGTTTTTTTCTATGAAAGAAAGGCGGGGTAATGATGAAAGTAAATAAAAAACAAGTTATTAAATTATTAGAGACAATCGGTCTGTTTATGGAACTAAAGGGCGCGAATCCATTTAAAATATCTGCATTTCGTAAGGCGGCGGCAGCGTTAGAAAGTGACGATCGCAGTCTTTCTGAAATTGAAGATTTCACGAAGATTCCGGGAATTGGAAAAGGAACAGCGGCAGTTATTCAAGAATATATAGAATCGGGAACATCTGAAGTATTACAAGAGCTTGAGAAAGAAGTGCCAAGCAGCTTATTACCGTTATTAAAATTACCAGGCCTTGGTGGTAAAAAGGTAGCTAAGTTATATAAAGAACTTGGTGTTGTTGATATGGAATCGCTAAAAGCGGTTTGTGAGGAAAATAAAGTACAAGCTTTAGCAGGTTTCGGTAAGAAGACAGAAGAGAAAATATTAGAAGCAATCGATCAAGTAGGATCTCGTCCAGAGCGTTTACCAATCGCAATGGTATTGCCTATTGCCGGGGAAATAGAGGAGAAATTGTCGAATATTGCTGAAGTAATTCGTTTCTCTCGCGCTGGTAGTTTGCGCCGTGTTCGTGAAACAGTGAAAGATTTAGACTTTATCATTGCAACGACAGAACCAGCTGCAGTACGTGAGCATTTACTGCAATTCGATAATATGATTGAAGTAATCGCAAGTGGAGATACGAAAGTTTCTGTTCGTCTTCAATATGAATATGATATTTCAATCGATTTCCGTTTAGTAAAACCTGAAGAATTTATTACAACTCTGCATCATTTCACAGGATCAAAAGACCATAATGTGAAAATGCGTCAAATCGCAAAAGATAAAGGTGAGAAAATTAGTGAGTACGGTGTAGAGAATTTGGAAACAGGTGAAGTGAAAACATTCGAGACTGAGGAAGAATTCTTTGCTCATTTCGGTCTTCCATTTATCCCACCAGAAGTGCGTGAAGATGGGAAAGAAATTGAATTAATTAAAGAGTATCCAAACTTAATTCAGTTCTCTGATATACAAGGTGATTTACATATGCATACAACATGGAGTGACGGTGCTTTTTCCATTGAAGAGATGGTACAAGCGTGCCGTGCTCGTGGATATAAGTTTATGGCGATTACTGATCACTCACAATACTTGAAAGTAGCGAACGGTTTAACGAAAGAGCGTCTTCGTGAACAAGCGAAAGAAATTGAACGTATGAACGAAAAGTATCCAGACATTACAATTTTACGCGGAATTGAAATGGACATTTTACCGGATGCAACACTTGATTTTGATGATGAAGTATTAGCAGAATTAGATTATGTCATCGGAGCGATTCACTCTAGCTTCTCACAAGACCGTGAAACGATTATGAAACGTCTTCGCACTGCGCTGGAGAATAAGCATGTCACAATGATTGCTCATCCGACAGGACGTCTTCTTGGACGCCGTGAGGGTTATGATGTGGATACAGATTTATTAATCGAGCTCGCAAAAGAAACAAATACAGTTTTAGAATTAAATGCGAATCCAAATCGCCTAGATTTAAGCGCGAAATTATTAAAACAAGCACAAGATGCTGGTGTAAAGGTAGCGATTAATACGGATGCTCATACGCTTGAAATGTTAGAAGATATGGAAACAGGTGTAGCAGCAGCACGTAAAGGTTGGATTCAAAAAGATAACGTGATTAACACGTGGGATATTGAACGTTTATTAGACTATATTAAACGTAATAAGTAACACAAGGGGGACCTGCAACATGTTAGAAAGAACGTTGCGTGTATTAGAATACAATAAAGTAAAAGAACAATTACTTGAACATACAGCCTCTTCACTTGGCCGTGACAAAGTGAAGCATTTAGTGCCAAGTACTGATTTTGAAGAAATTGTAGAAATGCAAGATACAACGGATGAAGCAGCGAAAGTCATTCGTTTAAAAGGTAGTGCACCATTAGGTGGTATTACGGATATTCGCTCAAATGTGAAGCGTGCAAAAATTGGAAGTATGTTAAGCCCAAATGAACTACTTGATATTGCCAATACGATGTATGGTAGTCGCAATATGAAACGTTTCATTGAAGATATGGTTGATAATGGTGTCGAGCTTCCAATTTTAGAAACTCATGTCGCTCAAATTATATCTTTATATGATTTAGAAAAGAAAATTACAAATTGTATCGGTGATGGCGGTGAAGTAGTCGATAGCGCAAGTGATAAATTGCGTGGTATTCGTACTCAAATTCGTACTGCGGAAAGCCGTATTCGTGAAAAGTTAGAAAACATGACGCGTTCTTCTAACGCGCAAAAGATGCTGTCTGACGCGATTGTAACGATTCGTAACGAACGTTACGTAATCCCAGTAAAACAAGAATATCGCGGTGTATATGGCGGTATAGTTCACGATCAATCAGCTTCTGGGCAAACGTTATTTATTGAACCACAAGTCATTGTAGAGTTAAATAACGCGCTTCAAGAAGCACGAGTGAAAGAAAAACAAGAAATCGAACGCATCTTATTGATGTTAACAGAAGAAGTGGCAGTAGAAGCAGATATCGTTTTATCTAACGTAGAAGTAGTTGCGAATCTTGACTTTATCTTTGCGAAAGCTTTTTATGCGAAGCGAATTAAAGCAACGAAGCCAATCGTAAATAACGAGCGCTATATGGATTTAAGACAAGCACGTCATCCGCTTATTGATCCAGAAATTATCGTGCCAAATAACATTATGTTAGGTAAAGATTTCACGACAATTGTTATCACAGGACCGAATACAGGTGGTAAAACAGTTACGCTGAAAACAGTTGGTATTTGTGTATTAATGGCGCAATCTGGCCTTCACATTCCAGTAATGGATGAGTCAGAGATTTGTGTATTTAAAAATATCTTTGCCGATATCGGTGATGAGCAATCGATTGAACAAAGTTTAAGTACGTTCTCCTCACATATGGTGAACATTGTTGATATTTTAGAAAAAGCTGATTTTGAAAGCTTAGTTCTATTCGATGAATTAGGTGCTGGAACAGACCCGCAAGAAGGGGCTGCATTAGCAATTTCAATTTTAGATGAAGTATGTAATCGTGGTGCTCGCGTTGTTGCTACGACGCATTACCCAGAATTAAAAGCATACGGATATAACCGTGAGAAAGTTATTAATGCGAGCGTTGAGTTCGACGTGAATACATTAAGCCCAACGTATAAATTATTAATCGGTGTACCAGGACGTAGTAATGCCTTTGAAATTTCGAAGCGCCTTGGATTATCTGATCGCGTGATTGATCAAGCTCGTAACCACATTAGTACAGATACAAACAAAATTGAAAATATGATTGCGAAGTTAGAAGAAAGTCAAAAGAATGCAGAGCGTGACTGGAACGAAGCAGAAGCACTTCGCAAGCAATCTGAAAAACTGCATCGAGAATTACAGCGTCAAATTATTGAATTTAATGATGAGCGCGATGAAAAATTATTAAAAGCGCAAAAAGAAGGGGAAGAAAAAGTCGAAGCTGCAAAGAAAGAAGCAGAAGGCATTATTCGAGAACTTCGTCAATTGCGTAAAGCACAGCTTATAAACGTGAAAGACCATGAGCTTATTGAAGCAAAGAGCCGTCTAGAAGGTACGGCGCCAGAGCTTGTGAAGAAACAAAAAGTAAACGTGAAAAACACAGCGCCAAAACAACAATTACGCGCAGGTGATGAAGTAAAAGTGTTAACGTTCGGTCAAAAAGGTCAATTGCTTGAAAAAGTAAGTGATACAGAGTGGAGCGTACAAATTGGTATTCTGAAGATGAAAGTGAAAGAATCCAATATGGAATACATTAATACACCGAAGCAAACTGAGAAAAAAGCAGTCGCAAGTGTGAAGGGTAGAGATTATCACGTTTCGTTAGAGCTTGATCTTCGCGGTGAACGTTATGAAGATGCAATGATGCGCGTTGAAAAATATTTAGACGATGCACAGCTTGCAAGCTATCCGCGCGTATCAATTATTCACGGTAAAGGAACAGGAGCGCTTCGCCAAGGTGTACAAGATTACTTGAAGAAACATCGCGGTGTGAAAAACTACCGCTACGGTGACATGGGCGAGGGAGGCCTAGGCGTAACAGTTGTCGAATTAAAATAGCAAACAACGAAACAAAGGGGAACCATTATATGTTTATGGACAAACTTGCAAAAGTATTGTTAGCTTGTTGCGGAATGTTTTTGGTGATTGGGGTTATTTATTTAGTTGTTTTTGCGAAGTAAAGAATTATTAATGGCGTCATTCCCTAATGGTGAATGGCGCTGTTTTACTTAGAAAGAACAGTAGTCGTTATAAGAGAGTATCAAGAAGAGGAATAGGTATATATGAATATGAAGAAGCTTTTTGGAGTTGGTATAGGGAGTATATTTATCTATTTTATATTATCTGTTTGTAGAATGAATCTATCTACTTTGAACAGTTTACTTGAAAATAACATGATGAAATTATTTCTTATAGCAAGTTTTACATTTGTATTATGTTTTGTAAGTTATATAAATATTAACTTGGAACGTAAAGGTTTGTATTACAAAGAATATGAATATTTTCCAAAACGTTATTTAGTACAAATGATGTTTTGGTTTGGAATAGGGTTTAATTATTTAACTCCACCGTTCTATCAAATGAATTTCCAAGGGAATCTATTATCAGTCTTATTTGATATGGTTTTTTATTATTCAATGAGTAGCTTATGTGTTTTTGGAATACTTTTGGTTGAAAAGATTGTAAGAAAACAAAAATCAAAGAAATTACAAGAGTCGAAAAGTAGTAGTAAACCATATTTTTATTCTGATAACCCAGTTAGTAATAATAGAGACGATAAATTGAACAGAGAAAAATTTGTTAATCATGTTATTAGTAGCTTAAATAAGATAAATGGAGAAAATTTAACAATCGGATTTTATGGTAAGTGGGGATCAGGAAAAACATCTATTTTCAAGATGATTAAAGAAAAAATTGAGGATGAAAATAATAAGGATGAATACTTAATTTTTGAATTTAAGCCTTGGTATTTTGGAAAAGAAGATCATGAAATAATTGTTGAATTTCTCGAGCAATTATTAAACGAAATAAGGAAAAAGAGTGGGTTTGACCCTGAAATTGAAAAAAATATTATTAAATATTCAAGTGCTCTTTCTTCTGTTAGCTTGCGTTTACCAGGTGTCACAATTAATTTAAAAGAAACTCACAGCTTAATCGAAGAATTATTTGGTAAGAAATCACAAAGTATAAAGGATATTAAAGAGGCTATTGAAGAGTTACTTAAAAATTCCGATAAAAAAATTGTAGTATTTATCGATGATATAGACAGGCTAAATAAAGAAGAGATTCAAACAATATTTAGGTTAGTAAGATTAATTTGCGATTTTCCTAACATAACATATATTGTAGCGTTAGATGAAGAGATTGTCGCTTCTGCTTTAGCTGAATTGCATGGAAAAGATGAGAATGGTGATGCTAAAAAGGTTGGTAGAGACTATTTAGAGAAGTTTATTCAAATCCCTTTGTATATACCAGAAACGGATGTCTATAGTTTAAATGAAATACTATGGAATGGTGTGAGCAAGGTTTTAGACGAGAATGATTTGGGGAGCAAATCTGAATTTTTAAGAATGGAATTTTCGAGTGTTAATCGATTAATTGATTTGCAAAAGTTTGAATTTAGTCCCCGAAATATTAACCGATATTTGAATACATTAAAGTTTATGGTGCCACTTTTAAAAGATGAAACTCATATTGATGATTTGCTCTATTTATTATTTATTAAAGTTAGTGCACCGGGGTTATATGAGATTATTAGAGTATCCTCGCCTGAACTTTTAGGAAATAATGTAAATAATTATAATTGGGTAAAGGAAGAATTTGAAAAGAAATACCCAGGATATGAAAAGATAATAAAAAAAATATTTCCTGATTTTGGAGTTTCAATTAAGGGCGATCAGGATTCTACGAAGTATTATGCAATAGAAAGAAAGAAACGAATTTGTTCAGAAGCTTATTTTAACCGATATTTTATGTATGATGTATCAGAAAGTGAAAGGGTTCTATCTAAATTCTTTGAGGAGTTAAAATTTCAACCATTAGAAGATCTAAGTGGGCGATTTGAAAGCTTTTTGAATTTGTATTCTGTTGAGAAAGTTTTTTCTGTTGTGGAATATAATATGAAAAAATTTAATGAGATGCAGTATACAAATGTAATAGCAATATTACAAGAATTGCTTATAAAAGAGCGTGATAAAAAAATTAGTTATCAAGAGGAAGAATATGTAAGGCTAATTGCTGTACTAAGTATTTATTTGGGAGCAAGTGAAAAGAACCCAATTTTCCATAAGGAATTAGATATATGGCTATTACCCAGAATTAATAAAATCTTAAATGAATATATAAGTGGGATAAATGATGTTAGTAAAATTAATCGAGTTTCAGTAAATGAAGTTCAATATTTGATTGACAATTTAAAGAAGATTTTAAGGGAATATATGGTGCTTCATAGTTCCATAGATATTTTAAATAAATATAGTTTTGGGGTTAACGGTGAATTCTTTTCATTATGGAATAACATAGAAGATACAGAAAAAAAGCGGAAAATTATTAGACAGTGGATACAAAAAAAGGATGATCTTGAGATGCTAATTCCGCTAATACTTTATCCAATCGGTGGAGAGGGTGGAGAGAATAGAAATCTTATAGGGCGATATGCTAGGATTATTGAGTTAGTAGATGTAGAAATAATAAACCATTATTTAGAATTAGACGAAAATAGCAAAAAGTATAATGGAGCAGAATATCCTAATTTATCTAAGCTGAGAAACATAGTGGAAAATATAGGAGAATACCTTGTTTATACATTAAATTGGGTAATAGAGCAAAAAGATTACAGTGAGAATAATTTGACAACTAGATTTGGAAATATAGACTATCAAGAGTCTATATTCATAAATAAGATTGAAGAAAACTTAAAATGTTTGGAGAAGTATGGGAGCGAAGAAGTACAATCTATAATAGAGAACAGTGCTATCGAGTTACAGAATAGAAATATTATAAGCCGTTAATCAACCCTGAGGTCCTATAGATATCACTATGGGCTGATGCGTCTTATTTATAAATAATCTATACAAAAAGGAATAAAACATGAAAATCAACCAATACATAAGCGAAGCAAAATCCTGTTCAAGACGTGAAACAGATCGTCTCATTAAAGCAGAACGCGTGGCTATTAACGGCGAAATATGTATGCACGGTGCACTCGTGAGTGATGGTGATGTAGTAACGATTGATGGACAGGTTATTGCAAAAGAAGAGAAAGAAAAGGTGTATATCGCCTTTCATAAACCAGTTGGCATTACTTGTACAGCAGCTGATCATATTGAAGATAATATTATTGACTATATCAATTACCCAGAGCGTATCTTTCCTGTTGGGCGATTGGATAAAGCGTCAGAAGGACTTATTTTATTAACAAATGACGGTGCGATTGCGAATCAAATTTTACACGGAGATCATGAGCACGAGAAAGAATATGTTGTCACAGTCGATAAACCTTTTACAGATTGGTTTATTGATGAGATGTCCAGAGGTGTAAAGATTAAAGATGGCATGACAAAGCCATGTAAAGTGAAGAGAGTCGATCAGTCTACATTTCGCATCGTTTTAACGCAAGGGATGAACAGACAAATTCGTAGAATGAGCCGAGCTTTCGGGTTTACTGTAACAAAATTAAAGCGAGAACGCATTATGAATATAGAGCTAAATGATCTTGAAGTAGGAAATTGGCGAGACATTACAGCTGAAGAATTAGAATTATTAATAGGACAGCTATAGGGAGGAAAAATTTTCTCCCTATATTTTTTTGTCAGAAAAAATAAAACTATTGATTTTTTAAAAAATAGCCCATATAATAAAAAACAACAAGTTTCGACAAGATATTTTATAAAAGTAATGATGAGGACATGAGTTGTTTTTGACGATTCTCAGAGAGGGAAGCCTAGGCTGTGAGCTTCCTAATACGGAAAGACAAACTTACCACCTCTAAACTTCAAGAGTGAACTGCATGATGCATTGTAATTCTTGGCGGATAAAACCGTTATCAATTTACACGAGCTATAAAATGAGCTTATTTTGTTATAAATTCATTTTATTAGAATAAGGGTGGAACCACGATTTCAACACTCGTCCCTTTGTTAGGGACGGGTGTTTTTTGCGTTCTTTTACGGGGAAGTATGCTTGAAAGAGGATATGTGACGGATTTTAATTCAGAATATTTTGTTAATATAAAAATTTAGGAGGTTAGTAGAAATGAAATCATCTTTAAAGTTTTCTGAGATGTTTGCAATAAGTTTAATGTTGTTTGCACTATTTTTTGGTGCAGGTAATATGATTTTCCCGCCGGCTTTAGGGCAAGGTGCTGGAACAGACGTATGGATCGCGTTATTTGGCTTTATCGTAACAGGTGTTGGATTACCTTTATTAGGGGTAATTGTTATAGCTCTAAAGGGAGATATTAATGAGCTAGCGGGACGTGTACACCCTGTATTCGCACTTGTTTTTATCACTGCAATTTATTTATGTTTAGGCGTATTCGTAAGTGTTCCGCGTACAGGAACAGTTGCTTATGAAATGAGCGTTGCACCATTTTTACCAAGTGAGATAGCTGGTCAATCTTATCCACTTGTTATCTTTACATTCATTTTCTTTGCAGTAACTTTCTATTTAGCTTTAAACCCATCGAAATTAGTGGGCCGCATCGGTAAAGTATTAACTCCGATTTTGTTAGCTGTTATAGCAATTATCGTAGGTAAAGCAATTATTACACCAATTGGAGAATTTGGTGCACCGACAGAAGCGTATAATGCTCCGCTCTTTAAAGGTTTTATTGATGGCTATTTAACTTTAGATGGACTTGCAGCACTTGTTTTCGGAAATGTTGTTATTAATGCTTTAAAAGCAAAAGGCGTTACAAATAAGAACAGCATTGCAAAAGTAACAATCTTTGCAGGATTTATTGCAGCGCTCGGTTTACTACTTGTTTATTTAGCACTTGCTTATCTGGGAGCTTCTAGTGTGTCTCTTGGAATGGGAGCAAACGGAGGGATTATTTTAACAAACGTTGTAAATCATTTATTTGGTAGTTACGGAACTCTATTATTAGGGATCGCAATTACAGCGGCATGTTTAACAACTTCTGTAGGTATTGTTGCAGCTTGTGGAGAATATTTTTCTTCCTTATTACCAAAGCTTTCTTATCAAAAAGTCATTTTCATTTTCTGTGTATTAGCATTTATGGTAGCGAATCTTGGATTAACTCAGTTAAATGCATTAGCATTACCAATTTTAATTGCAATTTACCCAATTGGTATCGTACTGATTGTATTATCACTTGTTGAAAACTATATTCGTCTTCCATTAGCTATGTATGTAGGTGGTATTGTAGGCGCATTTGCAATTAGCTTCTTTGATGGATTGCATAATGCAAATCTTCAAGTAGCGGCTCTTGCTCCTATTTTAGATAAAATTCCATTATATAGTGTAGGGATTGGTTGGCTAGTTCCGGGTATCATTGGAATTGCAATTGGATATGTAGTTTCTTTATTTCAAAAGCAAGAAATTGCTGTAGAAAAATAAGGGGAAGAGGCTTTCTTTAAAAGAAAGCCTCTTTTTTTGTAGAAAAATTATATATAGAAGAATTCGGATATTAAAAAAATTATACGTAATATAGTTGACAAAAAAATTACCAGTAGGCTAAGATTGACTTAGTTGTGGAAATATTGGAAGGAAAGAGGTTTTCTATGACTATATCATTTTTGTAAGAAGAGGTGATAGAACGATAGAATTAGGCGGTTTATTTTTTTTGAACTTCGTTGAGAATGATAATCAATAAAATGATGAAAGAGTTTTATGTTTATTCTTATAGGAAAAATTGGTGGGATTATTTTTTTACCTATCAATGAGAATGATAATCAATACATTTCTAACTACATATTGTTACTCGTTATAAAATAGAGATAGAAAGATTATTTTTTTCTTATATATTGAGAATAATTATCATTTTCAAAAAAAGGAAAACAAGGAGGCAGTAAGGTAAATGAGAAAGTTTTCGGTATTACCCGCTTTTATTATGACATTCGTATGTATGCTAGCTTTTTTCGTAGTGCCATTTGGACAAGCTTCGGCAAATGTAGCTGACGGTACTTACGATATTAACTATGTCATACAAAAAGCAGAAAATGATTCAGCTTCAATGGCAAATGATTATTTTGAAAAACCAGCTAAGTTAATTGTGAAAAATGGTGAGATGAGGGTACAAATTCCTATGAATCATAGTGCTTGGATTACAGAATTTAAAGCACCAGAGAACGGGAACTTTGTTGATGCAAAAGTTGTTAGTAAAGATGAATCTGCAGATAAAAGAACTGTAGAGTTTAAAATAGACGACCTATCTAAACCAGCAGCTGTAAAAATTCATGTTGTTGTACCTAACGTAAATTATGACCATAACTACACAATTCGCTTTGCGTTTGATGCAAATGTAAAAGCGGTAGGTGGAGAGAATAAGGTAACTGCTGCAACAAAGAATAATGATCAGACAAAAACAGATACAAAAGTAAAAGAAGAAGTGAAGAAAGAAGAGAATAAAGAAACAAATAAAGAGGCGAACAAAGGAACAAATGAAAGTGGTAAAGCTGAAAAAACAGATAACCCAAAAACAGGCGATGAAGCACGCATCGGATTATTTGCAGTGTTAATTCTTATTTCAGGTGTTTTCTTAATTCGTAAAGTGAAGTTAAGTAAATAAATCTTTTGAAGGGTGATGAATATATGTTTAAACAATTTAAAATGATTATTGCCGTATTTGCTGTTTTATTTACGTTTATAGCAACACTAGGTTTACAAGATACAAAGGCTGCTACAAAATTGGCTGATGGAAAATATAATATTGCTTTTACTGTATGGAAAGGCGATAAAGATGAATCATCTAGAATGAATAGTTATTTTGAAAGTCCGGCAACATTAACAGTTAAAGATGGAAAACAATATGTTTCATTCAAATTGAAAGATAGTACTTCTATTAAAAGTTTACAAGTAGAAAAAAATGGTCAATTCGTAGAAGCTACTGTGTTAAGTGAAAATACAAAAGAGAATACTAGAGTTGTAGAATTTGAAGTTGCTGACTTGTCAAAAAAACTAAATGGCAAGGTGAAAATTAATATCCCAATTATTAATTATAATGCTTCATATGATATTCGTTTTGTATTTGATGGGAACATAAATAATTAAAAAATTTTCAAAAGGGAGAGTCGTTCCATTGAACAGGTATGTAAAAATTATTGTTGCTATGTTTTTAATGGTATTTACATTCGTATCAACATTACAACCACTTGCAGTTCAAGCAGCTACCCAGTTGGCTGACGGTGAATATTCAATCGGTTTCAAAGTTCTTAAGGATACATCAGATGAAGAATCTATGATGAATCAATACTCTGTAAGTCCAGGAACTTTAAAAGTGAAGGATGGGAAGAAGAAGGTATCCTTTACGTTAGAACATAGTTCATGGATTACGAAGTTTGAAACAGAAAAAAGTGGCCAGTTTGTTGCGACAAATGTAATTAGTGAAGATAAAGAAAAAGATACACGAGTAGTAGAATTTGAAGTGGACGATGTAGAGAAAGTATTAAATGCGAAAGTAAAAGTAGACATAGACTTTTTAAATTATCATCATGACTATGATGTGCGTATTGCATTTGATCAAAATAGTGTTACACCGATTCATGTAGAAAAACCAAATGAAAAAGAGGATCCAGCAAACAAGCCAGATCCAAATGAAAAACCGGATCCAAGTCAGAAGCCCGACCAAAAGCCTGACCCAGATCAACAACCCAATTCTAACACAATTAACGATGGGAATTATAGTATTCCATTTAAAGTGTTAAAAGATAAGACAGATGAAGAATCTAAGATGAATACTTACATGGTAAATCCAGGAGTATTAACAGTAGAAAACGGTAAGAAAAAGGCAATTGTAACACTAACAAGTAGCTCATTAATTAAAAATTTCCAAACGGAAAAAGATGGTGCATTTGTTGATGCGAAAGTAGTGAGTGAAGATAAAGAAAAAGATACACGAGTAGTAGAGTTTGAAGTGGACGATTTATCTAAAAAACTAAATGCAAAAGTATTTATCGAAATGGCATCAAGAAACTATAAGCAAACACATGATGTGCAACTTTTATTTGGACAAGATAAGCTTGAACAAATTAAAAACGAAGAGAAACAACCGGATGGAGATAAAAAGCCGGAAGTAGAAAAACCAGAAGTTGAAACAATTAAAGATGGAGAGTACAGCATTCCATTTAAAGTATTAAAAGATAAGACAGATGAAGAATCTAGAATGAAAGACAAGCTAATAAGTCCAGCAGTATTAAAAGTAGAAAATGGTAAGAAAAAAGCGACTGTAACATTAACAGATAACGCATCAATTAAAAATTTCCAAACAGAAAAAGATGGTTCATTTGTTGATGCGAAAGTAGTAAGTGAAGATAAAGAGAAAAATACAAGAGTAGTAGAATTTGAAGTAGACAGTTTATCTAAAAAGTTTAATGCAAAAGTATTTATTGAAGTGGCATCACAAAATTATAAACAAACGCATGAATTACAACTTCAATTTAATCAAGATAAATTAGAGCCAATTAAGAACGAAGAAAAGCAACCAGATGGAGATAAAAAGCCAGAGGTAGAGAAACCAGAAGTAGAGAAGCCGAATGTTGAAACAATGAAAGACGGCGAATACAGCATCAGTTTCAAAGCTTTAAAAGATCAAACAGAAGAAATTTCAATGATGAACACGTATACGAAGAGTCCAGGCGTGTTAAAAGTGAAAGATGGTAAAAAATATGTATCATTCACATTAACGAATAGTGCATGGATTACAAAGTTTGAATTTGAGAAAAATGGTTCGTTTGTTAATGCGAGTGTATTAAGTGAAGATAAAAAAGCCGATACACGCGTAGTGGAAGTGGAAGTAGACGATTTATCTAAAAAGTTAAATGCAAAAGTAAAAGTAGATATCGATTCAATGAATTATCATCATTTCTACGACATTCAATTTGCATTTGATAAAGGTAGCATTAAACCGTTAGATAACCAAGGCGGAAACAATAACCAAGGTGGAAACAATAACCAAGGCGGAAACAATAACCAAGGTGGAAACGATAACCAAGGCGGAAACGATAACCAAGGCGGAAACAATAACCAAGGTGGAAACGATAACCAAGGCGGAAACAATAACCAAGGTGGAAACGATAACCAAGGTGGAAACGATAACCAAGGCGGAAACGACAACCAAGGCGGAAACAACAACCAAGGTGGAAACAATAACCAAGGTGGAAACAATAACCAAGGTGGAAACAATAACCAAGGTAACAACACAACCATTGATCCAAAAGCCCTTAAAGATGGTGAATACAGCATTGGCTTTAAAGTTCTAAAAGATAAAACAGAAGAAATCTCAATGATGAACACATATACAAAGAGTCCAGCTGTACTAAAAGTGAAAGATGGTAAGAAGTATGTATCGTTTACATTAACGAATAGTGCATGGATTACAAAGTTTGAGTTTGAAAAGAATAGTTCTTTTGTTAACGCAAAAGTGTTAAGTGAGAATAAAGAGCAAAATACGAAAGTAGTAGAGTTAGAAGTAGATGATTTATCTAAAAAATTAAACGCAAAAGTAAAAGTAGATATTGATGCGATGAATTATCACCATTTCTACGATGTTCAATTTGTATTTGATCAAGATAGTATTAAAGTTTTAGGTAGCCAAGGCGGAAACGACAACCAAGGCGGAAACGACAACCAAGGTGGAAACGGCAACCAAGGCGGAAACGATAACCAAGGTGGAAACGACAACCAAGGGGGAAATAATCAACCAAAAGTAATAGTTGATCCGAAAAATTTAGTGGATGGTCAATATGATATTCCATTTAAAGTGTTAAAAGATAAAACAAATGAGTTTTCAAAGATGCATGACTATACTGTACACCCAGCAAAATTAATCGTTAAAGATGGTAAAAAGTACATTGAGATGACGTTGAAAAATAGTGCATGGATTACAAAATTCCAAACGGAAAATAACAGTCTTTTTGCTGATGCGAAAGTAGTAAGCGAAGATAAAAATGCAAATACGAGAGTAGTGCAATTTGAAGTAAGTGATTTATTTGCAAAATTAAATGCAAAAGTAAAAGTTGATATCAACGAAATGAACTACCATCATTTCTACGATGTCCAAATTCAATTTGATACAAATAATATTGGTGCGTTAGGAACGATTAAAGAGGATCCAAAAAATGATCCGAACAATCCGGTGATTACACCGAAAGTAGATAATGTGAAAAAAGTAGATAATCCTGATTTTAACCGAAATGCAGATGATACGAAGAAAAAAGAAGATCAAAAAAATGATTCGAAAAAAGAGAAAAACTCAAAAACGGCAGATACAGCACAACTAGGTTTATACATGGTGCTATTGCTTGGGTCACTTGCTTTACTAGTTCGTAAATATAGAGCAGGAAGATTGTAATTTTTGGAGTCTTGATGCATGTTCGCATGCATCAAGACTTGTTTCATATTGTTTGGAAAGGAGTGGTGATTGAGAGTGAAGAAAATTGCTAGTGTACTAATGGCTATCATTCTATTAGTGAGTATAGCTGGATGCTCGGCGCCCAAAAAAGAAGCAGCAAAACAGGTAAAGAGTGAGAGTAAAGAGAGAATTGTTGCAACGACAGTTGCTGTTACTGAAATTATGGATGCGTTAGAAGTAGATTTAGTTGGTGTTCCAACAAGTACGAAAGATTTACCAAAGAGATATAAAGGTTTACCTGAAGTCGGGAATCCGATGAGTCCTGATATGGAAAAGGTAAAATCGTTAAAGCCGTCAGAAGTTTTATCCGTGACAACACTTGAATATGAATTAAAGCCAGTTTTTGATGGTGTGGGCATGAAAGCAAACTTTTTAGATTTAACAAGCTTGAAAAATATGCAAAATTCCATTAGCGATTTAGGTAAGCGATATGGACGTGAAAAACAGGCTGAAGCAGTTGTAACGAAGTTAGATAACAAGGTTGTAGAGATTAAAAAAGCAGTAAAGGGAAAGAAAGAACCGACAGTGCTTATTTTATTAGGTGTACCAGGGAGTTATTTAGTAGCAACAGAGCATTCTTATATTGGAGATTTAGTGAAACAACTAGGTGGTAAAAATATTGTGCAAGGTGAACAAGTAGAGTATTTAGCTTCTAATACAGAGTATTTAAAAAAAGCTGATCCAGATATTATTTTACGAGCAGCTCATGGTATGCCTGATGAAGTTGTGAAAATGTTTGATAAAGAATTTAAAACAAATGATATTTGGAAACATTTCGCTGCAGTTAAAAATAACCGTGTTTACGATTTAGAAGAGCGCTTATTTGGGACGACAGGTAATCTAGCAGCAATTGAAGCGTTAGATGAATTGAAAAAAATGATGTATCCGTGATGCATTTTAATATAAAGGAAGAGTGGAATGAATAAAAAAACTTGGAGTTTCCTCATTGTTACTGCATTGCTTATTGTTATGACATCATTGTCAGCGATGAAAGGGAGTTTAGAAATAGGTATTGTTGAGCTTGTGCAAGGGATATTTACAGGGGGGAATGAAGATGTTGAAGTGATTAAAGATTTACGTTTCCCACGTATTATTATTGCACTATTTACTGGAGCAGCTCTGGCCGTTTCAGGTGTGCTTTTTCAAGCTGTTATGAAAAATCCACTTGCTGATGCTGGGGTAATTGGGATATCTTCTGGAGCAAGTTTTATGACACTTGTTATTATTACGTTATTCCCGCAATTCTTTTTCTGGACACCCGTATTCGCCTTTTTAGGTGGTGCGTTTGCATGTTATCTCGTTTATGCATTTTCATGGAAGTCAGGGTTAAGTCCGCTTCGCATTATTTTAGTTGGTATAGCTATTAATGCAATGTTCACTGGATTAAATGAATCGTTCATTACGATTTGCGGATACTTCATTAAGAGTATTAAGCAAACGACGACTTCTAACATAACGATGAAGACGTGGGGCGATGTAGAAATAATGGTTACATATGGAACAATTGGTCTTATTCTTGCTCTGTTTGTAGGAGCTTGGTGTAACTTATTATCGCTACAAGATAAGACTGCGAAAAACTTAGGTTTGCACGTGACGAGAGTTCGTCTTATTATTTCTGCTATTGCAGTACTTTTAGCAGCAGTATCAACAGCGATTGCAGGTGTTATTGCTTTCGTAGGATTACTCGTTCCGCACATTTCAAGACAACTAGTCGGTTCGGATCATAAAGTATTAATTCCATTTTCTGCTCTTGCAGGAGCGTTATTAATTTTGACGGCGGATACGATTGGAAGGTTAATTGTGCCACCTAACGAAATACCAGCAGCGACGATTATGGCAGTAATTGGTGGCCCATTCTTAATATTCTTGCTTAGAAAGAGTGATAAAGTTCATGGAAATTAAAAATGTAACCTTTTCGTATGATAATGTAACGGATCGATTAAAGTCGGTTAGTAGTGAAATAGAAATTGGTAAAATTACAACAATTATTGGTCCAAACGGTTGCGGGAAATCGACATTACTTGGCGTGATGTCAAGAAATCACGACCCTCGTAGCGGAGAGATAATACTCGATGGGAAGGCGATTAGTCAATATAAACCAAAAGAGTTTGCTAGAAAGTTAGCCGTTGTCCATCAACAAAATGAAGCACCGGCAGACATGACGGTAGAGAAATTAACAAGTTATGGTCGTATGCCTCATAAAAATGTTTTTTCCTCGCAAACTGATGAAGATAGAGAAGCAATCGAAAGGGCTTTAGCATGTACGAATTTGCTAAGTAAACGTGATAAAGAGATTCACGCTTTATCTGGTGGAGAAAGACAACGTGTTTGGATTGCCATGACGTTAGCTCAGAAAACACCAATGCTCTTTTTAGATGAACCGACAACATATTTAGATATTTATTATCAACTTGAAATATTAGAGCTAGTAAAAGAGTTAAATGAAGTACATGGATTGACAATCGTTATGGTATTACATGATATCAATCAGGCGATTCGCTATAGTGATCATATTATCGTTATGAAAGACGGCGAAATTGTTACGAAAGGTAAGCCGAATGATGTTGTGACAGAAAGTATGATAAAGACGATATACGGTGTAGATGTCGTTGTAAAGCAAGATGAAGATACAGGGTTGTATATGGTCCCAATGGGTATTTAAATATGCGAACAATCCGTTTTGAGGTGATGATTTGAGTAGTAAAAAAGAACGGAAGAAGAATTCTTTTTTTCAACGAATACTTACAGTTGTTTTTTTAGGTACCTTTTTCTATTCAGTATATGAATTAGGTGATATTTTCATGGATTACTATGAAAATCGTAAAGTAATGGCCGAAGCACAAAACATTTATGAAAAGAGTCCGATGGAAGAGCAATCACAAGACGGGGAAGTACGTAAACAGTTCAAAGCTCTGCAGCAAATTAACCAAGAAATAGTTGGATGGATTACGATGGATGATACACAAATTAATTATCCAATCGTTCAGGCGAAAGACAATGATTACTATTTATTTCGTAATTATAAAGGTGAAGATATGAGAGCAGGAAGCATTTTTATGGACTATCGTAATGATGTGAAATCTCAAAATCGAAATACTATTTTATATGGTCACCGTATGAAAGATGGTTCTATGTTTGGAAGTTTAAAGAAAATGTTAGATGAAGAGTTCTTCATGTCTCATCGTAAATTATATTACGATACATTATTTGAAGGATATGATCTTGAAGTGTTCTCGGTGTATACAACAACAACTGATTTTTATTACATTGAAACGGATTTTAGC
This sequence comes from Bacillus sp. ES1-5, assembly GCF_022487605.1. Taxonomy (NCBI): domain Bacteria; kingdom Bacillati; phylum Bacillota; class Bacilli; order Caryophanales; family Bacillaceae; genus Bacillus; species Bacillus sp. ES1-5. Next base: position 9,726 of record NZ_JAKVPU010000012.1, on the reverse strand, counting down.
AATGATACGGAATACACATCATTTTTGGAGAAAATTCAAGAAAAATCGCTGTACAAAACGGATACAAAATTGACTGCAAGTGATCAAATCGTAACACTTTCGACGTGTGACTATGCACTTGATCCGGAAGCAGGAAGGTTAGTCGTGCATGCGAAACTAGTAAAAAGGCAGTAAATAAAAAAGTATAGAATATGAGAAGTGGTAACGCTTCTCATATTCTATACTTTAAAAAAGAAATATGTTTACTGTGCTGCAGCCATTGGCATACGTACAACTTCAACATTGTAGTAAGTGATTTTATTATCAAGAATATATTCTGGCATCCCGCCTTGATGTGAGTGAGCATCTTTAAATGCTGAGCTTTTCGTCCAACCTTGGAAATCTTCTTTTGCATTCCAGCGTGTGCTAATTGTTACTTCATCATAATCAACTGTATTTTGCGTTAAAAGAACTTCTAATCCTAAAAAGCCTGGCATCGTTTCGACTTGACCTACTTTATTAAAACGCTCAATTAATTTATGCCCATTTCCCTTTGTAATTTTAGCTGTATTTGTAACAATAATCATGTTTTATTCCTCCTATAAATGTAGCCTTTATTTTCGAGAACTCATATACATTAAATGATAATGAAAATCATTATCATTGTCAATGGTAAATGTGAAATAAATAAGTTTTTTTATTATTTTGGACAGTAAGATTTCCATTTCAAAATGTAGTAAATATGTGGCGGTTAAGTGAGAGAATGAGTGAGTTGTACTAGCAAAGCAATAATATGGTATAGTGAAACGAGGCTGTTTTTTCAGGCTCGTTTTTTAAATGCTTCCTATAGAGAAAGCATGCAAATGGAAAGGAAGTTATTATATGCGATCAGAAGTAACTGTAAAAATAAAACCGAAATTTATAAAAGAAATTAAAAGTGGATATCCGCTTATTTTAAAAGATGCGATTCAAAATTTAAATGATGTTCAGGAAGAAGGAACAATCATTAAAGTAGTAGATGAGAAGAACAATTTTGTCGGAAAAGGTTATTATGGAAAACAAAATAAAGGATACGGCTGGATTTTAACGAGAAAAGAGAGTGAACAAATTAATCAATCTTTCTTTGAAAGTAAAATAAAATCTGCCTTACATAAACGAAAGCAATTTTACAAATCAAGTGATACGACAGCATTCCGTGCCCTAAATGGTGAAGGTGATGGTCTTGGAGGCTTAATTATCGATTATTATGACGACTATTATGTAGTCAGTTGGTATAGTGAAGGGATTTATACTTTCAGAGATGAGATTATAGCAGCTCTTCAAAAAGTAGCAAACTTTAAAGGTATTTATGAGAAAAAGCGTTTTGATACGAAAGGGAAATACATTGAAGGCGATGATTTCGTAGCAGGAGTACGCGGTGAGTTCCCGCTTATCGTAAAAGAGAACGGTGTGAACTTTGCTGTTTATTTAAATGACGGAGCGATGGTTGGTGTATTTTTAGATCAGCGTAACGTTCGAAAACAAATTCGTGATAAATATGCAAAGGGGAGAACAGTATTAAATATGTTCTCTTATACAGGTGCTTTCTCTGTATTTGCAGCGCTGGGCGGAGCGAGTAAAACGACGAGTGTCGACCTTGCAAATCGTAGTTTAAGTAAAACGATTGAGCAATTTAGTGTAAATGAAGTTGATTATGAAGCGCAAGATATTATTGTAGAAGATGTATTTCTTTACTTCAAATATGCAGCTAAGAAAAAGATGAAATTTGATATGGTTGTACTTGATCCTCCAAGCTTTGCACGCTCAAAAAAATATACATTTAGTGCAGCGAAAGATTATAAAAACTTATTAAAAGAAACAATTGCGATTACAGAAAATAATGGGATTATCGTTGCCTCTACAAATTGTAGCGCATTCGATATGAAAAAGTTTAAAGGCTTTATCGATACAGCATTTAAAGAAATGAATGGTAAATACAAAATATTAGAAGAACATTCTTTACCAGAAGATTTTCGTACTATTGATCAATTCAAAGAAGGAGACTATTTAAAAGTAGTTTTCATCGAGAAAATTAAAGGTTAATAAAGAAAAAGGAGCTCGAGTTGACTTGAGCTCCTTTTCTTATTGAACGATATTTTGTACTCTACCGACTTGCCCGTCCTGCAATCGTACTTTAATGCCATGCGGATGAGAAGGGGAGTTTGTTAAAATATCTTTTACAATTCCACGTGTTAATTTACCAGTGCGTTGATCTTGTTTTAATACAATGTCAACTTCAAGACCGGGTGCGATATTAGAACGTTTTTGTCCGTTCATTTATACACCTGTACGTCTACGTTGGTTGTTTGTTTTCTTCGTTTGTTGGTTTTGTAATTTTTTCGTTGCTTGGCTTTGATTTGTATTATTTGCACCATTTCCATTTCCTTGCTTTTTCTTAGCAAGTTGTTCACGCATTAAATCAGCTAAGCTTACTTTTTTGTTTTCTGACATGATAAGTCTCCTTTATATAAAGTTAATTATGAACATTAGTAGTGAATTTTATCATATCATTGTTAAGGAAGGAAGGGAAGTTGGTTTGAAAATTCATATAATTCTTTCCAGTATTCATTCGTTACGATACAATTGAAATGTTAATGTTTGTAAAAAAAGGGGATAGACATATGTCACATCATATTTTATTAGTTGAAGATGATATTTCAATTCAAGAGATGGTGGAAAAGTATTTAATAAAGGAAGGTTTTCAAGTTACAATCGCGTCTGACGGGGAAGAAGGGGTGCAATCATTTTTTAAATCATCCTTTGATTTAGTTATCCTCGACATTATGATGCCAAAGCTAGATGGCTTAGAGGTTGTGCGAATCATTCGGGAAAAGAGTGCCGTTCCGATTTTAATGATGTCGGCAAAAGATACAGATGTTGATAAAGCTGTTGGATTAGGACTTGGAGCAGATGATTACATTTGTAAGCCGTTTTCTATGATTGAATTGGCTGCACGTGTAAAAGCGGGTATTCGGAGGTCTACGAAATATTCGGCTACAGAAACAACAGAAAAGATGATTCAAATTGGTGATTTAACAATTGACCCGATTAATTTTACGGTTGAAAAAAACGGGAAGCCCCTCAAACTTACTTTAAAAGAATTTGAGATTTTAAAGCTATTCGTAAAAAATCAAAATCGCGTATTTACGAAAGCACAAATATATACGTTAGTTTGGAACGAAGAGTATTACGGTGACGATAACGTTATTAATGTTCATATGAGAAGATTGCGTGAGAAAATCGAAAGTGATCCATCTAATCCAGAATATATTAAAACGTTATGGGGCATCGGCTATAAGTTGGAAGTGATGTAATATGGTCAATTTGTTAATAGGTATTATTTTTATATTTTTATGTGTCATTTACATACAGTATAAAATGAGGAAAAACAGTAGTGAAAATTTACGATACACATACGAAAAGTTAGAAAGTATTGTAAATGAACAAACAGGCGAGAAGTTACTCGTTATGACAGATAATCTAGAATTGCAAAAATTATTAGTGGCAATTAATCAACTATTAGATGCAAAACAGAAAACGAATGCAGATCATGCAAAAGTAGAAATTTCGATGAGAAAAATGCTTTCAAATATTTCACATGATTTAAAGACGCCACTAACAGTTATTCTTGGATATACAGAAATGTTAAATAAGGATAAAGCGATTAAAAAGGAAGAACAGCAAATATTACTTGAAAAGGTGCATGTGAAGACATTAGAGGTAATGGAACTAATTCATAAGTTTTTTGATTTAGCAAAATTAGAATCTGGTGACAAGGCAATCGAGATGACAAAAGTAAATATGAATGAAGTTTGTCGGGAGAAGATTTTGTCTTTTTATGATTTAGTGACGACGAAAGGATTTCAAGTTCATATTGATATACCAGAAAGAAATATATTTGCACTTGGAAATGTAGAAGTGTTAGGTAGAGTATTGAATAATTTAATATCCAATGCAATTACATATGGAGACGATGGAAAGACACTTGGTGTGACGTTAAGAGATGATGAAACGAGTGTGTATATAGATGTATGGGATACAGGAAAAGGAATTGATGAATCTCATATTGATAAAGTGTTTGAGCGTATGTACACACTTGAAGATTCCAGAAATAGATTGTACCAAGGGAGCGGTTTAGGGTTAACGATTACGAAAAGACTTGTGGAAGCGATGGATGGAAAAATACATCTTTCTAGTAAGCCGTATGAAAAAACAATTTTTACTGTTGTATTAAAAAAAATGCTGTTTTAGCTTGTAGAGAAGTAGATTCTACAAGCTTTTTTTCAGCGTAAGGAATTTGTAAGGAACGGGTAAGAAAAAAGAGAATTCCGTTGTCTATTATAGAAGTATAAGGTAGTGCGAAAGGAGATAGTGACATGACATATATATTAAAAACGAATCAGTTAACGAAAGTGTTTAAAGGGAAAGAAGTAATTTCTAGCGTTAACATGCATGTAAAAAAAGGTGAGATATATGGTTTCTTAGGACCGAATGGTGCAGGTAAAACAACGATTATGAAAATGATCACAAACTTAATAAAACCGACGAGTGGTGATATTGAAATTTTTGGTGAGAAGTTAACGGATACATCTTATGAATTGTTAAAGCGCATGGGGACAATTATCGAATATCCAATCTTTTATGATAAATTAACGGCGAAGGAAAACCTAGAATTACATTGTGAATATATGGGCTATTACGATAAAAATGCAATTGATCATGCTTTACATTTAGTGAAACTGCACGGTATAGATGATAAAAAAGTAAAAGACTTTTCATTAGGGATGAAGCAACGACTTGGTATTGCAAGGGCAATCATGACGAAGCCAGAATTACTCATTTTAGATGAGCCAATTAACGGTTTAGATCCAATTGGTATTAAAGAATTAAGAGACTTATTTAAAATGCTCTGCAAAGAATATGGTATTACGTTATTAGTCTCTAGTCATATTTTAGGCGAGATGGAACTAATGGCAGATACAATCGGTATGATTCAAAATGGAAAGCTAATAAAAGAAGTTTCAATGAAGAGTATTAACGGAAAACAAACAGAGTACATTGAAATTACTGTTCCTGATGTGAAGCGTGCAGCTTATATTTTAGAAGATAAACTCGGTATAAAAAATTACAAAATAATGAGTGGAAATATGATTCGTGTGTATGATACGGCAGCGACGCAGCAAGCTATTTCAAAAGCACTTATTATGAACGATGTAGAAATTGAAAGTATTAATAAGAAACATAGTTCCTTAGAAGAATATTTCTTAAATGTAATGGATGGAGAGGGCATTCATGCTTAATGGATTGTTAGTGAATCTAGTAAGTGGATTGATTGTAATGTTCATAAGTGGGATTTTATATTATAGAAAACCTGAGCGGAAATGGCCGTTAATTTTACTAGTGATAGGAATAGTAAGCGTAGTTACTGCTGGAATTAGAATGTTAGTAGCATAGAGATAGTTATGTCAGTAATGGAGGTGTGGTTTATATGTTTAAATTAATGAAACTTGAATGGAAGAAACATAAATTATCTAGTTACTTTAAAGGGGTAGCCATTTGTATTATAGCAATTTTTGCTGCGGTAAGTCTTATGGGGGTGGGAGCGAAAGGTGAAGCAGATGCGGCACTCACTGATTTCACAAAATATATGACTTTAGCAAACATATTTATTAGGATGACATTTCTTATTTTTAGTGCGGTCATTTTATCGCGTTTAGTAATTGATGAGTATAAGAATAAAACAATGCAACTATTGTTTATGTATCCACTGCAAAGGAAAAAGTTAATGAGAGCGAAATTAACAATTGTTTTTAGTTTTTGTTTTATTAGCATGATTATCGCTACGTTCACTATTAGTTTGCTCATATTTTTTATGAACCCAATGATAGGGCTAATTGAAACACCTATTACGATAGGAGAAATAATAGCTACCGTTCCAGCTACTTTTATAAGTGCATTTATGATATCTGGAATAAGTTTAATTCCTTTATTTTTTGGGATGAGAAAGAAATCAACACCGACAACGATTACTTCTGCAGTAATAATTGGGATGCTAATGAACAGTAACGTTGGTCCTGGAAACGGTCAAGTAAGTATGTATGATTTTATATTTATCCCAATTGTACTCTGTTTATTAGGAATTTTTATTAGTTATCTTTCGTATCGTAAAATCGACAAGATTGATGTAGCGTGAAGGAAGCTTAAAACAACGACGAACTGGGGTATGAACAGTGAAAAAAATAATAGTAATTGCAATTTTATTTCTGACAATTGCTAGTGTGATTTTTGGTTTTAAGACATTTCAGGGGAAAGATTTTAAGAAAGAAAAGTCTTTTGAGATAAATCATATAAAAGAAATAGAAGTGGACAATGAAAACTGGGATATTGAGTTGAAAAGTACAGATGCTGACAAAATAGTAATTTCGGCTCAAGGTAAACGAGTAGATAAAGAGATAGATCCCGTCGAAATAGAACATGAAGGAAATAAAGTTGTGATTAAGCAAAAGCAAAAGACGACCAGATTCTTTAATGGTTTTACGTTTCGGAAGAAAAATAGTATATCTATAGCTATTCCGAAGAAAAAAATAGATAAAATTGTATTAAATAATAAATCGGGTGATGTGAAAATAAGCGAAATAGAAGTGAAAAATATCGTGACAGAAAGTGAGTCTGGAGATGAAATGGTTGTAGGACTATCAGCCGAGAAAGGTGAATTCATAGCGCAAAATGGAGAATTAGCTGTAAAAGATAGTTCAGTACAAGAATTAAATATTAAGTCTGCGACTGGTGATAACTATATAACAAATGTAAGTAACTCAAATATGAACATTACTTCAACATCCGGGGAAGTATTACTGAAAGATATGAAAGAAGGAAAATCATTATTTGTAGAAACAAAATCAGGAGATATTGGCGTACGGTATAAAGGTGTTCCGACTTCTTTGAAACTTACGGCTAAAAGTAATTCGTCTGACGTAATGGTGAATGTAAAAGGACTTAAGAAAGATAAAAATACAGAAAAAATAAAAGAGGGAACTATTGGTGATGAAAAAAACGAAGTGAAGATTTTAAGTAAAACAGGAGCGATTTATATTGATTAAAATGTAAATGAAAGGAGGGCTATTATGCTACATCTTATGAAGCTAGAATTGAAAAAGTTTAAGCTTGGATGGTATGTAAGGGGAGCGATTATTGCAAATATCGCTATACTGGCATTAATGATCTTTACGAGCATCGTTGCTCAAGTAGAAGGTGATCCGGAAATAAGGGATCCGCAGATGATGTTGTTAACGGCTAGTACATTAGTAAGAGCAACATTTATTATTTTTGGTAGTGTATTAATCGCAAGGTTAATAATTAGTGAATATAAAAACAAAACAATCCTACTTATGTTTTCTTATCCTATTAATCGGAGGAAAATGATGAGTAGTAAGTTGGCCATTATAGCGATAGTAACATTTATAACAGTTATTTTATCTAACATTTTAGTAGTAGGAGTTTTCTTTGGGATAGATAGCTATTTTTCAATTCTTCCTAATTCATTCACAATAGATCAATTGAAGCAAGAAGGGATAAACCTTGTTCCTTTAGCCATTGCAACTGCGGGAATAAGTTTAATCCCTCTATATTTCGGAATGCGTAAACGTTCGGTGCCAACTACAATTGTTTCATCTCTGATTGTTGTATCAATCGCAATTAATAACACTCCTATGTTTTCTACAGCAACTTTTCTTCCCCTTCAACTAGCACTTGCTGCAATTGGAGTTGCGATTGCATATTACGGAATTAAAAATATAGAGAAGGAAGATATAACTGTATGACAAGAATAAGAAAAAAGAGTTGGCGTTACACCAACTCTTTTTTGTATATGTATGCTTCGTTACTACTCTGTAAATTTGGAGTGTTTGCTTAAATACTCTTGCACTCCTGGAGAAATATTAAAGTTATTAGGACTTTTATATTCGATAGTAAACTCTCCGTCTCTACTTGTCTCAAAGGAGATTGCATAGCTATTCATTTTAGCATCGTAAGAAGTATTTTTGACTTCCGCATCTAGATCAAAGTATTTTGTAATATATTCTTTTGTTTCCGTAATTGCTGTTTGTTTTCCCCAAGGGGTACCATAACTTGTGAAATAAAGAGATACGCTGATAACTCCAATAATAGAAGTTAGTAAAATAGTTTCACATGAAACAAGTTACAGAAAAAGACAAGATGTGTAAACACCTTGTCTTTTTCTGTTGTTACATTTTAGGAGCTTCCATTCCAGCCACAGCCCATTCTTCTTTTGCAGGACCATATACGCCAGGAACTGTTAAGCCGGCTTGTCGCATTAAAACTGTCATTTGCCCGCGATGGTGATTTTGATGATTAATAAGTGTCATTAAAAATATAGAATTCGGCATAGGGCGACCAAAGAAGTCATTAATAGTAGTTAAATCCTTATCAGTCCATTCGCTTTGAAGTGCTTCAACAAAAGTCGCATTCACTTTACGATACCCATCTGCAATTGTTTTAGCTGAAGTTGGAACAGGATAATCTTTCGTTTCCCCTTCAAACTTAAGCCCCGTACCAGATAGCATAACTGGAATTGCCGTCACGATATGCCAAGCAACTCTGCCTAATGTCCAGTGCCCATGTGCAATTTCTTGTGACAAAGACTCATCTGTTAATGCATCGAGCATCTTTTGAGTAGACTCAGCCTCGTATGTCCATGATTGTAGAAAGCCTTCAATAGTTTGGTACATATTTATCCCTCCTAGTTATGTTCATAGGTTACATTCGTGAAAAAAAGATAGTTTCCTTTTTTAACTAACCTTCCTTCTACTCTTCCTCATCAACCATAAGAAATAAGGTGCTCCAAGTACAGCAACGTTCAAATTTGTGTTAACGATAAAGAGTTGAATAATTGTTGAGCTGAGAGCTGAAATGCCGATTTCTATTAAAGCAAGGGCTATTGAGCTAAATCCTAATTTCCATGAAAAAAAGGGGAATTTTAACTGCAAGTAGTCCGCCGATGAATACACCAATTGGATTGAAGTTTATATGTATATGCAGAATGAAAAAAAAGAATTTCATTTGAGCAAGAAGGCGAAAGTACAAGCAAAAGGAGAGCAAATCGCATGTAATAATTAATAGAATGTATGGAATAAATCTGTGTTTATCCCGACTAGGTAAAGTATTTCTTTGTTATTTAAATAGATGTTTTTTAACTCGGCGATTGTACTTAAAAGATTGAATGTGAAGGAAGTGGTCAACATGTCTTCATGGCGCAATAATATAAATGGGTATTGTGAGTGTAATAATCAAAATGGTGTACATGTTGATTCTTGCTGTTTTAGTTGTGATGGGACAGTTCCTAAGCTGGGTCCAACAGGTCCGACGGGAGTAACAGGTTCAACAGGCCCAACAGGAGCGACGGGAGTAACAGGTTCAACAGGCCCAACAGGAGCGACGGGAGTAACAGGTTCAACAGGCCCAACAGGAGCGACGGGAGTAACAGGTTCAACAGGCCCAACAGGAGCGACGGGAGTAACAGGTTCAACAGGCCCAACAGGAGCGACGGGAGTAACAGGTTCAACAGGCCCAACAGGAGCGACGGGAGTAACAGGTTCAACAGGCCCAACAGGAGCGACGGGAGTAACAGGTTCAACAGGCCCAACAGGAGCGACGGGAGTAACAGGTTCAACAGGCCCAACAGGAGCGACG